>NZ_JACJPX010000105.1 GCF_014696315.1 Calothrix membranacea FACHB-236
TTATTTTCAAGGTTCGGTGTCCTTAGCAGCGCCGCTTTTCGCGCTCCGCTCTCAGGCACTTATCTAATATATCGAGCCTGTCTTGAGTTGTCAACTTTTTTTCTCAAAAAATTTGAATCTTTTTTCTTCGGCTTTTGCAACTCCTCCCCAGTCAGCCTTTTACCCTATACTATTCCTCAATATCTAATAGGAATCAATCAACTCTGTGAGCAATTTCGGTATATTGCCCCCTTGGCTTGTCCTTGACCCCCTGTTGCATAGCTGGTTGTTGGAAGATATTGGTCGGGGCGATCGCACAACCAACAGCCTACTAGTTAAAGATGTCAAGCCAGGAACAGCTAAGTGGGTAGCAAAAGCTCCCGGAATTATTGCTGGGTTACCTGTTGCGGGTAGGGTATTTCAGCTTTTGAATGAGAAAGTTAGCTTTGTGTCAATGACAGATGAAGGTGTATGGTGCGAGCCTGGACAATTAGTAGCAGAAATTCATGGGCCTTTAGATGCGCTGCTGATGGCGGAAAGAGTTGCTCTTAACCTAGCTATGCGTTTAAGCGGTATTGCAACTCTTACTAATAAATATGTAGAGCAAATTGCGGATTTACCTGCTCAGTTGGTGGATACGCGCAAAACTATACCAGGACTGAGGTTGTTAGAAAAATATGCAACATCTGTGGGAGGGGCGATTAATCATCGCATGGGGTTGGATGATGCGGTGATGATTAAGGATAATCACATTGCGGCAGCTGGAGGAATTGGCGAAGCTATTACCCGTATTCGTTCTCATATTCCTTATCCACTAATGATAGAGGTAGAGACAGAAAGCTTAGAGCAGGTGAAAGAAGCTTTGGAGCATCAAGCCGACATTATTATGTTAGATAATATGTCTTTAGATATGATGTCTGAGGCGGTGCAATTGATTCGCCAAAAGTATGGTCATATCAAAATTGAAGCTTCAGGTAATGTGACTTTGGACACGATTCGTGCTGTAGCACAAACTGGTGTGGATTATATTTCTAGTAGCGCACCGATTACGCAGTCGAAGTGGTTGGATTTGAGTATGAAGATTCCGCTTCAGTGATGAGGCTGATTATCTTAGTTGAAATTAATGTTTTGTCGCATTGGTAATTAGAAAAGCTCAAAATTTTGGGTAGATAATTTACCTGCAACATTTTGAGTTTTATATTCTAGCGGTCTATCGCATTAATTATGTAGGGTAAACTCCTTCTGTATTTCTTTTCCTTTGTGTACTTTGCATCTACCCTGCGGGAACGACTTCGTCGAATGCGGTTTGTTTTTGACCCTCAGAACTTATGCGATCGCACACTAGAACACCGATTCAGTAATTAAATAGAAGTAGAGGCTGGCTCAGTAGTGTAAGTAAAAATTTTGGCAAGGACATGAAGATTATGAACAACCGCTACGCGACGAAGATCAAA
The DNA here is from genome assembly GCF_014696315.1 of Calothrix membranacea FACHB-236. Classification (GTDB taxonomy): domain Bacteria; phylum Cyanobacteriota; class Cyanobacteriia; order Cyanobacteriales; family Nostocaceae; genus Aulosira; species Aulosira membranacea. The sequence continues at coordinate 1,434 of NZ_JACJPX010000105.1, forward strand.
TAAGTTTTTGCGACAACCAATGTAGCGAGCTTGTTCTCCTTGCCAACGACCAATATGAGATAAAGAATGCTCAACACAAACACGTTCGCGGAGTTTGGCACGGCCAATAGGGGTTAATTGACGTTCTCGTAACTCTCGAAATAATTGTTCCTCTGGATGAATTGAAATACTACGTCCGCGTGGTGAACTGGTGCAAGATTCTCTGAGAGGGCAAGTTGCACAAACTTCTTGTGGGAACTGAATTTTAGCACCCAAACTAAAAGGTAAAGTTACCTGATTGGGACAACAAATAGTACCATTGTTCCAGTCCAACACAAAGGCACTGGCAACACCAGAACGGAGTTTCACCTCACCATGTTCCGAGATTTCTACATCCTGTGTTTCGATTTGTCTTGCTGTCTCAAGAGTTGAACGCAGTAGCGGATGTTCAGTTTCAGTAGGCAGTGTTTGAACAAAAGTTTCGACTCGCTCTAAAGCATCCAGTACAATTCCCAATGCCAAATTTTTCTGGTTTGGGTCATCCCAGTTTAAGTCCAAAGCTGCTTTCAAGCTTGAAGCTGCAACCATATCTACCCCAATATCTTGTGCAACTTCCGCCAACCCCCTCCCCTGCTGGACAACTATCACGCCAATCGCTTTTTTGAGCGCGTGACCCAATAAATTATATGTATCTTCGACCTTCCATGCTCCCCACAAGGGGCTGGAATCAAGCGCCGCCCGTAATTGCCTTGAGCCAAAACCCTTGCTCTGTTCTGCTAGTTTTACTGTTTTCTCAATTAATCTTCGGTCGAGACCTTGGATAATCAGTGCTGTGCGAAACCTGGCAAGTGTCGCTTGCGAAAACGCTTAACGATACTTTGCTCTGATGCTGATAGTTCTATCGGTGGATGCCAATGGACTGGTCGCATACGTATATTCTCAGCTTGCTGTTGCATATTTATTACCTGAATTTACCTCGTATTCAGGTTACACCTCTCCTTGAGACTTTGTTAAATATCACTCAAAGCTTGCTTTGAGCTACAAGCCCTGCCTGGCTAGCATTTATTCTATTTTCTTCTCCATTATTTACTTGACTCTGGGCTGATTTTTCTTTTGTTCCTCGATTACTGAATCGGTGTTCTAGTGCTTCCGCAATCAAGCAAGATGAAAAAGACGGACATTTTGTAGTAACCCAGACTCCGCACTTCATTATGAAGCACAAAAAACTACATTGTTGTTCATCAATGTGAAGTAAATAATAATACAAAAAAATAATCAGTAACTTGACATTAATAATTAATGAGAAATTAGGAATAGACTCTCGTGAAAAAATTGCAGCCGGAATATTAGTCAAAGCGATTTTAATCAATGGATTAGGATTCGTCTCAAGACCTTTATATCTATTTAGCCAGTTTTTTGACGATAAAGCAATTGAGATATTGTTAGGAGAAGATGTAAAAAGTGATTATATCAATGATGATAAGATTGGTAGAGTCATGGATAAACTATACAAATATGGATTGAATAATCTCTTTATAGAAATTGTTTTATCAGTGATTAAAAAATTTAAAATAGAGCCAAAGTATTCACATTTGGACGCAACATCATTTCATCTACATGGAGAATATAAAAGTGAAGAAATCAAAGAAAAAGAAAAGGGAATAACCAGAGAAATACCGATAATTATAACTAAAGGATATTCTCGTGACCATAGACCAGATTTAAAGCAATGTGTTTTAGATTTAATAACAAGTGGTGATGGGGAGATACCATTATTCATGAGAACGGGAGATGGAAATGAGGCTGATAAGGTAGTATTTGGCAAAATCTTAGTAGAGTTCAGAAAACAAATAGTTTTTGACAGTATTATGGTTTGTGATAGTGCATTATATAGCCAAGAAAATCTCCAATTAATTCAGCATCTAAAATGGATAAGTCGTGTACCGATGACAATTAAGCGAGCGCAGGAATTAGTTCAGACCGTAGAGATAGAAGAGATAGATGCAAAAGAAAGAGAGAGAAGAGGGGGCTTAAACTTAGATGGATATACATGGAAGTCAGAAATAGTAAATTATGGTGGAATTCCACAAAATTGGCTTATATTAGAAAGTCAAAAAAGAAAAGATAGTGATTTAAAAACGCTAGATAAAAAACTAAAAAAAGAAAAAGAAAAGGTTGAGAAACTACTTAATGAAATAAAAAAAGAAGCGTTTGAAACCCCAGAGCAAGCAAGATATAAACTCAAAGGAATAAACAAAAAGTTGAAGTTTCATGAGATTAAAGAAGTGAAAGTTTTTGAAAGCCAGTCAAAAAAGAATCAGACTGTTTATAGAATGTCAGGAAAAATAACTGAAAAAGTAGAAGAAATAGAAATAAAAACCAAAGAAGCTGGAAGATTTATTTTGGCGACTAATTTAGTTGGTGAAGAGAAGTTAGAAGCATCAGAAATTATTCAAGCTTATAAAAACCAACAGTCTTGTGAAAGAGGGTTTAGGTTTTTAAAAGATCCTTTGTTTTTTGCTGATAGCTTCTTCGTTGAAAACCCGGAGCGAATCGAGACCATGTTATTTTTAATGTCCTTGTGCTTGTTAGTTTATAATCTTGGTCAAAGGCAACTATGGAATAGTTTAAAGAGAATCAAAATCGGAGTCAAGAATCAATTAGGTAAGTTAACCATGAATCCGACATTAAAATGGATATTTCAATGCTTTCAAGGTATTCATTTTTTAAATTTAGATAGCATTAGTCAAATTATTAATTTAAATTCAGAACGTCATTTTATTTTGAAGTATCTACCATCATCTTGTCAAAAATATTATTTTATTTCTTAAGAAGACAAAATTTTTATAGTAAATCAAAATTTACCAACACATAAAGGAACATTCATACTTCCTTCAGTTTCTAGTGTTTGTATGACCAATTTTATGGTCAAATATATTACACTTTATTAATTGATTTTTGAAAACATATTCATTCTTTAATCATTCTTATTTTTGCGCTTTTCTTCTGTTTGTAATCTATTTATACTTCAATTTGAAGTGCGGAGTCTGGGTTGTAAGCTAATCGTCATTCAAGCTGCAACATAGTTAATATTTCCCTTATTTTTGATTTTCCGATGCCACCTAATCACTAACTCACCTTGATCTAATAACTTATCTAGTAAAGATTTCAATTCATCTACTGACTTAAATAAACGATGAGCAATATATTCTTTACATGAATGCCAAACTAATTCAATAATGTTGTAGTCAGGTCTGTAAGGCGGTAAAAACTCTAAAACCAAATTAGGGAATTCCTGAGAGATTTTAGTAAGAATATCCTGACGCTTATGATAACTAGCATTATCTAAAATTAAAATAATCTTCGGGCCAAGCTTGGCAAAATCTTCAGCGCGGTTTCCTTTATTTACCCACTCTTGGAAGATTAATTCATTTAATTGTTGTAATTGCTCATAGAAAATATCTGCATTACCTTTTTTAATAAAAAAACATAACCGCTTACGATCTGCTTCTCTGATTGCTCCCATCACATTAACGCGACCATGTCGCCTTTGACCTGGTAGCTTTTTGCGTTTTCCTTTATTACCCCAAGTTTTCCGTATAATCACACGTAAACTAAACCCGCTTTCGTCCCAAAACCATACCTGTAAACGCTCTGGCTGCTCTCGTGCTATCAATAAATATTGACTAAGTTTATCTTTAAACTTTGCTCTCTCTACTGGATTTTGTTTAGATTCTAAGTCATACTTCGCCCAAATATAACTAGACTTTTTTCGCCTTAATATTCTCCTTACTTGAGAACTACTTAATTCAATTCCAGTTAGCTCACTTAAATATGTGGCTAATCTTTCTGCCGTCCATCTGCCAAATTCATATCCTAATTCTGATGGCTCTTTATCCAGGGTTTTTAATAATAGTTCAATATACTCAGTAGTAGCTTTTCGATAATGCTCGTATTCCCTTTTATTATGTAAAGTTTCTAGGTTATCTGGGTCGCCATGCATACACCAATATGCTACTGTTCTTGGTGAACAACCTAAAAATTTAGCAATTTCTTGTTGTATTCTGCCATCATTTTGCAGCAAAATAATTAGAATTCTTTCTCTGACCTGTGGTAGTTCACTCTCTTTGAGAGCTTGCTGTAGCTTTTGAACTTGTTCCGGCATTAAAAAGTTTCTGGCTGGGGGTGGCATAAGCTGTTCAGCATTTAAATTGGGTATAATAAAAAGCTGAATTAAGTAAAAAAATGGAATAATGCCAGCAAAAAATCATTTAACTTCCCAGCAAATAGAGAAATTACAAAAGGCTTTAAAACAGGAAGAAAATGGAGAAATAAGAGAAAGAATACTAATTCTCTTGTTGCTGAATGATGGGAAAACACAAGCTAACATAGCAGAATTTTTAGGTTGTTCTTTAAATAAAGTATCATATTGGTGTGTGCATGGAGACCCAGAGAATCTGGAAAGCCTAAAAGATGAGAGGATGAAGGGAAACCATAAAAAAGCTACAGATAAGTATATAGAAATATTACTAGAAACTATAGAGAAAGAACCATAAGAATTAGGATACGAGTTTGGCAGATGGACAGCGCAGAGATTAGCAACATATTTAGAGAAGCTCACAGGCATACAATTAAGTGGTTCTCAAGTAAGGAGGGTATTAGAGAAAAAAAGTACGTCTACCTCTGGGCAAAATATAGCTTAGAGTCCAAGAGGAATCCAGAAAAAAGAAAAGCATTTAAGCAGAAAATAGCAGAATATTTAAGAATAGAAAAAGAGCATCCTACAGTCGATTGCAGTTATGGTTTTGGGATGAGAGTGGCTTTAGTTTAAGGGTGATAAGAAGAAAAATATGGGGTAAAAAAGGTAACTCCAAAAACGTGAGAGGAGACAGAAGAAAAGGAAGAATTAATGTGATGGGAGGATTAAGGTATTCAGACAAGAAAAGATTTGTAGAATTTATCGATAAAGGCAATGCAGACAATTTTTACAAAGTCCTAAAAATCTTTTATGAAGAAATAGTTTTTGAATGGGTAGAAGCTGGTAATCAAGCCAAAGATTTTGCGGATAAAGGAGCAAAAATAGTTATTATTCTTGATAACACAAGTTTTCACAAAAAAGAAGAGTATATCAATAAAATTGAAGCAGAAAGGCCGAATATTCATTTAGAGTTCCTCCCGGAATATAGCCCAGATTATAACTTAATTGAATTGGTCTGGCACTCTGCAAAAGAATATATTGCTAATCGGCTATTTAAATCAATTGAAGACCTAGAATATTTATTACATCAACTTTTAAATGAAGGAGAGTTAGTTATTAAATGGGGGCGAAAACTCAAAAATAAAGGCGACGCTGTTATCCCAATTTAAATGCACAACAGCTTACTTACTTTTAGGTAACTTTACCTTTTTATTATGCAACTTAAATGCCGATTAGCTTAGCAAATCCCGATCAAATTGGCATGGCTGGTACATTAATGCAAAATATTTTACCCGATCCAGAAGCCAGCTTACGGGTATTAGTTGACCGCAATCTACGTGAAACGACAGTTTCAGCTAACCAAGCTCATCCAGATTTGCAAAAGTCTAATGTCGATGGTAGCGGACATGCTTATTGGGTAGATAAAGAAGCTGGTTTTACCACTGAAGAACTGACAGATATAATTAAATTTCTCCTCAGTTTGGACGAGCGCCCAGAAGTTTTACTCAGTTCACGTTAACTCATTGGAACTTTCTGATACTTCGGAAGCTCAAAATGCCCAAGGGAGTAATGAAATTCTTAGTTTCATTATTCCCTTGGGCAGTTCAAATCTTAAATAAATCAGAATTTTTTTGCTAACTCTTGACAAAAGTCCATTCCAAGATTTTCAGCGGCGCTTCTTGAAGTGCTTGAGACAATTCCGCGCTGTTTTTGAATTTCAACTTTGATAAATCACAGGCTTCTATGTTGACTGTAAATTTTTCATCCTCAAAAGGCCAGGGATTGACAGTCACCAAATTATCGCTGCGTTGCATAATGTCATAACGTTGTTCGTCAGGCCCCTTGCTAATTTCTAACCAACGCTCATCGGCCGGGAGTTCTTGCTGACAGAGAATTAGAGATAAGCGATCGCACCATTGCATGAATGCATACGCAGCATCTACGTCTTTCTTGTCAATTCCTAATTCCTTACGCCAACGTTCTTGGTTTTCCAATTGCTCATCGAGAAACTTATCGAGTTCAGGAGACTCACTACGTTTTGCTCCATTTAACCGACTCATATGCTTAGAAATTAATAAAGCTACCCACCTTCCGCGATAGCTGGCGTTTTTGACAAGATTAGAAATTTTTTTGACATCAGTCTCTGTACTGAGGGTAAAGTCTAGTGGCGCACCACTTTCTGTCAAAATATCTTCTTCCCACTCTTTTTCTAAATCATCATGATGGGAAATTGCGGCTAGGGTTTCATATAATCTTGCAGGAGCATTTTTGCGTCGCCATTGTCCTGCTAATTGAGCAGCTAATAAAGCATGAGCGCGATGATAAATAACTTCCCAACCATTTTGTGTAGCATTAACAATCACTGGTCAATTCTCCATAATGCTTAATTTTAATTTTCCGGAAAAATGAGCCAGAGAATTTACTTCTAACTGGCTCATATAATGCTTATACCTCAGTTAATTAAGATTGCTTTTGGAGTGGATCAGCAATATATTTGAATGTTGGCTCAGAATTCCAAGGGCCACGCTCATCTTGACTACCATTTGTAGATAGGTTGTAGTAGAGAGCAACAGTTTCATCTGGTTGAATATTACCAAATAGGGGATCTGTTAATTTACCCAGAGAATCTAATGCTTTCATAAACATTTGAGTATGAGAAATTTCTCTGGTTAATAGATGTACTAAGGTCTTCTTAGTACCATCATCTGTTGCTAACTTAATCAACTCTTCGTAAGTCTGACGCGCTCCAGCTTCAGCAGCAATATTAGCTCTCAAGTCACGCACTACATCTCCACCTTCATTAAGGTAATTTGCAGTCCATGCACTACCCTGACTATCTAAAAAGTGAGGGCCAATTCCCCGAATAGCAAACAGAGTACTTTTATAAGCTTCTGTTTGATCGGTATTTTTGGTATGAGCTTCGATGAGTTTACCTACCATTTCCAAATGGCTAAACTCCTCGATAGCAATATCTTGCAGCATATCTTTAATGCCAGCATTCTCGACATGAAAAGATTGTACCCAGTATTGTAGAGCCGCTGTAAGTTCTCCAGTTGCTCCGCCAAACTGTTCTAGGAGTAATTGAGCAAACCGAGGATTAGCATCACTAACGTTTACTGCATGAATCGGTTCTTTTTTATGAAAAAACATTTTTTCTGCTTCCTGAAAGGATAATTTGGTCAATGAATTGGTTTTTAATTCTTATGAGTTACTAGTTATATCTCAGGCTAGTAAATCAAAAGAATTGGTTAATACCTAATGGGGAAATTAGACTACATTTCACAACAAAATCACAGAATATATTGATTGCGAATTTGCAATTTCGCTAGGGGTAATATTTCGCTCCCATACAGCTTGTTTTGCAGATTTCAATTAGACTCTACGACCTCTACTTAACAGTCCCCATAGATAAATAGCAATAATTGCACCAATTACAGCTATAAATAGACCAGTCAGACTGAAACCAGTACCAGCAGCAGTAAGTTGTAGAGTTCCTGTTTGCAAAAGTGTGTAAAGACTACCACCAATGAAAGCGCCGACAATACCTAATACCATTGTCGAGAGAATTCCGCCACCTTGGTAACCTGGATAAATTGCTTTTGCGATCGCACCAGCTAGAAGTCCTAATATTACCCAAGCAATAATATTCATGAGTTCCTCACAAATGTCATCTGGTTTAAACTTAATTTATCTAGAAAAACTTAATATTGTTTCTACCACTTGAAGTAAATGCGGGAGCCAAAAGATAGAGATAAATCTATATATATTTCCAGTATTTCTCGTTTTATATATGTTAATTTGCTGCAAGCAAATAAAAATTTTATTTTTGAGGATAAACTATATTTGTATTCAATGCTTGTATAAATATATTCCTTATATTGATAAATAAAGATATGAGAAAAATTAGTTAAAAATATATTTATATCTCTAGATATAAATATATTTCCACCCTTTTGTAGATGTTTAAAATAACCTAAAAATTTTTAGATATATTTAATCTACTTTAAAGTAGATTTTTTCTGGCAATCATGACAGCAGAATCAGGTTTAATTTCAGCTTAATGATTATTGAAATTCTCAGTATTCTAATTTTGATTTTTCGCAATATAGGGAAAAACGGTAAGACGTAGAAAATTCACAATTCACTAAATAGTAAAATGATATGGGAGAAGAGTGATGAATTTGAGAAAAATTCTGCTTGTGATAGTTGCGGGCGTAAGTTTGACAAGTTGGGGATTTACTGGCTCTGCAACTCAAAAGCTAGACCTGAAGACGACATTAGAACAGCCTAGTTTAACTGCTCAAACAGAAACATTAACTCCCACCGTTACACCCCAAACCAAACCCCAAGAACGCCCTGGTGATGTTCCCTATGTAGCAACACCACAGCCAGTAGTAGATGCAATGTTGAAAGTGGCAAAAGTTGGTAAAAATGATATGCTGTATGACCTTGGGAGTGGTGATGGACGCATCGTAATTACAGCAGCTAAGAATTACGGTACACGAGGGGTAGGTATAGATATTAGTCCAGATCGCATCAAAGAAGCTAATGAGAATGCCCAAAAGGTAGGAGTAAGCGATCGCGTGCGCTTTATACAGCAAGATTTATTTAACACTGATTTGAGTGAAGCAACAGTAGTCACCCTCTACCTACTACCCGAAGTTAACCTCAAACTCCGCCCCAGATTATTTCAGCAACTCAAACCTGGTACTCGGATTGTTTCCCACGCTTTTGATATGGGTGATTGGAAACCACAACAAACCTTAAAAGTTAATGGCAAGACTATTTATTATTGGGTAATTCCTGAAAATCTACCTGCCAATTTACGCTAAATTTCACACATTTACCTAAATGACATTAAGGGTGTTTTGTCTCTTAGCGCAACGCGCCGAAAATCTTAGCAGTAGTAAACCCTACTGGAATAGCTTTTGTGAGATGCGATCGCACTCTTGTCATTACGGATAAATACTTATAAAAAATAATAAGTTTGTATAATTTTACGTATTTTAAACCTTGATATAGCTAAAATTTACAGATGAGCATGGAGAGATTTGGAATCCCTAGATCCAGCTTTTTTAAAGCGGGTTTAAATGTAAAAGTTACAAATTATCATTATGCCTGATTCATCGTTTGTAGGTTCGAGCCAGAAAAATGCTACGACAAAGCGGGATGTGAAGCAGGTTCCCTTTGTGGAATTGTATAACCACCGATTGCAGGGAGTAGTTTCTAGCGGTTCTGATATTGAACGGGTTTACGTTTCTTTTTTTGAAGCCGGAACCCTAGATTTTTATTGCAGTACAAACAACAACCGTCCTTGTGGAGGTTTGCAAGGTTATCCCTGTAAGCATTTGCAAGCAGTAATGAAAGAAGCGATCGCAGCTTACGGTATTGACCAAGTAATAAATTATCTTAAAGTTCCCGGTGACCCCAGTCAAATTACTTCTCTAAACGACATCATCAACCGTCGCGGTACAGTCAAAAAAGAACCAGCCAGCGAAGTTTTCAGCCGTTTTTTAAACTACCTCCGCTACCTCGAATTACAAACCGCTAACTCTCCCCTACCCGAAATGAGTTGGTTTGTGTGATTGTCATTTGTCATTTGTCATTTGTCATTAGGTAATTGGTAATTTAATTTCCCCAATCCCCAGTCCCCAGTCCCCAACCCCCAACACATGGCTTTCCCCGGCGCATTGCATCAAATCAGCGACAGCAATCAAGTAATATTCGAGTTGATTGCAAGTTTAGATGAGTGTTTTATTACTGGCTTTGCTAATTTAGACGATCAACATCTGCAAACTTTACAAGCTTTGGGGCGTGTATTTACTGGCACACCTCTACAGCAATCTTTAGCTGAAGTTACTGTGGCAATTACCACAAATGAGTTTGTAGATAAGCATTTTGCAGTTTTAGCAAGTGCGCGATCAGCTATTCAAGGCGCAATATTTGATACCTTACTATCTCAGGCGAGGAGTTTGTTAGGACGTAAAGAAATGGCTGAGGTAGAGTTAGGCTATGAAGCCAGCGAAGCGCCAAATAACGTCAAAGTGCTGTTAGCAAGTGTGCGTCACTGGCTGATGGAAATTGCTTTGGTAGGCTATGCACGTTTAGATATTCCAACTTTGGTTCCATTTTTAGGGACACTTGAACAAATCCAAGCGGAACCTTTATTAGTCAGACAAGCTGCTTTACTGACTGGCTATTTTAATGAGTTGATGCGAAATCTTCCCGTGGCTGATAGTGCAGCAATTCCCAAATATCGCTGGGTTGATTTATGGACACAGGCGATGCTAGGGACTATGCGTCCCGCAATTTTACCGAAATCTCAGTTAATATCAGGAAATTTAGAAATTTTAGGTTTAGATTTACGCCAACACGCCAATTTAGTTAGCTTTACAGCCTATGGCTTATTAGATGCGAATAATCAAACTCAGTTAGCGCGAGTTACCCAGTCAGCTTACAAGGTAGATGCAATTAATAACGAACAAATTTGGTTGCTATTTCCCAATGCGGCTGTGTTATTAGATGCTTTTGCACAAAGTCGGGTATTGCAGATTCAAGATGTACCTTTGCTACCTACTGGAGATTTATTGTGGCAAGGTCAAGGCGAACTTGGTGAAAATTATAATTTAATCAAGCGGGCGGCGGAATTTTTTGCTGAGAATACAGGTAATAGCTTGATTTATTCTACAGTCGCAGCGAGCGATCGCCATCCCATCCAAATTGCGGAACCGATATATCTGAGTAATTATCAAGTCGTGAAAAATGACGACAATATTATTTTAAGTTGGGGTGATACGGGAGAACTTAGCATTGCAACCGAACGTATCAGCAGTTTATCAGAACTAAATTTAGACATAATAGCCAAATCTCAACAAATATTCGGCTTATTACGCTTCGATGCGGGTAAATGGTCAGTCCAACCTTTAGCAGTAGCAGTGAAAAACAAAATCACATCTACCGGACAAACCGCAGCGTCAGTCATTGCAAAGAAAGATTCCATTAAAAATAGCGTTGTAGGAATCTTACAAGAACGTTCTAGCCGACTACTGCGTAAGAGTTGAGGAAAAAACATGGATACAGAACAAATTGCTCAAAGCCGTCAAGTTGTATACTGGCGCTTACTAACCAGTATGTTTGGCTTTAGCGAACAGGGTGTAAATTTTGAACACATGGCGACGGAAGTTGTCAGCGAGTTAAATTTACCCCAATTAATCCTCGACCCTAATATTAGTATTGAAAACTTACTGCACCGCTACCCAGAATTAGAAGCAGATTTTAATAATCGCAGTGTTCCCGAAGACGACACAACACCGGAAGCAGAAACCGCTACCTTACGCCGAGGATTAGTTTTCTCTAAATTACTCCTGAATGCTTTCGGCCCCAACACCCAAACCGGAGTTGTTACCGCGCAACAATACGCGCAATGGCTGAAAGATGTGGGATTTTTAGAAAAAGCTTTGGGATGTCCGCCGGGAAGTTTACGCGGACATGGGCCGGGAATTGGGAAAAATCCCGGACAGCAAAATCAGGGACAAGGTAGCAGTCAAAGTGGTGGTATGGGTGCGGGTTTGGGTACTGGTGGTGGTTTTACCGTTACCGAAGAACAACTGCGCGCTACCCTCAAAGCCTTAGAAGGCGAATTAATTCACCGCATGGCTTTACACGAAGTCCTCAAAGATGACAGGTTAGCCAGTCAACTCACACCATCAATGGCTTTGGTGGAACAGCTATTAAGAGAAAAGGCGAATTTATCAGGAAATGCGCTGAAAAATGCCAAACGGTTAATTCAGGAATATGTAGACGAACTCGCGCAAGTTTTGCGGTTACAAGTCGCGCAAGCTGTCGCCGGAAAAATTGATTATTCCGTTCCACCAAAAAGGATATTTCGCAACTTAGATTTAAAGCGGACAATTTGGAAGAATTTAACTAATTGGAACCCACAAGAACAGAGATTATTTGTTGATAGGTTGTATTACCACCATACAGCCAAGAAGAAAACACCAACTCGCATGATTGTAGTTGTTGATCAATCAGGTTCAATGGTGGATGCGATGGTGCAATGTACTATCCTCGCGTCAATTTTCGCTGGACTTCCCAATGTGGATGTGCATTTATTGGCGTTTGATACGCGAGTCATTGATTTAACAGCTTGGGTACATGACCCCTTTGAGGTTTTATTGCGAACTCAATTAGGTGGAGGGACGCATATTTATGCTGCGTTAGTGGAAGCTGCACAAAAGATTTTAGAACCAAATAATACGGCGATGGTGTTAATTTCTGACTTTTATGAAGGTGGTAGCGACCAAGTTTTATTTGATTATATTAAATCTTTGAAGGAGTCGGGATTGCATTTTATTCCGGTGGGTGCGGTGACGAGTTCGGGGTATTTCAGCGTGAATCAATGGTTTAGGGATAAGTTGAAGGAGTTGGGGATGCCGATTTTAACGGGGAGTCCGAAGAAGTTAATTCAGGAGTTAAAGAAAGTAATTGTTAATTAATTTCTTACCTCTGTGCCCTCTGCGCCTCTGCGGTAAAAAAAATAATAAACCACAGAGACGCAGAGAACGCAGAGAAGAATTACAGAGAATTATATAGGAGATAAAAATGGCAAGGACTAAGAGTAATACTACAAATGGTGCTAGCAAAGAGGTAATGTTAAGACAACCGGCGGAGATGAAATATGCGGAAGAGTTGGAATATTTAGCCTCAATTGATAAAGGTACAAAACCATTTTCTTGGCGACTGTCGCCGCAAATGGTGCGGACTTTTGTGTTGGGAAGTACGCCATCGCAAAAGTTAGATAGGCAAATTGAGCAGAAATGGTATGGCGATAGTGCGATCGCAGAACGTGCTATTGTCACTTTAGCTTCTGACCGTGGTTTACTCTTAATTGGTGACCCTGGTACAGGTAAAAGCTGGTTAGCTGAATTACTCGCAGCGGCGATTTCTGGTAATTCAACTTATGTAGTTCAGGGAACGGCGGGAACTACAGAAGACCAAATCAAATATTCTTGGAATGTGGCGATGGTAATTGCGGCTGGTCAATCCCGCGATTCTTTGATACCTTCACCCATTATGACAGCGATGCATAGCGGTGCAATGGGTCGGTTTGAGGAATTAACGCGCTGTACTTCCGATGTCCAAGATGCACTGATATCTATATTGAGTGAAAAGTATATTTCGATTCCCGAATTAAAGACAGATAACGTAGCTTTCGCGCAGCCGGGATTTAATGTCATCGCCACAGCCAACAGTCGCGACAGGGGTGTCAACGAACTTTCTTCTGCATTGAAACGGCGGTTTAATTTCGTACATATGCCGGTGGTAACGAACAAGAAGCAAGAAAAAGAAATTATCCTCTTCCGCACCAAAGAATTAATGAACCGTCACGGCTTTGAAGTGGATGTACCGCCAACTTTATTGGATGTATTATTACAAACCTTCGCCGATTTGCGCGAAACCAGCGCCGCTGCTAGTTCCGACGACCAGCGTTTAGAATCGGCGCTTTCCACAGCTGAACAAATCGGTGTGTTAGAAGATGCGATTTTACACAGTCGATATTTTGGCGCAACTAATTTAGAAGCGGGTGCGTTAGCCAAGTCATTGGTAGGTACTTTGGTACGTCGTCAACCAGAAGATATTTCTGTAATGAATCAATTTTGGCACGCCGTTGTGGAGAAGCGTAGTAAAGAACAAAAAGGCGAATGGGAAGCCTTTCTTGAAGGTGGAAAACAAGCGATGGGGTTATTCTAAAAACTCTTTTTTCTCTGCGTTCTCTGCGTCCTCTGTGGTTCATTTTTCTCTTTTATCTCACGCAGAGACGCAGAGGCGCAGAGAGGAATGTAAAAGTGATACTAGTACCTCAATCAAATTCTACAGGCCATAAATCGGAAACTGGTACTTCCCAACCTGGAAGCAATTCGGGAACAGTTAATACATCGCCATTGTGCAGTATTATTACCTCTTTTCCCACATTGTAAACTTCCACAATTTGTTCATCAGGATTCAGCAAAATTCCGACTTTAGTTCCCAAACTCAGAAATTCTTGAATCTTCGCTCTAATATCCTCCAAATTATCGCTGGGGGACTTGACTTCAACAATTAAATCAGGGGCTAATTGAGCAAAAGTTTTGGGACTGCGACGCAAACGTTCAGCTAACACAAACGAAGCATCTGGTGCGCGCAAATCTGAGTTTGGCAATCTAAAACCAGCACTAGAAGCTGTTATTCGTCCTAATTTACGCGGTTTCACCCAGTTACGTAACTGGGACACTATCTCAGCCGCAACTTCATCTGATTCGTATCCTGATGGACTCATGACAATAACATTTCCCTTAACTAATTCCATGCGATAGTCGGGGTACTGTTGCTGCATTTTTTCTAAATCTTCAACTGTCAGTGACATAAAGCCTCCGAGTCTGACATGGGTTGTATTTATATTATGGGAAATCCAAAACAAACAGGCGATGTCTACAACAGGCTACACCTACGCACAAATTACTAATGACAATTGTACAGACGCGATTCATCGCGTCTCTAATGACTAATTAATAAACTATGGTTACCCTCCCAACTGCATTCAACGCACTCCAAGAACAACTCCTCAACGCGGCGGAAAAATTCGCTACCGATGCTCAACCTTTAAGCGAAATGTTAACGGCTTTAATTAAAGATGTAGAAAAAGCCAGCAGCGAACCTCTAGAAATTTTCCCCGTATGTCATCACTCCCCATCCTCCGCTTTGCAGATGGTGCGACGTTTACGGGAAAAACCGCCGAAAGTCATTTACTTAGAACTATGCGAAGACTTACAAAACACCGTGGAAAATCTCCGCGATTGTAAATTACCCGTCGCTTTACAAGCCTTCGCTGCCGAATCTGAGCATTTTTCGCCCAAAATCATGCCGTTGAGTGTGGTTGCACCCATTACAGAAGCTTCCGCAGAATATCAAGCGATCGCATTTGCTCTACAAAATCCCGAAACTCAGCTAGTATTTGTGGATAGGTCGGTGGATTTTGTCTTCCAATGGGAACCCCCTGATACTAAAGTTGTTGAAGAATCAGAAGAACCTCCCAGCGATGAAGCCAAAATGCATGGTTCAGCAGTTGGTGTAGAAGTCGGTAGCCTCATCCCCACTTTCGACCAATTTTTAAGCTTTTTACTCCGCAACTCCAATACCCGCCACTTTTCTGAATGGTGGGATGAATATGTAGAAACCGCAATTATCGGCGCAGATTACGAAACCTACCGCCAAGTGATGTTCCTCATCGGTAGCTTAATGCGTCGCTTAGGAAGCCGCGACAAAGATATCGAAATCGACCGCCAGCGCGAACGCTATATGTGGACTTCCATGAAAAAGCACATGGCGGCGCATAATATTGCACCTGCGGAAGCTATCTATATATGTGGTGCAGCGCACTCTGCTAGCGATGTAGAAGAATATAGCGTTACTAATAATAATCTGTGGGAAATACCGGAACGCACCCAAACCAAATGGTTATATGGTTTAATTCCTTCCAGTTTTGCGGCTATTGAATACCAATTTCATCACCCAGCAGGTACAGTATCGCTAGCAGAAGCAACTTGGAAAAAGAATCTCAAGGTTACAGGATTAAAGGGATTTTCCCTCAATAAAGAAGAGAAAGCAACTAAAACAAAGCCAAGTCCAGCCGCAACCACAGCGACAAATTCCAACCTCACCGCCTTTTTAACTCGTCCCCCAGAACTAGCCAAAGCCGATACCGAACAATTATTGCAATGGTGCGCTGATATTGTCGGATTAGCCCGGAAAAATGCCTATTTAGCGAGTACCGCCGACTCTATCGCCATCTATCAAACCTCAATGCTGCTAGCTGGGATGCGAAATCGAATGCACCCCACACCCTACGATTTTCAAGATGCAGCCATAACTTGTTTAGAAAAAGACCGCACTCCCAAAAAACGCAATATTTACCAACTTTGCCAAATTTTACTCGGAGGCGATCGCATTGGTACGGTTGGTTATGCTTCTTTACCTCCCCTAGCGCAAGATGTATACGACAGGCTGAAACCACTGGGAGTCAACCTACTTGCACAAACCAACCAACGCGCTTTAATGGATTTTAAACAGCAGCCAGAACTTTTACCCTGTTCTGATGTGCTGTGGCGATTGTACTATTTATCAGGCGATACGATTGTTAAACCCATTATGGGCGATCGCAGTCTTGGTTCAAAGCCGATTCAAGAATCTTGGGAAATCCGCATCGGTAAATACCAGCGTCATATTATTATGCTCGGTTATGAAGGTGTAAGCATCGAGCAAGTTTTAGAACAGCGTCTCAAACAAACAGCTTTCTCTCCCCAAGCCAAAACCAGCGAGGTTCTCAAATCCACAGAAGATAGCATTTTATACGCGCGCAGCCTCCGCTTAACCCAAGAACTCGGAGAACACGCAATTTCTCTCCTCAAACAAGAAACAGGTGTCAGCGACGCACCGCAAGTATTTGAACGCGTCCGCCGCCTAGTCCATTATTACCGCGCCACACCCACAGGCTTACCAGAATGGATAGAGCGTTTTGTTACCACAGGCTACGGACATTACGCCACCTTACTACCCCAAGCCTTCGCAGATAGAGGAACCACACCCGAACAAATTGCTGGGATGTTGAATTTTATTTTCACCCTAGAAAGTTTGGCGTTATCTTTAGGTTGTAACCGCAGTCAATTATTAATCGGTGTCAAACAATCCAGCCAAGGTTTAGACGACCCCGCCAAAATTGGTTTATTGTGGACAACCGAATGGTTACTAACATTAAGAAAATTAGAAGAAATTCGGGAATTCTTTAATGATGTGATTAACAATGAAATGTTAATTAAATCTTTCCCCGAATATTTAAATGGGTTTATTTTATCTCTGACATTTGCACCTAGAATTAGTAAATTTGTCGTTGAACTCCTGAGTAAATTATTCGCCACAGTTCCCGATAAAATTTTATTACCTTGGCTACCCAACCTGATTCTTAAACTGCGACCCCATGCTCAAATTCTCCAAGGATTAATTAAAGAAGCCTCAAGTAATTTCCCCAAAAATTTAGCTGGCTTTAATACCTGGGCTCCCACCTGGTCAAAACCGCAACCTGAAATTAAAGAACAAGTCAATCAAGTACAAGCTGCGCCAACACTCAGCAAACATGAGTTAAAAATCCGAGAATTTCTCTTTAATTCTCCAGCCACAACCAATGCGCTAGCCAAACTACTAGGTATTGAAAATTTAACTTGGCAAGAAAATTTAGAAACACATCAACAGCATCAAGAAAGTTTATCTGAAACCGAACTCAAAACCCAAGAGTTAATTAAGAATTATCCCGCAACATTAAATTATTTTGCTGGACTACTTAATTAAAGCTATATTCAAATACAGTTAAATTAAGAAAATTAATTGATAAAAAAACCAAAAAACTAGTTACGTAACAAAAAAACAGAACAATAATTTGGGAGGGGGTTTGGGGGACGCAACCGTCACCCAATCGGGGGTTTGGGGGAGAATCCCCCAATTGCTCTGGCTTTTTTAATAACTGATAAATCAATCACTAATAAGCTTAACCCAGGCGTATTGAGCTATCGTCATGCAAACTAGTTTTTGAACTATACAGTACAAATTCTCCGGGCACAACATTGTTTGCTTCTACAATCTTTCACATTCTTTTTTCAAATGGGTAGAAGTTTCCTCTGTCAAATTCCCCATTCCCCATTACCGACCTTCACAGATATGATAAGTGTTCAAATTGATTAGCTCAATTCTTGAACCTTTTTACTAAAAATTCGGTAGTAAAGCCAAGTGCTAATTTCCTTCAACGGGAACAGCAGATATGTTAGGGGATTGATGGACACAATAATATTGCGGAAGTCCCGCTTTGCTAAAAACAAAATCGCACGAGCTACTTGCGACGCTGACATCACTCCATAAGGATTAAGTTGACTTTTAAAGGGCCCCAGAATTAATTTGCGAATTATACAATCCCCATCCAAACGCTTGAGGGTAACAATATCTCCGATGGCGCGTTTGCTGAGTTCATAAAGAGGACTTAAAGCCGGAGATACTTCAGCTTCGGAAGTGTTAACCCAAATTTCCTTAGTTGCTTTGGATTGTGGCCCGGTAACGGTTGTCAAAAATATATCCATCAACCGCAATGTAGAAAAAGTATTTACTTCATAAGAAGACTGAATCGCTTCTGAGGTGCGGTTAGCGTAGACATTGACACCGTGATTGATAATCAAAATATCAACTTTCTCTAAAGCAGCTTTTAACTCTGCTTCTTTACCCAATTCCCAAGAAATTACCGTTAGCTTTTCTTGAGGCTGTAGCTTTTCGGGATTAGTAGTTAAGGCTACTACCTTGGCATTATTTTTAATCAATTCCGCCGTCAATGCTTTTCCCAAAGCACCAGAAGCACCAGTTAAAGCAATGGTTTTACCTTTCAGAGATAAACCCGTTCCTAATACAGTATCTACTAAAGGAAACACACCACTGTAATAGGCGTTAACATCATCAAAATGATGTCGCCAGTGGTAAGAACGATTTACCCACCAAACCGAGGGAATAGTTTCTAATGGCCCGGGGAGGTGAGTATAATCTGTATCAATTTTCCCGAGAAAATATCGCCGGGACGCGCCATATAAGAAAGTAAAAGCATAAGCTACTCCCAGCCAACAACCCCATTGCTGGAGCAGTAAAGCTATGACAGTCAAAACTACGACCAATAGCGTTGACTCGACAATATCGTTGTATAACTGAGACTCTTGGTAAATTTTTAAAGAAACTACCGATAAATCGCGGCGATATGCCATGTGGTGCTTATTATGCCATTTACCAAGCGAGGGGACATAGTGACACAAAGCATGATAGCTATCTCTTACTATCTCCGCCAACAACAGCGAGACTAATCCCCAACTAGCAAACTGCAAGCAGGTATTTACCAGATTCCAATTTATCTGTAATTGAGCCGCAATCTCAGCCCAGCTTTGTGCTAAAACATTCATCGTGATTTTTCTGTACTCGGTTTATGTCAGCGCTAATACCGTAAGCCAGGATAACTGATTAAATAGCAGGTTAAGCACCTTAGCCATGAGTTTATCATTGACCCGTGTGAGTGGGGTTTGCAGCGGACAAGATGCGATCGCGCTTCTTCTATATACTGATAAATATTTTTACTAACCACCTAAGCATAAACTCTGTAAGAAAATTTGATAACTTTCATACACAGATACGCTGAAACATGGGATAAAGAGGACTTGGTTTTGGCGAGTAGTGTTGTGTTTTGATACTAATTTGCTCAGTCAACGTCTGAATAAATCCACCGATATTTCTAGAAAATTCACCTTAATTTCCAAGATTTCCGTAAAATAATATAAAATTTTCAGTAAATATACATATTCGCTCTGATGTAAATATAGATAACACGGAAATTACTGCAGAGAGCAAAAAGCTTTAAATATAAAAGGATACAAAATGAGTTTTGAATCTAATGTTAAACTGACGATTGCGCTTATCAATTTAGACTTAGATGCTGAAGAGCAGGAACTTGAAGCGCGAAATCTGCTGCGAGAGGTTAAAGACTTAGATGTAGAAAGTGCAGAACTCGTCGCAGTAACAGAAACACCTGAAGGGGCAAAATCTATTGGTGGGTTTTTGGTAGGAGTTTTACAGCAATTGTTAGGGTTTTTACGCGATCGCCTGAGTAATAAATCAATTGAATTATAAGTAGAAGCTAACGGCAAGAAACTTAAAGTCAAAGCCAGCAGTCAACAAGAGTTAGTTATGGCTATTGAACAGGCGCAGAAGTTTATAGAAGGCAGTTGAGAAATTCTATTACAAAAGAAAAACTAAGAGATGGTGAAGATAGCACTGCTAATAGGAATTAGTCAGTATCACCCTGACCTTACTTCCTTACCAGGAGTTGAGGAAGATATAAAAGCAATGCAACGAGTATTGCAAAACCCAAATATTTGCGGTTTCGACGCAGCCAAAACGCTCCTCAATTGCGATCGCCAAACCATAGTAGAAGAGATTGAGCAATTATTTTCTCATAGTGAAAAAGAAGACCTTTTACTGTTGTATTTTTCTGGTCATGGCATCAAAGATGAGTATGGTCAACTTTACTTTGCCACTAGCATTACTCGCAAAGATGAGCGAGGAAAACTTCGCAAAGCAACAGCAGTGGAAGCCAGCTTTATCCAGAAAATTATGAGCAATAGCCGCTCGAAGCGACAAGTAGTTATTTTAGACTGTTGCTTTAGTGGAGCTTTTGCTGAAGGATTAACAAGTAAAGATGATGGTCTAGTCGATATTAAAAATCAACTAGGTGGAGAGGGAAGAGCAATTCTTACATCTTCGACTTCAGCCCAGTATTCTTTAGACTCGATTTACACCCGCTATCTAGTTAAAGGGCTTGAGACTGGTTTAGCAGATATAGATAATGATGGCAATATTTCAGTTGAGGAACTGCACGAATACACTAAACAACAAGTTCAAGAAGCTGCTCCAGCGATGAAACCTGAAATATATCCTATCAAAGAAGGATTTAAAATCATCCTGGCTCAAGTACGAAATAACCCAGAGCTAATCTATCGCCAAACAGTTGAGCGTCTTTGTGCTAAAGGAGAAATTTCTGATACTGGTCGCCTCATTTTAAATACACGACGAGATACTTTAGAAATATTAGAATCAAGAGCTAAAGAAATTGAAGAAGAAGTTTTACTACCTTTCAAAACATATACCAAACAATTGCATAAATATAAGGAGGGCTATAGTAAAGCAATTACTTCCAATAATCCTCTTAGTGAAGATACTCGTAATGAATTAAAAGAATTACAGCAAATTTTAGGGCTGAGGGATGAAGATATAATCCCAATTGAAGATACTATAGATGCTGAGTTTAATCCTAAAAAAAACTATTATATTAAATATTTAAAATACTTATTTATCTGTATTATTAGCGCAACTGTGGGTGTTTTTGTCGGATACCTGGTTCGACCGCCACTTCAAACCTGTGCTAATAAAGAGCAGTATGTTTTAAATGACAGAATTAGCTTAGGTGAAGAAATTTTACTAAAACAAGTTACAAACTCAGATAAAGAAGCTGGAGTTCAAGCGTTTGCAAAAGGTGATTGTCTGACTGCTATTTACAAGTTTGAATCTTACCGGAAAACTAATCCAACTGACCCGGAAGCATTAATTTACTTGAATAATGCGAAAGCTCGTCAGAAAGGAGATCAGCTCAAAATTGCCGTGAGTGTACCTATCGGTACAACTCAATCTGTTGCAGAAGAGATACTGAGGGGTGCTGCTCAAGCCCAAAATGAAGTAAATAAAAGTGATGGCATTAATGGCAAACTCTTGGAGATGGCGATCGCAAATGATAATAATGACCCAACCGATGCAGTACAGATGGCCAATCAGTTTGTTAAAGACACCAAAATCTTGGCCGTAGTGGGACACAATTCTAGTAATGCCTCTATTCCTGCGGCCTATGTCTATCAAAAAAATGGGTTAGTTATGATGTCTCCTACCAGTTTTGCCCAAAATATTTCTAATACTGGTAACTATATCTTTCGCACAGTTCCTGATGTCAGTGGAATGGCAGAGAAGCTGTCTTATTATGCTATCAATACAGCGAGAAAAACTAATATTCTGGTCTGTGTTGATTCTAAAGCAGTTGATAATCAGTCCTTTAAGGATGAGTTAATCAAACACATAACATCTGCTGGTAGCAAGATTAATCCCACAATTTGTGATGTTTCTTCTCCAGATTTTAACCCTAGTGCCGTCATTTCTCAAGCTATCAATAGTAGGGCAGATGGATTGGTATTAGGTCTCTACATTGACAAAATTAAGAAAGGTTTAGCGGTGGTACAAGCTAATAAGGGACAACTAGCACTATTCAGTAGTCCCACTCTTTATACAAGTGAAACATTAAAGGTCGGGAAAGCTAATATTGACGGTATGATAGTCGCTGCGCCTTGCCCGGATTTCTCACAAGTGAGGAAAAATCACTTGGATAAGGAAAATTTAGGATCAAGGAATTGATACAACATCAAATTGCCCGATTAAGCAGTAACAGCTA
>NZ_JACJPX010000106.1 GCF_014696315.1 Calothrix membranacea FACHB-236
ACAATTAGTACTGTTACTTCTTTTACAAGACATTGAACGTCTGAGAGACTTGGCACTTAGTCATGGAATTGACATTCAAATTTCCAGGTGCAAGATATAAGGTGATATTGTGGGGTGTTCTACCTATCGCCTTGATGGTAACTCTTAAAGCACTTAATGTCTATACAGTTATATGGTTTAGATTTTCGGTAGCTTTTGGTTTGTTGGCTGTATATTTAGGGGTACAAGGTAAATTACCGACATTCGCACAATTGCGTTCTGCTTCTTGGAAGTTATTAGCGATCGCAACCATTTTTTTGGCGCTGAATTACTTTTTATTTTTGCAAGGTTTGTCACTGACTTCACCTGCAACTGCAGAAGTAATTATTCAGTTGTCTGCAGTTTTCTTAGGTTTGGGAGGGTTAATTGTTTTCCGAGAACGTTATCAACTGCATCAATGGATAGGATTAGCTGTACTGACTCTCGGCTATATTTTATTTTTTCACGAACAGTTGACTAATTTAATCGTAGCCCACCATAATTACCTTTTTGGCAGTACCTTAATTGTCTTAGGTGCAGCAGCATGGGCTATTTATGCTTTAGCACAAAAACAATTATTACAATCTTGGTCTTCTGCACAAATTATGCTTGTGGTTTACGGTGGATGCGCTATTCTATTTGCTCCCTTGGCTACAAGTCAAACAATTTTTACACTTAGTAATTTCTATTTGGGCACATTGGTTTTTTGTGCATTAAATACAGTAATTGCCTATGGTGCTTTTGCTGAATCATTAGCACATTGGGAAGCCTCACGAGTGAGTGCAGTATTAGCTTTGGCCCCTGTTGTCACTTTAGTTGCAGTTGGAATTGTATCAGTAATTGCACCTTCATTACTTCTCCCAGAAAAATTTACATTTTTGGGACTCATAGGAGCTGCTTTAGTTGTTACTGGCGCTGGGGCAATTGCTATAGTAAAAACTGAATAAATGGTAGCTTTTTCAGAGTTTTTACTGTGTGTTAATTGTAGTAAATTAATCATCAATCTAAAGCTACATTATAAATACTGAGGCAGGGTATTTTTTTCTTTGTTATGATTTCACAGTAAGCATCAACCAGTTGAGTAAATCTCTTGCCAATTAGATATTTGTAGTATCAGGATGGCTTTGTTACATTTAATTTTTGGCATTGTAACAACGAGATAAATACTCAAAAATCTGCGAATTAATGAGGCGATTAATATTAAATAACCTTACCAGGGTGTCCGAATAACTACCAGAGCCAACGCCTCGTGACACCACATCACCGAAACAGTTGAGCGATGATTAGTTTGTATGGTAAGTGGGCCAGCAGCCTGAGAAGAATTTCAATAGTGCTGGTTCTTTCAGTGTTGCTGCCAACATTTGGAATGAGTAATTCTGTGTTAGCAGCAGAACAAGTTTATGGTTCTTATTCAGCTTTAAGGCTTTCTATACCAATAACTTCTTTAGAAACGTATGCCCAAACTGGTGTAATTGATAACAAGCTGAATGTTTACCAACAGTACCTACCACCACAAAAACTCCAAGACTTACGGAGAATTTTACTTACTCCTGTAAAAGTAAGTCCGGTAGTGGTTGCACAGTTTCTCTACACACCACAAGGGGAATTTATTCTCCGACGGTTAGCAGAAGCGATTAAAACAACATCTCCACAAACACAACCGGAATATCAAACTTTACGATTGGCGTTTATTTCTGCAGCTGCGGAACCGGGAGGGCTAACATTATTAAATCTGTTACGCAAGTATCCCAACAGCAGTATTAATATTGATTTAGCGCACAGTATGGGGATAGCTGGGGAACTAGAACAGCTCATCAATGAAACTAGCCTAGCGATCGCAGAAGTTAACCGTAAGTCCAATATAGAAGCTACTAACCAAGAACCAATAAATTTCTCCCAATTGCCAGATTTACGACAATTAGGAAAATTCACAGCGCAAAAATACGCACTAGAATTTCTCGACTTGTCACGACACAGGCAGTTGTCAACGGATGTTTATATACCTAATGTCCAAAGTCCAGCACCAGTAATTGTCATTTCTCACGGTTTGGGTACAGATAGTAGCAATTTCCGTTATTTAGCTACTCATTTAGCTTCCTATGGATTTGCCGTCGTTGTGCCTAATCATAGCGATGCTGAACAATTGCGATCGCCAATTAATACCAAGACTATTGAAGTTACACAAGCAGATGAATTTACTAACCGACCTTTAGATGTGAAATATATCCTGAATCAACTGGAAGCAGCGAACCGGTCTGATTCTCGGTTTAAAGGGAAGTTAAATCTGCAACAAGTAGGAGTGTTTGGACAATCTTTAGGTGGTTATACAGCCTTAGCTTTAGCGGGCGCTAAGATTAACTTTGAGCAACTGCAACAAGACTGTCAGCCAGAGTTACTCCAAGATACCTGGAATATGTCTTTACTTCTCCAATGTCGCGCCTTAGCGTTACAAAATGGGCAGTCTGGGGAAGAAATCAACTTGCGGGATGAGAGAGTTAAAGCTGCGATCGCAGTTAACCCCATTACTAGCTCCATTTTTGGTAAAGCTGGCTTGAGCCAAGTTAAAATTCCCGTGATGCTGGTTGGTAGTAGTGATGATACGGTTGCACCAGCGTTATTTGAGCAAATTGTCCCCTTCTCTTGGTTTGCGAATCCCCAAAAGTATCTCGTAATGTTGAATGGTGCAAGTCACTTTTCTACCATTGGTAATGGTAATAGCGATCGCGAGGCTGTAGGGTCGCTGGCTCAAGTTATTGGCGATAATCCAGATCAAGCACGTCGTTACATCAATGCTTTGAGTTTACCCTTCTTCCAAACTCACGTTGCAGAAACCTCAACATACTTCCCTTACCTCAACGCCGCCTACGCTAAAGCTATTTCTAGTCAGCCTTTAAGTGTGAGTTTTGTGCAGTCTCTACAACCCACAGAATTAGCTCAAATAGTTGACATCGAAGGTACAGCAACCAAAGGATTGAGTAAAAAGTCACCTAACTCTATCGTAAATTTTGGATTTTGGATGTTGGATGTGGGTGTGGCGCTGCTGCATGTGATTATGTTTCTGTGAGTGGGGACTAGGGACTAGGGACTGGGAAAATTCTTGCGGGTGAATTAGATGGAAATCTCATACAAAAATTATGTTGAGTGCGATCGCTCGTGTCTCTACATAATTTTTGTGGGAGAATATCATCTTCAGTTTCTAAAATTAAACTGTGCAAGGTTTTCTTAACTTAAACAAACCATTTGACTGGACTTCTCATGATTGTGTGGCGCGGGTGCGGAAACTCCTGCGCCTCAAACGTGTGGGACACGCGGGAACTTTAGATCCAGCAGCTACGGGGGTTTTACCCATTGCATTTGGTAAAGCCACTAGATTATTACAATATTTGCCAGGTAATAAAGCTTACAATGCCACCATTAGGTTTGGTGTGCAGACGACAACTGATGATTTACAAGGGGAAGTTATTACTTCTGCACCTTGTCCTCAGTTGAGTTTGGCAGAGGTAGAAACAGCTTTACCGCAATTTTTAGGAAAAATTGAGCAGATTCCGCCTAGTTATAGCGCCATTCAAGTAGATGGACAACGTTTATATGATTTAGCACGGCGTGGGGAAAAGGTAGAAGTCCCTGTACGCACAGTAGAAGTGCTGCAAATGGAAATTTTAGCTTGGCGGGAAGGAGATTTTCCGGAATTAGATATTGCGATCGCTTGTGGATCGGGGACATATATTAGAGCGATCGCGCGGGATTTAGGTGCGGTTTTACAAACTGGGGGAACCCTCGCCGCTTTGACGCGTACTGTAAGTAGTGGTTTTGATTTAGCAGAGAGTTTAAAGTTGAGTGATTTAGAAACTCAATTGCAAGCCGGGACATTTCAACCAATTCCCCTTGATGCGCCTTTGCAGTATTTACCCTCGGTGATGTTACCAGCAACATCTGCTCAAAAATGGTGCCAGGGACAGCGAATTTCTTTAACTACAGACATAGCTGGAAATGTGCGCGTTTACGAGGAAACGACTCGTTTTTTAGGGATTGGACAAGTTAATTATGAAGTTTTGATCCCAACAACAGTTGTGGAGATTTAAAGACTTTTCTATCGAAAATTGAGCTTAAAGTCCAAAAATCCAGTATTTTCAACCTTTAGGTTATTGGTGTTTGTTGACTAACCTGGAATCAAGGCAAAGCTAAAATAAATCTAATTTACCCATAAAAATTTACTCATCAATTTATTGTGGGGTCAGTTCTCCATAATATGACTTTTCTGATGTTCACATCAGTGGCATTAGAAATCTGACTATGATGATGTAATTTACATTTAAATTAGCTGATATATTTTTGCAGTTTACTGCATAAATTTTACGCAAAAATGAAGAGTAAGTACAACATTTCTGCAAGTCCAATTAAAGTTTACTGGAAATATTTAGCGCATCAACTTGCACTACATCCATCGCCAGTTATTAGTGTGACAGTAGTTTTAACTCTACTTTTATTTATTCCCCAAACTTGGGTTGCTTGGCAAGCTTATCAAGACTTCAATAGCATTATTAAACATGAATTACGATTGCAAAAATTAAGCGATACAATCACACATCTAGATGAAGTATTAACTATGTCGGCTAGAATGAATGCTGCTACAGGTAATCCTATGTGGGAGCAACGTTATCGTTCATTTGAGCCTAAATTAGACGCAGCTATTAAAGAATCGATTAAACTGGCACCCCAAGCCTATACAGGAGAAGATGCGAAAAAAACAGATATTGCTAATCAACGTTTGGTCGAGATGGAATATAAATCTTTTGAGATAGTAAAAACTTCTCAAAAAGCTGCAGCACAAGCACTTTTATCTAGCAAAGAATATGAATTGCAAAAACAAAAATATGCAGATGGAGTTGCTAGTAGAAACCACTTTATTTCAATTCAGCTTGACAATAAAATAGCTGGTTATCGCCAACATCTATTTTGGGCGACATTCGCCTCTTTTTTTAGTTTAGCAATGCTCATTCCGGCATGGCTTTTTGTATTGAGTCTCCTAAGAGAATACTTGAGAATTAAGCAAATTACTCAAATTGCTATAGAACACGCTAATCAAGAGTTGGAAATTAGAGTAGAACAAAGGACAGAGGAATTAACAGTTAAAAATATTCAAATCCAACGAACTCTGCAAGAACTACAACAAACGCAAATGCAATTGATTCAAACTGAAAAAATGTCTTCCTTGGGCCAAATGTTAGCAGGGATTGCTCATGAAATTAAGAACCCTGTTAATTTTGTATCGGGGAATATTGTTTATGCTCAAGAATATCTCTATGACTTACTAAAATTAGTCCAACTATATCAAGATAAATATCCCAATCCTCCCCAAGAAATCCAAGCAAAAATCAAAGCAATAGATTTGGATTTTCTGGTGAAAGATTTTACCAAACTCCTCGAATCTATGAAAGTAGGAACCAATAGAATTGAGGAAATAATCTATTCGCTGCGTAACTTTTCCCGTACAGATGAGACAGCAGTTCAACAAGTAGATATCCATGCAGGTATTGATAGTACATTAATGATTTTAAGTCACCGTTTAAAATCTCACGATGTACAACCAGAAATTTCTATAGTCAAAGAGTATGGCATACTACCAGCGATTGAATGTTATCCAAGTCAACTTAATCAAGTATTTATGAATATTCTTGCCAATGCAATTGATGCTTTAGAGGAAAAAAACTTACAACGCAAATCGGCACAAATTCAAGCTCAAAGTTATATTCATATCTCTACTCAAGTATTAAACCCAGATAAGATATTAATAAGCATTAGAGATAATGGTGCAGGTATTCCCGAAAATATTATTTCTCAACTATTTGACCCATTTTTTACTACCAAAACAGTGGGTAAAGGTACAGGAATAGGACTATCTATTAGTTATCAAATTATAGTAGAAAAGCATGGTGGTAAGCTATCTTGTCAATCAAAAGTAGGAGAAGGGACAGAATTTATGATTGAGTTGAAAACAAGCCTCTCACCAAATTTAAAATGACCAATAAGCTTAATTATGTTTGTGGTGCTGCGCTTGGCACTACATTTTTTAAATGAAATCCAAAATCCAAAATCCAAAATTGTTTCACTCCCAAGTTGAGACATCGCGTAGTAAATCGGGAATTTGCTCTTGCGATTGGGGAAACTCTAGCAGGGTTTCTCGATAACCTAAATAGCCAGACTCTGCAAAAGATAATAGCATTCTGGTCAGTGCTAGCCACACTTCAGGCTCATATTCCCAATCACGATAACGCCCAGATTTACCAGCAATTGAACGTAGCGCCCAGAAATAAGAATTTCTCACCACAGAACCGCCTTTTTTAAACTCTGGTAAGTCCTCGTGGTTGATGATTAGCACTTGATTCTCAATTCTGGCTCTCATGGATATTAGGAAATATCAAAAAATCAATTCTCCCATCTATTGTAGGATGCGTTAACGCAGTGTAACGTATCCTATTTAATGTTCGGCAACTATTAAAAAAATATCTTCGAGTAACGCATCATATTTGATGATATTGGTGATGCGTTAGGCTTTAGCCTAACACATCCTACAATTCTACAATTCTGAAGATAAACCTAGGCGGAAAGTAAAGCCAGGACTATAGATGCGATTCACTCGTTCATATTGTTCACCTAATAAGTTTTCTAGGTAAACCATCAGACCTAAAGTTCTCGTTAAAGGAATCCGTCCACTTAAATCTAAATTGAGGAAAGAGGGAGCAAAATCTGTAGGTCTGTCGCCAGTTCTATTAAAGAGGGAGCGACGCGCGCCACTGTTGTAGGTAACATACAAATTAGCCTGCCAACCTGAATTTTGATAACCTATACCTGTTTGCAGTACAGAATAGGGAATTAAACCCAAC
This sequence comes from Calothrix membranacea FACHB-236, assembly GCF_014696315.1. Lineage (GTDB taxonomy): Bacteria > Cyanobacteriota > Cyanobacteriia > Cyanobacteriales > Nostocaceae > Aulosira > Aulosira membranacea. Next base: position 6,903 of record NZ_JACJPX010000106.1, read on the forward strand.
TGTAAACCTCTTTCATCTCCGGTTTTAATTTGGGCATCTGTATAAGTATAGTTAACAAAGGTTGACCAACCACGAGCAAATTTTAATTGCAACGCCGCCTCTAAACCATTGGTATCGACTAAGCCAATGTTTTGCCATTTTCCAGCTATTACGCCTAGGCGGTTGTCCAAACTACTACCGAAGTAAGTAAATTGTCCAGTCAAATTTTCCGAGAAGTTAATATCTACTCCCGCAGTCCAAGAGGAACCTGTTTCTGGTGTTAAATCAGGATTGGGTTCCCAACCATGAACTGTATCGTAAACATATAACTGATCTAACCCTGGGTTACGTTGCCCTCCTGTCCAGCTACCGCGTACAGCTATGCTAGGTGCAACAGCATAGCGCAACCCCACGCTAGGATTTAAATAATCCCCAAACTGGCTATCAAAGTTTTGTCTTAGCCCTAAATCTATCAGGAAACTATCGCTGATATTTAATGTATTTACGGCAAATAAAGCTGTAGTAAATACACTTCTATTTTCAGTTTCATTAGTTGCAATTCTATTAGGACTGCTACTTAAAACATCACCAGTTAAGTCAGTATTTTTTAAATCTAATCCCCAACGCAATTGATTATTAGGAGTAATTCGCCATTGATGATCCAGTCTAGCTGTTAATTGTTGTGTGTCTAAAACACCTGTACGATAAAATTCTCGCCCCTGAAAAACTGTAGGCCCGTATGTGCTGAAGTAATCTTGGTTATAACCCAATGTGGTTGTTAAAATCGAACTTTCACCATTTCCTAGACGAGTTTTCCAAGATAAGCCAGCGTTAAATCCATCATGGTCTAGTCGGTCTCTTTGGAGAGGAAAACCAAAATAAATTAAGCCGCGACGACTACTTAATTTAGTAATATCGAAATTCAAAGAATTTTTTTGATCTAAATCTACGCCAATACTGCCAAAGTAAGTACTTGTGGCTGTATCTGCATTGAAGAAAAATCCTTGTGGATCGCGATTAGCTGCGCCTATAGGAACGCGGTAACGATTATCTGTAAAGTATCGCTCAAAGCTAAAGTTATATTTTACAGAACCAGTAGAGCCAGCATAACTAAATTGTTGATTATTTTGACTTAAGGAGCCAAATTCCACACTACTGGTTAATTTGGGTTGTGTATAACCTTCTTTGGTGATGATATTAACTACTCCACCAAAGGCTGATGAACCATACAAAGCGGATGCAGCACCACTATACAGTTCTACTCGTTCAATTGCCTCTACAGGAATACTATTTAAATCTGTGCCACCATGATATGTATTAATATTGGTGTTAATTGATCTGCCGTTAATCAAAAATACAGATTGATTAATAGAAGCGCCGCGGTAATATGTCCCTGTGTGAATATCTGCACCATGACCAGCATCATTAATAGCAAATCCTGGCATTCTTTTTAACACATCAGCGACGCTATTAGCACCTTGCTTTTTAATTTCTTCTTGGTCAATTACATAGGTTGGAGTTGACTGAGGAAGAGTATCTTCTTCTCCAATTACTTCTATGGTAATATCTGCTTCATCACTGGAATTGGAGTCTGTTGTTGGCTCATCTGCTAGTTGAGTTTCTTGATTTTCTGCACCTGTTTCCGGTGCTTGGGTTAAGAATTCAGCATTTGTAGAGGGTAATTCAATTTCACTAATATCAAGAATTTTGGTAATTACTGCAGGCGATTTCTCAACATTTTCCTGCTTGATTTCAGCCTCAGATGCGAAGCCAGCAGCATCTAACAGTAAAGTTTGCACAACCACTGGTAGCAACAAAAGACATTTATTCACGTTATTCTCTCACACCCGTCAAAATACTCACTAAGTATATTTTTTGGGTGATGGGTAAGAAATGTCAAAAGACAAGCTGTCATAGTTAGTTATTTAAGTAATTATCAATAGTTATGTATAACTGATATTTAATTTTTGAAAAAATCTAAACGTAAGGCTATCGCTAACTGATGATGCGTTACGCTATCGCTAACGCATCCTACGTGAACTTCAAAATCAAATATGAGTTCTATAGAAAAAGTTTTATGTTCTATTTAGTTGAGATATCGAGAATTTATTTTTTATTTGATTCTCCAAAATTTTCAGACAAAATGTTATTTTAATGAGAGAAAGATACAGTATTTTATATATTTTTTGACGTATCAGTTTAATTTATATCTGAAGGTAGATGTTAAATAAAAGAAATTTTATCAAAAAATTAATGTTTTAATTGTTGCTGTTAATTTATAATTGGCAATTTTATCGTGAGCTTAACTCCTGAAAATTTTCCAGAAAATTCAGCAATCGCATCTTTTGAGGTGGACTTGACGAATTGCGATCGCGAACCAATTCATATTCCTGGCTCAATTCAGCCGCATGGGATTCTGTTTGCCTTGACTGAACCGGAACTTACCATTGTGCAGGTGAGCCAGAATACTGATGAAATATTAGGTATTGCTGCGACTGAGTTAATCAATCAACCCATTAGTCGCTTGCTAGATGCACAGCAAGTAGATTTTTTACGCAATTGTTTAGGTCAAGAAGATTTGACACTCGTTAACCCCATCGAACTGACAATTGCTGTGGGGGAAAATGCGAGGGCTTTTGATGGAATTATCCATCGCTCAGATAGTCTGCTGATATTGGAATTAGAACCTGTACTACATGAAAAGAACTATACATTCTTTAATTTTTACCATTTAGTTAAAGTCGCATTATCCAAAGTTCAAAATGCGAATACCTTAGATGAATTGTGCCAGATCATCGTCAAGCACGTGCGCCAGATGAACGGTTTTAATCGCGTCATGATCTACCGCTTTGATGAAAACTGGCATGGTACAGTTATTGCCGAGGACAAGCCAGAACATTTCAGCCCCTACCTCAGTTTGCGCTATCCGGCTTCCGATATTCCCAAACAAGCAAGACAACTCTACAGAGACAACTGGTTACGGCTAATTCCGGATGCGGACTATCAACCAGTACCTTTGCTACCCAACCACAACCCCATAACTAACCAACCCACAGATTTAAGCCACTCGATACTCCGCAGCGTTTCGCCGTTACACATTGAATATTTACACAACATGGGTGTGAAAGCATCAATGTCGATTTCCCTCCTCAAGAATCAAAAACTTTGGGGATTGATTGCTTGTCACCACGAATCACCCAAGTATGTACCCTATGAAATTCGTAGCGCCTGCGAATTTCTTGGGCAAATGACTTCCTTGGAATTAGCTGCAAAAGAAGACAGCGAGAATGCTGAATATAAGATGCAGTTAAAATCTGTGCAGGCAAAGCTAGTAGAATACATGGCGGCGGCAGAAAATTTTGTTGATGGATTGCTGGGACAAGAACCGAATTTACTAGATTTGGTAAATGCTACAGGCGCTGCTGTCTGCATTAATGGCGAGTACCAAACCCTGGGGAGAACGCCACAGCATCGAGAAATTGAGCAATTAATTAAGTGGCTAAGTCAGCATACCCAGGAAGAGGTTTTTCATACTAATTCCCTCTCTCAAGTAATGCCAGAGGCTACCGCATGGAAAGATGTTGCTAGCGGGTTAATAGCGCTATCAATTTCTAAAAGCCAAAACAGTTATTTGCTGTGGTTCCGCCCAGAGGTATTGCAAACTGTAGATTGGGCAGGAAATCCTCATAAACCTGTAGAGGTTTCAGATGATGGCAGTTTCCGTCTATCACCACGCAAATCCTTTGATTTGTGGAAAGAAACATTGCAGCAACAATCCTTACCCTGGGAAAGCTACGAAATAGAAGCTGTCTGGAATTTTCGTAGTGCGATCGTCGGTGTGGTGTTGCGGAAAGCCGATGAACTGGCAAAGATGAATATAGAACTTCAGCGCAGCAATGATGAATTAGATGCCTTTGCTTATATCGCTTCCCACGATTTAAAGGAACCACTACGGGGTATTCATCATTACTCCAGCTTTCTCATTGAAGACTACGGTAATACACTAGATGAAGAAGGCAAGTCAAGGCTGAGAACGCTAATTAGACTGACACAGCGCATGGAAAATTTAATCGATTCGCTGTTGCACTTCTCTCGCTTAGGACGAGTGGAACTGGATATTCAGCCCACGGACTTAAACGATTTAGTGCAGCGCGTTTTAGATGTGCTGAGTGCCAGAATTCAAGAAACAGGGGCAGTAATTCGGATTCCGCGACCTTTGCCAACAATTATGTGCGATCGCGTGCAGGTAAGTGAAATCTTCACTAATCTCATTGCCAATGGTATCAAATATAACGACAATTCAGAAATTTGGGTAGAAGTCGGCTACCTCGATCCTGCATCTATCTATCAACAATCAACTACATTCTACGTGCGCGACAACGGCATTGGCATTCGCGATCGCCATTTTGAATCAATTTTCCGTATCTTTAAACGGTTACATGGCCCTACGCAATATGGCGGTGGTACAGGTGCAGGGCTAACAATCGCGAAAAAAGTTGTGGAAAGACATGGTGGTAAGATTTGGGTTGAATCAACTTATGGGGAAGGAAGTACTTTTTACTTCACATTACAGGAGGTCAAATAATCAAATGGTAGGAAACGCTACTCAACCGTTGCTAGTAGTTGAAGACAGTGATGAAGACTTTAGTACTTTTCAGCGATTGTTGCAGCGAGAAGGCGTGATCAATCCAATTTACCGCTGTATCACGGGCGATCAAGCCTTGGACTTTCTCAATCAAACCGGATCTTACGATAACCCGGATATTGCACCCCGTCCCTCAGTGATTTTGCTTGACCTGAATTTACCAGGAACTGACGGACGGGAAGTATTGCAAGAAATTAAACAGGATGAAGTGTTAAAGAAAATTCCTGTTGTGATTATGACAACCTCTTCAAATCCCAAAGATATAGAAATTTGCTACTCTTACTCTATCAGTAGCTATATTGTTAAGCCCCTAGAGGTAGCTCGCCTCACAGAGACGGTTCAGACATTCATCAAATATTGGTTGGATATTGTTGTACTTCCGGAGATGGATTAAGTAAGGCGTAACTATGCTCCAGCACACTGTTCTGATTGTTGATGACTGCGCTGAAGATCGGGAAATTTATCGCCGTTATTTGGCAAGCGATCGCCACCACAGCTATACCATCCTAGAAGAAGAGTTGGGTGAGCCAGCACTAGCTTTGTGTCAAAAGATGCAGCCAGATGCCATCTTACTTGACTTTTTGCTACCCGACCTGGATGGATTGGAATTTTTAGCAGAATTACAGCAGTCTCTCTCCAATCCGCCACCTGTAATTATGGTTACAGGTCATGGCAACGAAACAGTGGCAGTGCAGGCCATGAAAAATGGTGCCCAAGACTATTTAGTTAAAGAAAAGACAACATCAGACAGTTTGCAAATAGCAATGCGGTGCGTGATCGAGAACAAGCAATTGCGCCAGCAACTTCAGCAAAGCCAAGAGCAGTTCTGCACCTCCATCGAAAATATGCTCGATTGTTTCGGCATTTACTCCGCGATTCGAGATTCAGCCGGGAGAATTGAGGATTTTTACATAGAGTATGTCAATGAAGCGGCCTGTGAAGCTAATCAGATGACAAAAGCCGAGCAGATTGGTAAGAGACTGTGTGAACTTTTACCAGCCCATCGTGAATCGGGACTGTTTGAAGAATATTGCCAAATAATAGAAACGGGTCAACCACTGCGTAAGGAATCTCTAATTTACACCGATGTTTATGGAAAGCAGGTGTTAACAAGAGCTTTTGATATTCACGCCAGCAAGTGGCAAGATGGCTTTGTCGCCTCTTGGCGAGATATTACAGAACGCAAACAAGCAGAAATTCATCGCCATCAACTGCTAGTTCAGGAACAAGCGGCGCGACATAGAGCGGAGTTAGCCGAACAGCAGTATCGAATGCTCATGGCAAAGTTACAAGAAAGTGAGCAACGTTTCCGAGCAATTTTTAATTCTACCTTTCAGTTTATTGGCTTACTCACACCCGATGGTATTTTGCTAGAAGCCAATCAAACTGCCCTAGATTTTGCCGGATTAACAGCAGAAAAAGTCATAAATCGCCCCTTCTGGGAAGCACGGTGGTGGCAGATTTCTGCACAAACTCAAGCGCAGTTACAACAAGCAATTGATCGCGCTGCTGCTGGGGAGTTTGTGCGCTACGAAGTCGAGGTATTAGGAGCAGGTAACCGAGTATTAACAATTGATTTTTCTTTAAACCCAATTCGCAATGAATCAGGAGAGATCATACTGCTCATTCCCGAAGGACGAGACATTAGCGATCGCAAACGCCTCGAACAAACCCTGCGTGAAAATGAAGCTCGTTTTCGAGAGCTAGCCGATGCAATTCCGCAAATCGTCTGGACTACAACTGCTGATGGTCAAACAGAATACAACAATCAGCAATGGTTTGAATATACAGGACTAACTTTAGAACAAACACAACAGCTAGGCTGGCAAACAGTATTACATCCTGACGATTTACAACGTGCTTACGCAATTTGGACAAGCGCCTTACAAACAGGCTCATTTTATCAAGCAGAATACCGCTATCGTAGAGCATTAGATCATGTCTATCGCTGGCATCTAGTGAGAGCAATTCCCCTGAAAAATGAGCAGGGACAAGTAATTAAATGGTTTGGCACTTGTACAGATATTGAAGACCAAAAACAAACTGAGGCAGAACGAAATCGCTTGCTAGAGCTAGAGCAAGCAGCAAGGTTAAAAGCCGAGGAAGCCAGCCGCGCCAAAGATGAATTTATTACTGTCGTTTCCCATGATTTGCGCTCTCCCCTGAACAGCATTTTAGGCTGGACGAAACTCCTGCAAGCAGGTAATTTGGATACAGTTACCACTAGTCGGGCCTTAGATGCGATCGAGAGAGGTGTAACATCTCAAGTTAGATTAATTGAAGATTTGCTAGATATTTCTCGCGTCATTCGAGGAACCCTAGAGCTTCAGGTAAGTTCAGTTGATTTAATTAGCATTGTTGAGTCAGCTATCATAAACGCCCATCCCTCAGTGATCGCTAAAAATATTCGCCTCAATTCTGTACTACCTAGCTACATTCCCCGAATCATTGGCGATCCTCAAAGATTGCAGCAAGTACTTGGTAATTTAGTTTCTAACGCCATTAAATTCACTCCCAACGGTGGCCAAGTAGAAATCAAGCTAGAGCAAATTAAAACCTTAATTCAAATTACTGTTAGTGATACTGGACGCGGCATTAATGCTGAGTTTTTACCTCATATCTTTGATCGCTATCGCCAGGAATCTGGTATTAACAAAAAAGCTGGCTTGGGTCTAGGGCTGGCAATCTCTCGCCATATTATAGAACTGCATGAAGGTACAATCAGCGCTGCTAGCCTTGGCGAAGGGCTGGGTGCAACTTTTACAATCCAGTTACCCATTTTTCGTAGGTTTAAACAGGTTTAGGGATTAGGGATTGGGCGATAGAGAAGAATTACAGTCTGCTTAAGGTGATTTAATTGGCAATCCTGCATTAAGTATTGTGGATGCTTTGAAAAATATTGCTAATTCCTGATTCGATTACCCAAGGGGCAGGGCCAAAGGCGATCGCAAAGTTAAGATTTGAAGATTATGAGCGTCATGCCAAACTTTGCGCTAACTAAGGGAGTTCAACTATAGCGCCTGTAATCTTTTGTAAACCAGGCAAAAATTACTATCAATCTAATTGGGCTATTGATTATACGTTGCACACACAATAACTTATTATGAGTAACTTGCCGGACATCATATCAAGTACTCTTTCTTCGATACCATGTCCCTCAATACTTTTCGGTTAAGGGAAAAAAGGGGAATGGGAAAAGGGAAAGAAAAAACCTTTAACCCTTAACTTTTAACCTTTTCCCCAAAACCAATTTTGAGTTCAAAACACTTAACCGTGTAGTATTGCGATGTCCCTCAATAAGTAATTGTCTTTGAGTGCACTTATGTCCCAACCTGTTTCTCCTCCTACAACTAAGCCTAGCAATCCTTTCTTCTCTTCTGGCCCTTGTTCTAAGCGTCCCGGTTGGTCTGTTTCGCAATTAGAAAACGCCTGTGTTGGTCGTTCTCACCGTTCTAAAGATGGTAAAGCGAAATTAGCTGCAGTTATTGAACGTTCTAAGCAAATCCTCGGTGTTCCGGCTGATTACCGTTTGGGTATCGTTCCTGCTTCTGATACAGGTGCAGTGGAAATGGCTATGTGGTCTCTGCTAGGACACAAACCTCTTGATATCCTGGCGTGGGAAAGCTTTGGTCAGGAATGGGTAAAAGATGTCACCGATGAATTAAAGTTACCTGATACCCGCCTGATTAAAGCACCTTATGGTAGTTTGCCAGATTTAAGCTCTGTTGATTTTAGCCATGATGTCGTGTTTTTATGGAATGGCACAACCTCTGGTGTGAGAGTGCCAAATGGTGATTGGATTCCAGATAATCGCGAAGGTTTGACTATTTGCGATGCGACATCCGCAGTATTTGCGATGGATATACCCTGGAATAAATTGGATGTAGTAACTTATTCCTGGCAAAAAGTATTAGGTGGCGAAGCACAACATGGTGTGATTGTTCTTTCACCTCGCGCTGTAGAACGCCTGGAAACTTATAAACCAGCTTGGCCTTTACCTAAACTCTTCCGGATGTCCCAAAAAGGGAAGCTGATTGAAGGTATTTTCCAAGGAGATACCATCAACACCCCATCTATGTTGTGTGTAGAAGATGCTCTAGATGGTTTAATTTGGGCAGAAAGTATTGGCGGACTACCTGGTTTAATTAAGCGTAGTGAAGCTAACTTAAGCGCGATCGCCAAATGGATTGAACAAAGCGATTGGGCTGACTTTTTGGCAGAAACTCCAGAAATTCGCTCTTGTACTTCCATTTGCTTGAAAATAACTGATTCTTGGTTTACTAGCCAAAGTCCAGAAGCACAAGCAAAATGTGCTACTCAATTAGCCAAACTCCTAGAAAAGGAGAAAGTAGCTTATGACATCGGCGCTTACCGTGCAGCACCTCCAGGATTGAGAATTTGGGGAGGCGCAACAGTAGAAACCGCAGATATTGAAGCGCTACTTCCTTGGTTAGATTGGGCTTACAGTTCAGTTAAAGCTGAGTTGGCGGCTGTGGTTTAGGGAATGGGGACTGGGGACTGGGGATTGGGGACTGGGGACTAGGATGAGAGTTATTTCCCCTCGTCCCCTTGTCCCCTTTTCCCCCTTGTCTCTACACAAATTCCGAGGCTGCGGGTAGTTGTTTTTGCATTGTCTCGAGTATTTTGACAGCCTTTTCATAGGCTAGCTTTTCACCTGTGTAACCAAAAAACTCGGATGCTTTTTGTAAATCGGCGATCGCTCCTTGATAATATCCCAGTTGATAGCGGGCTACTCCACGATTAACGTAAGCCATACCATTACTAGGATTAAGGCGGATGACTTTGGAGAAATCACGCAATGCCCCAAAGTTATCTCCTTTTTTACCGCAAGCACAACCCCGGTTAAAGTAGGCTCTGTAATCGGTAGCATCAAGTTGAATGGCTTTACTAAAATCGGCCATAGCGGCTTCAAAATCTTGCAACTGTAACCGTGCTAAACCTCTGTCATTGTATATATCTGCAAGGAGTAAATTTGCTGAGGGGGGAATTTGGCTGAGGGCTAAATTATAATCAACTATCGCCTCTGAATACTTGTTGGTGGCTGCATGGGCGAGAGCAATATTATAGTAAGCTCGAAAATCAGCAGGTTTAAGTGCGATCGCTCGTTGATAATCGGCAATCGCAGAGAGATAATCTTGTTGTCTGTAGTTTGCCAACCCGCGATTAATATAAGCCTCAGCATTTTCTGGTGAGAGATTTATTGCTTGCGTACAATCTGCGATCGCTTGCTGGTATTCTTGGATCTGTAGATAAGCAAGACAGCGATCGCTATAAGCCTCCCCAAAATTATTTTGCAGTTGAATTGCCTGATTGAAATCCGCGATCGCTTCTTCGTAATGACTGTGGCTAATTTTATCTACACCCATCTGCAAAAATTCCCGCGCAGTAGTTGGAGTGTGATTTAGGGGTGAAGCGTCAGCCGTATGAGTCAAAAAAGTAAAGGCAAAAACTGCGATCGTACTGAAAAGTAATCGCCAAAAATAAGCCATAAGCAATACATTTGAGTAAATAATTACTAATTCGTAATTCGTAATTCGTAATTAATCGATTGGCCTTTAAATCCTGTAGAGACGCGATTCATCGCGTCTCTACAACTCCAAAATCATGACGAAAAATTCTTAACCAAACCCTATTACCCTGTTTGTAGCGTGTATTAGGCGTAAGCCGTAACGCACCACAAGCTTTGATAAAGCTGCGTCATGCTTATTTCAACAATCAAATATGAGTCCCTATATCAATTACGAATTACAGCATTTTCCAGGTCGATGAAGTACAAGGGTATTGAACGATTGTTAGCCCTCCTGAAATAATCTGTACCTCAATCTTTTGTTCTCTGCTGTATAAATTACTAATTATTTTGATAATTTTGGTATTGCTACAATTAAGCGGGACAAAAAGCCCCGCTAATGAACGAATTTAATCAACTAAAAGATGAAGCATGAAGTGAAAATTATTACAAGCTGAATAGAATATTATGTGAAAAAATCAAGTTTTCCCGTGATGATTATCCTATTCCCTCATAGGTGAAATAATTCCATACGTCAGACTTCACACTTACAACTTTAGCTGTCAGTCTACCTCTAGAGTTGAGTGAATACTTAACTTTATTTCCAGCTTTTATCTGCACTTTCAAGTACGTAAGCAGCTACGTCTTCAATTTGGTTAGGCTTTAAACGTCCTTTGAAAGCAGGCATAGCATTTTTACCATTTGTCACTTGCGCGATAATGGCATCGGCGGAGTACATACCGTATTTTTCTAAAGCATCTTTCTGCAAGTTTTTATTGGCTTGAACCAAATTTTTTCCACCTGCATGACAAGAAGCACAATTAGCACTAAATACCTTGGCTCCACTAGCACTATCTGCTGCTAAAGCTGGGTTACTGAAGGCAAAAGTGAAGATTGCTATGCCTAACAGTACTATTGAAAAAAACTTCTTCATTTCGTGTTTCCTCTACAACCAAAGCGTATTCGGCGCTATTTCCTTCATATTTTCAGATGAGCAAAGATCTTCCGTCAATAGACAGGCTGTCATACTTCCCTTTAACCCTTTACCAGCTTGAGTTTCCAGGCTTTTTTACTAATAAACTGCTGATACAAATTATTGTCAAAATAGTGAAGAATTGTTAATTTTTTCTCCATTATTTTACCTTTATGAGATATTGTATCTTGCCGCTAACTGTGCCATTGATTCTTCAGTAACGCGACAAATTCGCCAATCTTCTAAAATATCAGCCCCCATACTGCGGTAAAATTTTTGTGCAGGTTCATTCCAATCTAAAACGCTCCATTCTAACCTGCCACAATTCCGTTCAACAGCTATTTGGGCTAATTTAGATAACAGAGCTTTACCTATTCCTTGACGGCGATATTCAGGGACAACAAACAAATCTTCTAAATAGATACCTGGCTTAGTCAAGAATGTTGAATAATTGTAAAAAAATAGGGCAAAACCTACAGCTTGCCCTGCATATTCTGCTAAAATTGCCTCCACAAATTTGGGAGAGCCAAATAAATGCTCTTGCAATACGATCGCATTACCAGTCACAGCATGAGAAAGTTTCTCATACTCAGCTAGCTGCTGAATTAAGCCAAATAAAACATCACAATCAGCAGGTTCGGCAAAACGCAAAGTTAAATTGTTACCCAAGGTCATTAGTCCATAGTCTATAGAGATAGTCCATAGTCTATAGCTAATTGGGGAATGGGTAATGGGTAATGGGTAATGGGTAATGGGTAATGGGTAATGGGGAAAATTTGTACAGACGCGATTAATCGCGTCTGTACAACCCTTGACCCTTGACCTTTGACCCTTGACCCCTAGATTAACCAGCCTTTTAAGCGCTTGGCTATATGTGGACGGCGTAGTTTTCGCATCGCCTTACTTTGAATTTGGCGCACTCGTTCGCGGGAGAGGTTGAACATATTGCCAACTTCTTCCAAAGTGCAGGGTTCGCTGGTAGTTAACCCGTAACGCAGAGAAATTACGTCCTTTTCTCTGGGGGTTAAAACATCACCCAAAACTTCCCAAATCTCCTGACGCATCATGTTTTCATTCATTTTTGCTTCGGGAGATTGGTTATCTTCATCTTCTAGCAAGTCCATCAATTCCGTGTCTTCTTCTTTACCTACACGGTGGTTGAGGGAAAGTGCTTGTCGCCGCAGCTGTTGTAATTGGCGTAGTTGCTGCACACTCATTTCCAAAGCTTCTGCCATTTCTGCTTCGGAAGGATTGCGGGAAAATTTCTGTTTGAGTTCGCGTTGTGCTTTTTTGAGTTTATTAAGTTTTTCAACTATATGGATTGGTAAGCGGATTGTGCGTGCATCATTAGCGATCGCTCTAGTAATCGCTTGTCTAATCCACCAGTAGGCGTATGTGGAAAATTTATATCCTTTATCTGGATCAAATTTTTCTGTAGCGCGGTTTAAACCCATTGCGCCTTCTTGGATTAAATCTAGAAAAGGCACTCCGCGATTAAGATATCGTTTAGCAATGGAGACGACTAACCGCAGGTTTGAGCGAATCATTTTGCGTTTCGCTACTCTACCTTGGTATAAGCGACTTTCTAGCTGCTTTTCTGTCATATCGAATTCGGCAGCTATTTGTGCTTTTGTCGGTTGTTGTCCTAAATTGGAGTATAATTCTTCTTGTTTTTGGCGAAATTCTTCTAAAAATCTGACCCTATTTGCTAATTCCACCTCTTCTTCGGCTTTTAGCAAGGGATAGCGCGCCATTTCCTTAAAAAATGCGCCCACAGCATCGTCATGCTCGGTTTTATTGTATCCCGAAGGGCGGGCTGCCGCCATCTCATCGCCATCGCGTTCCTCCGATTCCAGTGGTTCTGGAATTGGGGAATCTTCTTCTGCCACTGCTTCTAAAATTTCAAATGATTGTTCTTCATTTTCAGCAGCATTCTCCAGTAGTTCCATTGTTCCCAATTGAGCAATATTCATAACTTTCCTTTAGGGATTGTTGCTTTGTTTGGTACATATTTCAGTGACAGCTGCTTGCTTGAGGCTTGGTAGTTTCCCTAAGGGACAAATGCACACGTCCGGTAGCAAAACGCAAGTTTATGCTAATTTCTCATTAGAAGTTAGAATCATTGTCTAGCTGTCATTCTTTAGTTCCTGCTAGATAGATATCATCACAAATACTGGCCTATGCACCCACCAACTTTCTCCTCAGCTCCCCCAACCATATATTCCTCATTCTTTTCTCGATCACCAAATATGTCAAATACCCTCAAACTTTCTCAACCTGAACTCATATAAATTTTTCATCTTGGCATACCCAAATCTTAAATTTTTATGTAATTTTACAATTTTTTTTATAAGGTTAGGATTCATTGCCAAAATGGAAATTTTACGGCTGAGTTTTAACTTGTTGACAAATTTTGTGGGCGATACAAAATTAGCAATTTAAAATGCGGAAATTTTGTGTTTGATTTGTATAAAAGCATCTCATATATATAAACGAGCTAATATCTATCAATAGGGTGAAAATTCGATACCCTCTTTAGTAGATATAACTACTGTTTAGAAAATTGCAGATGAAACGCTTATTTTGGCTGTAGGGAGTAGAAAATATTTATGGCATCTATAGTTGAGGTGAAATAGGCAAGTGAATTACATAAGAGGAAACTTATCAAGTATTATGCGGGATAAAAGTATTGCGATTTACAGTTTATGCCTGCAAATGGAAAAAGTTAGATTCTGCGGTAGAAGGGAACTGTTGCAAAACTAGATTAAAGGCATAGAAAAATCTATCTATTACAACACAACATATGTATATTGATGGCGTAAATTTATCCCATTTGGTAGTTAATGAGCCGGGAGAATCATATCAGGCAAAAACAAATGTAAATCGCTGGGTTGAAGTACTGGTAGACTGTCCAGGAAACTTAGGGTTATTTACATATCGATTGCCTGAACAGTTAGAAATTAAACCAGGTGATATTTTAACTGTACCCTTTGGCACACAACAAATGGGAGGGATTGCCATCCGTTTATTGTCGCAACCAAATACTGATATACCACTAGAGAAAATCCGCGATGTAGAAGATGTTGTGAGTGTAGGTTTTTTTCCTAGTGGTTATTGGGAATTATTAAATAAAGTAGCAACGTATTATTATACACCTTTAATTCAAGCGATCAGGGTAGCTTTACCACCAGGTTTATTAGGGCGATCGCAGCGTCGTATTCGCTTGACTTCTTTAGTCAAGCAAAGTGAAAAAGTAGCAGATCGGAATAATGATGTAATAACTCCTGCTATTTCTCCCACTGCATCATTCCTGAGTTCATCTGCCCAGCAAATTTTACAACTTTTACAAGCTCAACCTGCAGGAGACTATAGCTTTGCTTACCTGCAACAAAAAGTGAAATCTGCTTATCGAGGAGTGCGGGAGTTAAGGCGATTTGGGTTAGTAGAAAGTTACTTAGAACCTCCAAGATTAACAAGACCAAAATTACAGAAAGCTGTTACACTTATTGCCACCATAGATATAGATTTAACTCCCCGCCAACGAGAAATTGTAGAAGTACTACGAAAACGTGGCGGGGAATTATGGCAAAATGAATTATTGCAAATTTGTCATAGTACTTCTTCTATCTTAAAGACGTTAGCAAATAAAGGCTACATCACTATAGAAGAAAGAGAAGTTTTACGGACAGAACAAGGCCCAGCAATTACAAGCGATCGCGCTAAATCTTTAACAGCAGATCAATCTCATGCTTTAGCTAGAATCCAAGCAATCGATGGATATGCTCAAGTGTTGTTGCATGGGGTAACAGGTTCTGGTAAAACCGAAGTTTACCTCCAAGCGATCGCACCTTTATTACAGCAAAGTAAATCAGCCTTAGTTTTAGTGCCGGAAATTGGACTCACACCCCAGCTAACCGATCGCTTCCGTGCCCGCTTTGGTAACAAAGTTAGCGTCTATCACAGCGCTCTTTCGGATGGAGAACGCTACGATACGTGGCGGCAAATGCTCACAGGCGAAGCGCAAGTAGTAATTGGCACCCGCAGCGCCATTTTTGCCCCCTTACCCAACTTGGGTTTAATCATCTTGGATGAAGAACACGACAGCAGCTTTAAACAAGATACCCCCATCCCTACCTACCATGCGCGCACAGTTGCTCAATGGCGCGCCGAAATCGAAAATTGTCCCTTAGTCTTAGGTTCTGCAACCCCTTCCCTAGAAAGCTGGGTAAATTTCACAAACAATCAACTCACTACTCAGCACTCTTGTACAGACGCGATTAATCGCGTCTCTCCAACTCAGCAACGCCACTTGCTACAACGGGGGGAACCCCCGCAACGCAGTGGCTCCTCACTACACAGCACTCACTACCTCAGCCTCCCGGAACGCATCAACTCTCGCCCCTTACCGCCCATAGAAATAGTAGATATGCGGCAAGAATTACAGGCGGGAAATCGTTCTATATTTAGTAGATCCCTACAAGCAGCTTTAAACGAACTGCAAGAAAAACAACAACAGGGAATATTATTTATCCATCGCCGGGGACATAGTACCTTTGTCTCTTGTCGCAGTTGTGGCTACGTATTGGAATGTCCCCACTGTGATGTCTCCCTAGCCTATCACCACACCGAAGACGGAGCGCCCCAACTTTTGCGCTGTCATTATTGCAATTATGCGCGATCGCATCCCCAATTCTGCCCCGATTGCGCTTCCCCTTACCTAAAATTTTTTGGTAGCGGTACTCAGCGTGTGGCGCAAGAATTATCACGCCAATTTCCGCAACTGAAATACATTCGGTTTGATAGCGATACCACCCGCAACAAAGGCGCACATCGTACCCTCCTCACGCAGTTTGCCAATGGCGAAGCACATTTATTAGTAGGGACGCAAATGCTTACCAAAGGTTTGGATTTACCACAGGTGACATTGGTGGGTGTTGTCGCTGCTGATGGATTGTTACATCTCTCAGATTATCGCGCTAGCGAACGAGCATTTCAAACCTTAACCCAAGTCGCTGGACGTGCGGGGAGAGGCGACGATCCTGGTAGGGTAATTATCCAAACTTACAACACAGAACATGAAGTAATTGAGTCAGTCAAGCATCACGATTATCACTCTTTTTCTGCTGCCGAACTGGAACAAAGACAAGCACTGAATTACCCTCCTTACGGCAGGTTGATTTTATTGCGCTTGAGCAGTTTAGATCCAATTCAAGTGCAAAATACTGCCCAAATCATCGCCACAGCATTAGGAACAGAAGACGGATTTGAAATTTTAGGGCCAGCACCAGCCAGCATTTTAAGAGTAGCTAATCGTTATCGCTGGCAAATCCTGATTAAATTTGCACCTGACGATTTACCCAAATTACCAGATTGGGAACAAGTGCGATCGCTTTGTCCTGCTGCTGTGAGTTTGACTATAGATGTTGACCCGCTAAATATTATGTGATTCTGGGAAAATAAACCAATACAGTTCAGTTAAGAAAATTAATTGACAACAAAACCACAAAACTAGTACCGCAAGGCGGAATTCAAAATTCAAAATTCAAAATTCAAAATTAAGACAGAGTAAGCTTTTTGTTGATTTTGTAGACGCAAAGCGGCTTCCCGTA
>NZ_JACJPX010000107.1 GCF_014696315.1 Calothrix membranacea FACHB-236
AAAGCTGTTTGGATTAGTCAAAACCAGGCGTAAGCGCCATCGAGAGATTGACGCTTACACCCAACAAATTTGGGCTTTATCTTCTTAAGTTGACACCAATGGGCACTGCCTTGCCCTCTAGAATATATTGATGTGTCGCAAACATTATTTGAATTGGTATCAATTGATTTGTTTTATCCGAACCGTATTGGCAACGCACCGACGCAACCACCATCAAATATTTAAGAAAAATTAACTCATCCATAGAGAACATCGGTTCCTTCACAACCAACGTGATCGGGTTGTCTATCAATGAGCGCTCATCCATAGAGAACATCGGTTCCTTCATGACCAACGCGATCGGGTTGTCTATCAATGAGCGCTCATCCATAGAGAACATTGGTTCCTTCATGACCAACGTGATCGGGTTGTCTATCAATGAGATCTCCTTCGTTCACAACCAGATCTCATTCACAACCAACGAGCCAATTTTTTGCATTGTAGGATGCGTTAGCCTCCGGCGTAACGCATCTAAATTTGTCAAAAAGAGGAAAAGGGGCAGGGGGCAAGGGGGAAGACCGGAACAGAGCTTGGACTCCGCCCTGTATAAGCGTCCTAGAAGGACGGGGCTTGTACCCGTGTTACGCTCCGCACTCGCGTTTGGAGAAAGGGCTTGTTCCCCCTGCTCCCTTCCCCCCTGCCTCTTCCGGTCAATCCCCATTCTTCAACTGACAGCAAGGCGCAATAGGTTTGTTGGCAAACTCTTGTAAGCCAATATCACCTAGCAATGTTTGCCAATCTGTGAGCAAGATTTGTGGTTGTGGTTGACGGCGGCGCATTTGGGCTAATAGAGTTATAGCGTCGTACCAGATGCCATTTTCAGCATAGAAAATAACTCGATCGCGATCGCCTAATTGCTGGGAGGGAAGATTATTATTCAATTTGACTCTTTGAATCCAGCCGTTGACATTGACAGCTTGGGCTTCGCGATCGCAATTCATATTCAGAGTTAAATACCAATGGTAGTTTTTACCTGGCTCTAATTTTACTGTCGATGGGAGAGTGAGGGCGATCGCTCCTGGTGTGTCGGTAACGTTGAAAGTTCCTTGATAAGTTTGTTGATAATTTCTCGGATCGGAATCGGTTTCGTCCCAGATTTCCAATTCGCCTACCTTGATATCTTGCATCTGATAAGGAACATAAAACCACAGAGTCGGAGAAGCTTCTAGAGTTAATCCCCAAACATGGCTGATTCCTGGCTCTGATTCTACAGCCGGAACTAAAGCCATCAGCCGTTCTTTAATTTCCAGCGCTGCACAACTATATCCGTCACGAGTTCCGCCGCCTTTGCGGTTTCCGGGTGCGCCCCGCGGTGACAGTGGCGGGCGTTTAAACTGTATTGGGGAAGCAGTTGTGGGTTGAGGCTGAGGCTGCTGTGCAGAATTTTGGTTAACAGGGAATGCAGTTGGGGAAAATATATCTGCCAAGAGTTGTTGGCGATGTTGAAAAGGTTGGGCTTTTCCTTTACTCGCACCAAAACCAATCAAAGCTAAAGCTAATGCCAAAGCTAGTCCCATTTTCCAGCGATAAAACTTCATACTTTATACTTCATCCTTCATCCTTTTCCCTATTACCGTCTTAGTTGTAATTATGTAGCTAATCACCAAAGCAATTACTGAAGGAACTAAGGGCGCACAAATGCCGATATTAAACCAGCCAAAGCAGAGGCTACCAAGAATAATCATGGCTGAGGCGATCGCAATCCGCCGATAAACCAGCCCATGAAATACCCAGACGCATAAACCCCCCATAAGTGCCCAACTCCCAATCCAAACTGCATCTAAGGTTTGGGGCCAAAACCGCAGTAAGGGGCGTTCTTGTTTGGCTATACTCAGCATTTGGCTCACCATTTGGGCGTGAATCACTACACCAGGCATTTTCTTGTCAATTTCGTTACTAAAGGGAGTAGCAAAGCGATCGCCTACTGATTGAGCGACAACGCCAATCAATACAATCCGGTTTTTCACCCACTGGGGTTTAAAATCATTGTTGAGAACTTCTGTGAGCGTGACTTCCCTAGCAACTTTTGAGAAAGAACGATAACTGAGCAAGACTTGATGACCGCGAGGGTCGATGTTGTGATAAAAACCTGTATGCTTTTCTAAAGGTTGAAAAACGGTAGAGCCAAGCTTTAAATTCCCTTCTGATGTCGCTTCTGGTTGAATACCTTCAGCATCGAGGTAACGCAAAGCTAATTCCGCACTTAAAGCATAAGAAGCTTGGCAAACTGAGTCGCCTGGATTTAAATGCAACAAATAACGGCGCACTGTCCCATCTGCTTCAACGGCGATATCGCTAAAGCCGACATTCTCAGGGGAACTAGCTGGGGGTGAAGCAACTCCAAATTTGTTGGCTTTCGCTTCTGGGTGGCTGACTTCGCAGATTGTTACCAAGTTTGGGTTTTTTTTGATATGTGCAGCTAGCTCACGATATCCTGGTTCTACAGGAAAATCGCGGTAGATATCCAAGCCAATGGCTCTAGGTTGATGCGCCTGAAGTTTTTCTAGAGTTTGCAAAATAACGCGATCGCTTAGGGGATATTGTCGCTGCTGTTGAATATCTTGTTCTGTAACTTTTACAATCAGTAACCGATCATCGATGCCGCGATCGCTTTGTAAGCGTGTCATCTGGTCAAAAGCCCACAATTCCACAGGCTGAAGTCCCCCAACAAAACGTAACGCCATCACTAAACCAGTAGCTAATAAGCTTTTCACCAAGATGTTTGGCAAATGCTGCCACTTCAGCCCAAAGCGATGTCGGCGCTTTTTCGGGCGTAAATCCTGCCAAGTCGGTGGTACTTCAGCCGGATTTTGATATATCATCGGTAACCAAGTAGCCCCAGGTAACTCCGTAAATTCCTCTAGGCGTTCCTGGGCATGGCGGACGGCAGTATATAAAGGTTGTCCGCCAGCATATTCTCGCAGAAATTCCTTGAGAAACGATTGAGCGACGACATCAGGGACTATCTCCTGCATGATGATAATAATCGGGACGTGCAAATCAGCTAATTGCTGGGCTAATCCCAATCCTTCACAGGAATTAAAAATGGCGATTTTTAAGCCTTTTTGCACCGCTTCTCGTAAAGCGTGTTTAAATTGGTCAGTTTCAATACTTTCACTAACGCTGAGACTAATTCGCCCCCTTTGTTCTATCGTTTGGCTATGTCCAGCAAAAAAGAAGATATCCCAGCCTTGGGGATTTCGTAGCTGGGCGATTAAATCTCGCGCTTGGGGTTGATGGTAGAAAACCGATTCTGTTTCCTGGAGATTTTCAATTGCTTGACGATCAGCGGCTAAATCCAGGTTTTGACTATCGCCAAAAATCGCCAACAACCGCACGCGATCGCTTTGAGTTTGATGTTTGGCAATTTCCCAAGATTCATATTCTACCGGACTGTAGCTTACGCCCACATTGGGATAACTTGATAGCAAATCCCAGCTATGCCAAGGTAGTTTCCAGAGGATAGGATCTCTAGCTTTGATAGCTAACCGCAGCGTATCAGCCTGAGTAGCGAGTTCTTTGCTTAACCTTTCGCGGATTTTTTGCCATCCCAGTTCCCCGGAAGGTTGCAGCCATTCGTTCAGGTTAGCTTCCACCTGTCGCATTCTTTGCCAGCAGTCGTCTGTAATCTCCCTAGTAGCGCGATTTGTTGGTAGACTTGACTCAATTTCCCACCCATCATTGCGAGCGATGGCGCTGAGACTACGAAAAGACTGTTGCCATAAAAAATACAAGCCTTCAATATCTGTATTAGCGCCAAGTCTACCTTCAATTTCTCCCACAGGTGAACCGCCATCCTCTCTCAGTTCTAGGGATACTTCAAACCCTTGGTGAAAGTTTCCTCTGCCAATTTTTAGAACTGCTACCCTGGGCATGGTTACTTACCGATTAATTGTTTCTCGCGCAAAGAAAAATATAAGTCAATAAAGTTCAGAGAAGATCACTTGTGGAAACAGCTAGCCCAATTGGGGGATTCTCCCCCAAACCCCCGATTGGGTGACGGTTGCGTCCCCCAAACCCCCTCCAAAATGATTGTTTTGTTGTCAATTTATTTTTTTAACTGAACTGTATTGGAATATAAGTCGGTAAAGGGACAAAGGGGAAAGAGAAAGAAACGCCTTTTCCCTTTAACCTTTTCCCCATTACCCTTTCCCCATCAATTTTTCGGCGGTTCGTTACCCCACAAACTCCTCACTCACCCTAGCTTCATTCAACGCTACTTGCACCTGAAATTGCGTTCCCGGTGGTGGACTAAAGCCTAACTGCAGAACTTTATCTTTCCCTTCACCTTGATCATCGCTTCTGGTTTGGGCTTGCAGACGAGTTTCCCCACCGGAAATCACACTTAAAATTAGATTTGGTGGTAGCTTGTGTTGCTGGCTAATGGGTTGCACTTGTAGCCGCACACCGATTTTATCTTCAGTTTTCGGTCGGATGGTTACAATGAGGGCGACTTTGCAATCTCCTAGCTGCATTCCCAAATCAATTAGCCTAGCTTTACTAATACCAGCTTGGGGATGATGGGGAGCAATTTTACCTAAACTTAAAGCGGCTTCCCAACGGGTTTCCTCATCATTGGCGGTGTGTAACAATTCTATCAATGCTGCGATCGCTTCCGGATGACCAATGCCGATTTGTCCTAACACCCCGGCGGCTTGACAGCGTTCTTTTTCCGGGCGATTGGATTTGATCAGGCGAATTACGGGTGCGATCGCTTCTGCAGAAACGCTCATTTCTGCACTCCGCACTGCACCTAACTCTGGTGGTGTTAAAAGCGCATCAACAGCTTGCCAGATTTCCGTAATAATGCTGTCTGCTTGCTGTAACCACTGCCGCAAGTTAACTGCTACATTTGCTGTTGAAGTTTTAGCTAACTGTAAGCGTTGCTGGTATAGTTTTTGCCGCCATTGCTCGTCTACAATTAACGCTGCCCACTGTTCAAAAGGCACCGCTAGTCTGGGCGAATATACGGTAGGATTACTTAACTGGGTGCATAAATCCTCAGCTACTTGTATTGATAACTGCGATGGTGCGGCTTGGGGGATAACATTCGGCTGGGGAAGGAGTAACATTTGGGTGATGTCTTCCGCCAAAGCTTCCTGACTAATATAGTAAGTGCGATCGCTCTCATCATATATCCCCTGACTCTTAAGTTTTTGATAGCTTACGTATCCCCACAACCGCAGCCAAGATTGTTCAGGATTGCCTAAATTAATTTGCACAGCGAGGTAATAATCTTTTCGCCAGCTTGGAATATCAACCCACTCGCAAGGAACAGCAAATTCTGCTAAATCGCTGGTGTCGCTAGGAATTAAAACTAAGCGAATTTCCCCTAAATCAATGGGAGTACCATTGACAAATTCCCACAGAGAATCCCACTTTGTAGCAGAGAAAATGCTGTTATTCTTGTTAGCTTGGGGATTATCTTCTGCTAACCAAGCCTCCAGCCAGGGAATAAAAGTTTTTAAGCACAAATAATTGAGATATGCTTGACAACAAGCAGCAGCATTAGCGTGAGATTGGGATTGCTGCCAAGCTGCTTGTTGCAGCTCTTGTGATAAAGTCAACCAGAGCTGGTTAGGATAAATAGTAGCAAGTTTTCGCAAATTCAGCATTTTCTGTCCTTAATTCCTCTGGATTTCTTGGTAGAGCAAGTTTGTTGACAGCCAATCCTCAATAATTTCCCCGATTTGTTGAGTTTCTTTCTCTAGGGAAAGTCCAAAGCTGGTATCAATCCACTGAAGAAACAAACGCTGTAATTGCTGCTTGGCTGCGGCGAGCAGTTGGTCGGCATGAGAGTGAGATGTGATAATTTCAATATTATTTATGTCTTGTTTTTGAGCATATCTGAGTAACAAAATTTCTTGCTGCTGTGCTGCTAATTGCTCAAAAGACGTTAATAATCCTGATTGAATTAGATTTTGGTAATAGTTTTTTAACCAAGATTTGATATAGTTACTTTGCCATCGCTTGAGTAGGTTTAAAAAGCTCTTTTCTAATTGATTGTGAGCTAAACTCAACTTTGCTTGTACTTCTGCTAGGCTAATTGCTTTATCTTGGCTGAGAGTTTGAGTTAACTCACTAATATTGAGTTTTTGACCGTAACTAAGTTTAAGAATATGTTGTAATTCGGCATTTAAATCGGCAATTGCTGCCATTAATTGCCCTTCTATGGGATTAACGCGTTGCAGACGCGCAAATTTTTCCGTTAAAAAGGTTTTAATATAAGCTGGAGGGTGAAATTGTTCGCTGGTTAACTGCTGAAATTTTTCTATTAATGGCGCTTCCACATATTTAGAAATGTAGCGGGAAATTGTTCCCTGATGCACGCTCATCTTACTCGCAAACTGTTCTTGAGTTAACAGCGCCAAGCGATGAGGATAGCACAAAGCCATGACAGCTTGGCGGTAAGATTTAGGAATTTGGCTGCGAGTTTTATCGAGGTTTTGCTCAATAATTTCTAGTTCACCTGTTAAAGCCAAGTCTAATGTTGGTAAAGACTCAGTTTGTTCTTCTTCCGGCTCTACAGCTTCCCCATCAGCCACCTGTTCGTTACTATGAGCATCGTAAGGTACTTCAATAATTTGAGCAGATTGCTGTAAAGCATCAATACAGAGATTCATCCATTTTTGCATCATTGCAGGTGTTACATCTGCACCCACAGCTACTTGCAGAGGCGCACCTGGCTGGAACCGTTGCGAGTTGTAATCCTTAGCTGTGGCGACAAAATCAGCAAATTCTGGTTCCGGCCATTTTCCCCCTTCTCTTCGTTGGGGATTGTAGACGCGGTTATGTTTGTAAATCGGAATAAAATATCGCCAAGCAAAAAGATACTGAGAAATTTCCGGTTCCCTTGCACCAGTGTTATTGAGTGCGGCTCTAAGCCGTTCTTCCGCCTTTTGCAATTTTCTGCGACTATTGATATCGACATCACAAAGCAAATGCCATCTCGATTCCCAGTTTACATAGTCGCGAGTCACATTTCGCAGCACCCCCACCATGTAAGTTTTGAGACTCGCTCCACCATAGCCACTACTTTGATACTTACTGAGATATTGCCGTAATTTCTCCCGATTACACAGGTGTTCGTTCGTCAGCGCATACAAATTTTCCCCATAAGCAGCGTAAAACGGGAGACGACACCAACTGCGCCAAATTAGATAACAGCGATCGCGATCGAAGTAAGCTAATAAGTGCCAGTGAGCTAACCGCTTTTCGGTTTCCGGTTGGGAATCATCATTAAGAATTTTGACAAAATAATCTGCATAGTCGTTCTCATCCCATTGGGGATGCAACTTCACTAGCTTTGCCATTCTCTCCCGCAAGCGATTTTCAATTAACCGTTTAAAGGGAGGATAACCGCTAGTTGCCGCGAAGTCATACAAAGTCCAGAATTGCTCGCTCATTTGCAGAGATTGTTCGCTCAATATTGGTGGCTGAGAAACTAGTACCGCAGTCAATTCAAAATCTAAAATCCAAAATTATTGCCTAAGAATGGGTGGTTTATTTACCCTGTGCTGTACTAGTACAAAAAGGCAGTTGATTTTATTGTTTCATATTTGAGTAATTGCTTAACGCAATATAAAAAACGGTAGCAGACAGAGCATTGGCAGCAAAATTGATGAAGTATTTCCATTTCAGCATCAGAAAGTTGAGTGAAAAGCTTTACATCTACTTATTGGCGTTGCATTGCCACATTTATGCACTTACGTCAGATTGCAAAGCAATAAAATATATTTAAGCGCAGTACTATGTGTCATTACGAATAATTTATCTGTCGCAATATAACTTGCTGTGACATTAACCCACAACATAACCAATACGGTTCGGATAAGACAAATCGATTGACGTTTAAATCATGTAGAGACGCGATAAATCGCGTCTCCACAACCCCAAAATCATGAGAACAATTCTTAACCTAACCGTATTGACAACATAACTGCGTGAAGCTTGATTTTTGAATTAAATAATAGGTAAAAAATAATCGGAGCAGTATTTTCAGCTATTTCATGGGGTTAAGTGCATAAATCAAAAAAAGCTACCCCATTAACTCTGATGAAATAGTTCAAACTTAATATTTCACTTACAGCAAATCTGAGAATCATCTCCGTCCAGTAGGGTGCCTTAGCGCGACTCGTAACGCACCTATGCCAAAGCTAAACAAGCAATAATTTCTCAGCAATTTATTTGCACAGATGCAAGTTTTGAGACTATCAATTAGTGGTGGTCTTAATCTGAGTTCACCCCTTTAAAAGGGAAATTACCTTTAGGATTTTACCATGCTCAACATAAAAAAATGGCTAAGTTTTGCCATCATTGCTGCCATTTCTGCTGCTCCTATGTCTGCTTCAGCAAACGATGCAGAAGTCGCAAATACAACTATTCCTGCTAGCGCTTGTCGTCCAGAAAGTAACGTTGACGACGGACAAGTTTTTTTATCAAATGGTGCCTATGTTTTTAGCGGTAGTAACACAGGAACAGTGAGGCTTTATTGTCCTTGGACAATCAACGGCAATACAAGCAATCTCACAAATGACAATGATATGTCTTCATATCGAGTTTACTACCGCGATACAGATGGTATAAGCAATTCTTCTGAAATCACTACACTGCTTGCCTATCGAGATCCCAATGGTCAAGCACAACCAGCAGGACAAGTAGCCTGGAGTTCTAACACAGCTAACGCGACAGCCAATACTACTCAAACCGTTCAACTATCCCATGATTTAGGCTCCAATCGTCTCTACTACTTTATTGTGACCATACGCCGAAACTCAACTAGTCAAAACCCTGCTTTTAGCGGTATCGATTTCCCTGCATTCATTCCAGGGTAAAACCATTTAGTTGTTTTTGAAGTGAAACAACATTAATTCAATCCCCCGGAGTTATCCGTGGGGTGATTAATTTTAAATTACCCAAATGTCTAGGAATAAGGTTATCTGCATAAATCAACTAAAACTACCCCATTAACTTTTTACCGCACAACTTAATTCTAGAAATCTGGAATTAAGCAATACTTACAGGCTAAATACTATGCAAAAACATCAAATATTAACTCGCTCATTAATTGCTTTAGGCTTTATTGCTGCTAACGCTGTGCTTGCTCCTCATGTATTAGCAGAGCAAATGTACGGCACCCAAGATACAGAAGATAAAGTACTAATTATGTACTATCGCTCAAATTGGGTAAAAGTTCAACCAAAAACATCGACAACTCTAAGTTGGTCTTGTCCTAACAACGCATATACAGTAGGGGGAGGATTTGAAACTAGAGCAGAAGAAGACAATGTTGCTAACGGATTCACAGTAGTTCACTCTTTTCCTTCTAGCGAACATCAGTGGAGAGTGCGGTTACGCAACCAAGATGATATTGCTCGTGATGTGAGAATCTACAACATCTGTGCAGAATAATGTGTTGGAATTCGTAGTATTTCTACCCTAATGTAAAACACAATATATTTTAGCGATCGCCTGTGGCTTATGGTAAAGTGACAGGCGATTTTTTTGTACTTAATTAAGTCAATCATGAGACTGATCATTCCTGAAAATTCAGATAGGATTGCTAATCAACCGCACTTTAGCGAAGTTTTACTGCTTGTCAACAAATAGTTATAACCTAATGCTGATGAAGGTTTTAGCTATTTTTTTTGGTCAATAACAGCTTTTACATGGGGACAAGTGCATAAATCAAAAAAAAGCACCCCATTAAATCTAATGAAAGGGTTCAAAACCAACGAGGTAAATCAAGCTGATTTCAAAGTTATTAACCACATTGCTAAGATTTAATTCAGACTTGAAACTGATACTGCTTAATCTATAAGCAAGCTGTGGTTAAGACTAAAATCTAGCTTTTAAAAATCCTTATGTTATCCCAATTAACCCAGGGTTAATTAGTGGTATTGACGTTACCCTTTTGAAAAAATGACTGCTAAATGTTTTAAATTTCTGCAAACAAAGGAGAAAAATCATGTCCAAAGAACAGGATTTACAATTGACACAGAATAATACTGGATTGACTGCTTTGTTAGCCTATGAGCTAAACGATTCTGAATTAGAAGCCATAAGTGGTGGTGAGAGTTCGTCAACTACCTGTATCGAGAAGTATAGATTAAATGGCCAACTCAAAACGAAAACCTGCACTACTACTACTACTAAGTAGTCAGATGTTTTCATTTGAGAAGCAATAATAAAAGTATTAGTCTAATACTTGACTATTCAGGGTAAAAGGATAGGATACAGAAAAAACTGTTAAGTCACTAATGCAAAATTAAATGTACATTTGTCATTACGAATAGAGCGAAGCGGCTTCCTGAAGGCTAGCATTCGCAAGGGTTTGCAGGTTGCTTCTCTGCGAGACGCTACGCGAACGCTACATTTCATTTCGCTCGCAATGACATAAATAATTTTGTGTAACCACTTAATCCTTAACCTTTTACCCTTTTTCTCATAAACATATTAATCTTGTAAAAAATATAAAAATAATGAAATTATCATAAAAATAAAAAATCAAATTTAAATAGTAAAGTAAGGGTTTGCGACAGTATTTTGCTAGTACGCAAATTGGATTTAAACTTAAGAGAGCAGCAAAATTTTTAATTAATATGAAATACCAGCTTGTGAAACAACATAGTGAAGAAGACTGTGGTGCTGCCAGTCTTGCTTCTATTGCCAAATATCATGGTAAAACTTTCACTATTAGCCGCATTAGAGAAACTGTAGGCACTGGGCAACAAGGAACCACATTACTAGGACTGAAGCGAGGCGCAGAGAGCCTTGGTTTCAATGCAAGGGCAGTGAAAGTACCTCTAGAAGCTTTCAACGAAAAAATTATACCCCTACCAGCGATTATCCATTGGAAAGGCTATCATTGGGTGGTTTTATACGGCAAGCGGGGCAATAAATACGTTGTTGCTGATCCGGCTGTTGGTATCCGCTATCTAGAAAAAAAGTGGCTCCTAGAAGCGTGGACAGATGGAGTCATGCTGCTCCTAGAACCAGATGCAGTCCGCTTTTCTGCTCAGGAAGATGAAAAAGAGAAAATTGGTGGTTTTGGACGCTTCCTCAAACGTCTGTGGCCATATCGCGCTATTCTTGCTCAAACTTTATTACTCAACTCGGTTCTCGGTCTACTGTCTCTCGCTTCACCCTTTTTGCTGCAAATCCTCACCGATGATGTGCTGGTTCGTGGAGATACCCAACTCCTGACAAGCGTTGCTATTGGGGTGATTGCTATGCGTTTAGTTAGCAGCAGCTTGCGATTAGCACAATCAAATCTCGTGGCTCACTTTGCCCAACGTCTGCAACTCGGATTAATTTTTGAATTTGGTCGGCAAATTCTCCAGTTACCTTTAAGTTATTACGAATCTCGTCGCAGTGGCGAAATTGTTAGTCGGTTAGAAGATATTCAACAAATTAATCAATTAATTTCTCAAGCTGTTGTTAGTGTACCTAGCCAACTATTTATCGCTCTAGTTTCTCTAGGTTTCATGCTGTTTTACAGTATCAAACTCACAGTTTTAGCTGGTGCGATCGCTCTTTTAATGACTCTGTCTACAGTAGCTTTTCTGCCCACTCTCCAGCAAAAAATTCGCAGTGTTTTGGTTTTATCAGCCGAAAATCAAGGGGTTTTGGTGGAAACTTTTAAAGGTGCAATTACCCTCAAAACTACAGCCGCAGCACCGCAATTCTGGGAAGAATTTCAAAGTCGATTTAGTCGCCTTGCTAACTTTACCTTCCGCACGATTCAAATTAGTATTATCAACGGTATCTTTTCAAATTTAGTTTCTAGTATCGGTAGCATTGCCTTACTGTGGTTTGGCAGTACTCTGGTGATTAGTCAGGAATTAACTATTGGGATGCTATTAGCATTTAATAGTATGAATGCTAACTTTACCGCTTTTATTGAAACTACTATTGACTTTATTGATGAATTCACCCGTGCTAAAACTGCTACCCAACGCCTTACAGAAGTTATTGAAGCCACCCCAGAAACTTTAGATGATTACCAAAAGCCTTGGGTAAAAATTAAGAGTAATGCAGACATCACCTGTACCAACCTCAACTTCCATCATGCAGGTAGAGTTGACTTACTAGAAGATTTCTCTTTGACTATTCCTGGCGGTAAAGTTATTGCCCTCATCGGTAAATCTGGTTGTGGTAAAAGTACCTTGGCGAAATTGATTGCAGGTTTATATCAGCTGCAGTCGGGTAATATTCGCTTTGGTATTTATAACCTGGAAGACCTTTCTTTAGAATGTCTGCGACAACAAGTAGTGCTAGTTCCCCAAGAAGCGCACTTTTGGAGTCGGTCGATCATGGAAAACTTTCGTTTAGGTTCCCCTGACATTACCTTAGAGCAAATTGTCCAAGCTTGCCAAATTGCTGGGGCTGATGAGTTTATCAGCAAACTCCCCGACAAATATCAAACAGTCTTAGGAGAATTTGGGGCTAATCTTTCAGGTGGTCAAAAGCAGAGATTAGCGATCGCTCGCGCCATTGTCAATAATCCCCCAGTCTTGATTTTAGATGAATCCACTGGCGCACTTGACCCAGTAAGTGAAGCCGAAGTCTTAAACCAGCTGCTAACCCATCGCCAGCACCAAACCACAGTTTTAATTAGCCATCGCCCCAAAGTCATCCAGCAAGCCGATTGGATCGTCATGTTAGAGCAAGGAAAACTCAAAATCCAAGGTTCTCCAGAAACCCTCAGCCATCAACCAGGCGACCATCTAAACTTTCTCGAAAGTCGGCGGGAAAGCTCACTCCTTTCCTGCGGAACGCTCCGCGAACAAGAGGTGGGATGAACCGACTTTGGGCATGGTAATTGGCATTTGTTATTTTTCCCCCCTGCTCCCTGCCCCCTGCTTTTTCCCAGTCCCCAATCCCCAGTCCCCACAATATGGTTAGCTACTTAAACCCCAACTCTCTACCCCCAGTTGAAAGCAGTGAATTTCTCCCACCGATTGGTAATTGGGCGAGACTAGGTAGTTTAGTACTCGTCGGTGGTGTGGGGGGAGCGATCGCACTTGCTTCTGTGATTGAATATAAAGTCACGGTTAAAGGCCAAGCCAGCATCCGCCCTGCTGGAGAATTACGACTTGTACAAGCAGCCACCGAAGGACAAATTACTAACGTTTTTGTCAAAGAAAATCAAGCGGTGAAAAAAGGGGATGTACTAGCCACCATTGATGACTCGCGTCTGCAAACGAAAAAAAGTCAACTGCAAAGCAATATTCAACAAACACAACTGCAATTATTACAAATTGATGCTCAAATTAAGGCTTTAAATCGCCAAATCAAAGCAGAAACAGAGCGCAAAAACCGGGCGGTAATCTCGGCGCAAGCTGCACTCAATCGCGCCCAACAAAATTATCAAGAAAAGCAAATTACGGCGAGGGCGGAAGTTGCAGAAGCCGAGGCGAATTTAAAAAAAGCCGAAAAAGAATGGTATCAAGCACAGGTGGAACTGCGCTCATCTCGTGCTAATTTACAATCAACACAAGCAGCGTTAAAAGCAGCTCAAACAAAACGCGATCGCTATCAAAAAGTAGTTCAAGCTGGAGCTTTATCTCTCAATCAATTAGAAGAAATACAGTTAGAAGTTGCTCAACAACAACAAGCTGTTGAGGTGCGACGAGCTAGTATTGAAGCGCAACAACAAGTTATTGCCCAACAAAAACAAGCAGTAGCCGCAGTTAGAGCCAGACTACAACGCGCTCAAGCTGTGCTTAATCCCAGCGATGCAGAAGTTGCGATCGCTAAAGAGAGTATTGCCCAAGAAAGTGCAGCTGGTCAAGCTACTCTTGCCACCCTCAACAGAGAATGGGAAGCACTATTCCAACAGCGAATTCAAATGCGAAATCAGCTACAACAATATACTAGGGAACTGCAACAAGCAGAAAGCGACCTCAGCCAAACTAAGATTACAGTCACCGAAGACGGGATAGTTTCACAGTTAAATTTGCGAAACCCCGGCCAATCAGTGCGGATGGGCGAAGAAATTGCTCAAATTGTCCCTAGCAATGCTCCCTTAGTAATTAAAGCTGCCGTTGCACCAGAAGATGTGAGTAAGTTAGAAATAGGTCAACAGGTACAGATGCAGGTTTCTGCCTGCCCCTATCCTGACTACGGTACTCTTAAGGGTATCGTTAGTCACATTTCTGAAGACACTATTAAATCGCATAAAACTGAACCTTCGCCGACAGCTAAAACTGCTTTCTACGAAGTGACAATAGCCCCAGAAAGCTTGTCCTTAAGTAGCAGCAACCATCAATGTACTATTCAACCAGGAATGCAAGGCAGAGCTGATATTATTTCCCGACGTGAAACAGTCCTGAAATATATGCTCAGGAGAGCCAGGTTAATTACAGATTTTTAAGGGAATTCTAGTTATGTAGGCAAGGGGTCAGGGGAGAAAAAATATTGAGAGTAATCTCAATTTTCCCATGCAAATTTGGCTTTTTGAATTTTGAATTGATACTATGCTGTTGTCATCGCTTGGCTCGCTAAAGGTGAACTGTCAAAGTGTGTTAACAAGTCAGCTGGATCATTGTAAATAGCGATCGCATTCTCTAATTGAACATCAGAAAAACCACCGCAACGCAAAGCAATCACATCAATACCAGCTTGATTTGCCGACTCAATATCATAAGGAGTATCACCCAGCATCACTACCTGGGATGGTGGAATTGTCAGCTTACTTAAAGCAGCTTCAACAATATCAGGAGCAGGTTTAGAAGCTTCCGCATCATTAGATGTTGTCGCCTCATCTTGACTGAGTAAGTCATCAAGTTGTGCAACTTTTAGCAATACTGAAAGTTCTTCACTGCTTGCGGAACTAGCGATGATGAGATGTAATCCTAGAGATTGCATCTTTAATATTAGTTGTCGCGCACCATTGGTAGGATTGAGATTGCGAGCAAAGTGATTAATGATTAGTTCTTTGCGTTTATCGGCAATTTGCTTGCCTTTACCTTGTTGATCCGAAAGCCCTGGCACAAATTTAGGAATAATCTGGTCGCCTCCCATGCCAATTAGCGGTCGGACTTGCGTAAACTTTACCTCATAGCCAAATTCTGCAAATGCTTCTACCCAAGCTTGAGCATGAGCATCATTACTGAGAACAAGCGTCCCATCTACGTCTAGAATTACACCTTGATATGCCATTGAAAATCTTTAGGTTACTTTAGTGTCTCTACTCTAGTGAAAGGTTTTGACTATTACCTCTACCTCGGTTGTTACTTCCATTGGCAGAATTATATAGGGCATTGGGAATGGGTAATTGGTAATTGCTATTCTCCCCTTGTCCCCCAGTCCCCAATCCCCAATCCCCAGTCCCCAACCCCCTCATCTCCCCCATCCCCATTTGTATGAAAATAAATAAATTCCTGCCCTGCTGTACTTTGTAAACGCTGAAGAAGTAAATATGGTCAAACTTAATACATCTCCAGTGACACCTAGCACCGATTTATTTGAGCGTGTTGCTGCTCTGGCTGCTGACTTTGCTACTCGCGCCGCAGTTCATGATCGCGATGCTTCTTTTCCATTTGAGAATTTTACTGCTCTCCAGCAAGCGCAGCTTTTGAATTTGACTGTTCCCAAAGAGTTTGGTGGTCAGGCTTTAGGATTTACTGCTGTCAGTCGGGTGATTGAAACTATAGCTAGTGGGGATGCGGCTACGGCTTTAGTGTTGACAATGCATTATCTCCAACACGCCAATGCTAGCCGCACACGTCGCTGGCCAAATGAGATTTATGAACGGTTGTGTCGAGAATCAGTTACAGGTATTGCTTTATTAAATGCTGCCCGTGTAGAACCGGAGTTAGGTACACCAGCGAGGGGTGGATTACCCGCAACCACAGCCCAACTGACTCCAGAGGGTTGGCTGTTAAATGGTCATAAAATATACACTACAGGTAGCCCAATTTTACGCTACTTCGTTGTTTGGGCAGTTACAACAGAGGCAGAACCGCGAGTAGGGAATTTTCTCGTACCGCGTGATGTGCCTGGTGTGCGGATTGTAGAAACTTGGGATCATTTGGGAATGCGGGCTACTGGTAGCCACGACCTAATTTTAGAAGATGCCTTAATTCCTTTAGAGTATGCTTTGGATCTTCGCCAATTATCAGCTTGGTCATTACCAGATCCGTTGCAATTAGCTGGTAATAGCTTGTGGCTGAGTGCTTTGTATCAAGGTGTAGCCAAAGCTGCCCGAGATTGGTTAGTAGGTTATTTAAATGAGCGATCGCCTTCTAACTTAGGCGCTAGTTTAGCCACTCTACCCCGCTTTCAAACTGCAATGGGAGAAATTGAAGCTTTACTCTACGCAAGCGATCGCCTAATTTACGGTTTAGCCAACGATATCGACCGCGCTGAGTATGATAATAACGTAGTATTACAGGCACAATCTGTAAAATACATTACAACAGGCAACGCCATTCGCGCTATTGAAACAGGGCTAGAACTAATTGGTAATCCAGGCTTATCACGCCATAACCCCTTAGAAAGACACTATCGTGACGTTCTGTGCAGCCGCATCCATACCCCGCAGAATGATGCGATTTGCTTGTCCTTGGGTAAGAGGGCGTTGGGAAGTAGGTGAGGGACTGGGGATTGGGGACAAGGGGACAAGGGGACAAGGGGACAAGGGGACAAGGAGAAATTACCCACTACTCATTACTCATTACTCATTACTCATTACCAATTACCCAATGCCCAATGCCCCATGCCCAATGCCCATTACGTTAAGACTTTTTTCGCGGCCAAATTAAGACTTGCTGCGTCTGCTTTTAACTGTGTGAGTTTGGCAACAGTCGCGTCAATGTTTTTCTTGGCATCGCCAAATAGCATCAGAGTATTGTCTTTGTAGAATAGGGGATTTTCTACGCCGGCGTAGCCGCTAGCCATGCTGCGTTTCATGACGATGACGGTGCCAGCTTTCCAAACTTCTAAGACTGGCATTCCAGCTATGGGACTGTTGGGGTTTTCTAAGGCGCTGGGGTTGACGGTGTCGTTAGCGCCAATTACCAAAACTACATCTGTTTCGGGGAAGTCGTGATTAATTTCATCCATTTCTAAAACGATGTCGTAAGGCACTTTCGCCTCTGCCAACAGCACGTTCATGTGTCCGGGCATTCTACCGGCTACGGGATGGATACCAAAGCGAATTTTAACGCCGCGATCGCGCAGTTGTTTGACGATTTCGGAAACTCCATGTTGAGCTTGAGCTACTGCCATGCCATAGCCAGGGACGATAATTACACTCTTGGCACGGTATAAAAGTTCTACTGTGTCTTCAATTGTGGTAGCGGTGAATTTGCCTGTAGGTTGTTCGCCAGCTTCCGCTGTTGTGGTTTGAGCGCCAAAACCTCCCAAAATGACGCTGATAAAGGAACGGTTCATGGCTTTGCACATGATGTAGCTGAGGATAGCGCCGCTACTACCTACCAATGCACCTGTAATAATCAGCAAATCGTTGGATAGCATGAAGCCGGCAGCCGCAGCCGCCCAACCAGAGTAGCTGTTGAGCATGGAAATTACCACTGGCATATCTGCGCCACCAATTGCCATGACGAGATGAACGCCTAAAACGCAGGCAATTGCAGACATGATTAGTAGTAGTGGCAATCCATAAAGGGATGCTGCACCGATAAACTGGCTACCTAACAACACAACAGCCGTTAGCATCCCTAGATTGAGGATGTGCCTTCCTGGAAGTAATAGCGGTTTGCTGCTGATAATTCCTCGCAGTTTTCCAAAGGCAACTATTGAACCTGTAAAGGTAACTGCCCCAATAAATACCCCAATATAAATTTCTACTTGGTGGATAGTGGCTTCTACGGGGGTAAGTGGCGTTTCTTGGAGATAATTAGCAACGCCTACTAAAACCGCCGCCATCCCTACGAAACTATGGAGAATTGCCACAAGTTCTGGCATGGAAGTCATCGCCACCCGTGAGGCGACAATTGCACCCACAATCGCTGCGGGAATGACAACAGCAGCTAATATCCCGTAGGCGTTGGCATTCAGAGAAAGTGCAGTGGCGACAAAAGCAATTAACATCCCCACAATGCCGTAAACATTGCCTTTACGAGCGGATTCCTGGTCAGAAAGCCCTCCCAAACTGAGAATGAATAAGGCGCTAGCTACAATGTACGCCACTGTCAGTAAATTATTTGACATAAATTTCTTCTACTTTTGGAACATCTTGAGCATTCGTTGGGTGACGAGGAAACCACCGGAAATATTAATCGTTCCCACTAAAATTGCGATCGCGCCTAGGATGGTAGTAGCTGAGTTGGCAGCGGATATTTGCACCATACCGCCAATAATAATGATGCCGCTAATGGCATTGGTAACGCTCATCAGTGGTGTATGCAAAGCAGGTTTCACATTCCAAATTACTTGCCAACCAATAAAGCAAGCTAAAACAAACACGGTGAAGTGAGCGAGAAATTCTGGTGGCGCAGTGATTCCGATTCCCACCAAAGCTAATACCACTATCAGTAGCCAAAGAAAGTTAACCCCTCCCCCTCCTTGGGAAGTTTGAGAAATTGGTGCTGTAGGTGTAGTTGCTAATACTGGCGGCGTTTCTTGGACTGTTTCTGGTACTTTCTCAACTTTTGTCTCCACCTTTTTCTCAAATTTTGGTGGTGGCCAAGTAATCTCACCTGCATAGGCTACTAAAGCGCCCCGCACTACCTCATCTTCCAAATTTACTTGGTATTTACTCGCCCCACCCATTTCTTCTAGTAGATGGCAAAGATTTGTCCCATAAAGCTGACTGGCTTGTTGCGCCATGCGGCTAGGTAAGTCAGTTAACCCAATAATTGTGACTCCTTGGTAACGGTAAACTTCATGAGGGTGTGTACAAGCGCAATTACCCCCCTGTTCTGCGGCCAAATCAACGATGACTGAACCCTCTTTCATACTCTCAACCATTGCTTGAGTAATCAGTATGGGTGCTTTTTTCCCAGGAATCAGGGCTGTGGTAATGATGATGTCAACATCCTTTGCTTGCGCCGCAAACAGTTCCATCTCCGCTTTGATAAATTCATCGCTCATTACCTTGGCGTAGCCACCTTCACCAGTACCATCCTCTGCAAAGTTGAGTTCGAGAAACTCTGCGCCCAGGCTTTCTACTTGCTCTTTTACCACCAAGCGGGTATCAAATGCCCTAACAATCGCACCTAAACCTTTAGCTGTACCAATAGCGGCTAGTCCAGCTACACCTACACCAATCACCAATACCTTCGCTGGTGGAACTTTACCTGCTGCTGTAATTTGACCGTTAAAGAAGCGTCCAAAGTGGTTAGCGGCTTCAATTACAGCCCGGTAGCCAGCAAGATTGGCCATTGAACTCAACGCATCCATTTTCTGCGCCCGACTAATGCGTGGTATTGCATCCATCGCCAGTGCTGTAGCGTTTCGCCCTACCAGTTTTTGCAGCAGTTGGGAATTTTGGGCAGGCCAGATAAAACTAATGATTGTGCTTCCCTCACGCAGCAAATCAGTTTCATCTTTGCCTAACTCTGGATGCATTTGCGGTGGGCGTACCTTGAGTACAATATCTGCCTCTGCCCAAAGAGTTGCAGCATCGGGAATAATTTGGCATTGGGCTTGCATATAGACATCATCGGCAAAATTTGCGCCGCAACCTGCACTCGTTTCCACAAGTACATCAAAGCCAAGTTTTTGTAGACGCTTGGCTGTGTCTGGTGTGGCAGCTACACGCTGTTCGCCAGGGTAAACTTCCTTGGGGATACCAACCTTCATGGGTCTTCTCCTTTTGATTTAGCTGAGTTTCCCAGATAAAAAGAAACATGAAGCAATTCAAAATTTGCTCATTCAACAAACCCCTGATGAGAGGCTGTGCCAACGAGGTGGGGAACTCTTGAAGTAGGCAGAGGGGCAGGGAGCAGGGAGAAAAAGAAAAATATTGTTTGGCAGTCCCTTGAACACCTGTGATCCAAATTGTAGATTGAAAATCTTGAACATCTGGCTGTTTACGGATTCTCAAACAATGCGGGTTATACCAATTTGGGATTACCTGTTAAGAGTTCGTTGTGAAAATGAAAAACTAATTTGTGGATAGTTATCCTGGTGGTTGGCTGTATGCAAGTTAAATGTGGAGGTGTCTAAAGCGGTAGCAACTCCCACAAACATTGGAAACAAAATTCCCTTGCTTTTTGCCTCCCCTATTTAGGTTTTATGTTTTATTGAGTTGAATTACTTCTGTTAAAGATACTATTTACTGTAGTCTTGTGTATCTAGATTTGTATCAATTCTTCACAAGTTTTGGCATGATGATTAAAAGTCAAAACTTGTTGCAATTTGATATGAAAATGAAAAAAATCTTATTATTGCAAGCGTACAAAAGGATGATACGACTTTAGCAGTACTTACGCAACTGGCACAGTTTTCTTCTGGCATAAGAGTCAAGAGTCAAAAATTTATGTTTTTTGAACTATTGACATCTGAACGCCAGTTCACTCAACGGAGGGAACCTCCGCACGTGACTGGCTCCCCTGGACAAACCTAAACGAAAAAGAATATGACACTTGCGTAAGCCCTATTTAGTAAGCCCAGAGAAATAATATTTTTTGTGTGCTGCAAGTTTAATAGTATTTAAACTTTGTGCAACTTCCATCATGCAAATTGCAAATATTGGGTTCAGTGTAGCGCTAACCAAACTATTTGTTGAGTTGGAAAACACACCTTAGAGGGGGTCTCAAGCCTAAAATTTTCAGCAACTAAACTGCGATGAAGCGTTTGCTAACTATATTAATTACAAATAGCTGAAAATCCTTTGTTTGAAAAGGATTTTCAGCTATGAAAACGAAATCATCCTGCAAGTTTCGACTTTAAAAGTCTTTTCTTAATTTTATTCAAAATGACTTTTTTTAGTTTTAACAGACCAGGTAGAGATAGCGTGTTCTTGAGAACTAAGCAGGCATAGCAGCAGACTGTGTCAAACCTACAGCTTCAGCATATTTCAAGTAGGTTTCAACAGAAGCGATAACGATCCGAGCTTCAATAGCTAGTAATTCAATACCTACTAAAGAAACACGTACCCAAGCGTCTACAACGATACCTTTGTCTAAAATGCGGTCAATAACTTCTGCCAAACTAGAGGAGGAATTGGTCTTTTCAACTGCCATTGTTTTTTACCTAAGCTCATTGTTGATTGTTTTAGTTTCAGCTAGGTTGTTACCTTTGCTTTCCACTAAACTTATATTAAACACACTTTTTGAAAATGTAAATATTTTGACCAAACAAAATTGTAAAAAACATTAAAGAAAATAGTTGTTTAACCTAGAATGCATGTATTCAATGTTTTAGTTGTATAAATTATTTACTTGACAGATTAGCTATGATGCTGATAATCAGTAATTGTGTTGATTTTAATGTATGTTTTGGAAATGAGAAAATTTTCGTCTTTATTTCCTGGATAAATATGGCTGAAAGCCTGACTCTATATAGACTATGCTTATTTGAGATAAGATAATGACGATTTCTTTTAATTATATTAAAACTTACGTATTAATACGGTTATATAAACATTAATTTCTAGCTATAAAATGATTTAATGAGAGTATTTTATATAATTTTTTTCAAAATAAATTTTGATTTAATAGGTAAAGAAGTATTTATTCTTGAACAAAAATTAGCTGTTTTAATTGAGTGATTAATAGTAGCTTGAGATATTTTGTATTCAGATAAGACTTACGCAAAAGTCATGCGTCATTACGAGCGTAGCGACGTAATCGCCTAAAATTATGGGATTGCTTCCCTACACTACGTTGCCGTCGCAATGACAAATTTTGCTTGCGTCAGTCCTGTTTAAATACAAGAATTCAAGCTCTCACGCACAGCTACAAGCATATTGATTATTCGCGACAAAATCTAAAATCTCAAATCGCTCAACGTGGCGATCGCCTCTAGCTGAAAGTTATCGACTAAATATTTCAAAGCCTCGGCTAGGGGTTGTTCCTGGCTAGAGATTTGAGCAATCAGTTCGTAGAGTTTGGCATCATTGAGATCCAAGGCGGCTTCATGCACTTCCCCAATCCACTCCTTGGGCATTACCTGCAAGTCTTCAGCAGTCAGGGATTTTTTTGGTGAAGATACTTTGTTGCTCTCAGGTGCGACCACTTCACTATATATGTAGCGTACCCCCAAGTACTGCGCCATCTTCTCAAACAGTATCGTTTCTGTAAAAGGCTTGGCAACATGGTCATTGCAACCTGCTTGCATACTTGCTTGGCAGTCTTGTTCAAAAGCCGCGGCAGTTAGAGCAATAATAGTGACATCTTCGCCCCCTGCTGTGGCTCTGATTTGTTGCGTAGCTGTGTAGCCATCCATCACAGGCATTTGAATATCCATCCATATCAGGTGAGGATGCCATTCTTGCCACATAGCGATCGCTTCTGCACCATTCTCCACAGCGCACACTTCAAAGCCAACTGACTCTAGCAACTTGACTAAAAGTTGACGATTTTCTAAAACATCTTCTACTACAAGAATCCGGTAAGTGGATTGTCCTGGTTCTAAACTAATTACATGGCGGGTTGTTTCAGACTCTACCAAATCAAGTGAGTCTACTACCTGCAACAAGACTTCACAGGTAAAGGTTGTGCCTTGGTTTAAGGTGCTATGGGCTGTAATATTACCACCCATCAAACGGGCAAACTGGCGACTAATTGATAAACCTAAGCCTGTACCTTGGGCATTGCGTCCCTTTTCTGTTTGCATAAAGGCTTCAAAAACCGATTCGAGATCTGAGGTAGGAATACCGCATCCAGTATCTTCGACTTCTAAACGTAGGCTGATTTTCGATCCTTGATCGCTGGCTGGTAAAGCTTGTACCCGCAGCGTGACGCTGCCGTTATTGGTAAATTTAATGGCATTACCTAACAAGTTGATTAATATTTGCCGCAGTTTAGCTTCATCACCACAAACATAATAAGGAACATTGGCATCGCGCACATTTTGAAGATTCAAGCCTTTCTGGGAAGCTTTGAGCGCAAACATATCGTTGAGCGATCGCAATAGTCGATGCAAATTAAAACAGCTTTCGTTGAGTACCAATTGCCCAGCTTCAATTCTCGACATCTCTAAAACATCGTTAATTAGTGCTAGCAAATGTTCTCCACTGCGGCTGATAATGCCCAAATGCTCGCGAAATTCATCATGAGCTTGGCGATCGCGTACCATTAATTGCGTAAATCCGAGAATGGCGTTCATGGGAGTCCGCAGTTCGTGGCTCATTTTGGCGAGGAATTGGCTTTTGGCATGATTGGCGATCGCAGCTCGTTCTGCGGCTTGTTCTAGAGCAACTTGCGAAAACTCAAGCACTGCTAGCATCAAGGTATTTCGCATTTCCAAGGCTGCTTCCATTTCCGCACTTTGCCAAGGTACGGATCCCGGATTTCTCACAAAGAATGAGAAAATCGGAGTCAGAAACTGGGAAAATCTATATTGCACAAGTATTCCAGCAGTTTCAACATGACCCCGATAGCATCA
>NZ_JACJPX010000108.1 GCF_014696315.1 Calothrix membranacea FACHB-236
TGATGCTATCGGGGTCATGTTGAAACTGCTGGAATACTTGTGCAATATAGATTTTCCCAGTTTCTGACTCCGATTTTCTCATTCTTTGTGAGAAATCCGGGTTAAATTGTATATTTCGCACTGAGGTTGTCAAAAGGAGCCAGTGCGTTCGGTCGCCAGACTTGTACCGCTAACGCGGAACCCGCAGAGTAGTAACTGGCGTTCAAGAGTCCAAAGTCCAAGCTAGCCTTTGACCCTGGACTATTGACCCTTGACAGTCCTAACGCCAGAATATTCGATTCAGGTGCGTATCAGCTTACCTTGTTTTAGTAATTTAGTTGACTTACTGTTGTGTTCTTTCGAGAGTAAGCCAAAACACATCTCACTACATATTAAATTTTCTCAATCCCTTGTGGAATAAGCATCTTAGCTGCCGCAATCAAGCAACTTAAGTGTTGCTTAACTTATCTTCATCTGTCTGACAGCGTAAGTATTCTTTCTATCTTTTGTAGGATTATGCCTCTGGAATCATTCGTTAAGTTATGTGGAGTAACTAAAAGAAATTTTTCTTAGTGACTGTGAAAACTAAGAGAAATTCGCCTAATTTGGAGTTTTTATGACCTACACAGTTGACGAAAGCACAAGACCAGCTTTAGAAAGATTTCAACGCTTTGATGTAGATACTCAACTCGCTTTACTCTGGTACGGTTACCTAGATTTGAAACCACAACTTAAGCCAGCGCCTCCTAACAGCGTGGAAGCGCCTGGTAGAGCAGTGTTCGATCATATCCAGAATTTGTCTCAACAAGAGCAACTCCAAGCACAACGCGAATTGATTAATGGCGGTAATAGTCAGATTGACCGTGCTTACAAAGCGTTAAGTCCTAATGCCAAACTAGAGGTTTGGTTGCTGTTAGCACAAGGAATTGAGAATGGAACTATCATTTCAGTACCTTCTGACTATAAGCTTCCTAATGGAACAGACGAATTTACAGCACAAGTTAAAAAGCTAGAGTTTGATCAAAGATTGAATTTTATGCTTACTGCTGTGCAAGCAATGGGCTAACTTTTCTCTTAATTAGTCAAAGAGGTGCGTTAAACTTTGTGATAACGCACCTCTTTTAATGCTTTGGGTGCATTAGGCGTAAGCCATAACCCACCTACATGATAATGATATTTTTTCAGAATTAAAATCCGATTTTAATGTCATATTTTTATCAACAATTAACTGTGTTAGGATGCTAAACTCATTAGTCCCGACACTGGAAATGCTATGAATATGTATTTTTGAGGAGTTAGATCCCCGACTTCTTCAAGAAGTCGGGGATCTTGCAGCCCAGCAAAATTAATGCAATGAATCATTAAACTTTCGTAATTAACGAATTACGAACTTAAGAATTATGGCTAAACTGAAACAGCTTGGCGCACTTCTATTGGTTCGCCTGTCAAGCTAAAGGCGCGAACTTCAGTAATTTTGACTTTGACTAATTGTCCTTTGAGTTCTTTGATATCGCCAGTAAAGAAAGTCAGACGATTACCGCCTGTGCGTCCCATTACCTGAGTAGGATCTTTGGGGTTTTGGTCTTCTACTAAAACTTCCTCGATGCGTCCAAAGTAACGTTGTGATCGCTCTGCTGCTTTGATGCCCACTAGATGATTTAATCTTTGTAGGCGATCGCTTTTTACTTCTTCGCTCAGTTGATTTTCCCATAAAGCCGCTGGTGTACCAGGGCGGGGAGAATAAGCCGCTGTATTCAATTGGTCAAAGCCAATATCTTCTACCAGTTTCAAGGTATTCTCAAACTGTGCTTCTGTCTCTCCAGGGAAACCAACAATTGCATCTGCACTAATCGATGCATCTGGCATATATTGGCGAATCGTATCAATGATCCGGCGATATTTCTCATGGGTATAACCGCGTGCCATCGCTTTCAACAATTCGTTATCCCCCGATTGAAAGGGAATATGGAAGTGTTCGCACACCTTGGGTAATTCCGCACAAGCTTTAATTAAGCGCTCAGTAAAATAACGAGGGTGACTAGTAGCAAAACGGATTCTTTCAACCCCAGGTACATCATGCACATAATAGAGTAAATCTGTGAATGTATGCAGATGTCGCCCTGTAGCTGTCACTCCTGGTAAATCACGACCATAAGC
Organism: Calothrix membranacea FACHB-236; assembly: GCF_014696315.1. Classification (GTDB taxonomy): domain Bacteria; phylum Cyanobacteriota; class Cyanobacteriia; order Cyanobacteriales; family Nostocaceae; genus Aulosira; species Aulosira membranacea. The sequence goes on from NZ_JACJPX010000108.1 coordinate 2,137, forward strand.
GTCAATATTTTGACCAAGTAAAGTAATTTCCTTGTAACCTTGCTTTCCTAGCTCCACCATTTCAGCGCGAATGGCTTCTGGCGTGCGGGATTGTTCTACACCACGCACATTAGGAACTACGCAATAAGTGCAGCGTTCGTTACAGCCATAAATCACATTCACCCAAGCCGTAACTTTGCTATCCCGTCGCGGCTGGGTAATATCTTCCATAATATGAACTGGCTCAGTAGCCACAACTTGATTGCCCTCAAAGACTGATTCCAGCAAATCTTTGAGACGGTTAGCGTGTTGAGGCCCCATCACTAAATCTAATTCCGGGACACGCCGCAACAGGCTCTCGCCTTCTTGTTGAGCAACGCAACCAGCAACCACCAAAGTTAAATCAGGTTGCTCATGTTTGCGCTTGGCTTGTCTACCCAAGTAAGAATATACTTTTTGCTCGGCATTATCCCGAATCGTGCAGGTATTGTAGAGAATCAGATCTGCATTATTTGGATCTTCAGCAAAATCAAAGCCCATGTCTTCTAAAATGCCAGCCATGCGCTCTGAGTCAGCTTTATTCATCTGGCAACCAAAAGTAGTAATGTGATAGCGGCGTTTAGAAGTTGTCATGGGAAATTATGCTTAGTCAGCGTAAATTATATAAGCTTTCTTTCTAATCTATCAAAAACAATACGGAAGCATGATTATAAAGTTTATAGCGGTTCTCAATTGCTGAGAATACAGATCATTCGTAGGGCACAATGCTGTGCCCTATGATGTAGTGTATAAACGAAAACAGCTATATACATAACAGTAAACAATACAGTTCAGTTAAGAAAATTAATCGACAACAAACCTAAAAAACTAGTTACTCAACAAAAAACAGAAACCTAATTTTGGAGGGGGTTTGGGGGACGCAACCGTCACCCAATCGGGGGTTTGGGGGAGAATCCCCCAAGCCTTTGCCTTTCAACCAACTAACAAATCAATCTCTAAATCCCTGAACCCAAGCATATTACCCAGATTCCACCTGAAACACAAGGCAAAAAAAGTGGCTCTGAAAATCAGAACCACTTACCAAGTAAATATTGAAGCTTTCTACACCATCACAGAATGTAGTTTACTTTTTCTCATCAATGGGAACCCACTCAGTGTGGAAGCTTCCAGGCTTATCGGTACGTAGGTAGGTATGCGCGCCGAAGTAGTCGCGTTGTGCTTGAGTGAGGTTTTGAGGCAAGCGATCGCGGCGATAGCTGTCAAAATAATCTAAAGAAGCGCTAAATGCTGGGACTGGAATCCCCAATTTAGCTGCTGTCATGATTACTTCCCGCCAAGCTGCTTGTCTGTCGAGAATTGTTTGCTTAAATTCGGGAGCTAATAGCAAGTTGGGCAATGCTGGATTTTCGTTAAAAGCCTTCTTAATCTTATTCAAGAAGCCAGCGCGAATAATACAGCCACCTTTCCAAATCCGCGCCATTTCGCTCAGGTTCAGATCCCATTTATAAGTGTTGGAAGCTGTAGATAACAGCGCCATCCCTTGAGCGTAAGAACAGATTTTTGAGCAATACAGAGCATCACGGACTTTATTGATAAAGTCTTTGACTTGCCCATCATACTTACCGCTAGGGCCTGTCAAAATTTTCGAGGCTGCTACCCGTTCTTCTTTAATAGAAGAGATAATCCGAGCATTAACGGCAGCGGTGATGGTTGGGATAGAAACGCCCAATTCCAATGCAGTCTGTACAGTCCAACGTCCAGTTCCCTTTTGACCTGCTGCGTCAACAATCAAATCGACTAGAGGTAGATTTGTTTCTGGGTCAATGTAAGGGAAAATATTCTTCGTAATCTCAATCAAAAATGAATCGAGTTCATCGGTGGTGTTCCATTGAGCGAAGACTTCATGCAGCTGATTATGGTCAAGTCCAGCAGCATTCTTCAGCAAATCGTAGGCTTCAGCAATTAGCTGCATATCACCATACTCAATGCCGTTGTGCACCATTTTGACGTAGTGACCAGAACCACCAGGCCCAATATAAGTTACACAAGGGCCATCATCGACTTGAGCCGCAATTTTGTTAAAAATTGGTGACAGATACTCATAAGAGCTTTTTGTGCCACCAGGCATTAGAGATGGGCCATTGAGTGCGCCTTCTTCGCCACCACTCACACCCATACCCAGATATCGCAAACCTGTAGGCTCTAATTCCTGGGTGCGTCGTTCTGTATCTTCAAACCAAGAGTTGCCACCGTCGATAATGATATCGCCTTCGTCCAGCAAAGGTCTGAGTTGAGAAATAACTGCGTCTACTGGCTTACCAGCTTGCACCATCACCAAGATTTTGCGGGGACGTTCTAGTGCAGCTACGAATTCTTCCAGGGTGAATGCGGCTTTAACATTCCGTCCTGTAGCGCGTTGAGCCATGAAGGCATCGGTCTTTTCTCTGGAGCGGTTATAAACTGCAATTGGGAAGCCATTACGCTCGACGTTTAGAGCGATATTTTCGCCCATAACGGCTAAACCAATCACACCAAAGCTTTGTAGGGTCATAAACTATGTTTGGCTAACTCTTGCAGATCCTTTTATCTTTAAGGGTAGTCCGAGATTTTAGCTTCTCTCCTAAAGAAGATCTTAAGAAAGGATTAATCTAAGAGAGAAAAATCCGCAGCTAACATAGGTGATTAATTTTAATTTGTATCTAAATCAACAATTAGGTTGCAAAATTTGCAAAATTAAAATATCTGATCAAAGGGGCTAGTACCGCTACGCGGAAGTCAAAAGTCAAAAGTCAAAAGTCAAAAGACTTGCACTCTCAGCTTTTGCACCATTTTTAATGGGTACTTTATTTACACCGTGTTGTACTAGGGAATAGAGTGATTTTTCACCCCTCAGCCCTAAACCCTAACCCCTAAACCCTAGTAAAAGGAGAAACCAAATAATGCTGGCATTTGTCCTAGCTTTGGCGGTGGGCCTTGGTAGCTTAGCCATTTATTTAACAGCTTTCTTTTTCCCAGAAATCCATCGGAAGAATGACTTTATCTGGAGTGGCGTAGGGCTATTCTACGCTTTAATGTTATGGGTTTTTGCACAACGTATTAATGGCGGTCTTTTGCTGGGTCATGTTGCTAGTGTCGCGCTTTTAGGTTGGTTTGGTTGGCAAACTTTCTCATTACGCCGACAAGTGACACCAAAGGCCCAACAAACACCAGTTCCCAGTTCCGATGCTGTAAAGACTTCGATTCAGCAACAGGTTACTAACTTGTCTCTCCCAGAACGCCTGGCGCAGTTGCAACAGGGTATTGGTAACACCTTGAGCGGTGTTAAAAATAAATTCCAAAAAACTGATAAAAAAACCTCACCAGTTGCCAAAACTACAACAACTACCACTACACCCAAAGTTCCGCCTACTGTAGAAATTATTGACAATACCACTGCTAAACCAGAAGCATCACCAGAGGAGGCGATTGCAACTAGCGAAGCTCCTACTTTAATACTAGAAACACCAGTGAATGAGGTAGTCACTACTACCGAAACCACCACGACAAGCGAGACAATACCAGAAGTAATTCCTCCAAATCCCCCATCTCCCGAATTAGTGGAAGCTGCACAACCACATACTGAGGCTGAGAATAAAGAACCCATTCCCGTCGAAGAAATTGCGCCGGATGCTGTACTTGCTCCCCCAGCCGAAGCACCACCAGAACAAATACCACCCAATAATCCAGCTAGTTAAATCGAGTGAAACCCGATGTTCATTTCACATGATGTTGGGTTTCACTTAATTTATTTGCATATTTGGCAACAAGTTTATAGGCTAATACGGTTCAGTGAAGCTCATTAGGGATTGATTTGTCACTTATTAAAAAAGCTAGCTCAATTGGGGGGATTCTCCTCCAAACCCCCGATTGGGTGACGGTTGCGTCCCCCAAACCCCCTCCAAAATTATTATTCTGTTTTTTTGTTGAGTAACTGGTTTTTTGGTTTTGTTATCAATTAATTTTCTTAACTGAACTGTATTTGTTTATAGGTATTTCAACCAAGAATAAAACAGATGGGTAGGGGCATAGCAGCACCATCTTTATCGATGCGTTACGCTATTGCTAACGCATCCTACAATTTAAGGGTTACTTTATAAATTATCTCTAAATTCCTGATTGTATAAATATTTTATTTTTATATGAATAGTACGTTAAAAAAATATCTAGAAGTTAGATACAATCCGTTAAAGCTATTAATCATAGTTTTATTAATCTTGGGTGTTTTCCTCAGATTCGTTAATCTTGATAAAAAAATATATTGGCATGACGAAACTTATACATCATTACGAATTGCGGGATACACAACTAAAGAAGTAGTACAGGAAATTTTTACTGGGGAGGAAATTACCATAAATGATGTCCAAAAATATCAGGATATTAATAATGGCAGAAAATTAAGTGATACGATTAATTCTTTAGCTCAGGAAGATTCGCAACATCCACCCCTATACTATATTCTGATCAGATATTGGGTGAAATTATTCGGAAATTCGGTAACTGTTATCAGGAGTTTTTCTGCGATAGTTAGTTTATTGATGTTTCCGGCTATTTATTGGCTTTGTCTAGAACTGTTTAACTCTTCACTCACCGGATGGATTGCGATCGCACTCATAGCTGTCTCCCCCTTTCAACTACTATATGCTCAAGAAGCTCGTGAATATTGTTTATGGGGAGTTGCCATTATATTATCAAGTGCTGCATTTCTCCGAGCCATACAAAGTGATAAAAACCATCAATTAAATTGGTTTGTTTATAGTTGTAGTATCGCAATTGGGCTTTATATTTATCCATTAACAGCATTAATTGCGATTGAGCATGGAATTTATTTGATTTTTATTGAGCAGCTACGATTGAGCAAAAGATTTATTGCTTATATTCTAGCATTTGGGGGAGGATGTTTAACATTTCTGCCTTGGATTATTGTCATGCGAAATAATCCTATCAAAGGGCTAGGATGGACATCGGAAGCTGTTAACAAATTATCTTTAATTAAAACTTGGGCTGGTAATATTAGTAGAATATTTATAGATTTTAACTTAGATGCTCATGCCCCTCTGATTGTTGCTATTCCTATTGCTGCATTTACAGTAATTTTGGTAGGATATGCAATTTATTTTATTTATCAGAATACATCTCAAGAAGTTTGGTTATTTATATTTATCTTCATTGGCCTAAATGCTCTGTTATTAATTTTGCCAGATTTAATTTTTGGTGGGCGGCGTTCTGGTGTAAATCGATATTTAATTCCCTGCTATTTATTTATTCAATTAGCTGTTGCTTACCTGTTTAAAACTCAAATATTTACTATTAGTTTATTAAAACGTAAGTTCTGGCAGGTAACAATGCTCATCCTGCTTTTCTTGGGTATTGTTTCTTGCAACATGATTGCTTCCGCAGAAACTTGGTGGACAAAAAAACCTAGCCATTACCATTCGCAAATAGCCCAAATAATTAACAAAGCTAATAAGCCACTTTTGATTAGTGATAATTCGACTTTTAATATCGGTAATTTAATTTCTTTGACCTATTTGTTAGAATCAAAAGTTAAACTTCAGTTATTAACTAAGCAAAATATCCCCACAATTTCTGACAATAGTGAAGTATTTTTATTAAATCCTGCTCGTAATTTAAGTTCTGGTATAGAAAAAACATATAACTATAAAATGAAGCCAGTTTATCAACCTGGTATGCTCTGGCGTTTAGAGAAAAATGTTACAAGCCAAAAGTGACGGCAATTGTAGCCGAAATAGCGATCGCAGTTTGGATGCGATCGTTGAGCATGATTAAAGCAAATTCTCCAGTTGCTATTTGAGGATTTCGTCTAGCAAGTTTCTTGCAGGTTGTGCTTTCGCTAGTGCTGCTTGATGATCACTATAAACACGCACCAGCTTTAGCAGTCCATTCACCCCTGATTTGAGTTGCTCAAGTTCTTCACCTACAAGCAGTTCGCCATCTAGCATCCGCACTACCAAAGGTTTGATATCCCCAACTTCTTGGCGAACTTTTTGCAACTTTTCTACAGCACTCAGTAAAGCTTTGAGTGAATTCAAGATTTCGTCAATGTCTTGGCTATCCTCAGCAGCTTGAGGTGTATCTTCAACTGTTGTTGTCTCTTCATTATCTGCAACAGCGGACGATTCCTCTACAGGTGTGTCACTTTTAGCTGCGTTTGTCTTTGCCATTAGTCATACCTCAAATGATTTTTCCCAGTTTATCGTTAAACTGTTTATTTAATTTGTCAACTACCTTAGAGCAATTTGAGGAAATCAAGAGGAAAGGGTAAAGGGTAAAGGTTAAAGGGAAAGATAATAGCTTTCACCCTTCCCCTTTCTCCTTTTTCCCCTTAACCAACAAGTCTTGCGCCCATTGTCTAAACTGACAAATACTGTTCAATAGACGGCTGTTGACGACGCAGGATATTGATTGCTTGCTGCTGAATTTGGCGGACTCGTTCTCGACTGACATTTAACTTTTGCCCAATCTGAGCCAAACTTAGTTGTTGATCATCTTCGAGTCCAAAGCGCAAAATCAGTACTTGACGCTGCATCGGTTTGAGAGAAGCTAACAAATTTTCCATATCTTGGCGTAACAGCTGTTGAGTTAGCTGTTCGCTGGGTGAAATACCTTCATCAGCTAGCAGTTCGTTAAGTTCCGTGTCTTGATTGTCTCCCACCTTTAAATCTAGAGAAAATGGCTGTTTTGAAGCACTGAGATATTCTCGGATTTGGTTGGGTTGGAGATTTAACGCTTCGGCAATTTCTGTAATAGTAGGGAAACGACCAAGTGCTTGAAACTGTTCTCGCTGTACTTTTTTGATTTGATTGAGTTTTTCGGTGATATGGATTGGTAGCCTTACAGTCCGTGATTTTTCTGCGATCGCTCTTGTAATTGCTTGGCTAATCCACCAATATGCATAAGTTGAGAACTTATAGCCGCGATTCGGGTCGAACTTCTCTGCACCTCGTTGCAAACCTATTGCACCTTCTTGAACTAAATCCAAGAATTCTAAATTGCGGCGCTGATATTTTTTGGCAATCGATACTACCAGCCGCAGGTTTGCTGTGACCATCTTTTGTTTTGCACGTTGACCTAGCTTGAGTATTTGTTTTAACTCAGCTTCACTTTTGTCAACCGCAGCAGCTAATTCACTCACAGTAGGTTCGCGATTCAATTTTTGGCTGAGCGTATCTTTTTCTTGCTCGATGGCCATCATTTGCTGTACCTGCCTACCATAAGCAATTTCTTGGTCTGCTGTTAACAAAGGATACTGACCAATTTCTTGCAAATAAACGCGAACTGTGTCGGGACTGGGGCTGGACATACAACTTTCAAGCTTTTCGATAATCAGACGAATCTAAAAGTATAAATCAAATAAGGAGATCTATTTTCCTGATTTAAATAGGAAAAAAATATCTGCTTAAGATTTCATCGCATTTCTGGATGATCAGTGATAATTCGGTGCATCTTTGCTGTAAGCAGAAAGAAAATACTCTCTTGTGCTTGTTTGCATCCGCTGCTCCGGTAATGGTTGGTCTTTAACTCCAGAGGAGATTAATCCCTCTGAATTAACCGCTGTTGCAATCTTGTGTAGCGCTGTTTATCGTCACTAGAACGGACAGCCAGGGATATTGCTTTTTTAGACCCGATGACAATTGCCAACTGTTTAGCACGAGTTAGTCCAGTGTAGAACAGATTACGGGACAGCATCATATAATGCTGCATATAGAGTGGCAAAATTACCACTGGATACTCACTGCCTTGAGATTTATGGATTGTAGTGGCGAATGCAAGGGATATTTCATTCAGGTCAGCATAATCGTAAACTACTAGGCGATCGCCATACTGTACTACTACTTCTTGTTCTTCTGTATCAATACTACTGATAATTCCTAAATCACCATTAAATACTTCTCGATTGTAGTCGTTCATTTGCTGAATAATGCGATCGCCTACACGCAAAGTCATTCCACCCCTGGTAATCTCAACTTTGTCGGGGCTAGGCGGATTAATTAGCTGTTGTAATACTGTATTCAAGTTGCGAGTTCCTACAAGCCCCCGCGTCATCGGGCAAAGTACTTGCACATCGGTAGCTGGGTTAAATCCTAAGTGAGGAATTAAATCTGTAATTAACTCACAAATCGCTTGTACACCATGTTCTGGCTCAAATCCCCCACCATGCCACAAACAATCAGACACCGGATGATCGGAAATTGGCTCGATGGTGGGCAATTGTCCGCGATTAATTTGATGTGCGATGGTGATAATTGCGCTTTGCTGGGCTTGCCTAAATACCTGTGTTAACCGCACTACGGGCACTTGTCGAGAATGTATTAAATCAGCAAGTACCTGTCCTGGCCCTACCGAAGGTAACTGATCGATATCTCCTACTAACAATAGTTGTGCGCCAGCTGCCACAGCATTGACTAAAGAGTATGCCAAGAATAAATCCAGCATTGATGCTTCATCGGCAATAATTGCGGTGTGAGGCAAAGGATTGTGATTGTCGCATTTAAAACTCATCGTCTTCGGCTCAAATTCCAGTAAGCGATGTATTGTTTTTGCTTCTAACCCAGTCATTTCACCCAGTCTTTGAGCCGCCCTTCCTGTAGGCGCAGCCACGGCAATTGATTTCCCCATCGCCTTCCATAAGCTGACGATGGTGTGGGTAGTGAAAGTTTTGCCCACACCAGGGCCACCTGTCAAAATCATTACAGGAGCATAAGCTGCCATTTCTACAGCTTGTTGCTGTTGTTCTGACAGCTGAATCTTCTGGCTGCTGGTAAACCTCTCTAGCCAAGCCCGCACACGGGGGATATCTTGCGCTACCTGTTGACTCAAACGCTGGGATATTAGTTGTGCTAAATTGTCCTCAGTGTGGTAGTAAGTTGGCTTATAACACAGCAGTGTTTTCTCTGGCGTTTTCTCTCTAATTAAGTCATCTTTGAGCGCCATGTCTTTGATAGTTTCAGTAATGGCAGATTCCGTTGGCTGATGCTCATCGGTGGTGAGTAGTTTGATTACACTCTCAATTAATTCTGGTTGGGGTAAGTAGCAATGCCCTGCTTCTGCGGCTTCGCTCAAAGCATGAATAATCCCTGAACAGTATCTAAACTCGCTATCTGGTGCAATACCAACATTGCGAGCAATTTTATCAGCAGTCAAAAATCCAATACCATAGATATCGGTTGCTAGCTGGTAGGGGTTTTCTGTAACTTTTGCGATCGCCTCATCCCCATACTGCTTATAAATTTTTACAGCGTAGGTAGTAGAAACACCATGCCCTTGCAAAAATACCATCACTTCTTTAATGGCTTTTTGTGTTTCCCAGGCGTTTTTAATTAACTTGATGCGCTTTTTAGCTATACCTGGAACTTCAATCAAACGCTCAATTTGATGTTCGATAATGTCTAAGGTTTCTTGTCCAAAATGTGCCACAATGCGTTTGGCTGTGACGGGGCCAACACCCTTAATTAGTCCACTACCTAGATATTTCTCAATTCCTGTGAGCGTTGCTGGTTTAGTTTCCCGATAATTGACAACTTGAAACTGGGGGCCATATTGGGGATGCTCGCGCCAAAATCCTGTAAGTTGCAGTGTCTGTCCAGGTTGAATGTTAGCGAAGCTACCAGTAATTGTGGTCAAGTCTTTAGCACTGGGACGCATTAGCCGCGCTACAGTATAGCCTGATTCTTCTGAGTAAAAAGTCAAGCGTTCCACTACTCCCGTAATGGTTTCGTGTTGAGGTGAAGCGTTGATTTGTTGCTGTTGATGGGTAGGGGAAGTGGACATTGCTGATTTAAAATATGCCGCACATCATTATAGGTTTGAAAGTTTGTTTATTATAGTACAGATATACTAAAGCTGGTAAAGAATAATTGAGCCAGCTGCACCTGTCAGGAGCAGGGAGCAGAGGAAGATGAGGGAGATGGGGGAGATGAGGAAGATGAGAGAGAAATTACAATTACCAATTATATGATGTCCGGCAAATTACCCTTAATATGTCATTGCGAGCAGAACGAAGTGGAGCAAAGCAATCACAAAGACTCTGCGATTGCTTCACTTCGTTCGCAATGACGGGCATTTGAACGGACATGATATTACCCAATGCCCCATGCCCCATGCCCAATGCCCAATGCCCAATCACTTTACTTTTCTTCGCCGTAAGAGCGAATTAATTCTGCTAATTTCTTCTGAGCAAACTCCTTGACTTTGATGTCTACATCATTACTGACTCTGTCGTGTAACAGTGGTAAGGTTTGAGAATGATCAGGATATTGCTTAATTAAAATATCTAGCGCTACTCGTCGCGGGTTGGTTTGCCAACTGTTTTGGCGTTGGAAGGGATCGTTAACAGCACAGTTGTAAAATATCTCAAACATCTCGGCTTCATCCTTGAAGTTGCGCGCTAACTCTTGTACTGCAGTTTGTCGTACTTGCCAACTTTCATCAGCAGTGGCGAGGTATTTCAAGAAATTTATGCTGTCAGCATCATCTTTAAAATTGCGTGCTAACTCTTCTATAGCTGCACGTCGTACCTGCCAATGAGCATCGATAGTAGCACGGCATTTGAGGAAGCAGATAATATCAGCATGATCATGGCAGTTACGTGCTAAAGCTTGTACGGCTGCACGTCGTACATAATAATTTGCGTCAGCAGTGGCGCAGGTTTTGAGAAAGACAATCATCTCAATATCATCTAGGAACCGCGCTAATTTTGCCACAGCTACAAGGCGCACATTCCAACTAGAATCACTAGTGGCGCGGTATTGGAGAAAGCTAATAGTTTCAATATCATCTGGGAAGTTGCGTGCTAATTCTTCCACAGCTACACGGCGCACATCTGCATCTTCATCAACTGTGCCACGGGTTTTGATGACATCTATAATATCTGCATCATTGGGGAAGTTAGTTGCTAATGCTTGCAATACGGCTTGTCTCACATCAGCATCATCATCACTAGTCGCACGGGATTGGAGAAAAATGATAATGTCGCTTTTGGCTGGAAAATTGCAAGCTAATTCTGCTAAAGCCACACGTCGCACCTGCCAATTTTCATCAGCAGTGGCTAGGGTTTTGAGGAAACTGATAACAATATCATCGGTAAAATTTCTGGCTAATCCTTGAATTGCGGTTTGGCGAACATCGCTATCATTATCAGCAATGATGCGGTATTTGAGAAAGCCAATGGTATCTGCATGATTTTGAAAATGACAAGCTAATGCTGCCACAGCTACACGGCGTACATCAGCATCATCATCGACATTAGCACGGTCTTTGAGGATGCTCAGGGTATCGCCATCATGGGGAAAGTTGCGTGCTAATTGTTCTACGGCCACACGGCGCACATCTGCATCTTCATCAACGGTAGCATGGTCTTGAAGAATACCTATAGTATCAGCATCATTAGGAAAGTGGCGTGCTAATGCGTCCACGGCGACACGGCGCACATCGGCATCCTCATCTGCGATCGCTCTATCTTGTAAAATGCTGATGGTGTCAGTATCATTCGGGAAGTTACAGGCTAATTCTTCTAAGGCTACACGGCGAATATCAGCATCATCATCGGCAATCGCACAGTCTTTGAGAAACTGTACAGTACTGCTATCATCGCGGAAATTCCGTGCTAACTCTTCTAAAGCGACACGGCGCACATCTGCATCTTCATCTGCGTAGGCGTAGCCCGCCGTAGGCATCGCTCTATCTTTGAGAAACTGGATAATACTGGTATCATCTACAAAGTTCCGTGCTATTTCTTGCACACCTGCGCGGCGCACATTCCAGCTTTCATCAATGACAGTGCGTTGTTTGAGGAAGCTAATTGTGTCGCTATCATCTACAAAGTTCCGTGCTAATTCTTGCACAGCCGCACATCGCACGTGCCAATCCTCATCTAAAGTTGCACGTTGTTTCAGCCAAGATTTGATTTTGAAATCATCTTTCCAAGTCGTCGCAATTGCTGTTACGGCTTGGGTACGAATTTCTGCAACTATTTTTGTTTCCTTGTCGTCAAATAACTGGTCATAATAATACCAAAGGTCATATTTGGTTAAATCCTTGAGTCGTTCTAGTAATTTATTGGCAGTTAAGCCAATGATTGAACGCTTTCTCACTTCTGCCAAACATTTAGCAGCTAAAAATAGATTAGTAAATTTTTGCTCCTCACCCTTTTGCAGCATTAAATATTCAATTATCGCACCTACAAATCTTGGCTCAATCATTCCTGCAATCAGCCGCAACACTTCATGCCAAGTTTCATCTTGCCAATGTTTACCAAATACTTCCTGCTTCAGTTCTGTTAGGGATAAAGTTTGCGTTTCTTTAAATTGCCACACAAATTCCCAAGCACAGAAATACTCTAAAAATGTGCGATGGACAAAGCCATAATAATCTGCACCGAGAAAACATAACATAAAGTTACGAGTCCGCAGTTGATTAATTAACCGCCTCGCCTTATCTCTGGGTTCACTAATTTCCAGATTTTTCAAATAATCAGTGAAAATTTTTTCTAAATTACTGGCACTAATCCAATTACCTGCTAAACCTTTTTTACTGGTTTGCATATAATAGGCAACTTGCCGCAACATTGCTTGCTTATCTTGATAATCAATAGTTATGGGTAAATGTTGTTCATGAGATAAAGCTCGTTCGACATCCCATTTATACAACAACAATTCTGAGGCTTTTTTATACAGTTCGGCTCTATCTCGTGGCAGTTCTTGATTACGATTAATAATTGCCATCATCGTTAGCAGCAGAGGATTACCTGCTAATTCTGCAATTGCTTTTGAGGTATTAATGGCGCGTAATAATCTCTCCTTTTTCCTTTGCTTATCTACCTCATATTTAAAAGTTAAATCATGCCAGCGATTAATAAAATCTTGAATTTGCTGATTATCTAAATCTTGCAGCATAAAATGCCGAAATTGAGCATCGCGTAACCGTTGGGGTTTATAGCCAATGACGCGAGAAGTGACAATCACTTGTACTTGCGGATATTCATTAGTGAAGCGATGAATTGCTGTAATCATATCTTCGCGCTTCCCAGAATCAAATACTTCATCTAAACCGTCAAACATTACTAAAGCATTCCCAGTTTTTAACTGTGCTTGTAATTGATGCTGATTAAGATGAGAAATTGCACCGGGACTTTGATGGAAAAATTCTAAAAAATTTTTGCAATGTCCATCATCGTAATTTCGCATATAAGCGCGTAACTCAATCAACAAGGGAATTGGCGGTAGAGAAAAACCCCGCTTACCGATTTTATCAAGAGTTTTTTCTACCCAAGCTAATGCTAAGTATTGTAATAATGTAGACTTGCCAGAACCAGGATCACCCAGAATCACAATATATTTATAAGTTTGTGGCTGATTAACAATATCCAGCACTGAAGCTAGCGGCTGTTCAAAATACACCCGTTCGTATTGTTCTAATTCTTCTTGAGAAATTGCTGCGGCTACTATTTGATTGCTTTCACATATCCGCCGTAAATGTTCTTTCGGTAGTTCGTGAATCTGCGGTAATACTTGGTGAACTTCCCGCACATTAGGAGTAACAAATATACTCCATAACCTCAATTCGTTATAAGCATAACCGCTGGTATCCAAACTATCTAATTTTAAATTTACATAGCGTTCGCGAATTGCTTCTTGATATTGCTGCAAATCAAAATTAGGAATAATTCCGGCTTCTTCTTGGGTATTTATTTGAATTGCTTGTAAGTTACGGGAATTGAGTATCTCGCGTAATTCTGGCGACTCTGTAAGCATTTGCTGACATTTGACAACATAACTATCTGTTACCGCTTGCCAATTAAAATTAGTAGGTAACTCTGGTAAATTAAGACTTTGCCAAATACTTTCTAAACTTTGATAATCTAAGCGCGTGCAGTTGCTATCAAAAGCTTTACCAAGTATTTCTTTAACAGACTGGTGTTTGATAAATCGCTTCAGAGGCTGATTAAATTTATTGATATCATTATCAGCAAGCTGGCAACATTTTAACTCATCTTCTATGAGTTGTAGAAATTTATTGAGTGCTTCAGCGACAGCTTGCTGAATTGGTTTTTCTCTAAAGATTGTAGTTGCATTCTGCAACCCAGTTTTAAAAAAGTCCTTCGCATAATCCTTTGCTAAATCCTTAGCAAAATCTTCATTGAGAATAGACTTAACGAGGAATCCTACGGCATTACTTGCTACCCAGCTAACTAACCATTCCATCATAAAACTCGCGCCTGTTAGAGCTACTGACTACGAGTATAGACACTAGCATTAATAAATTTATCAGCTTTAAGGGATATTAACTAAATATCACAATCCGAAAAATCTATTGCTTGCAAATACTCTTACATACATTTCCCCAGATGTTCTATTTACAATAGAAGTTCCTATTATTTAAAATATAAGTATGGCTATGATTGTGGTGGCAAAATAAACCAAATTTTTGACCAAATAAACGATTTTGATTTTAATACTTAATCAAAGATAAGCTCTGCTTTACTCTGATTTGATGTTATTTGCTGTATTGGTTATTTATTCTGAGTTACTTGTGTAATGGTTTGATTTTTATTTGGGTATATTCAGTGTAAAAAAATATTTATTATCCGAGATATAGGCACAAATACACCCGAAAGAATTTAAGTTGACAAATATTACGTGAAAATATAATTTATAAACAAAAGTTGCAATTGCTGGCATTAAAAATTGCAGACTCGTTGGGTGTGTTAGGCGCTCATTTTTAATATGATTTGTCACGAGATAACTATCCTAGCGCCTAACGCACCATCCATGCAGCGGTGCGTTACGGCTAAATTTCATTGTCCCTGTGTCCCAAATCCTTTCATAGCCGTAACACACCCTACTTCAGATTTACTTTATAAGTGCTCTTTAATGCGATCGCACTATCGCACTATCGCACCATCGCACTATGGCAAACTTGAGCTATTGCATCAGCTTGTTATATTAATGCATCGAATAGCAATTGAGTTGTATCGGGTAACATTGCCAATGTATCGGCTGACATTGCCATTGCATCGGCTGACAATGCCAATGTATCGGGTAACAATGCCAATGTATCGGGTAACAATGCCAATGTATGAGCTGACATTGCCAATGTTTACGCATCCATAAACAATGTATCCCATCACCTGACAATACGATTGTAGGGGCAAGGCATGCCTTGCCCTTACCCACATACATAATTTACGCGAAATACGCTGTATGTTGCATCAAAACGCGAAAACTGCATAAGTCCTCGCTTCTCAGAAATAAATATAAGGGAATCGAGGAAAAACCCCCATGAACAGACAAATTTTCTTTATTTTGTTGCCAAAACTGAAACCAGCCTCAGCTAATATTCATGTAAGCTTTAAACTAAATACCATCTAGCTCAGTAGATATTCTGATAATAATTTTAGTTATCCCATTCATCGCAATTCTAGCAACAGATTGACACCCAAACCCCTGGGTAATTTTTTATGCCTTTTAATTACCAATTACCAATTATGTTGAAGTTTTATACTTTCACCTGCTTGCTGAGTCTAGCTTTATTATCCGAGTCAGTGGGAGCAAAAGCTACAGTTAAACAGACGCAAATTGCCCAGCAGCCAACCACAACACAAGATGCAACCCGCACCGCAGCACAAACAGCCTTGAATGAAGGCGCACAACTCTATAAACAAGGTACAGCAGAATCACTGCGACAGGCAATAGAAAAATGGCAACAAGCACTTGTGTTGTGGCGCAAAGTAGGGGATAAGCAATTTGAAGCTATTACACTCCTTGGTATTGGCAGAATTTATGATGATTTAGGGGAAAAGCCCAAAGCATTGGAAAATTACAGCAATGCACTCCCACTACTACGTGTGATAGGTGATAAAGGTGGGGAAGCTACTACCCTCAATAATATTGGGCTAGTTTACTCCGATTTAGGAGAAAAGCGCAAAGCATTAGAATATTTCAACAATGCACTCCCACTAAGGCGTGCGGTGGGTGACAAAGCAGGAGAAGCTACTACCCTCAATAATATCGGGGGAGTTTACTCTGCATTAGGGGAAAAGCGCAAAGCATTAGAATTTTACAACAATGCACTCCCACTACTACGTGCGATAGGTGACAAGGCTAGGGAAGCTACTGCGCTCAATAATATCGGGTTGGTTTACTCTGTTTTGGGAGAAAAGCAGAAAGCATTGGAATTTTACAACAATGCACTCCCTTTAATGCGTGTGGTGGGCGAAAAGCGCGGGGAAGCTACTACTTTGAATAATATCGGATTACTTTATTCAGATTTAGGGGAAAAGCAGAAAGCACTGGAATATTTTAACAATGTACTTCCACTGCGGCGTACTGTGGGTGATAAAGCAGGCGAAGCTATAACTCTGAATAATATCGGGCGAGTTTACGATATTTTAGGAGAAAAGCAGAAGGCTTTGGAATATTACAATAATGCACTCCCACTGTATCGTGGGGTGGGTAACAGAACTGGTGAAGCTATTACCCTCAATAATATTGGTGCTGTTTACGATGCATTAGGGGAAAAGCAGAAAGCCTTGGAACTTTACAACAATGCACTTCCACTACTGCGTGCGGTAGGTGACAAAGCCAGGGAAGCTACTAGCTTAAATAATCTAGGGGGAATTTACGACGCATTAGGGGAAAAGCCCAAAGCCCTAGAATATTACAACAATGCACTCTCGCTAAGGCGTGCGGTGGGTGATAAGACAGGCGTTGCTACTACCCTCAATAATATCGGTGTAGTTTACGACGCATTAGGGGAAAAACAGAAAGCCCTAGAATATTACAACAATGCACTCCTACTGCGGCGTGAGGTGGGTGATAAGGTAGGAGAAGCTACTAGCCTTAATAATATCGGCACAGTTTACGATGCATTAGGGAACAAGCAAAAAGCCTTAGAATATTACAACAATGCACTTCCATTGCGGCGTGCGGTAGGCGACAAGGCAGGAGAAGCTACTACCCTCAATAATATCGGGCTAGTTTACGATGGTTTAGGAGAAAAGCAGAAAGGCTGGGAATTTTACAACAATGCCTTACTGTTATATCGTGCGGTAAGCAATAGAGATGGGGAAGCTACTTCTCTTGGTAACATCGCTCTTTTAGAACAAAGTCGTGGTAACTTGCAAGCAGCCCGCACTAATATAGAAGCTGCGATTAGAATTATTGAAGAATTACGCACCA
The DNA here is from genome assembly GCF_014696315.1 of Calothrix membranacea FACHB-236. Lineage (GTDB taxonomy): Bacteria > Cyanobacteriota > Cyanobacteriia > Cyanobacteriales > Nostocaceae > Aulosira > Aulosira membranacea. Next base: position 19,350 of record NZ_JACJPX010000108.1, read on the forward strand.
AAATTAATAGTAAAGAACTCCGCAGTTCCTACTTTGCTACTCAGCAGGGTGTTTATAAATTCTACATTGACCTGCTAATAGAACTGCACAAAAAAGACCCATCAAAAGGATATGATGCCTTAGCTTTGCACTATAGCGAACGCTCTCGTGCTAGAAGTCTCATTGAGTTGTTGAATGAAGCAAATGCCAAAATTTTTAAAGGCGCGAATCCTGAATTAATCCAACAAGAACGCGATTTAAGACAGAGAATTGATGCTAAAGATACACTGCGGCAAAATTTACAAACATCAGCTAATAAAAACGACCTGGTTACTAAAGCAGCTATTCAAAGACTGAGCAAAGAAATCAGCAATCTCCTCACTCAATATCAAGAAGTCCAAGCAAAAATTCGTGCTACTAGCCCAGCATACGCCCAATTGAGTAACATAGACCCCGAAAAGAACATTCTTAAATTACCCCAAATCCAACAACAACTCGATAAAGATACTCTACTGTTGCAATATTCCTTGGGAGAAGAACGTAGTTATTTATGGGCTGTCACTCCCACATCAATGCAAGTTTACACCCTCCCCCCACGCCAAGAAATAGAAAAATTTACCGAACAATTAATTCAAGATTTAAAATCACCAATAGTGAGTGAAGCTACTATTGCCAGATCAAAAAAACTCAGTCAAATTATCCTCACACCTGTTGCTGATAAATTACCAGGAAAGCGTTTAGTAATTGTTGCTGATGGTGCATTGCAAACAATTCCTTTTGCAGCCTTAGCTGACTTCAGCGCCAATAAATATCAACCACTGATGGTAAACCATGAAATCGTCAATTTACCCTCAGCCTCAACCATTGCATTTCAACGTCAACAACTCACTAACCGCAGACCTGCACCAAAAGCTTTAGCTATCCTCGCAGATCCAGTATATAGTGCTACCGATGAACGAGTCACAGGTAAACCAGAAAACGCCTCAGTCGGTTCTAACCTAGAACTCGAACGTTCAGCCCTAGAAAGTTCCGCCAGAAACCTCAAACGCAGTGGTTGGGATAGGCTCATCAACACCGCAACCGAAGCCAAAGAGATTTTGAAATTAATACCAGCACAAAGCAGCTTAGAGGCTTTGAATTTTGATGCTAACTACAATCAAGCAACCAGCAAAGCTTTAAATCAATTCCGCATTTTGCATTTTGCCACCCACGGTTTTGTCAACCAAGAACAGCCACAGTTATCCGGTATTGTACTATCATTATTTGATAAAAAAGGCACTCCTATTAGCGGCTATTTGCGTTTAGCAGATTTATTTAACCAAGATTACCCCGCAGAGTTAATTGTCTTAAGTGCTTGCGAAACCGGATTAGGTAAAAACGTCAACGGTGAGGGTTTAATTGGCTTAACCCGCGGCTTGATGTATGCAGGTGCAGCACGGGTAGCAGTTTCCCTATGGCAAGTTAGCGATGAAGGGACATCAATATTAATGCAAGAATTTTACAAACAGATGTTACAGCAAAATAAAACCCCAGCGTCCGCCATGCGTGCAGCGCAAATGAAGTTATGGCAAGACGGGCGTAGTCCTTATGAATGGGCAGCTTTTACAGTACAGGGGGAATGGAGATAAGGGGGATGAGGGGGATGAGGGGGAGAAGCGACACATCAATATATTTTAGAGGTCAAGGCAGTGCCTTGCCCCTACAATCTGTCGCATTCTTTTTTCAAATCGGTATAAGGCGATGCGATCGCACTATCGCACTATGGCAAACTTGAGCTATTGCATCGGCTTGTTATATTAATGCATCGAATAGCAATTGAGTTGCATAGGCTGACATTGCCAATGTATCGGGTAACAATGCCAATGTATGGACTGACATTGCGATTGTATGGGCTGACATTGCCAATGTATCGGGTAACAATGCCAATGTATGGACTGACATTGCGATTGTATGGGCTGACATTGCTATTGTATCGACTGACATTGCCAATGTATCGGCTGACAATGCCAATGTCTACGCATCCATAAACAATGCATCCCATCGCCTGACAATAAGATTGTAGGGGCAAGGCACGCCTTGCCCTTACCCACATACATATATTTACGCGAAATACGCTGTATGTGGCATCAAAACGCGAAAACTGCATAAGTCCTCGCCCCTTTGAAATAAATATAAGGGAACCGAGGAAAAACCCCCATGAGCAGACAAATTATCAAAATTTTGTTGCCAAAACTGAAACCAGCCTCAGCCAATGTTCATGCAAGCTTTAAACTAAATCCCATCTAGCTCAGTATATATTCTGAGAATAATTTAATCATCCAATTATCTCCAATCTAGCAACAGATTGATACCCAAACGCCTGGGTAATTTGTCATGCCTTTTAATTACGAACTACAAATTATGTTTAAGCGTTACACTTTAACCTGCTTGCTGAGTGTTGTTTTATTATCCGAGTCAGTAGGAGCAAAAGCTACATTTCAACAGACGCAAATGGCCCAGCAGCCAACCACAACACAGCAAGATGCAAACCGCACCGCAGCACAAAAAGCCTTTGATGAAGGGATGGCACTTTACAAAAAAGGTACAGCCGAATCACTGCGACAGGCGATAGAAAAATGGCAAGAAGCGGTGGTTTTGTGGCAGAAAGCGAGAGATAAAGAATGGTTATCTGTGACTATAACTGCTATTGGGCGAGTTTACGACGATTTAGGACAAAAGCAGAAGTCCTTAGAATATTACAACAATGCACTCCCACTGTTTCGTGCAGTGGGCAACAAAGTTGGGGAAGCTACTACCCTCAATAATATCGGGGGAGTTTACGACGATTTAGGGGAAAAGCACAAAGCATTAGAATATTACAACAATGCACTCACTTTGCGACGTGCGATAAGTCATAAGCGTGGGGAGGCTTCTACCCTAAATAACATCGGGCGAGTCTACGACGATTTAGGAGAAAAGCACAAAGCTTTGAAATATTTCAACATTGCACTTCCACTAGTGCGTGCGGTGGGTGACAGGGGTATTGAAGCTAGTACCCTGAATAATATCGGGCTAGTTTACTCTGATTTAGGAGAAAGGCAGAAAGCTTTAGAATACTACAATCATGCAATTCTACTAATGCGCGAGGTGGGAAATAAGCGTGAAGAAGCTATTATCCTTAGTAATGTTGCGGGAATTTACTATGCTTTAGGGGAAAAGCACAGATCTTTAGAATATCTGAACTCTGCACTATCACTGCATCATGCAATGGGCGATAAAAGTGGAGAAGCTAGAACTCTAAATAATATCGGGCAATCATACTCCGATTTAAGACAAAAGCAGAAAGCTTTAGAGTATTTCAACAATGCACTCCCTCTGTTGCGTGCGGTGGGAGATAGGCGTGGGGAAGCTACTACCTTAAATAATATCGGCTCAGTTTACGACGATTTAGGGGAAAAACAGAAAGCATTAGAACTTTACAACAATGCACTCCCTCTGTATCGGGCAGTGGGAGACAGGGGTGGAGAAGCTACTACTTTGAACAATCTCGGGGGAGTTTACGACGAATTAGAGCAAAAGCAGAAAGCATTGGAATTAGACATCTCCGATAACTATCAAAGCCTTGCTGTGACTAGCTTTTAGGCTGCAAATGCAAGCATTGCCAATCAGCTAGTCTATACGAAAAAATAAGGGCTTG
>NZ_JACJPX010000109.1 GCF_014696315.1 Calothrix membranacea FACHB-236
GCCGGATGTTGACCCACCCAAGCCGGATGTTGACCCACCCAAGCCGGATGTTGACCCACCCAAACCGGACGTTGATCCACCCAAACCGGACGTTGACCCACCCAAACCGGATGTTGACCCACCCAAGCCGGATGTTGACCCACCCAAGCCGGACGTTGACCCACCCAAACCGGACGTTGACCCACCCAAGCCTGAGGAACCTCCCGAAAGACCAACAACCTAAAAATATGATGTTGCTTATATAACTAAGCAACATCATGTATTACACTTAGCAATACATAGGGAAGTCGGCTCTACCTGACTTCCCTAAATTTATTTAAAATAACAGTAAATATTCTTGTGTATTTAAATACTAAAGTCTCAAGTAATGATTATCAATAGTAGCCAATACTATCAAAGCAAAAGTCAGATTTGCTCTGATTGTGGAGTATCTGCTAGCGCTAGATTAAATCAAGAACAGGACTTACATGAGTTAGCTTAATATCTTTATTTAGTTAAATTTAATCTGCCGTGTAAGTTTTTGGAAGCTTAATTGTTGCAAAAGAGATACATAAATTTATGACTTTTGATTACGATCTATTTGTCATTGGTGCTGGTTCTGGGGGTTTAGCAGCTTCTAAACGAGCAGCTAGCTACGGAGCGAAAGTTGCGATCGCAGAACATGATTTAGTCGGTGGAACTTGTGTGATTCGGGGTTGCGTTCCCAAAAAGCTCATGGTCTACGGTTCTCATTTTCCAGCACTTTTCAGTGATGCGGCTGGCTATGGCTGGAAAGTAGGTGATGCTCAATTAGACTGGGAACACTTCATTACTTCTATAGATAAAGAAGTCCGGCGGTTGTCTCAACTACATATCAGCTTTTTAGAAAAAGCTGGTGTCACACTAATTCCTGGTCGAGCTAGTTTCGTAGACCCCCACACTGTAGAAGTTGGCGATCGCAAATTTACAGCAGACAAAATTTTAATTGCTGTTGGTGGACGACCTCTCAAACCAGATTTACCAGGGATAGAATATGCAATTACCTCTAACGAAATTTTTCACCTCAAAGAACAACCAAAGCATATAGCCATCATTGGTGCTGGTTACATCGGTACGGAATTTGCTGCGATTATGCGGGGTTTAGGTTGCCAAGTTACACAAATTAATCGCCAAGACCAGATTTTGGCAGGTTTTGATGAAGATATCCGTACTGGTATTCAAGAAGGAATGAGCAACCACGGCATTCGCATTATTCCGAATACCTTGGTAACATCAGTTGAGCCTGTACCAGAAGGATTAAAGTTGTCTTTATCTGGGGAAAATCAAGAACCAGTGATTGCTGATGTGTTTTTAGCCGCAACTGGCCGGGTTCCCAATGTAGATGGGCTGGGTTTAGAAAATGCGGGAATTGAAATTGTCGCCAGTGCTGAAGAAGGCCACGGATATGGGACAGCAAAGGCGATCGCAGTTAATGAATATAGTCAAACTAATCAACCCAATATTTTTGCGGTTGGCGATGTCACAGATAGGTTAAATTTAACACCAGTTGCTATAGGAGAAGGCCGCGCTTTTGCGGATAGTGAATTTGGTAATAATCGCCGCGAGTTTAGTCATCAGAATGTAGCTACAGCTATCTTTTCCAATCCGGAAGCAGCTACCGTTGGGTTAACTGAAGCTGAGGCTAAGGCAAAACTCGGTGATGATGGCGTGACAATTTTTCGTAGCCGTTTTCGTCCTATGTACTACAGTTTAACGGGTGCCCAAGAAAAAACCATGATGAAGCTGGTAGTGGATGCTAAAACCGATCAAGTTCTAGGCGCTCACATGGTGGGGGATAATGCAGCAGAAATCATTCAAGGTATAGCAATCGCTGTCAAAATGGGCGCAACTAAAAAAGACTTTGATGCTACTGTGGGCATACATCCCTCAGCCGCCGAAGAATTCGTCACAATGCGGTAAGTTTGATACAGACGCGATCGCGTCTGTATTGAAAATACTGGCTGAGTTGAATTTTGAATCACTTTATTTACTTACACGGTTTTGCATCTAGTCCTCATTCTGCCAAAGCCAAAGATATAGGCGATCGCTTTGCCCAAATTCATACAAAGCTAACAATTCCCGATTTAAATGCTGGCGATTTTTCTCACTTGACAATCACTCGTCAGATCAATCAAGTTGCAGCAGAATTTCCTGATGATTCTGCACCAGTAACGCTGATTGGTTCTAGTTTGGGTGCTTTAACAGCTGCTCATTTAGGGCAAAAATACCCCCAAGTGCAAAGTTTGGTTTTATTAGCGCCAGCTTTTGGGTTTTTATCTCATTGGTTACCCAAGCTAGGAAATGAACAGGTACAGTATTGGCAACAAGAAAAATACCTCATGGTTTATCACTATGGGGAAGGGCGATCGCTACCTTTACGTTACGATTTCGTTACAGATGCCCAGCAATATCAACAAGAGGTTTTGCAACGCCCCATACCTACCTTAATTTTGCATGGCAAAAATGATGAAGTCATTCCTATTACAGCCAGTCGTGAATTTGCGATATCTCGCCCTTGGGTAAATTTAGTAGAACTCGACAGCGATCACGCCCTAGGAAATGTCATGCCAGAAATATGGCAAGCAATTCACCTGTTCTGCCAATTACCCGGCAGCTGTAAAATATGAACTTCTCACATTAATTAAATCAATATCATTAGTCATTTGTCTTGGGTCTTTTACTAATGACTAATGACTAATTACCAATGATTTTTGACTATAAACTATGCTTCCCTTCATCCGATCAGATTTAGCACAATTTACAGCTTACAAGCCCCATCCAAGTAGCGATACAGCAGAAGCAGTCGAGACCAAGTTTGATCGGCTAGATACCAATGAAAGTCCTGATGATTTGCCACCAGAGTTAAAAGAAAAGCTGGCTTGGACTTATCAGCAAGTAATTGAAACAAATCGTTACCCAGATGGGGGACATGAAACACTCAAACAAGCGATCGCGCAATATGTTAATGAGTCAGCAGCCCTTTCATTATCGCCAATTACCGCTGCTAATATTTCTATAGGTAATGGTTCTGATGAATTAATCCGTTCTTTATTAATTGCCACTTGTTTGAGTGGAGAAGGGAGTATTTTAGTTGCCAATCCTACTTTCTCGATGTACGGGATTTTGGCAAAAACTTTGGGTATTCCAGTTGTAGAAGTGGGTAGGAATGAAAGTAATTTTGAGATAGATTTACCAGCAGCACAAGCTGCGATTGCCCAAACTCAAAACCCGCCAATTCGGGTGGTGTTTGTAGTACATCCCAATTCCCCAACTGCAAATTGTCTAACTGCGGCAGAGTTAGCATGGTTAAGAAGTCTCAGCACAAACATTTTGGTAGTAATTGATGAGGCTTACTTTGAATTTAGCCAGAATAGTTTGGTAGCAGAATTAGCACAGCGTCCTAACTGGGTGATACTGCGAACTTTTTCCAAGGCTTTTCGCTTAGCTGCATTGCGTGTTGGCTATTGTGTTGCTCATCCAGATGCGATCGCTATTTTAGAAAAAGTCCGCTTACCCTACAACCTCCCCAGTTTCTCTATCGCCGCAGCATTGTTAGCTTTGCAAAACCGCCAACTTTTACTCGATTCAATTTCCCAAACACAGACTGAACGCAATCAGTTGATCGCGGCTTTAAAAGAATATCCCAACTTACAAGTTACAGCCAGCGACGCTAACTTTATTTATTTGCGCGTTAGAGCCAATCAAAGCAGCTCACAAGACACAGTTTTAAAAAGTCTTCATCAGCAATTGAGAAATTCTGGCACACTGGTACGGCTGTTAAGTGGAGGATTAAGAATTACCATCGGCTCCAAAGCAGAAAACGCCCGTACCCTCAATCGGCTACAGGCTGCTGTGGCAAATCTTCATTTTTAAAACAATAATGTACTTAGTAATTAAATCTACTGTCTAATTCGCTGCCCAAACGTCTTACTACTCCTACAGTTTGTGGGAGTACACCTACTAAAAGGGCAAAAGTAACATCTGGTATATGAGCTACGGTTTCTGGTGGAAAGTATTGTTCAAATTGATCGAGAATCTTTTGAACTCTTTGCTGAGGCACTGGATTTTCTGTAATTTGTTTAATTAAGCGAATCCATTGCCGTCTAATTAAATAAGCTTTCTGACGCTCCTCATAAGATTCAGCATTTAATAAAGAGAGATTGCCAATCGGTAGTACGCTTTGGCAATCACAATCATATTCTCCTCCCACAGCAGCCCCAGGCCCAGCAAACTCTGCATGGTAGCGCTTATAGAGAATTAAACCATTCCGTTTTCGACTATTGACTATGAAAACTTTTCCAGTACTTAGCAGGGTAAGGATATCCGAGCCGTGTGATTGCTCAGTTCCATCTGGCATGACAAGATGGTCAAGGACACTGGTGTCAGGAGAATAGGTTGATACCATAGCAATCTGATAGCGTCGGCGTTGTTCGCTATCCATGTTTTCTCAGATTTGCGAATAATTGAGTAGTAGTATGCACTGAAAGCAGGAACTTGCTGTTAAAGCAAAGTTAATTTTTGATTTTTCTTATTATCAAGAATTTTATGGTCAATCTGGCTAAGATAGCAATAATTAGATCGGTCTGAGCAATTAAGTAATCATATTTTATGAGATTTAACTGGATTTGTCTCTCACTAAAGTGTACTTTTTTTAAAGTTTTTATAAAGATCAATATCTTAAATACAAAGTTATTATGAGGGATTAATAATTAAATGTAGTAAGTTTTATTTAAAAATCTCTTATTTTCACTTTGTATATATTTAGAAATATTTACTATTAATTTTGTATATAAAGTAGGATTAAAATATTGCTAAATTAGCCAAGTGTATATTTTTTGTATCCTAATAATTTAGTCTTAACAGAACGTAAGAAGAAAACTTTATTCTTTTAATTAAATCTCAATCAAGCAATTTGTAATTTGTTATGGGGCTAACTATATAAGCTACACAGCATTTTATCTATCTGTTTTGCTTAATCCCCCTCAGGCAATCAAGTTCAACATCAAAATTCACATTCAAGGCAATTTCCAACTAAAGATTTATCACTTGGTAATATTGCTCTAAAAAATCAAACATTTATTTGGAATTACTATTTTTGGCATTCCTATCAATTAAGAATACTATCCTTTAATTAATTATTGATAATTCATCATTTAAATAATTGAATTATTCTTGAGATGCTTATGCAATAATATTTGACTTGAGTATTTAGGGAAGAAAAGATTCCAGTGAGATTCAACTTTATGTACCTGATATCCTAGCTTTAAATAAAGCTGTCTTGCCTGATGGTTTCGTTCTAAAACATGAAGATACAAATCCTGAAACCCCCACTCCTGGCAGACTTTTTCACAGTTCATTAGTAAGCTTGAGGCTACACCATGTCTACGGTATTGTGGGCTAACAGCTAAATTAGATAGGTAGGGAAAAGTTTTCCCCATTTGTGTCCAGGCATCACTAAAACGAACAGCAAGTTCTACGGTTCCTACAAGGTTATTAACACCTCTAGTAGTATCCGTAGCAACTAAACAAACGTGATGGGGTAAAGGAGAAGCTAGGCGCTGCTTCAAGTCTTCATAAATTCCCAAACGTATTAATGGAAAAGCCCATCCCCAAAGGCCATGTTGAGAGTGAAAGCTTTCAGTAATAATTTGAGCAACACTATAAAGATCAGCAGTGGTTGCAGGACGAATTTGGAATTGCCGCTCAGACTGGTTGGCGGAAACTGTAACAGGTTCTTGGTGATATGAGTGGAAAAACCAGGATGTCAAGGCTAGTTTAGTATTTATTGGATTAAACGAGAATTTTTTCAAGTATCCTAATACACCCTATAAACTTTGTGAAAAATATCAGTGGCTCAAAGCATTTAATTTGCCATATGGCAGCAAATTATCATTTGGTCATAAAGCCAACAAACTGCAAAGCCCTTTTGAAAAATAGACAGTGCGTGTTATTGCTTTAATTAATTGTTGTACACCTTGATATAGATAATATAGATTACTTGGGTAATTTTTCAAGGTGAGAACGTACTCTGCTGGCTTTTGGGTAATCTATTGACAGGTTATACCATTTCTCTCAATTATGACTACTGATAATTTGCTGGTGCTGCCCATCTGTATTTTGTTTTTTCTCAGGCTCATAGCAACAAAACAGATATTCATGGAGATAAGAGCGACAACAACCAAATTCTTGGGCATGAGAGCGGGTAAGCTTGGCAGATAATTCCTTGGGAATCTTAGGAAAAAGGCTATTCCTTGAGGGTGTTGATGGGAGGACTACCATTTCTGTCTTTTAGCCTCAGCGTTACCCCTTCTGTCTACAGCAGCTAATTTCAAATTGACTGTCTAGGTTGGATAAGTTGGGAGGAAAGATTACCCTTTGTGGTTAGTACAAATGCCTAAATTGATTTAGGCATTTCCAGAAAATAAAGTATCCAATTTACAAGAGATAATATTTTTCTTTCTCCCCCTGCTCCCTGCTCCCTGCCCCCCTGCCTACGCAGCGATAGTATATTTTTTTAGTTGGAAGTCTCTTACCCACCCCATCATTTATCTATGGGTTTGCGCCCCTAGACACCCTACTCTAGTTGCTAACAAAATAGTTTTGATATTAGGTGTAAAACTATACGGATATTTAACTATAAGCTAAACTAGCTCTGAAAATCTCGGCAGTCGAGGTCTCTTATCGGTAGGTATGGAAGATTATCGGCCCAACAGATTAAATTAGAAAAAATTAATTGTCTAATTGTATACTTAGCGGTTACGTCGGATTTTTGTCATATTGCTTACTCTAGCATGATTAGCATAAATAAAATTTACTGACAAGTGTTAGAGTCACAGCTGCAACGGGAAAACTTAATATGCAGCTACAGATGGATTTTTGAGCCAGCCTTGAGCGCTGTATGTGTTTAGTATTTTCACAGTTCTCGCCGGAGGTGAGGGAAGATTTGGCAGCTATCAACTCTGTAAAACCAAAACTGAATATCAAAGCAATTACCTTGCTTGAGAGCGAATCGCAATCTTTACAAGCCATTGAGGCCAATTACAGTGAGTAAATACTTTCACACTCAGCACTCATGTAGCCAAACAGCCTTATTGGTCACAATGCTCTGCTCTTACCTGACTCAGAAACATCCCTGTCTGATCAGATTATTCTTTATCCAACTGCCGTTGCAGCAGGAAAGCGGTGCATGAAATCCCAACAAGCAAACAGTAAGCCGAAAATATTGGTTGTCGATGATGAGCCAGACAACCTTGACTTGCTTTACCGCACCTTTTATCGCGAATATAAGGTGCTAAGGGCAACTTCTGGTCCTGCCGCACTGGATCTACTGGCACAAGAAGGAGAAGTCTCAGTTATTATCTCCGATCAGCGGATGCCAATCATGAGCGGTACAGAATTTTTAAGCCTGACAGCCACTCAATATCCAGATATTATCCGGATTATCTTAACTGGCTACACTGATGTCGAAGACTTAGTGGAAGCCATCAACGCTGGCAAAGTCTTCAAATATGTCACTAAACCGTGGGAAGCAGAGGAACTTAAAGGTGTAGTACGCCAGGCATTGGATACTCATAATGTCCTCAAAGCCCGTACCCGGGAACTGACGCGTACACTCCGTCAAGAATCACTGCTGAATACTGTTACGAATACAATTCGTAGTGCTTTAGACTATCGGCAAATTTTACAAACGATTGTCGATACAGTGGGTCATATGCTGGAAGTGGATGTGTGTTTGTTACGTCCCTTCCAGGATGAACAGTTGGTAGATGAAGGATTTATTTACCAGAAAGCTCAAGAAGAAGCAAAGGAAGTAGAGGCAGAACAGCAAACGCAGCCAAATGAAACAGTAAAATCTTCATCATCTTCTTTTCCCACCTCATCCTTGTTGGCTGAGACAGTCTGGGAAACTCGCGAAGTCCAAGTTATTCATAATGTCGAAGATGATGAACGGATTCAGGGCAATACGCCGGAACTGGAACAGCGAAGCGCAGCTTTTTTAGCAGCTAATATCTGCTCTAGTTTAGTTGTACCGTTGATTTGTCAACAAGAACTCATGGCAGTGCTAGCGCTGCACCAATGCTCTCAACCCCGCATCTGGAGAGAAGAGGAAGTGCAGTTGGTGTTGATGGTAGCGGATCAGGCAGCTCTAGCTTTATCTCAAGCTTATACCTATGAACAAGTACGCGCTCTTGCTAAACGAGAGTCGTTAATTAATACAATTACTACAGCAATTCGCTCAAGCTTAGATCCTCAAGATATCTTTGCGGCTATTACTGAACAACTGGGACAGGCCTTACAAGTCAATGGCTGCATTTTATCTTTATGGACTGAGGAAGATGAGTTTGTTGAATGTGTAGGATTATATGATAGTTCTCAATATTTAGAACATACTCTAAAGTCAGTCCAGGAAACACTATTAAGTAACAATAATCATACAAACCAGGAATTACCTCATTCTCAAGCTCCAATTAGGCATAATCCCATTCTGCAAGAGATTTTGCGGACACAGGAGCCAGTAGTAATTACTGATATGAGTCACTGTACTGACGAAATCAAAGGATTTGATTTGCCTTTGAAAAAGCCAGCGCGATCGCTAATGATTGTTCCCTTATTAGCAGATGGTAAGTGTATTGGTAGTATTACCCTGCGTGAAGGTAGCAAAACACGCCGATGGTTATCATCGGAGATCCAACTAGCTAAAGCTGTGGCAGCCCAAGCAGCGATCGCAGTGCAACAATCACGTCTATACCAAAAGACACGTGACCAAGCAGAACGCTTATTACAATTAGATAAACAAAAAACTGAATTTTTCCAAAATATTTCCCATGAGTTCCGCACTCCCATCACCTTAATTCAAGGGCCTTTAGAGTCAGCAGTAAATAATGGTGATGGATTGTCTTACGCCCAAAGTGCGATCGCTTTGCGTAACTCACGGCGATTGCTCAGACTAGTAAATCAACTACTGGATCTGCAACGCTTAGATGCGGGGAGGATGCAGCCTAGTTTCCGTCCCTGCGATTTGGTCGATTTTGTCAACCAAATTGTGGAATCTTTTCGCCCCTACTGCGAGAAAAAAGGACTGCAACTGGTTTCGGAATTGGGTGCCTGTTCTCAAGTTTACTTAGATATAGAAAAATTTGATAAGGTCGTTTACAACCTGCTATCAAATGCCATGAAGTTTACTCCCGAAGGCGGGATGATTACGATCAGGCTCATATCTCAAGATGATAGTTGCATATTACAAGTACAAGATACTGGAATTGGCATAGTTAAAGAACAAATTCCCTACCTGTTTGAGCGCTTCCGCCAAGCTGAAGGTTCAGAAAACCGTTCCTATGAGGGCAGTGGTTTAGGTTTAGCTTTAGTCAAAGAATTAGTTGAACTGCATGGTGGTCAAATAAGCGTAGAATCTGTATATGGTCAAGGTACGACTTTTACACTATGGTTGTTAACTGGTAGTACTCACTTACCCACACAGCAAGTACAGGAAATTCCAGCAGAATTGAATACTAGCCGTGCCAGTGTAGAGTTGGCTGATTTAGAATTAGTTGAGCCAACCCCAGAAAATATCGAAAGCTTGCCGAAAGAATTAGTACCTACCCCTGACAACCCAGAGTCTCAAGGGTATAAAGATGGCAGTCTTTTGAATAGCGGTCACTCAATTTTAGTTGTTGACGACAATCCAGATTTACGAACCTACGTATCTGAAATCATTCGCAGTAATGGCTATCAAGTACATACAGCCCGTAATGGTGCCGAAGGATTTAAAATAGCTCAAAAAATTGCGCCCAGCTTAATCATTACGGACTTGATGATGCCCTTGGTGACAGGACTACAAATGATTCAGATGATCCGCAGTGAAGAGAAATTGAAAGGAACACCCATCATTCTGCTCACGGCAAAAGTAGATGAAGAAACTAGGATTGCAGGGACGGAACATGGTGCAGATGCTTATTTAGCTAAACCATTTAATGACAGGGAACTCCTAGCAGAAGTTAGGAACCTTTTAGCTTTGAAAGAAAATGAACGCCGGGTTGTGGAGTTAAATACCTACCTCACAGAGTCAGTACTCAAGCGCTTTTTGCCTCCTGTATTGGTCAAGAAAGCTGCAATGGGAGATTTGACTCTAGATTTACGACCAGAACCACGTTTAATTACAGTCTTGTTTAGTGACATAGTTGGTTTTACCCAGCTAGCAAATACTCTCAGATCACGAAGAGTAGCAGAGTTGCTGAATGAGTATTTAGAAGCCATGACCAAGACTGTGTTTGACAATGGCGGCACTGTTGATAAATTTATGGGAGATGCAATCTTAGCTTTATATGGAGCGCCAGAAGAATTAACTCCGAATGAACAGGTGCGTCGTGCGATCAATACTGCTAGAGCAATGCACAGCGCATTAGATAAGTTGAATCAACGCTGGCAAGACCAAGGCATATTTGACGCTAACGGGCATGCTGGTGTTAAATTCCGTTGTGGTATTCACCAAGGTACTGCGGTTGTGGGTATGTTTGGCAGTGCCGAACGTGCTGACTATACTGCTATTGGCCCCAGTGTGAATATTGCTGCTAGATTGCAAGCCGCTGCTATTCCCGGTACTATCTTAGTTTCTGCTGCTGTCGCAGATTATCTACAAGATGAAGAAATTACTAAAGTCAGCCCTTTAGAACTCAAAGGAGTAGACGAAACGGTTCTGACTTTTGCTGTCAGATCGGAGATAATGGCTAATCGCTGAGAGTAGACTGGATTTTAAAGCGTTAGTTTAGTAAAGAGTAAGAGCGCCCAATCAAATCCAGTTTGAAATTTAATATGACACCATCGGTTGCAGATAAAACTTCATCTTCAGTAAAGGACAGGAGACGACATACAGACCCGCCTAGTTTATGGGTTGTAGTCGTCATCGGTTCACTGAGCCTACATTTGCTGGCCTTCTGGCTGATCCGCTCATATCAGTCAAGTTTATTGTGGCGACAGCAAAGCAAAGCTGCAATTCCAGTTGAGGTAATAGAAATTGCTTCGCAGCCGAAATCAAAAGCAAAAACCAGAACACAAGTAAAACCTATTAATTCTCAAACAAAACCAGTATCTACAAATAACAAGTTACAACCAAAAAATTCTTCCAAACCAGTAGTAGTTAAAACCGATAGGTTAGCAAAAAACTCAAGTCCCACTGTTCCAGATCAAAATGCTGTAGCTTTGGCTGAACAGCGCCAACGTCAAATAGCGGAACAACAGCAACGCGAACTGGCTGAACAGCGCCAACGTCAACTGGCTGAGCAACAGCAGCGTGAACTAGCTGAGCAGCGTCAACGCCAACTAGCGGAACAACAGCAGCGCGAAGCCGAGCAGCGTCAACGCCAATTGGCTGAACAACAGCAGCGTGAACTAGCTGAGCAGCGTCAACGCCAACTAGCGGAACAGCAGCAACGCGAACTAGCTGAGCAGCGTCAACTGGCTGAACAACAGCAGCGCGAAGCCGAGCAGCGTCAACGACAACTGGCTGAACAACAGCAACGTGAGAACTTAGGTAATCCTAATAATCCCGAATCACCTTCTACACCATCTAATACAGTGGGTGGAAGCTTAGTTGCAAGTTTAGTTGGAGAACCTCAACAGGAAGACAGAGGTATAGTTGCTCACCCAGCTAAAATTAAACCCAGCAACCAGCCATTTAGAAAAGGTCTGGAATATGTAAAGTACATAGAAAAAAAAATTGGTGAGCCTGTAGAAGTGACAGCGCTATTAACAATTTCGGAGAAGGGCAAACTGGAACTGGTTACTGTCATAGATAAAAGCATTTCCGAAGAAGAAAAAAGCTACTATGAAGACTTTTTAGCCAGTCAAGTATTAAATAACTGGGAATTTGAACCTGCTTATGACAAAGATCCCAACGATCCCAAGCCTAGTAATCTGATAGTACGTATCCGACTACAGCCGCTACCTCAATAAAGAAAGGCTTGAATTATCAATATTGCTATGTTATATTAATGAAGTTGGAAATTTGCGGGCGTAGTTTAGTGGTAAAACTATAGCCTTCCAAGCTATTAATGCGGGTTCGATTCCCGCCGCCCGCTTTGGATATAAAATAGCTGTAAAGCTTACTAGTCAAGCTGTGCAGAAGTTAGTAAATTTTTTCGACGCAGAGGTAAACTCGAACCAAATTGCTATTCGCGCAGCATCTCCGCTGGATAAGGAGAAGGAGAAAGCTACGCAGAGTTAAAGGGTTGCCAAAGCTAATGTCCTACGAACTTAGGAAATTCTATCCTTAGTTATTGTGGGAAACTGGTGTTTTTAACACGGTGGGTATAGCTTCAATCACCCTCTCAGCAATTTGTTCTGGTGTTTCACTTTTATTAATAGTGATTTGTAAATCTGCTTGAGAATAAAGTGGTTGTCTTTGTTCGAGAAGCGATCGCAATTTTTCCCTAGGATCAACATCTTGCAACAATGGCCTTGTGTCATCGGCTTGTAATCGGCTGTAAAGTATATCTACTGGTGCATCTAGCCAAACAATCAAGCCGTGGTGCAAGTAACTCCAGTTTTCTTGACGCGTGACAATACCCCCACCAGTTGCGATCGCTAATTTAGTAAAAGAACACACCTGTGATAAAACATCGCTTTCCAACTGACGAAAGGCTGCTTCTCCTGACTCGGCAAACAGCTGATTAATGGATTTTCTAGCTACTTGAACAATGACATCATCAGTATCTACAAATCCATAACCTAGATGCTTGGCTAGTAAGCGTCCTACTGTCGTCTTACCACTACCCATCATGCCAATTAAATACAGGTTAACCCCTTGTAATAAACTACTCACCAGTTGCTGCGCTCCAATTATCAGTTATGAGTTGTCTTAACTCATAACTTTATCAGTAGATTGCGGATTGGGGACTGGGGACTGGGGATTGGGGACTGGGGATTGGGGACTGGGGATTGGGGACTGGGGATTGGGGACTGGGGATTGGGGACTGAGGATTAGGGATGAGGTAGATATAACAAATGTTTAATACCAAACACTAAACCCAATTACCAATTACCCATTACCAAACCCCAAATTACAAATTTAAATCTCTAGGTTGAGGCAATTATCTCTAATAAAATTTTTTAAGTTTTCTGTCAAAATTGTCTGACTCATACTTAAGTAGCTATCTTTCCCGTGAGTTAAATTTAAGTTTTCCTCAATTAGTCGTTCAACTAAATACTCTATTAATACTGGACTCAGGGAAAAGCGAGAGGCTTGTTTTTCGATTAGCGATCGCTTCTGTAATAATTCCATTGCTTCTAAGATTAATCTTTGTGAAGTTAAGGGTGATAATCCTGGCAGTACTGTATCTTTTTGTAGCTGCCTAATAGATACAAAACTGGGATGGAGAGACAGCCAGTACAAAAGGTATTTTTCGATCTGAGATAAACGGTGGAACTGCTGGTCTAAAATAGCTCTAATTTCACCAAAAACTACAGTTTCTTGGGCTATAAACTCCGATATATTGCCAGCAAACAATTCTTGAATTGTGGTTGCTGCCAATTTAATAAATAATGGATTACCTGCATACCTTTCCACCAATGCGCTGCACTCGTCTGGTATTGATTTATGAGTTAAGCCTTTTGCTTTGAGTATTAAGATACTTTCTTGCTGGGTTAAACCACTTAATTTTAGAGAACGAATTGGTAATCTTTCTCCTTCTAAAGCAGCAATTTCTTGAGGCTTTTCTCTACTAATCAAGACTACACAACTTTGATGTTGTATATCTCCTAATCGTTTAATTAACTCTCTATAACCTTCATATTCTTGACGATATCGAATTTGGGATATTTGATAATTAGGAGTATTTTTTATACCTATTTTTTCATGGCGATCGCTACTTTCTAAAATCGCATCTAGATGATCCAATACAATTAGACACCGACCAGAACGTAAACCATCTACTACTTGCCAAATTTTACTTTCTAAGGTTTCTGGACTATTGGAATGAGAAGTTGGATTGATAACTTGAATTAGTTGATCTAGCAATACCTCTAAAGGAGGAGTAAAATTTAGCGATCGCCAAATCACATACTCAAACTGTTCCTGAATTTCTTCTACTAACTTGGTGGAAAATGCAGTTTTCCCAATTCCACCCATACCTAAGATGACCACTAACCGACAGCGCTCTTGCAAAATCCAATCTTGAACTTGCATCAGTTCTTGCGTTCGTCCGTGGAACATAGTAGTATTTATTGCTGGATCACTATGTTGTATAAGTGTTGAGTCATGAGAAGATAAATTGAAAGCTTTATCTTTGTTTATTTTTATAGAACTAATTACTGGTTGTAAATGAAACCAACCTTTTTTATAACCTGCTTTTTCTAGCAACTGAGTTACCCGGCTCCAAGTTTTAACTTTGACTGAGTCTCCGACCTGATTACTCAGCATTTCTTCTATATATTTATATAATCCGTTAGATAGATAAACTCTAACAGTGCTGCTACTTCCACTTTGATAAACTACTTTGGCAATTTCCGCTGGACTACAACCACAAAGCAAACCTCGTAGAAATTTCTTTTCTACAGGTGTCAAAGCTTTTCCTTTAGCTGATGCCAAATCTACGTATAACTTTTCTAACTCCCAATAATTTTTAGCTTCTATAAAATCGTCTTCCATTCGAGTAGAACCATCGGTTGCCATTAGCGTTATTTATGTAATTAATGTAACTAAGGCAATATACTAACGATTCTTCTATGAAATCGGATTAAATTAACTATAAATTTATAACGAATTTAATAACATTCGTTAGGTGACTTAGCGGTTCTTGCTTGGTTATCTTTAGGCTTAACGGAAATTTAATAAAGATTGTTTGAAACTTTAAGTGCACAAATACTGTCAATCTAAATAGCTAAGACTTGTCTTTGTTGGAGCGATTTTAGTTAACCATAATACTGTGTTTTTAGTAGCACAGCGGAAGCATTCTCAGATTGAGTTCTTACAAGCTTTCTTCTCTCAATTTAGCAGACAAAGGTGTAAATGATGACTTACTTTCAAAAAAAGATTATACAAAAAACTTTTGCCAACTTAATACTTTAGTCACAAAAACTACTGTAAAGCTCATCTGAGTCAGTCCAGAGAAATCAATGTGGTATGTATGAGGTGCGAACCATGACTCGAATTCGTGACGTTGTGCAAAAAGCTTTAGCAAGTGGTTATCTAACTGTAGAGGCAGAAAATCAATTAAGACATCTGTTGACTACTCGGTATGATGTGGAAGATTTTAACGCTTTCATGACTTTGCAGGAAGCAGCTATGAATGGTAATGTCAAGCAAGAGTCCCGTGAGCGTTGCGGTATTAAGTAGCCACCATCAATTGTGAAATTTGTGGTGTTGGGTGTTTGGTAATGGGTAATTGGTAATGGGTAATTGGTAAAAGAAATTTCTCCCTCATCCTCCTCATCTCCCTCATTCCCAGTCCCCGCTCCCTACTTACGGGGACGCTCATTCTCATCTTGGAAATCATCTTCGTCCTCAAAGAAGCTCCAATCATCGTCATCATCATTTTCTTGATTAGGAGTTGGGGGTTGATAAGGGGGAATGATAACTCGGTAATCCGCATCGTAAATTGATTCAGTCTTTCCTACTGACGTATTTTTTGGTTCGCGGTAGTTGTAGGAATAAACAGAACCAGATTTAGAAGAGCTTTGAGGTTGCTGGGGACGTTCGTAGGATTTAGACTCGGAAAAATCTTGAGATTGCTGTTGAGTGTTAGATGCTTCTCGAGGATTTTGCTCAAAATTCCAGTCATCATCTTGATTATTTGTATTCCAGTCGTCAAACTCATCATTAGAAGTATTTTCTGTTTTGCTGGCTGGTGGTGGGGTACTAGCAGGGGGAGGAGTAGTTTCTTTTCTAAAGGTTGTTTTAGTGCGTGGTGAGGCTGTTGTGGATTTAAAGCGAGTTTGACGTGGCTGACCAACAAAATAATTTGATATTTTAAACAAGCTAGTAATGAATACAGATGTTAAAGCCCCAGCTGCAGTTGCAAATAACATCCACATCGCTAATGGTAATGCTTGAGTCCGCATACCCAAAAATACTAACGATATAGCAGGTGACCAATTTTGGGTTAACAACAGCGTTAGCCCCCCCAAAATAGCCACTAGCAGAATTAAGCGAATCACATTCATAGAAATTTAGTAAAGGATAAAGATAAAGGATGAAGGATAAAGCTGAAGGATTACTTCATACTTCATACTTCATACTTCATACTTTAACGATGACCTTGCCATCGCTGAATGGGGATACAGTCAATATCAAGTTGATCTAAAACACGGGCTACTACAAAATCAACTAAATCCTCAATGGTTTGGGGTTGGTGATACCAAGCAGGAATGGCAGGAACAACTCTGACTCCAGCTTCAGCCAAAGCGGTTAAGTTACGCAGGTGAATCAAACTAAAAGGAGTTTCACGAGGAACAATTACCAGCTTTCGACCTTCTTTCATTTGGACATCAGCCGCCCGTTCCAGTAAATCTGAACTCAAGCCGACTGCGAGTTTGGCAACAGTACTCATACTACATGGCATGATAACCATACCTAAAGTACGAAAGGAACCGCTGGCAATTCCTGCTCCCACATCACTCCACGGATGGCAGTAGAGTTTACCAGAATTACTCACGCCAGCTTGTTCGCGCCAGAATTTCTCTTGAGCCGCTGGTTCTGCTGGCATCCGAATATCCTGTTCTGATTGCCAAACCATGTAAGTAGATTTAGAAGCCACCAGTTCAATTTGATAGTTTGCTGCTAGCAGATATTTCAAAGCACGAACGGCGTAAATCAGACCGGATGCGCCTGATACGCCTAAAATCAATGGATAAGTATTATGGGACACTTTATGTTTACAAGTATTTACTCATCCTCTTCGTAAGGTTCTAAGTCAACGGGATCAAGATGGTTTGATAAATAGATGTCTGATAAATCGTCATTTGGCATACTGACATCTAAGCCTTTGGCTACACCATCACTCCCAACTGTGACTAAATCAATTTGCTGGCGGTAATAATCGACACTCTTAACTTGTACAGAGACGCGATCGCCTAATCTGTAAGAAGCACGGTTTTTGCGTCCAAACAGGGCTTGTTGTCGGGCGCGATATTCGTACCAGTCGTCTTTGAGGGAACTCACATGTACTAATCCCTCAACTCGCAGTGGTATACCTAAGTGTCCGCTTGCTGCAACTTCCGCTGCGGGAACTTCGATTTCTACAAAGAAACCGTAAGACTGCACACCGGTAATTACACCCTGAAAAACTTGACCGATGCGTTGTTTCATCAGTTGGGCTTTTTGCAGTCCAGCTAAATCGGCTTCGGCTTCTTGAACTTCTTTTTCTCTGTCGTTAATTTGGATGATTACCCTTGTTAAATCACTTTGCAGTTCTTGTTGCAATTCTGGCGGTAAGACATTCCAATTAATTTCTAAGTGAGAAGAAGAATGGCGCAGGTTTACACGTTCTTTTACCCGGGTATTGCGGCGATCGCGTCCGTGTTCCAGCAACGAATAATACACTCGTTGCAACAGCAAATCGGGGTAACGTCGCAAGGGGGCTGTAAAGTGGAGATATTGCGGTAAAGCCAGTCCAAAGTGCGCCCCTTTGGTAGTAGTGTAACTCGATGGCTTCAGGGTATCTTGCAACAGGTAGGTTAAAACTTGCTCAGATGCAGATTCCACAAAAGCCCTAGTTAAATGCTGATAATCTAGGGGTTGGATATCTACTTCTGGTTCTAGCGCCAGTTCCACACCCAGATTTATTGCCAATTTCAGCATTTCCTGCACATCTTCAGCATCTGGTGTGCCTTGGACGCGCCAAATAGCAGGGACTCCCAAGGCGCTGAAGTGAGTAGCTGTTAGTTGATTGACTAACAGTACTAATTCTGTTAGCAGCGAATGTACGGGTAAATCATTAACTACCACAGCTCCCAAAATCCCTTCATCGTAGTAGGGGTTTTGATTAGGCGGCAAATTTAACTGTAAGCTACCGCGAGCCAAACGCACCTGTTTCACAGCTTTCCGTAACTCTTCTAAGGTTTGTAGAGTTTGGACAACCTGCTCAGATTGCTTGTGAGTATCACCATTGAGGATGGCTTCAGCTTGTTGTTTATTCAGGGCGGTATCTACCTGAATTACACTGGGTTGAATTTCCCAATCTATGACTTCGCCGGTTTTGGGGTCGATGTTAATTAAAAATGACAGAGTTAAGCGATCGCTTCCGGCGACTAAAGAACAGCGATCGGCTACTGCATCGGGTAACATCGGCAGTACTAATTCTCCCAGATACACAGACCGGCCGCGCTTGAGGGCTTCCCGGTCGAGAGCTTCGTCTGGTTGAATATAGTGAGATACATCACTAATATGTACCCCTAACCGCCAAGCACCATTAGCGGTTTTTTCCAAACTAAAAGCATTTTCTACGACTTTGGGATCGCCATTGGCTCCCGCGATCGTTAGGGTAAATAAACTGCGTAAATCTAGCCGATTTTTCAAGTCGGCTTTCAATAGTCTTTTTGGCAGCTTGGTAGCGGCTTCGGCTACTGAATCAGAGAAATTACGGGCTAAATCATGTTTACAAGTGACTAAATCTATATCAGCAGCCGCTTCTGCATCGCTACCCAAGATTTGCACAACTCGGCCCAGCGGCGGATATTGTGCCAAGGGATAACGTAGTACTTCTACATGGGCTAGGTGATCGAGCGCCTCTTCTAATTTCATGCCGTTTGTTTGCAGTTTCAATTCAAACAGCAAGCGATCATCAAGAGGAACTGCACGAAAGCCGCTTTCTACTTGCTTAATCCGGGCCAGTAAAGTGTGATTAGAGCGTTCGAGAATCAGCTTCACCTCGCCTTCAGGAGAGCGACGACGGCTACCTTCTTTGAGGACTCTTACCAAAACGCGATCGCCATTCCACGCATTACTGAGATGGCTTTCACGGATGTAAATATCCTCCGCGCCTTCCACATCTTGAATTGCGAAGCAAAAACCCTTACTAGAACAACGGAGTTTGGCTTCAATCAATCCTTCTTCGGTCAGGCGGCGATATTTGCCCCTTTCTTTGACTAGAATTCCGATTTTCTCTAATATGTCTAGAGCAATGTGAAGTTTTTGTAAACTGTTTTCATCCTCGCAGCCAAGTTTCTTTTCCAAAACTTTACGAGCTACCAATTTATCATCGGTGAAATTGGCAAGGAGTGTAGCGATTGAAAATTCCATGCAGTGAACCGACCTTTGGTCAAAACATCATTTTTTTTAATCTGTTGTTTCCTGTATACCCTCACGGACTACAGATACGAGCTAGAAACTAAATACCCGCAAGCAGGGATTCTGAAGTTCCTGGGGATGTTGCCGACTCACCCTGCAAAAAGGCGCAGAAGTGACTACATTCTCACTGCACGACAATCTCAGAATTCGCCTGCGGTTGAGTTCCTTCATCCAGTCCAACGGACAAAGCACGCCTGATCAGATTTTGCCCCATTAGGTAATTACGCGACCGATTTTTGAGATGCTTGGATGGTAGAACTCTCCATGCTGCTCAAAAACGCTATGCAGGGGAACAGGTGTTTAATTGTCTAGACTGAAGGTACTTTTACGGCATTAGACTCTGATTTTTACCTAGGAGAAACTGCCGATAAACCCAATTTTCCCATATGTAGAATCGGTCACAATTAGGTAAGCAGCTTAAGATACAGTGAGGGCGAACCTTATCTTCATTATTGTAGATTTAGAGCGCACTTCCAGAAAATAGTTCTGCATATCGAATTGGGTAATTAGTATAGCATTGAAGGCGATCCTACTCAGATTTTGCCATCAGTAGCTAAAAATTTTCTCGCAAAAGAGCTACTGCTACAATCAGGACACAGGAGTGAGGTGCCAGTAGTACTTTGATTCATAAGAGCATAGTAAAGTACGCGATCGCTAGCTAGAGTTTTTGCTCCAGACCTATTACTTGATAAGTTTTGTTTAAGAAGATGTCGATTATTCATTGCTGAGTACGTAGTTAACGCTTCAGTGCTAGATAGTTCTAATGGACTGACTACATATCTCTCAACATTTTTTTAGTGCAATACTAGTACACTAGTGAGAAATAAAGCTACTATTCAAAATAGATAAAAGCTGATTACATAAGCTTTTTGACTTTTAAATGCCGCATAGTGGCACTAGTACATCACTGTAGAAATCAACAGAGCATCTCACAAAGTCTCATCAGTTCAAAATACAATTCTTGTGACTTTTACTTACTCTGTAGCGGTACTAGCTTGTATACATAGGTAGTATCAACCCCCTTTATTCAACAGTCTTAAAATTGGTGGCAGTATTATGTTGGCTCAATTCCAGAGCTTGTATCCCAAAGGTAGTCTTATTTCTGAGTTAGTGCAAATTTTTCAAGGAAAATATATTGTTCGCGTTAGTGTCCAAATCGAAGGCGTAACCCGCGCTACTGGTTTAGCAGCCGCAGAAACAATAGAAGCAGCAGAAGATCACGCCAGAAATCGGGCATTAATGGTTTTGGGGGTAGCAAACGCGCCCCAGAAAACAGTGGTAACTCCGCCACCGCCTACATCGCCGATGCAGACTCACCCTTCCTTGAGCAAAACAAGTCAGCTTAATGAGTCTGCCTATTCTCCTAGCAAAGAACCAGACTTTGTTAGTAGTCAGTGGTCAGTACCTAGCGATAAAGAAGTATCAATCCTGCCTAATAATGGACAGTACAACCAACCAGATACCGTTACCACCGACATCCAAAGTGCAAGTAAATCCGATACTTACAGCCTGGAATTCGGACAGCCATTGCCGATAAATACTGAATTAGAAGCCCAGTTTGATACCCCAGGCGATTTAGAAATTACATCTAGTAATGAGCCGGAAACTTTACCTCTATCAGGCATTACCGCTAGTAATGTCAAACCCTTTACACCCCGTAATTACAGTTCCTCTGAAGATGTGGGAACGCCAACAGTAACAACAGGGAAGAAAAAGAAGAAAAGCGAACCCGTAGATTTATCTGATGTAATTGCCAAAACTGATGTTGAACTTCAGCGCTTAGGCTGGACACCAGAACAGGGAAGGGAGCATTTAATTAAAACCTATGGTAAGCGCGGGCGGACTTTGCTGACTGAAGATGAATTACACGGATTTCTTCAATACTTAGAATCTCAACCCACACCAAAAGATCCATTAATGGGATTTTGATGGGTTTGTCATTTGTCACTTGTCTTTTTGTCTTTTGTTATGAATAAATACCCCCCTTAACTTTCTTTCCTGAGTGGTGAAGAGGTTTGAAGGGGGGATTTTGATTCATGGGATCAACGAAGGTCTATCACCACTAAAACAAATGACAAATAACCAATGACTAATGACTGACTACACAACAGCCATTGGTCGGCTACCTGCGGAATGACGGTCAATAACTTGGTCAATTAAGCCATAGTCTCTCGCTTCCTCTGGCGACATAAAGAAGTCACGTTCAGTATCTTCCGCAATGCGCTCAAGTGGTTGACCTGTGTGGTCGGCTAAATAGTCGTTTAGCCGGCGCTTGTGGTACAAAATTTCCCGTGCTTGAATTTCAATATCAGTTGCTTGACCCTGCGCGCCACCTAAAGGTTGATGAATCATAATCCGAGAATGGGGTAGACTCATCCGCTTACCCTTAGTACCTGCACTGAGCAGAAAAGCGCCCATGCTGGCAGCTAATCCGGTACAAATAGTACAGACATCAGGGCGAATATGCTTCATAGTATCAAAAATGCCCATACCAGCCGTTACCGAGCCACCTGGAGAGTTGATGTACAAATAAATATCTTTCTCCGGGTCTTCAGCATCTAAAAACAGTAGTTGGGCAACAATCAAGTTCGCTATGGAGTTATCAACCTGTTGTCCTAAAAAGATAATCCGTTCACGCAATAGGCGTGAGTAGATATCAAAGGCGCGTTCGCCGCGACCCGATTGTTCAATGACTATAGGAATCATGCAGCCTACTTGTAGCTATTTAAATCCATTTTATCGAGCGCAACGGCTAATTGTTGGGATTTGGGGTTTGTCATTTGTCATTTGTCATTTGTCATTTGGTAATAGGTAATAGGTGTTTGTTATTTTCCCCCTGCTCCCTGCTCCCTACCCCCCTGCTTTTTCCCAGTCCCTTCTACCGGGCACTTTTTTTAATCGTATGAGTCTGAATACTTATCCCGTAATCACGCTCACCAACTCTGAAATATCAGGGAGTGCTGCAAAACCTTTGTAGCGGCGCGATCCAAAGCATCGACAAATCCACTTAGTCAGTGGTTCTTGTCAGGTGTTGGTAACATTTTCAACATTTCTTTAGTATTGCTTTGGGCAATTATCCGGAATATTTACTAAATTCCGGTAATGCAATAGTACGGGGTGTAGTTAGAGTAACGAATCTATCTAGAAACGCTGTCCACCGAAAGGGAGACCTGCCATGCTGGAAAAACTTGTGCAAGCCGCCATCATCACTTTCATACTCCACCTAATAGCAGGAATTAACCCAAATACTAGAGTTGAGACAAAAGCAGCCACACCTATGTCGGAAACACCAGCTTCAATTGTCAGCTTACTGTTTCCCTCTGTGCGCTAAGAAGATTTTGTGAATTACTACGAATTGGTTTCGCATTCTCTACACTTTTTGCTTCTTGACTTCAGTCATTACTATTACTGCTACACAGTTACCCCTTTAACTTTTCTGGCTCACGCTTGATTTTGTTAAAGGGGTAACTTGTTTTAACACCTTGCATCGAACAGGGGAAAAGCGATCGCGACAAGCTGAGCAATGTGTTTGATATTACTCAGTCCAAAAATGCGGCAACTCTCACTATAGAACCCATTTGACATCTTAGGAAGGGTCTGCAAGCCTCTTAATCATTAGCCTGATGAAGCAGAGGTTGAGTTTGGCAGTGGCATTAGCTAGGGTTCG
>NZ_JACJPX010000011.1 GCF_014696315.1 Calothrix membranacea FACHB-236
CGAACCCTAGCTAATGCCACTGCCAAACTCAACCTCTGCTTCATCAGGCTAATGATTAAGAGGCTTGCAGACCCTTCCTAAGATGTCAAATGGGTTCTATAGGATTCATATTTGATTTTTGAAATACTTGTAGGGTGTATTGTCGCGTAGCACAACGCACCAAAATGCTATAACCAAAACCAATTTAAGGTGCGTTAGCTTACTGCACAACACACCTTTATATATTGAATCTTGCTCACTGAATTCCTTTAATTTAAAGTTTGAATTGCTCGTAGGGATTAGCTGGTATATTACAATCGTTGATAATCTGACCCGAAATTAGGATAGATAGTATTTTTGGAAATTTACGAAATTATCTGATGATCAAGATTTTTAATTCAAAATCCCAAATCCCCCATCTAAAATTGATATTAATTCCAACCCAAAATACCTGCTACCTGTTCCGCCAGCCTTAACGGGTCAAACGGTTTGTTAATCACACCTGCGATTCCTAACTGGGCATATTGTTCATGTTTGGTAGGCTCCACTTTAGCAGTGATCAACATAACTGGAATGCTTTGTGTGACAGGATTATTTTTTAATTCTTGTAACACAGTAAATCCATCTACATCAGGCATCATCACATCAAGCAAAATAGCATTCAGCTTTTCAGTTTGGGCTTTCAGTAAGCCTTCTCTACCTGATTCAGCTTTTAGTACTGTCCAATCGGCTAAGTTTTCTAGACAGGCTTGAATCACAGTAGACAGTGATTTTTCATCATCAATCAAAAGAATACGTTTTCTAGACATATTACAAACACTAATTTTCAGTATCAAAATACTATAGATACGCGATTACTCAGTTACCCTAGATCTCGTGATCGGGTTATTAATAGTCGTCATCCCAACACAAGATTCGATATTGAAACGCCAGCGAACTTTCCCATAGGAGACGCTACGCCTAGCTTACTTACCCAATGGGGTAGAAGTTGGTTGCGATTCGCTATAGGTACTGACTCCTCTGAACAAAGGAAAACTTGAATCGAAAAATAGATTATCTAAGCGCGTATCAGCTGATATTTAACCAGCTGAAGGAAGATAAATAGTCAGCCAAACTATTTCTTTATCTTCCCATTGTTTACCGTTTCCCAACTAAACATACCATTTAGACTAAAAAATAATTATGAGGAAATTATGAGGTATTTTATCTGGCGAAAAATAAAAAATAAATGGGATACTCACTTGTAGCTTAGTTCTAATTGATCGCACTAATAGAGAACTGCTATGTGATTTTCGCAACAACTTCCTAAAACCCAAATAGCTTTTTCCCTGTTCTCTACTCCCCTGTTATTCAAGCATTGGGAGATTTGCTGATTTTAAGCCCTAAAACTTCCATCCTAGAGTATTGGCAACTAGTTCTGATAAGCGCAAAGGATCAAACGGTTTAGAAATCACCCCTGCAATTGCCAATTGGGAAAATTCGTTTAAATCTACTGTTTGTACTTTAGCTGTTAATAAAATTACTGGAATTGCATTAGTAGTTAAATTGTCTTGCAAGCTGTGAAAAAGTGACATTCCATCAATATCTGGCATCATCACATCTAAGAGAATTGCATCAGGATGTTCACTTTTTGCTACAGCTAGCCCTTCAGTACCAGACTGTGCCACCAGAACTTGCCAACGTCCAATATTTTCTAAACAAGCTTTAATCACTGTACATAGATTTTTTTCATCATCAATGACCAAAATGCGTTTTTGTGGCATGGCATCACTCAGACTACTGGTAATATTTATGTAATAATTTTTTGCTCAGATGTGTCCGTTCTAAGCGATTTAGAATCCGAGCAATTAATTCTGGCTCTACAATTGGTTTTCTGATGTAGTCGTCGGCTCCAACTAAATAAACTTGATAGAGTATTTCCGGTTCAAAATGGGCAGAGAGAAACAAAATTGGTAAGCGATGCCAACAATGATCATTCCTGATTATTTGGCATAATTCTATACCATTAAAATCTGGCATCTCAATGTCTAAAATTAACAGATCGGGTTTAGTAGATTCTAAGACTTCCCAAAATCTTTGAGACTCTTGTAATGGTGTAACTTGTAATCCCCAAGGTGAAAGTAAAGTAGTAACCTTCTTGAGTATGAGCGGATCGTCATCTACAACTAAAACTTTTGCATCTGTAGCAGTTTGTTGGTTGAGAGCTATATTAATAGCGGTCAACACTTCCACAGCAGACATAGTTTTGTTTAAAAAGCTCTGTGCGCCTAAACGAGCAGCTTCTACCCTGTTTTGCAGTTGATTATTAGTAGTCAATACTAAAACAGGAATCTCTGGATGTGTCTCACTCAATTCTGCTAGAAAAGTTAAACCATTCTCTTCTTTAGCAGGAAATGATAAATCAAGTAATATGACTTCAATAGAATTTAAGGCAAGAATGTTTCTCGCCGTTTTGATATCTGCTGCTACCTCTACATGAAAACCCCAGGATATAGCTTCTAATTTAATTCGCTCCGTCAGAGTCGTATCATCATCAACAATTAGTAGGTTTGCTGATGATGTAATTTGAGTATTGGCAGGGTTAACTGGTGAAGATGGCTGTTGCTGCAATGTTTGTTTGAGTAATTTCAGTAACTCTACCAACTGCAAAGCTATTCTTTGGTACGGAACAGTATATCTTTCTAGCAGTTGTTCTATGTCACGAGCTATTTTGGAACCTTCCAGAAAACCGTAACATCCTAAAGAACCAGCTAAACGGTGAGCTTCTGCCTGTGCTTGTTTTAATATCCGCTTATCTGGAGTTACACTTGATAATTGAGCGATCGCCTGTTCTAATAACTCAAACTTTTCGCTAAAACTTTTAAGAAACTCTTCCCGCATATTTGCTACTACAGCCATGACTTTGGCTTCGGCTTGTTCTTTTTCTGACAAATTAGTACTGGGAAGATTTTGCTTTTGCGGCTGATTTTTTGGTTCTTTCAGCCGATAACCTAAACCATATACTGTTTCTATGAAATCTGCAGTCATTCCTGCGGCTTTGAGCTTCTGGCGCAAACCCTTAATTTGGGTTGTCACAGCTTCTTCCCCAGGAAACTCATCAGCAGACCAAATTCTATCTAGTAAAACACTTCTACTAAATATCCGGCGCGGATTTTGCAAAAAGAGTTCTAACAAACCATACTCTTTAGGAGTAAGGTGCAGACGCTTGCTTGCATAGGTGACTTCTTTGATATTAATATCAAGCTCTAAATTCTCCCAAACTAGCACCTTTGCGAGAATTGTCTTACCTCGCCGCATTAAAGCTCGGATTCTGGCGATTAACTCTGATAGCTCAAACGGTTTGTTAATATAGTCATCTGCTCCCGCCTCTAAACCCATGACGCGCATACTGATATCTTCTTTAGCAGTCAGCATTAGAATGGGTACTTGAGATCCTTCCAAGCGGAGTTGGCGACAAAGACTAATCCCGTCCAATTTCGGTAGCATCACATCCAAAATCAGCAAGTCATAATCAAATGCTTTAGCCAACTCTAACCCAGTTTCACCATCGTTAGTGCTTTCTATTTGGTAACTCAGAGTTGAAAGCGCTTTGGCTAGGACTAAATTTGTCTGCTTGTCATCTTCTATTAAAAGAATTTTCACACAATTTTTTCCCCAACTTTTGCATAACTCAGGTATTCACCTTTGCTTTTAAATTTCTACAGTCCCTACTCGACATTGCAAAAAAAATCTCTGACGATGGTCTGCTAGGAATATTATTCCCATCGCAACAGTAGATTTTACGATTTTTTATGATTTTTTATCACAAAATTACCCAAAGTGGGAACAGAATAACTGATTTCTTTTCCAGAATGTAGCGGATGGGAACTGCATTGAAAATAGGGACTAGGGCCTAGAGGCTAAAGGAGAGATTGTCATACCTAGTACCGCTACGTGGAGGTCAAAGGTCACAAGTCAAAAGTTAAAAGGTTAATTTACCAAGGCTTTTGATTGTTTGAAAGGATAGCTGTATTTACGCTGCGCTGTACTAGTCCTGTCATTACTTATGTAATTTATAACACAGGCATTTAGCTGCAAGATAGGGAACTTTGAATAATGAAGTTAGGATTTTTAACCTTTATTTGTGTAATTTTCCCGTGATTGACTTATGAACAAAGTCCAAAGAGTTAATAACTAATCGCAGATAAAAACACTTATTATCTAACTAAAACAAAACTGGACTCCATACCAAAATATACATACCAATAACAAAAACCTCAACTATACTCTAGAAAAGGTAATTTGACTTGCCTTATAGGCAAAATGCTATATGGTGTTGTAAATTTCTTGCCGTGGTATTCCGGTAAGTAAAAAATTAAAAATTAAAAATCAAAAAAAATCTGATTTTTAATTTTTAATTGCTTTTGCATCAAGATTAATTTGTAGTTTGTGCAGCTAGCATCTGCTTCAGCTTTTCTAATTCAGAAGCCCAACGGGGATCTGGACGAATAGCATCAGAGTCAGATGTTGTAGTTGTTTCGCGTCCGCTGCTAGCAGCACCACGCCGAGGCTTCTTAGAAGATTTCTCGCGACGGTTGCTTTCTTTATGGGTAACAGGAGCAGGATTACTGCTACCAGCGCTTTGGGTCGGTTTGGGTGCTTGCTCGTCACCTTCGTCGCCTTTAGTGCGTGGTAATGCCTTCTCTAGCTTGATGGCAGTGTCTTTGAACAATTGACCATTATACTTTTCAATAATTTGATCGGCTTGTTCATCATTATTCACTGTGAGAAAGCCGAAGCCACGGCATTTGCCTGTTTTTCGGTCTTTAATTAATTTTGTGGTGACAGCATCACCTTCGGCAGCAAAAACTGCTTGCAGTTCTTGACGATCTATTTCTTCTTTTGGCAAATTGCCTATATATAGGCGAACAGACATGAACTATACCTCCAGAGTTGAATGAACAAGGCAAATGAGAAAACAATCACTTGGCTTTGGCTTTCAAATATATGCTATTTCCCAAGACTGCCATAAACCAATTTTTTACTCAAAACTGTCAACCTATACAATACAATTTTTCGTCGGGGTCAAGCTTGTTTCATGCCAAATAGCAAACTAAGCTCAATTAAATACCACCTTTAGTTATAAGAATTGTAATTTAATAGTTTACTGCCTGCTAAAGTAAACGTTTTCCTATGCCCCTGTTCGCAGAATTAAACACCATTCCTTACATTATCACGGTATTTTCTACGTAGCTAGTTCAGCGCATACATTTCTGGCATATTCGTGTAATCGAATCGTAACATAAAATACAATTTTTTCTCAAGAGGAAACATTAGGAAACAAAAACCAGCCGGTGGCTGGTCGGTTTACTGCTGTGTTGGGAGAATCACAAAGATAGATTGGCGCAAGCGTTGGTAATTAATAACTAAGCTAGACTGCCGAGTTTTATTAATTAGAAATGTTTATGTAAATAAATGTAACACTTGCTAGCAAGAATTGCAAATTTTCGTAATATTTTTTGGGCATGGGGCATTGGTGATGAGAATTATCTTCCTCTGCTTCCCCGTCTCTAGCTCCTAGCCTCTGAGGAAAATAAAAGCGCCCCAAGCTTGGGCCGCAACTGCAATGACTGTAGACCAAATGGGATGAGCGCTGTTAACAGTTTGACCATTTTGGGTTTGCATAGTTTGGATATCAATCCAGGGGGTTGCACCGCGCCGGAACCAACCTGTAACTGTAATTTGCCTACCAATAAAGTCCTGAGGATTTATGGATTGTCCCAGCCACGGAATGTGGTGCAACTTCACCAACCCAGTGTTGGTTTGCAAAATTAAGTCTTGTGCTAGGGAATTACTGATTCCCGGACGACCTAAGAGCTTACCAGCAAGGCAGACATTAATGCTATCGATAGGGATAGCTGAGGGGTTGGCTAAAAGGCTGGGTAGGCGATCGTCAGTTTGTAAAGCATGAGGTTGGATATCAGGAAAGAAAGAATTCATGCGGATAACCATACCGATGCTAAAGCCAATCAGCAAGCAACCTGCGACAAAAGACCAATCTTCATATATCCATGTGAGGTTTAAAATTTTGAGTCCATAGGCTATCTGCCAAACTAGCCAGATTAGGCCTGCAAATAAAAAACCTAAGGGAATGCCCAACCAAGGAGCGATTTGTAAAAAGAAAGGGTGCTTTTTCGGTCTTAAGGATTGCTCGTTGATGAGATGTAGTTCTGGTTCTAAATGCCAGTGACGAGCGATTTTGCTAAGGCGTTGAATGCGATCGCCAATTAAGGGATGACTATTATTAATAGTGAACCAACGGCGATGGGGATTGAAATTATCCCACATCAATAATGATGTAAAGGGAACCTGACCAGCTAGACTACCCAAGGAAATACTTTGTTGATGGCTCACAGGTGCTAGCAGATTCAAACTTTCTAATTGCCAACTAGTTTGTTCTTGTTTGGCAATATCACCAGCTACACCAATAGTAATTTTGAGTAAGGCGCGGGTTAAAGCATTGGGATTCCCTGTAATTTCTGAGGCGGCGCGATCGCTATAATAAAGCCGCAACTTCGACAACCACAAAGCTATCCCAGTTAGTAAACACCAAATTCCATAGGTAAAACTAGCTAAAACTCTGGCTGGCCAACGCCCAAATTCCGATGAGATACTATTACCCCACTCGGATATGCTCTGATATATCCTGTGAACAATGATTGTCAGCAGCAATACCAAAGACATGACGATAAAATCTTTGTGAATGATATGCCCTAACTGCGTGGCGTAGATAACAGCAATTTCATCATCAGCCAGTTGATCTAATAATCCTTGACTGATCACTATCCGGGTATTGCGTGCTAAATTACCATAGGTCAGGGCAATAGGGGCAGCCATTGGCAAAATCCGCAGTTTGGGAAAGGGCCAGCCTCTCTGTTGACAAGAACGTTGTAATACCCTAATTGCTTCGCGGCTGCGATTATTTAACTGCTCTTTGGGCAACTCCCGCTGTCCATAAAAATTTGTGAGTAACCGATCTAATAACCAAGGTGATAAAGCTAGCGCTATGACTAATACCGCGATTACAACCACAGATGGATCGCGATATAAAAAGGGTAACGGCTCTAAGTAAGGTAATTTAACTAAAATCTGATTTATTAAAACCATTACCAGCTTGAGCATTTCCCGCATTACCCAAAATAGAGCGAAAAATGTGCCAGTAGCTAGCAATTTTAAAGGTATTAAATTTAGCTTATGTAGGGGTTGCCAAACTTTCGCTCGGCCTGCGTGTCGCCAATAAATGTTGAATAATTTAGGTTGTGAGCGATGGAGAGAACCAATATAACCATTGGCTCCCATCATTGTGTCTACAGTAGTATTTTTAATACTACTGGCTGGTAAAGTTGATGTAGTGCCCGTATTGTTAGTGGCTTTTGCCACTGAATTGTTGGTCTGTTGTGGTGATGCAGTATTTACAGGCACTGCATCTGGTTTAGGAGAATTGTCAAAAGCAACAAATCCATTTGCAGAATTTTTTGATGAGGTATTTTTACGTTTTTGGTGCTTTTTTAAATGTTCAAGAGCGCGTTGTGCCCACTCTTGAACCTGCGGATTTGGACTCACAATCAGATTGTTACACACAGCGATCGCTTTGGGGACTTGGCCACTGCGCGCATAAGCCATAACCAAGCCCACCTGCGCCTGTAAGCCAGTTTTGTCATCTTTCTGGCTATTGGCAACAGGTTCCAGGTGAGCGATCGCTGTGGGATAATTTCCCTGTTTTAGAGCAACTAAACCAGCCTCCAAAGACGATTCGGCATGTGAAGGCATAGAATTTTTGGCACTCCCATCTGTTCTAACTGATCCACGTTTATGCTCAAGGGCATAATGTTTAGATTCCCCAGCTAATACCTTGCGTCCGGAATTATCCCTCCACTGATTGCTGAGTAGAATACACCGGGGCGATCGCGCTTAATTTTAACTTGGGATGATCTCCCTGTAATTGTTGGCAATTCCATTCATTACGGAAAAGCAATACTGGTCGTCCCATGTTGTCTTTGACTGTGGTGGTGTTAAATATTCGTCCCACCTCATTCAATGCTTCCCAACCGCCTTCAACCCAACGGGCAACGCTATAGGGTAGCAAGTCTAATATGGTTTCTACACCATACTCATTTTGTAAGCGAAACTGCACTACCTCGAACTGTAACTGACCCACCGCCGCTAAAATTGGATCGCGTTTGGCTTCGTCAATGGAGTACATAATTTGCACTGCACCTTCTTCCCGTAATTCCGAAATGCCTTTTTGAAATTGCTTAAACTTGGAAGGGTTGGGGTTCCTTAAAGTTGCAAACAATTCCGGTGAAAAATAAGGAATTCCTTCATATTCGAGCTTTTGTCCAGTGTAAATAGTGTCGCCGATCGCAAAAACACCAGGATTATTCAAACCGATGACATCACCAGGATAAGCGACATCAATTGATTCTCGCTCTTGGGCGAAAAGTTTTTGTGGGCGAGACAGACGGACGATTTTGCCTGTGCGGGCGTGAGTCACCGTCATATCTTTTTCAAACTTACCCGTGCAGACGCGGATAAATGCCACGCGATCGCGGTGCTTCGGGTCCATGTTAGCCTGGAGTTTGAAGACAAAGCCAGAAAACTCTGGATAAGTAGGCGGAACTTCACCAACGCTACTATTATGAATTCCTGGTTTTAAGGCATAACCCAAGAAGTGCTTCAAGAATAGCTCCACCCCAAAGTTGGTCATGGCACTACCGAAAAATACTGGTGTCATTTTTCCTTGATGCACTAAATCTAAATCTAGTTCCGGCCCGACTCCTTCTAAGAGTTCTAAATCGTTTTTCAGTTGGTAGTAGAGATCCTGCTCTAGGAGTTCCTCAATTTTGGCATCGCCCAAATCAACTATTGTGTCTTTCGCTTCTCTGCTACCGTGGGCGCTACGTTCAAATAAATGAATTTGTTGGTTTTGGCGATCAAATACACCTTTAAAGCGATCGCCCATGCCAATCGGCCAGTTGACTGCATAGGTTTGCAATCCCAATTCTTGCTCGATTTCGTCCAATAATTCCAGGGGTTCGCGTCCGGGACGGTCGAGTTTATTCACAAAGGTAAAGATGGGGATACCGCGCAACTTACAAACTTCAAATAATTTGCGCGTTTGGGGTTCCAAGCCTTTGGCAGCATCAATCAGCATCACTGCATTATCGGCAGCAGCCAGAGTACGATACGTATCTTCACTGAAATCTTGGTGTCCAGGGGTATCTAATAAGTTGATATAACAGCCACGATATTCAAACTGCAATACTGTAGATGTGATAGAAATACCCCGTTGCTGTTCCATCGCCATCCAGTCTGAGGTGGCTTTACGTTGCGCTCTGCGGGCTTTGACTGCGCCAGCTTCGTGAATTGCACCTCCGTATAACAAGAGTTTTTCGGTCAGGGTGGTTTTACCTGCGTCGGGGTGTGAAATAATCGCAAAGTTGCGGCGAAGTTCAACAGCCTGATGCAGATCTGAGTTGAGTTCAGTGGACATAAGTGTAATTGTTTGCTCTTTAGTTAACTTAACTTAATTTTTTTTCAAGATTGGTGAGTCTTTTCATCTTAGAACAACGATGCACGC
This sequence comes from Calothrix membranacea FACHB-236, assembly GCF_014696315.1. Taxonomy (GTDB): domain Bacteria; phylum Cyanobacteriota; class Cyanobacteriia; order Cyanobacteriales; family Nostocaceae; genus Aulosira; species Aulosira membranacea. The sequence goes on from NZ_JACJPX010000011.1 coordinate 9,599, forward strand.
GATCGGGTCGTCAGATGGCGAACTACCTGCGTCGGGTACAAGGAATCGGGAAGTAAAAGCAATAGAGGTAAAAGTTGTTTTGGCCTATATCAAACACAAATCCTCAATAAAATCACCCGTCATGAACTAAGTAAGTCGATGGAAATAAACCAAACTATGTTACGAAACGTAAATAGCCTTGAAACCTTTACCAATGACCAATGACATAGACGCTTTAGCGGCTTCCCGCAGGGTAGGACAAAGCGCAAAGTCGAGCCAGTCGTGTGGGCGGGTCTCCCGACTTGAACGAACTGGCGTTGAGCGGAGGTTTCCTCCGTACACCAAAGGGGTTGCCGCAGGCATCAGAACTTTGTAAGAATGACAGCCTTGGCCAGTTATCTTTAATTGCACCGCCCTACTTATGTATCTAGGGAAGGATGCAATTTTTTTGTTATTTATGTTTTTGGATTTGTACCGAATGTTGCTGAATTCAAAGGGTAAAAGCGTCAATTTGTACACAACTAATTAATAAAAATTCTTATTCTCTCAACCCCAGTCGGTAAATGGTATTCACAAAAAATGCCAAAGAATCTATTAATTTCTACTTTAATGTATGGCTTTGTGGAAGAATAGATTGCAGTACTACTTTAAGTAAACTTGAGATTATTCCCCTCATAGGTAAAGGGTATCTACTAAACTGGAGCTAATTATAGATTTGGGCAATAGCACTGTTATTTAGCAACCCAGATTAACCATACCGTTAGGCGTTCAGTTGCAGAGGTTGTTTTGCGCCAATTATGGTACTTGGTAATTCCGCAGCAGTCATTAGGTAGTTGATAATATTTATAGTTGAGAAACAGCAGTTTCTGCACTACTCATTACCAAATTTCTGCAATTAATTTAGGGGGATTTTTTATCAGTTTTTTTTGCAGTGCGTCGAAGTGATGTCTATCACGCTGTACAATACGAAATTGCCCCACAGCTTCATCAACAGTAGGGCAAAGGACAGTTAAGCACTGCTGGTAGTCTGTCCTAACTGAGTAAGGTTTTTCCTTGCTTTTGTGACGCTTTCTATTGTGTCCATTTGCGTTGTAATTCTTCATAAAACTTTATGTTTCCAACTCACCGCCCCCGCCGTCTGCGTACACATCCCCAACTGCGCCGGATGGTACGAGAAACTGTTTTATCAACAAGTGATTTGATTTACCCACTTTTTGCGGTACCAGGTGAGGGAATTGCTAACGAAGTCAAATCCATGCCTGGAGTTTACCAGCTGTCGGTAGACAAAATTGTTGAAGAGGCAAAGGAAGTTTATGACTTAGGAATTCCCGCCATCATTCTATTTGGTATTCCCGCCGATAAAGATGTAGATGCTACTGGCGCTTGGCATGATTGCGGTATTGTGCAAAAAGCAGCTACTGCGGTGAAGGAAGCGGTACCAGACTTAATTGTGGTGGCTGATACTTGTCTATGTGAATATACAAGTCATGGTCATTGCGGTTACTTACAAGTGGGTGATTTAACGGGAAGAGTTTTAAATGACCCAACTTTAGAATTACTGAAAAAAACAGCAGTATCCCAAGCCAAAGCTGGTGCTGATATCATTGCTCCTTCAGGGATGATGGATGGCTTTGTGCAAGCAATTCGTGCGGGTTTAGATGAAGCGGGATTTCAGGATACACCGATTTTGTCTTATGCGGCTAAGTATGCTTCGGCTTATTACGGCCCATTCCGGGATGCAGCGGATTCTACACCGCAATTTGGGGATAGAAGAACTTACCAAATGGACCCTGGTAACTCCCGCGAAGCGATTAAAGAAATTGAACTCGATATCGCGGAAGGCGCTGATATGCTCATGGTGAAGCCAGCCTTAGCATACATGGATATTATTTGGCGCGTTAAGGAAGCTAGCAACCTTCCTGTTGCTGCTTATAATGTTTCCGGTGAGTATTCGATGGTGAAAGCTGCTGCTCTCAATGGTTGGATTGATGAACAACGCGTAGTGATGGAAACTTTAACTGGCTTTAAACGTGCTGGTGCTGATTTAATTTTGACTTACCATGCTAAAGATGCGGCGCGCTGGTTAAAGTAATCTGCACAATTAATGTAAAAACTCATCATTTATCCAAAATCTCACGCACAGGTACAAAGGCGCAAACTGCAAGTGTCTTGGTGTCTGAGCGTGAGATTATTATTTCGATAGCAGGGACGCAAAGCTTTGCCTTCCTACCTCATGTATTGGTGTCAAACGTGCGCTGCATAATGCGATCGCAGGCTTTGATGAAAAGCTGATGGTATTAGAAGATATTGACTACTGTTGGAGAATTCAACAAACAGGAGCCAAACTAGTTTATGTTCCAGAAGCGCTAGTTCACTTCCGCTATCGCGACACGATCGCAGGTTTATACAATCGCTGGTGGACTCTGTCTGTACATGATATTTTGTTACATAAAAAACACAGAAGAATGGGTATGCCTCAATTGATTAAATGGCAGCCAATTCTCAAAGAGTTTGTATTGTTACCGTTAAAATTTCTAGTTAAAGTCCGTAATAAAGAAACTCTAGGAAAGTGGTTAATCGATTTTGCTCGGTTAACTGGGCAGTTGCGAGGATGTATTAAATACAAATATCTGCCAATGTAAACCTTGTCAAACTTGGCTTTTGACTGTTGACAGTCAACACTCATAGATTTTTAAGATGAGAGCTAATAAAGAAATTGATTTACTGAGAAAGTACTTATTTATAGATGGTTTTTATACGCGATAATACGGATATTTAAAATTTATATCAAAGATTTCTTACGGGATATTACAGAAATAAAGGGTTGCGGCGTTTGCCAGAGGGGTAGGCGATCGCTTATAAAGTATATAGTTAATAAAATGCTAACAATTGATATTTTATGTCAATTGATTTAATAAACAAAATGTAAATTATTCAATAGGAGCATGGGATTATGGATATGCAAGTCCTGAGAGAACGTGCTGGGCTTAGCCGTGCAGAGGTTGCCTTCAGGCTTGCAATCAGTGAAACCAGTGTTCGCAACTGGGAAGCTGGGCGTACTGAACCCACAATGACACCAAAGAAATATTTAGATGCTTTGCGTTTGTTTAAATGCACACCTGAAGAATTGGCAGCAGCTAGCGAAAAGTCAATAAACCAGAGGCATAAACGCAAACCAGGAAGACCAAAACGCTTTCCAGACCCAGTGGTAGCTCAAGTCACTGATTCGCTTGCCAGTTTGTAGTAGTTAGGGGCTGGGGACTGGGGGATAAGGGAGATGAGGGTACAAAGAGACCAGCACAATAATTCTTAACTCAGCACTCAGACCTCAGAACTCAGCACTCGGCACTTTCAAGCCAGAATGGACAGGGGAGATATAATACCTGTGCAATTTCTGATGCCCCATACCCAATGCCCTATGCCTTATGCCAAAATTTCCAAGTAGTGCGATCGCTCACGGTATTTGCCACGGTGGCGCGATAAGATTCTAAAACAATAATTGTGAATACAAGGTTTAAATGGCAGAAACTCTTTTCTTCAACGCCCTCCGTGAAGCCATTGACGAAGAAATGGCGCGTGATTCTAATGTATTTGTTCTTGGGGAAGATGTCGGACACTATGGCGGTTCCTACAAAGTTACCAAAGACCTTTACAAAAAGTATGGTGAACTAAGAGTTCTTGACACCCCCATCGCCGAAAATAGCTTTACTGGCTTGGCCGTGGGAGCTGCGATGACTGGCTTAAGACCCATCATCGAAGGCATGAATATGGGTTTTTTGCTGCTTGCCTTTAACCAAATCTCTAATAACGCTGGGATGTTGCGTTATACTTCCGGCGGTAATTTTAAAATTCCAATGGTAATTCGTGGCCCTGGTGGTGTGGGTAGACAGCTAGGTGCAGAACATTCGCAACGCTTAGAAACTTACTTCCAAGCTGTTCCTGGGCTAAAAATTGTTGCTTGCTCTACACCTTACAACGCTAAAGGACTTCTGAAATCAGCAATTCGCGATGATAACCCAGTACTGTTCTTTGAACATGTTCTGCTTTACAACTTAAAAGAAGACCTGCCAACAGAAGAATATTTACTTCCTTTAGATAAAGCTGAAGTTGTGCGTCGTGGTAAAGATGTCACAATTCTTACTTATTCACGGATGCGCCATCATGTATTACAAGCCGTGAAAACTTTAGAAAAAAAAGGTTACGACCCAGAAGTCATTGATTTAATATCACTGAAACCATTAGATTTTGATACCATTGGCGCATCTATCCGCAAAACCCATCGCGTAATTGTAGTAGAAGAAGCGATGCGGACAGCAGGTATTGGTGCAGAAGTCATCGCTTCCATTAATGACCGCTTGTTTGATGAATTGGATGCGCCTGTACTACGCCTTTCATCCCAAGATATTCCCACACCTTACAACGGTAATCTAGAGCGCCTAACAATTGTTCAACCAGAACAAATCGTAGAAGCCGTAGAAAAAATGGTGGCTATGCGAGTGTAAGGCTAGGGGACTGGGGACAAGGGGACAAGGGGAAATGGGAAAAAACAGCAATTACCAATTACCCCTTACCCATTACCAATGCCCTATTCCCAATGCCCTATTCCCCGTATCAGTAACAATTCTTACTAATAACCAATAACTCATAACGATTAAAAAGAGCGCTATTATAGCCTTTGTCAGTTGCGAGTGATGGTTATGATATGCAGAGACAGCGATCGCTATTAGCTTTAATTGTGGTGTTGATTATCGCCGCTTTTGCGGTGATTTTCACAATCCCTATTCCTTTGGGACTCGATTTACGGGGAGGTTCACAGCTAACAATTCAGGTGAAAACAACACCAGAAATTAAACAAATCACCGAACGTGAATTGGTAGCTGTGCAAAAAGTTGTTGAAGGACGGATTAACGGTCTTGGCGTTTCGGAGCCAGTAATTCAAATAGTACCTAACACAGACAAAATTCTTGTACAGCTACCTGGTGTCAACGATCCAGCGCAAGCAGAACGTGTGTTAGGCGGTACTGCACAATTAGAATTCCGCTCACAAAAAGCAGGTACAGAGACTCAATTGTTTGCTTTTCAAGCATCCAGAGCCGAACTAAAAGCCAAGCAAGCAGAGTTAATTAAGTCTAAGGATGCTGCGGGAATTGCGAAAAATCAAGAAGAGTTGCAGAAAAATAACGAAGCGATCGCAGAATTGTTTGAAAGCACAAACCCGCCACTGACAGGTCAATTCCTTAAAGATGCCTATGGCGAACCTACTCAAGGTGGTAATAATTGGAATGTTGCCATTCGCTTCGATCAAAAGGGTGGTGAACTGTTTGCAGATCTCACCAAACAGCTTGCTGGTACTGGACGCAGCATAGGTGTTTTTGTAGACAATGAACTGATCAGCGCTCCTAATGTACCTCCAGAATTTGCTGCTACAGGTATTACTGGCGGTTCTGCCGTGATTACCGGTCGGTTTACTCCCCAAGCAGCTAATGATTTAGGTGTGCAGCTACGCGGTGGTGCATTACCAGTACCCGTAGAAATTGCCGAAATCCGCACAGTTGGGGCAACTTTGGGTAAAGACAGTATTCAAAGCAGTATCTATGCTGGGCTTGGTGGTCTAATTTTAGTATTAATCTTTATGGTGGTCTATTATCGACTACCAGGCTTAATTGCTGATATAGCGCTGATTATCTACGCTTTACTAACTTGGGCTAGCTTTGCTTTATTAGGTGTGACGCTCACCCTACCAGGAATTGCTGGGTTTATCCTCAGTATTGGTATGGCAGTAGATGCAAATGTACTAATTTTTGAACGGACAAGAGAGGAATTGCGAGCAGGTAAAAGCCTTTATCGTTCCGTAGAATCTGGCTTTTACCGCGCCTTTTCCAGTATTCTAGACGGCAACGTCACCACAGTAATTGCCTGTGCTGCACTATTCTGGCTAGGATCTGGTTTGGTCAAAGGTTTTGCCCTAACCTTGGCTCTAGGGGTAGCTATGAGTATGTTTAGTGCCCTTACCTGTAGCCGTACCTTTATGTTTTTAGCTATTTCCATTTCTTCTCTACGGAAACCAGAACTTTTCTGTCCGAACCTGCCAACATCAAATAAGGCAAATAAGGCAGAGGTGGCACAATGAAAATAAGTATTAACAAATCGCGATCGCTTTGGTGGGCTATTTCTGCCGCAATCATTTTAGCTGGTATCGCCTCTATGGTGATTTCTTGGCAAAATCCCAACATCAAAGCACCCTTACGTCCCAGTTTGGATTTTATTGGTGGTACAAGATTACAGCTAGAACGAGACTGTACCCAACCTGGTAACTGCGACAAACCAATTGATATCAATGTTGTCCGAGAAGTAGCTAGAACCCAGGGTTTAGGCGATAGCAGCATCCAAATTGTCGCTGATAAAGACACAAAAGCAGAAAATGGCATATTAATTCGCACAAAAACCTTAGATCGCGAACAACGTACTCAATTGCAAACTGCTTTAAGCGAAAAAATTGGTACTTTCGACGAGCAAAAAAACCAGATTGATACAGTTGGGCCGACATTGGGACGAGAGCTATTTACCTCTGGTATGATTGCCCTGATTGTGTCATTTGTGGGTATCACTATTTACTTAGCTTTTCGCTTCCAATTAGACTATGCTGTATTTGCCATTGTGGCTCTATTTCATGATGTTTTAATTACAGCAGGGATTTTCTCGATTTTGGGTTTAGTCCTCGGTACAGAAGTAGACAGCCTCTTCATCGTAGCCCTACTGACTATTACTGGGTTTTCGGTCAACGATACCGTGGTAATTTACGATCGCATTCGAGAAACCTTGAAAATCAATCCCAACCGTCCGATAGCTGAGATTGTGGATGATGCGGTGAACCAAACCTTAGGAAGATCCATCAACACCACCTTAACGACTATGTTGCCTTTATTTGCTATCTTGTTTTTTGGTGGAGAGACACTGAAAAACTTTGCTTTAGCTCTACTAATCGGCTTCATGGCGGGGGCTTATTCCAGTATTTTTATAGCTAGTACTTTGCTAACTCTATGGAGAGAACGTACTGGTACTGGTCAATCTGGTGCGGTAGTAGGTGCTGAGTCTATTGATACTTCTGTCAGTTCCCAAGATACTTGAATTTGCCTCTATTTGCTCGTTGGGTGAATCTCGAATTGCTAATACCAAATTGCCACAGATTGGATGATTCTAAATTGGTTTAATATCGCAAATATTAGTTTCACCAATCAAAAATCTCAAATCCACAATTCTAAATTGATATCACCCATATCTTGCCGTTTTACGTTCTATGGATCAATCGCAACAACCATCGCTTAATGGCGATCATATTCATAACTCTGACCCAGCTTTTGCTCAACAAGTGCAAAGGTTACATCAACTGACAGTCTACGGTCGATGGTTGTTTGTCGCCTGCTTGTGGTTTACCATTGCGCCTATTTGTTTGTGGAACTTACAAGCAGAAATTGCTCTATGGAAACAATACTTTACCTGGGTGGCAGTGCGATACGGACTTGTATACCATCCACTGTCTACCCTAGGTTTAGCATTTTGTATTGGGATGACAACTTCTGTCTTAATTTGGCAAAGTCGCAATATCTTGATTGGGCTACCAGAACAGGAAAAGCAACGTTTAGAAAAGCAAGTTTTTCGCATCCGTCAGCAAGGCCCAACTCATCCTCTATGGAAATGGGTTTGTCAGCCTATGCAAAAAATGAAAGATTAAAAATACCTAAGCAACTTGATTTATCATCAAGTAAAAAATTAGAATACATTTCTCAGTCAACAAATTTAATAGTTCCTTAAATTACCACATAAGTTCACTATTATCTGCTAAATAAAAGCTGTAAGACATCACACCTGCACTTATAAGTAAATATCTTAATCAAGATTGAACCAAAAATTGCGTAATTTTTGGCAAGATGCTATGAATACCTTATCCTGTCGTTATTTGAAATTGCTAGATTAAAATAAACAAGCCATTATTGCCTTGTTGATTTGAGATTGTACGGATAAGAAAGATTGGTGCGATCGCTCGAGGTAATTACCCTTAAAATTAGCGCTGCATCTGTGGCAAAATCTGTAAAAATTGAGATAACCGGTAGTCAAAATACTGCTAAATCGGGTGTTGTACATGAACTATCCTCAAATTCAATTTAGCGATCGCAAGTCTGAAATTGATCTAGAACAACTGCAACAGCTGTTTAATATCTGCGCCTTTTGGGCCAGAGAACGTAGTATTGAAGATTTGAGTATAGCGATTAGTAACAGTGAACCAGTAATTTCTGTATGTGATGGAAACCGACTCGTTGGTTTTGCTCGCGCCACTTCCGATGGTATTTATCGCGCCACAATTTGGGATGTTGTCATTCATCCAGACTATCGTGGTACAGGATTAGGCAGCAAATTAGTAGAAACAGTCTTAAGTCATCCTCACATGAGGGTTGAGCGTGTTTATCTTATGACTACTCACCAGCAAGGTTTCTACGAAAAGATTGGTTTTCAGCGCAATACAACTACCACTATGGTGTTATATAACCAAGCTAACCTTGAGCCTCTACCGACTGAGGAAATTCAGCTTCAGGAATTACGAGGGGGATAGATACTTGCAGCCTGGTTAATTCTGAAATTTCTGCTTGATGGGTTGGGAATGGCACAATTTCCAACTTTCCTCCCATTTCTTCTAACAAGGTTTGATTGAGTAATAGCCTCATTCCTGGGGTCAATGTAGAGTTCTCTGTTTTGTCCACAATAGCTTTGTCTGGCGAGTTGACGAAATCTATCGATTTAATAAAATCTATAGACTCGCTCCCAGGTAGAGTATGAATTGGCACATCCAACCAAATATACACAGAATCCTTGCTAGGTGAAATACTACTAGAAATGGAGATACCGCCCTCTTCCATTTGAGAAATGCTGGTGTCTACTAAGCTAATTAAAACTTGGCGCAGCCACCGAGGATCTGCCAAAACATAAATTCCGGGATCTGGTGGCGACACTTGCAACTTAAAGTTACGATTTGCCGCCAACATATAAGTTAATTTATCAACTTCCTGTAAAACTTCTTTGAGTGATAGGGGTTGAATATCTAATTTATTCGTTCCATGCTCAACTCTGGCCACATTGAGAACTTCATCAATCAATTTGAGCAACTTTAATGCTCTTTCATGTGCTTGAGCCACAAATTCTCGCTCTTCCTCAGGATTTTCGCACAAATCCGACAAAATTAACTGATGTAACCCAATTAAACCATTGAGAGGCGATCGCAATTCATGGGTAGTCCGTGCTAAAAAGCCCGCCTTGAACTGGCTCATCTCCTTTGCCATTTCGTATGCCAGCTGTGTTTGCTGTAGTTGTGAAAAATGTTGTTGTTGTGGCTGTGTAGTTTCTACTAGTTCATTGCTATTTTTAGCATTGGCAGATTTGGGAAATAACCACCGCAAACTTATACCCAGTGCCAGCCCCGATCCTAAATATACCCAATTCATCCAATCCATAATATTTAGCAGTTATTCAGCTTTATTCGTTGACCGCAAACTCCCAAAATCAAGTTCCTACTTCTCATGATTGATAACGGTAAGATTTCCGAGGTTTTGCAGAAGTAAGAAAAACTGTAACAAACCAATAGTGGTAAATAAAGATACCATACCCTAAAAAGTTATAGCAGTTGTTAATTTCAATCAGACTGTATCTAGAAGTAATATCAACGTGAGTTCGACAGAAAAATCAACAGGTAAAGGTTAAAAGTTTTTTCTTTCCTTTAACCCTTACCCTTTTCTCTAAAAGTATAAAGATATAGTTAGCGCTTTTATACAGCTATAACTTGATCGACCCTTGTCGCAAAATCTGCCAGCTTGTCCCTGTCCATTTGGCGACTGTAGAAGGCACACCTATAGCTGAAATTTCTTTTTGAGATTCTTTGGTGATTAAAGTCAAGGCTTCAGGAAACTGGGCATCAATTTCTGCCATTGTCTGCAAAGGTGGCTGGCCAGAAAGATTAGCGCTAGTAGTAGCCATAGGGCCCGTTTGCGCCAAAATTTGTTGGGCGATCGCACTTGCTGGTACTCTAATGCCTATTGTTGTGGGGTCTGTAGGGTTCATCTGTTTTGGTACTAAAGCTGATGCTGGTAAAACCAAAGTTAGACCCCCAGGCCAATATTTAGCTGTTAATTCTTGCCAAATTTGATATTCGCGATCGCTTCCTTGGACATACGGCCATAAATCTACTCCGCTAGCTGCCATTAAAATCAACGGTTTATCTTGACTGCGCTGTTTAGCTGCAAATATTAAAGCCGCTTTTTCTGGTAACGTTGCCAGTGCGGGGACTGTATCTGTAGGAAAGCTAACTAAGTTGCCAGCACGTGCGCCAGCTACTAGTTCTGCCAAGGAAACTTGTGTCATTGGAAGTATGAAGGATGAAGAAAACTCATAAATATTATGAGGCTATGGTACAAATGCTTGCATTTTTAACTCAGAATTGGACTTTAGAAACAGCGAAAGGGAAAGGTTAAAGGCTGTTCTTGACCTTTTCCCTTACCCTTTTCCCTTTAACCCAAAACTATTACGGGTTATTAGCATTTTCTTGACGAAGCAATTAGAGGCTAAAACCTCCAATTTTCCGCCTTTCATCCTTCATCCTTGATGTAAGCTAAGGCAAAACGTTCAATTCCCTCCAAATCAGAGTGAATTTGAATATTTCTATAGCTACCGTGATTTTGCAAAATTTCTCCCACGCTATCGGCCTGTCCTGCCATCATCTCAATGAGCCACACGCCACCAGGCCGTAAATAACTAGGAGAGATTTCAATTAAATGGCGGATGCAATCTAAGCCATCAGTACCACCATCTAAAGCTAAATGAGGTTCATGGCGAATTACTTCTGGTTGTAGGGTAGGTAAGGTACTGGTAGGAATATAAGGCGGGTTCGATACCATACCACTAAACTGACCTTTCATCGGTGTCAGTGGCTCCCACCAGGAACCTTGATAAAACCTAATTCGGTCGGCAAATCCTAAATTTTGAGCATTTGCCGCTGCGATCGCCAAAGCTTCAGGACTGTAATCAACGGCGTGAATAGTTGACTCTGGAAAGACATTTGCTAGTCCTAGAGCGATCGCTCCACTACCAGTACCTAAGTCCACCCAATGTCCTTGTTTTAACGATGGGATAGTCCCAGTAGTTGCACCTGCCGTTACAGCTAAATCAATTAAGCATTCTGTTTCTGGCCTGGGAATCAAAACTGCGCTCGATACGGCAATTTTAAATTGTCGCCAAGGTGTAACTCCTGCAATGTACTGTACTGGCAAGCGATCGTCTAACCGCCTATGCCACAACTGGTCTAAATCCTCTAAAGACAACTTCAGTTGAATTTGAGGCCAATTTTTGTAAGATTCCAAACGTAGTGCTAAACGATCTAAACCAGCGATTTCTTGTAGCAGCCAATCAACTTCTGCTACTGGAACATCTGTGGCGATCGCAGCTTGAATTGCCTTCTGTCGCCACTGCCAAAGTTGTAAACCAGAAATTACTTTTGGCTGTGTATCCGTCATGCTTTCAGGTTATCGAGGCTTGGGAGCCTGGGTATTATTCCGAGCAGGAGCCGCAGGGGCCTTCGGTGCATTGGCATTATTATCCCTAGGCAGGGTCTTGATATATTCTCTAGATTCGGCGGATGGTACTAAAACAACTTGATTGAGCCAAGGATCGTTTTTATCCTGCAATGTTTTAATCACTCCATCTACATCGATTACCTGAATATCAGCTTTGGGATATTTCGGCTTTACTTGGTTTAACAAACCCTGTGCGTCTTGTTTACTCAAAAACAAAGGAATTAATTGCTGATTGTCAGCGCTCAGTTTAATGGGTACATATCCTTGATCTGGTGCAAATCTCACCGCGAAAATAGGCACACTCTTAAACTGATCTACCTTTTGCCCACTTTGACGTAGCAAGTCCATTGCCCCTTGAATTTCCTGATCTACAGGTTTAAAGGCAAATAAAAGACGATTGGGCTGATTTTTGCTTTGTTGTAATTGCTGATAAATTACCCCCAGAGGTACTGCTGTCACCTGGAGACTTTTGAGCATCTCTTGAATTTTCGGGTCTTTTTCTTTTGTATTTCGCAAATCGTTGATAAATTTTTGAGCTTCTTGTCGGCTCAAATAAACTCCTGTCACTGAACCACCAGCTTTTTGGCCGTTTTGGTTTTCTGGTAAGGGACGGCTCAGGGGTAAACCTTTCTCGTTAGTGACTAAATATACAGGTACAGAATCTAACTTCTCTTTTATTTGCTGTTCTGACAATGCCAGCACTGGCATATTACCTGCAAAGACTGTTCCCAGGAGAGTACTACCAACTAGACCCAATGTTGCGCCCCAGCGAACCAATGATTTCATGACTACTCCTCGTGTCAACAATTTAATTCATTCAAACAAACAGTTGGATTTGCACAGTACCAACTTGTTTTAGTTATATAGCAATCCCTTAAAAATGTGAAAAATTGCTGCTATCTATTGAATGTGAATAGACAACGCTCAAAAAATAATATTCTCCAATAATTTGGGATTGCGAGAGGATCGGCTTCACTTATTAATCGTGCTTAAATGCTGCTTACTCAATGTTAACCAGGCTATTTTTGCTCTTGGGCAGAAAATGCCGTAGATGCTTATTATATGGTGCGATCCAGACTGGATAAATTGCTCAAATTATTTCAGCGCTAAATGTCATTTGATTTTCTTTACCCTGCTATAAATGACGACATTATATAGTGAATCGTTCCAATTGCCTTTAATTTAAAATCTACTAGAATTTATCTAAATATGTATAATATTCAGGCTCTAGATAATTAGCTCCTAAACTTACAATTTGTCTACAATCGCTCGCACAATAGCCTAAGGGCAGGAAAGATAAATTACGCTTCTCCGAAAAAATATCTAATTTAGTGACACATTTATTGGACAAAAACAAACCCCCTATTAACTATTGATTTTTTTTATTGAATAACTAAAAAACCGCAGCTCTATTTTATAGAACTACGGTTTTTTAAATCTCAGATTCAATCGGGATGACAGGATTTGAACCTGCGGCATCCTGCTCCCAAAGCAGGCGCGCTACCAAGCTGCGCTACATCCCGTTAACCAATCTGTTTTTCAGGTGTGCGATCGCACTCTGAATAAACAGCTTAACTATTGAACGCTCATCAATGACTTACTAGTCAATTTATTTAGACGTTCAAAGCACTATGCTGATTATATCACACTAAGCAGATATTTGCTAACTTTTTTATGCATCTGCCAATAGTCTACATTTTATCAGCTTTTAGTACCCATAAATATAATTAGCGCCAATCAAGGTTAACCATCAAGGTACTTGCTGGCATCTCAAATCAACCTTTTAAAATTAATTTTTAGGAGATTTGCCTATATTAACTATATGAAAGTGGCAAGTCGGTTATTTCTCTAAAAGATTTAGTGAGGATACCAGAACATACCTTTGATACCTTCTGGGTCAGCCATAAAACCCATAGTCCGGTAAAAATCGACTACATGGGGGTCAGCAAAGAGAGTCACATTGCTAATCTCTTCGCTTCTCAGTTTTTTGAGGACATATTTCATCAATGCTTTACCCAGTCCTTTACCTTGAAAGTCCGGATGAACTACCACATCCCAGATTGTGGCATTAAAAGCATGATCGGAAGTAGCGCGAGCAAAACCAATGAGCCGCCTTTGGTTTCCTCGTACCTGCCACATTGTGGCGACGAGAAAACTATGCTCAATAGCTTTTTTAACTTTTCGCAACGGACGACGCGACCAACCAACAGCATCACAGAGTTCTTCGAGTTCATACAAGTCAATCTCTCGCTCTGTACTAAAGACGATGCGATCGCTATTGGGACTAGAGTTGCCCATAACATCCGCACTCATCTCTTCAAAGGAACCTGTTCTGGTTGCCGCAGTAGATTCAGAAGTACTAAACCAAGTTTTCCAAAAACCCATGCCAACGCGGTTCGGGTAGTATAACTGAATTGGTTACCACTCTAAAAAGTGGTGATTCACGTTTCACAAAGCCAGTACCATCTAGTATCCCTCACACTCAAGGTTGTTTTGGTGTTTTGCGGATGCTCAATGGCAACACTCTGCTAGGGCGTGTTTCGCACCAATCATTTTCAACTTTAGCATTTTGTTGCAAAGCTAGGAGAAATTCACCAAAAGGGAAAGATAAGTAGAGTGAATTTTATATAAGGATTAATGACTGAGTATGAGAAATGGAGAAATAATTAGTCGCCAGCGCCTATCTTTATATATATGGAGAAAAATTATAGCTAACCGTATACTGCAACACTTGAGGCGTACTGACTTCTATCCAGCGCATTTACTCGTGGAGTTACTCAGTCCTTAGTGTCCATTGTTCATCTCTAATTTCCTAGCTCCCAGTTCCTAGTCCTTAGTCTCTTGTTGACTTATCTTGCGAGTCTTACACCAAAGATGGCTTCTGGTTTAAAATCTTCCACACTTGAACTTCTAAAGCGCTTTAACCGAGCGTTTCCCCAGTTTTATGAACAGTTTGTTAGTAGTGAAATTCAACTGCAAAATTTACGATTAGCCTACCGTCTCTATAAAACCAGACGCGCCGTAATCGAGCTAAAACCGGAAGGTAGTAAAAGTGCCCTGCATTTTGCCTACCGTAACCAGTCTTTTCTCCTCAGTGATATTTTTGGCGTACTGGCGGCTTATGGGCTAACAATTCACGGTTTAAGCTTATACGGTCAAATTCGAGTGCCGATGCTAGTTTTTATCAAACTGCTGGTGTCTCGCGGTAGCAAAGCTTTAACCGAAAAAACCGCTGATAATGTCTGTCGAGCAATTCGCGAGGCATTAGGGGGACGGTTTGAGGTAGAAGAAATGCTGGCTGTAGAATTCAACCTCGATAACGGCTTAGATTTAGTACAAACTGAATTTTATGTCGATCCAGTGTTTCATCTCCCTGCCCTAGTTATTGAGGCTGATAATCAACCGGGATTATTCTACAAAGTCATGTACGCCATCTGGCAGGAAGACCTGTTGGTAGTCAACGCCAACTTACTCGTTTGGCGTGGGCGTACAAGACTGATTCTGTATTTGCTAGGCCCTAATGAAAGTCTCATCCCAGAATATTTAGGTCACAAAATTGCCGAAGGAGTCCGGCACCGATTATTAGGTAAATAAATTAAGAATTATTAATTAAGCGCCAGAAAATTTTTCTCCCTTGGGCGTTTAGCCTTCATCCTGCTGTATTCCGTATTTAGTCGTACCCACCCTTGAAGGTACGATATTAAGTATGGCAACCATCGAAATCTTGGGCGTTCCCCACGCATACGAATTAACAGCTCCCACCTCTTGCCCTCATACTTTAGTTTTTATCCACGGTTGGCTAAATAGCCGTGGATACTGGCAGCCTGTTGTTTCGCGGCTGTCATTAGATTTTCAGTGCTTGTCTTACGATTTACGGGGTTTTGGCGAATCGCAGTCCCAGCCAGAAAGGGATTTTGATCGAGAGCAAATTTCTGTAAATCTACTTCCCAGTCCCAGTAGTCCAGTTGGCTCAAGCTTCGATCCTCTATATACTCCATCTGCCTACGCTCAAGATTTAGCAGTACTGTTGCAGCAGCTAAATATTACTAGTGCTTGGCTGATTGGACACTCTTTAGGCGGTACGATCGCTCTTTGGGCAGCAGCACAGATACCTGATTGTATTCAGGGAGTCGTCTGTATTAATGCTGGTGGTGGTATTTATCTCAAGGAATCCTTTG
The DNA here is from genome assembly GCF_014696315.1 of Calothrix membranacea FACHB-236. Taxonomy (GTDB): domain Bacteria; phylum Cyanobacteriota; class Cyanobacteriia; order Cyanobacteriales; family Nostocaceae; genus Aulosira; species Aulosira membranacea. Next base: position 25,371 of record NZ_JACJPX010000011.1, read on the forward strand.
AGCAGTTTCGTTCGGCTGGACAGCGATTTTTACAGATGCGTCCTCGCTGGCTATCACAAATACCTTGGATTGATTTGCTGTTTACTAGAGCCAGTGTAGCGCGCCCTTTGGAACGTTATTGGGCACGTCAGCGAGTTATTGATTTTGTCGTAGCCGATCCAGAAGCAGCTTTGGGATCGCTGTTAGATTCCACAACAGAAGAAGAAGTTAACCGCTTACCACAATTAGTCTCCCAACTGAAGCAGCCAGTTTATTTTTTAACGGGAACCAATGACAAAGTTATGGAACCCAAGTATGTTCGCCATCTAGCTAGCTTTCATAGGCTATTCCAATACTCTGGAGACAATGTCATTGAAATTCCTGATTGCGGTCATTTGGCAATGTTAGAACAGCCAGACGCGGTGGCTAGTAATATTAGGTCGATAGTTGAAGCCTAGAGATGAGGTCGCAGGGGAACAGAGGAAGCAGGAGAGCAATAACTTATACCCAATGCCCAATGCCCCATGCCCTCTAACTGTTTTGATACAACTTCATCACCTGAGCCAGCGATAACCTAGATTCTACGCCCAGCGTCATGGGAGAGGTATGCCCTCGCGATAAATGTTCGGCGGCGGCACAGGCAATCATAGCAGCGTTATCGGTACAAAATTTTAAGGGCGGGAAGAGGACGCGCAAGTTATGCTCGGTAGCAGCAGCTTGTAAGTTCTTTCTCAATCCGCTGTTAGCCGCTACACCTCCACCCACAGCAATTGTACTGAGCCCATAATCTAAGGCACAGGCGATCGCTCTTTTGGTAAGCGATCGCGCTACAGTTTCTTGAAAGCTGGCTGCAACATCGGGGATAGGGATGGGAGTATTATTCTTCTCTAGTTGCTGCACTAATCGCAGTACAGCCGTCTTCAAGCCACTAAAACTGCCGTCATAGCGATGATATCCCCCGCCAGGGAGGGAAACTTTACCTTCTGGCAAAGCAAAGGCGTGGGGATTGCCTGTTTGTGCCAATTTATCAATAACAGGCCCTCCTGGATAACCCAGCTTTAGCAACCGCGCTATTTTGTCAAAAGCTTCTCCTGCCGCATCATCACGGGTTTCTCCTAGGGTTTCGTACTTACCACAATCCTTGACATAAATCAAGCTTGTATGTCCTCCCGAAACGAGTAAGCTAAGGAAAGGGGGATTTAAAGTTGGCTCGCTCAAGTAAGTTGCGTAAATGTGGCCTTCGAGATGATGAACTCCCAAGAATGGCTTTTTTTGGATTATTGCTAAAGTTTTGGCAGCAGTTAACCCGACCAACAGCGCGCCGACAAGCCCAGGAGCGCAGGTGGCAGCTATGCCATCAATTTGCTCCCAGCTTAACTGGCTTTGCTCTAAGGCTTGAGCGATCGCCCAATTGATCGTTTCTAAGTGCTGGCGAGATGCTACCTCTGGTACTACTCCGCCATACTGCTGATGGATGGGAATTTGAGAAGCTATGATGCTGCTACAAACTTGACGATTGTTAACAATTGCTACGGCAGTTTCATCGCAGCTAGTTTCGATTGCTAAAACGGTTGCCATTGCTACACAAGAATTATGAGTATTGAATGGGGAGTCTAGAGTCCTGGGTTTTGGCGTTCATTTTTCAGCCATGAATTTGCTCAAATATTACGAAATTTTACTTGGCATTTGGCACGCTGAACTCAGAACTCGATAGAAACTTAATTGAGAAGCTTTAACTTTTATTTACTTAAACTTTACTCGGTTCCCAGGCAAGAGTATGATGACTTGCTAGTTATCTAAATAAAGACTGTACAAGCCGCTTCGTTTTGTACAAAAAACTTTTTGTTTTGTAATAAAAGGAAACAACTCCATGCGACGATTGTTTGCTTTGGCTTTAGCGATTTGTCTTTGGTTCAATTTTGCCCCACCCGCGAAGGCGCTGGGGGCTGATCTGAAACCATGTGCAGACACTCCCGCTTTTCAAGAGCTAGCAAGAAATGCCCGTAATACAACCGCTGATCCCCAATCTGGGCAAAAACGCTTTGAGCGTTATGCTCAGGAATTGTGTGGGCCTGAGGGTTACCCCCATTTGATTGTTGATGGTCGTCTCGATAAAGCAGGTGACTTTTTAATACCCAGCATTCTTTTCCTTTACATTGCTGGTTGGATCGGCTGGGTAGGTCGCGCTTATTTGCAAGCTATCAAAAAAGACTCCAACACCGAACAAAAAGAAATCCAAATCGACCTTGGTTTGGCACTACCAATTATGGCAACAGGCTTTGCTTGGCCTGCAGCTGCTATCAAGGAATTACTCTCTGGTGAATTAACCGCTAAGGATACAGAAATCCCTATTTCCCCACGCTAATTCATCACCACTCATTAACTTGTTTAGGAGACTAAATTCATGGCAGACAAAGGCGATAGCTCATCTTATCTGATTAAGTTTATTTCCACGGCACCTGTAGCAGCTACCTTGTGGTTGACAATTACAGCCGGGATTTTAATCGAATTTAACCGCTTTTTTCCCGACCTACTTTTCCATCCATTACCATAAATTGAAGACGGTATTTTCAAAATTTGAATTTGTTGTCTTCAGTCTTATATTCTGTAGTTATATACTTCAACCTAATTGGGTGAAAATATAACTACAATAGGCGTTATCAATAAATGAAACTCGTAATGCTGTCAACAGGTTGCGAGTTTCATTTATTGAAATTAGCTAAATTAATTTTTCTAAACTTATCTGCCAAAAATCACCATTAGATACAATTATTATTAATATAAAACTGCCACAATTCTAAATTTAGAGGCAACTAAAATATGCAAGCAGTAGATGCATCCAAAAATAATCCCAGCGATCCTAGAAATCGTGAGGTTGTTTTTCCCGCAGGACGCGATCCACAAATAGGCAACCTAGAAACGCCAGTTAATTCTTCTCCCTTAGTGAAGTGGTTTATTGGTAACTTACCCGCATATCGCCCTGGCCTCACTCCTTTTAGACGTGGGCTAGAAGTTGGTATGGCTCATGGTTACTGGTTATTTGGCCCCTTTGCTAAATTAGGCCCATTACGGAATACGCCTAGTGCTAACTTAGCTGGTTTACTCGGAGCAGTCGGCTTGGTTGTACTTCTAACCGCTGCTTTGTCTTTGTATTCTCACAGCAATCCTCCCAAAGCACTTGCTAGCGTTACCACTGGTAATCCTCCAGATGCTTTTACTAGCAATGAAGGCTGGAACAACTTTGCCAGTGCTTTCTTAATTGGTGGTATTGGTGGTGCAGTAGTTGCTTACTTCTTAACAATTAATTTGGCACTCATTCAAGGTCTAGTAGGTTAAATTTATCTGTTGTCATCCCAGCAATTGCTGTGGTGGATGAGAGCAAGCATAGGGCATAGGGCATAGGGTATGGGGTATGAGATATGAGACAAATATCAATGCCCTGTTCTCTATGCCCCAAGTATTTTGCTAACTGTTTATGCCATCATCCAAATGGAATGAACAAGCTAGCAATCCTATTTCACAACTGAAATAGGATTGCTATAGATTGCTGCCTAAGTTTAATTCAGCCACAAAGGACAGATAGAAACAGTCAAGTTGTTCTATCTGTCCTTTTTTTGGTTAACTTTCACACCGCTCAAGCTGGGAATAAAAATGCCAAATTACCCGAATAAATTTGCTTCTAGTGCATTTAAAGCGGTTTCAAAATCGTCATTAACGATTTGAAGATCAAATTCATCTGCTGCTTGAATTTCTTCTTGAGCGCGGCGCAGACGACGAGCGATCGCTTCTTCAGAATCTTGAGCGCGACCACGTATCCGCTTTTCCAGTTCATCAAAGGAAGGTGGCAATATAAAAATGCTATGGACACTAGGGAAAGAAGCACGAATTTGTCTTGCTCCTTCCAACTCAATTTCTAGTACCACTAACTTTCCACAATTGACCTGGTTAAGCACTACTTCACGGGGTGTTCCGTAGTAATTACCAGCAAATTCTGCCCATTCCAAGAATTCGCCTTGGGCCACTAATTGTTCAAACTTGCTACGGCTAACAAAATAATAATTTTTGCCGTTGATTTCCCCAGGACGAGGAGAACGAGTCGTCATGGATACGGAGTAATAAAGTTCCGGATGACGTTGCAAAAGTACACGCATTAAAGTACCTTTGCCAACTCCACTGGGACCAGTTAAAACAATCAGCCGACCATGAGGCGGGCATTCTTTAGTAGTAGCAGCACTCTGGATGGGTAGAACTTGCATCATCCGCTAAACCTGTGAATTAATCGATAGACGTGATTTCTTAGTCTAGTATTCGTTAACTTGTAACTTTCGACTAAAAAATTAGTAACAGGGGTCACATAAAATATCGTCTAATTCACATAGTACTGCCGATGTGGTGCAAATAGGGTAGGGCTATTAGCCCACCCTAATTTAATTTTCTACATTTTGATGTTCGCGGGAAATGACGAAGCGATTCGCTACAGTTTCCGGTTGAATCGCTGACAAAATGACATGGCTGGAATCAGTAATAATCACAGCTCTCGTCCTACGTCCATAGGTTGCGTCAATCAGTTGACCTCTGTCGCGGGCATCAGTAATGATCCGCTTAATCGGTGCAGACTCTGGACTAACAATGGCAACTACGCGGTTGGCAGATACGATGTTGCCAAAACCTATATTAATTAGTTGAATTTCCATAAAAAAACGGATACCAAATGGTATGTGAGCAGTCAGTACATAATTATTTCCATGTTATCCCTAAAAAATTCGAGTTACAACGCTTAAATTCACGTTATTCCTAGTTTTTATATAAAAATTGCTATCTTTAGCGATTTATACACCAATTTTCCCAAAAATCATCCTAAAGATATATGCGAAATAAATATTAAACAAATTATACTTACACGTCTTTTTTAATACATGAACCTATTAATACCAATTCTCTAGAATTTGGCAACAGGCTCACACCCTCAAGGCTATAGTATCCGAGATTTTCGTAGTTTCTAATGGGTATAAAATTGCCAGCAGTGCTTAGACAGATTAAAAATATTTTAAGCAGCACATTAGTAATTTACATAGATGCGCTAAATTATGCCATAACGTGTTTATATTCATTAATTGATACAAGGCTAGAAAAAAGCAAAAAAATAAGGGATAAATCATTATTCCCTTACTTTATGCTGCCAAATATAGTGAGAAAGCCTAAGACATTAATTTTTTGAATTCGGTTTATTAGTGCTAGTTTTCACTTCTTGCCATCGTTGTCGTAGTTGCTGCAAGTTAGGAGTATGGCTACCATAACGCCATTTCACATAGGCTTGACAAATCTCATCGATTATCTCGGCGTTTGTCGGTGAATGATGCTGGTAAGCTACTCTGGCATACTCTAAAGGTGTTTGTGCAGGATGCTTGCCTAAACCTTGTTTCGCTGTCCATTGCAGCATTTGTTGATAAAGGCTTTCCATTGGTGATAATCTCTTTAACCATCTGCGGTTGAGCCACTCGCGCCACTGTACCCAACCTAGCCAAGTAAAGAAAGCGGTTGTGGTGGACAAGATTAAGCCAGTCAACACACCCAGCCAACCTTGAGAAAATAAAGCAAAAAACCAAGCGATCGCTTTACTCAACCAGCTAAATATTGTCCCAAATAGATAATCAAGCCAGGCTTTCACTGGGGAAGGTAACCAGCCAGCTACCCACCGCCACATTTGGTTGAGCACACTAAAAGTCTGGGTATCTTCTATTGATGGGGGTATCAGAGGATGGTTAGGAATGGGATCGAAGGCAAACCAGCCATATTTAGGAAAGTAAACTTCTGTCATGGCATAGGCATCAGTATTGCGGACAACGTACATTCCCGTAAACGGATTGAACTGTCCTGGGCTAAACCCTGCTACCAAGCGTGCGGGAATGCCTATAGAACGCAGCATGACAGTGAGTACTGTGGAGAAGTGATCTGGGTAGCCACCTTGATACTTAAACAAAAAATTATCCACCAAGTCTTCTTTCTCATCCAAATAAGGTAGCCCTAAGGGATTATCAGGAATAGAATAGTTTTGTTTTAAGTACTGGGCTAGGTAAAGCGTTTTTTCATAGTTAGAATCTAGGGTTTTATTTGACTTTGCTACCCGTTCTTGATTGTAGTTAGCGAGAATTTTTTCTGTGCGTTGTCTAACTTTTTCGGCAATTTCTGGGGGGATTTGCAGATAATAATTTTTGATACTTTGAGGATATTTAGTAGACGCTTGTCCTAACTTAGTGCGATCGCGGTATGGGACTTCCGAAATGACTGTATAGGTGAGATCTTCTGATAATGCCACAGGCGATCGCAAGCTATTTTCTTGATCGACAGCGATGATCGATGTGGGAAAGTAAATTTCTTTGGGATAACTCAGTGCGGGGATTAAGTTAGGTAAATCTGAGACCACTGTATAAGTTTGTACTATCTCTTGAGTTTTGCCCCCAATAATCGGCCGCGGAAGAAAAATTTGGGAAGACCAAGGCGCTCGCCGCAGGGTAGTAACATCATCGTTGCGAGATACTTCCCAGCCCTTACCTGTATAGCGATCAAATGCTAATACTCGCCAAAACCCCTCAGCCTGTGATCGCACCCGCATCACAACCTTGGGCTTCATTGCGCCTCGCAGGTTTTGGTTCATTTGGCTATTAAAACCGTAATAAAAATTATCATCTATTTTGCCAGGTGTGCCGTTTGCACCTTGGCCATTGCCATTGTTACCATTGTTGCCATCGCCTTGACTTTTGTTATTGCCTTGGCGGACATAACCAGGATTAATAATGCTCCGTCCTGTAAAATTACCTTTGATAGGAATAGAGGAACTGACAGGAAAGGTACGTAATTGATAACCTGGGAACCTGGGCAAAACTGCAAAAATCGCTAGCCCCAGAACCAAAACTAGTGTAAATATTAAAAAATAAAAAGGTAAAAGAGAAGATAATTTTTTCTCTTTTACCTTTGCTTGTTTTAGGTTTAGTTTCTCCAAGCCTAGTCTGGAGCGATAATCTTGGACTAAAGTTGGCAGTGCGATCGCTAAAAACAATAACAGCACAGGCGCAAATGCTAAAGTTTGACTTAGTGTTGCTGCCACACCTAGTAAAATTAGCCCAATGACAATTGAATAGCCCAAATCTTTCCGACGGGGCGTATCAAAGCTGTGGAGTATTTGAAGTTGAATTAGCAACTCTGCTAAACCCAACCGCGTATCATTTAATTCCCCTAATAACCGCCCAAAGAAAGCACCCAGTGCTACTAACATTCCTATGGCAATGCAGAACTTGACGGTAATATTGGCATTGCGGCGATTGCGGTAACTCCAAATTGCACCCATGACGCTTACAGGAATAGCCCAAAGACTAAAATTAGTCTGGGCGGCAATATCCGTCGCCACGATTCCCGTAATTACTAAAGCAATCACTAGCACCCGTAAGGCAATTGAATCTTCCACTTCTATAAAAGGCGACTTCTGCTTATTTGGTCGCCAGTCGTCATATCCTACAGGTAGACGCCAAAACCGATTGATCCTGGATAAGTTAAACATTTAAAGTATGAGCCAAGCGATGATGTAGACGCTAAGACACTATGCTGGGTATGGAAATTAACTAACCTGCCTCCAGCTACTACCCTACCCTACTCTATGAAAATGCCTTTAGCGAATGGGAATTCCCTAAGTAAAGTGGTAGCAAAATATAAATAGCATCTCTGTGAATCTACGCGTCTTGTGCTAGGTTCTACCAATCAATATATGTTTGCGTAGGATCCTTCAATACCGCTTGTTGAAAAAAAAGATAAGTTTCAAAACCAGGATAATCTGCAATTATCTATTGACGTTTATCAAAATAGGGTGCTAGGAGTGACCATTTCACTTATGTAGGATTAATAACAAACACAAGTGGCTGTTGGTCTATTTCTGGGAAATCCACTTCCAAAGTATAAGTTTGGTTAATCTGCTGGCAGGGTAATTCTACAACCAAGCTTCCAGTATTAGAAGACTGTGCTACAGCTTGGGTAGCATCACCTTGAAGTTGAAAAATACCTCTTGTGGGTAACTCACCTTGAACACGCAGTTTTCCTCTTTGGGATTGGTATTCTATTTTTAACTTCAGAATACCTGCACTAGTTAGCCATTCTCTTTCTACCACTGGATGGGTTAGTGAGATGGGTATAGTCAAAGTGTCTAACAGTTGTTTAACTGTGAGTAATGACAATGCCATTTGTTGAGGTTCTCTTAAATCTGAGTAATCGCTCTGGAGATTAGGCATGGCCTCCAGTGCGTCTATAGATCGACTAGTACCACTTCTGAGAACTAATCCAGCTATATCGTTTAAGGTTTGGGGATTATGGCTAGGGAATAACTCTTCTACAGCCTGAACTAATTTTGCCCCCAAAGGTAGGGAAGATGTCAGCAATAGTTGACATTTTTCTAACAACTGACGGAAAATGCTTTCCGGCAGTGCAATCGGCAAATTCAGCTTTGACTGTTGTGCTATCCAACCCCAAGCGGGAACAAAAGCTACCGATGGCTCGTCGGCGTAATCGGGATAGTCTACTAATTGTGTTTCCCAAGGGAATAAGGGAGGACGGTTTTGAATTTGAAGTTGTAACCGATGTTTAATGACGGCTTGAAAACGTTCTTGCACAGTAGGAATTTCTCCCAATTGAAAGGTTTGGGGTGTCCCACCCAACTCTTGCTTCCCACCTTCAAATCCGGCAGTTTGCTTAAGTGGGTTTTCCACCCCGTTAATTTCCTGACAATCTACCGAGGAGAACTCAGTGGTGGTGACATCGTCTGCCAACACCAAACTAAGTAATTGGTGATGAAAGGATTCTGAGTCACTATTCATGAGTAGATGCACCCGATCCGGACACTAAAGAGTTACGAATTTCCCAAGCTTGTTCTAAAATTTTAAACCAGCGTTTTTGCAGTTGTGCCATAGACAAACCTAAGGTTTTGGCAATTTTTTCATCTGGTTCTCCTTGTTGCTTCATATCTAGTAGAGACCGCTGTTTTTCATCTAGCTCTGCTGTGTATGCTTGCCATTGCTGGGGTGTCAAACCTAAATTCGTAGGCAATGAAGCTTCTAACCATTCATGAACCAATTCCCAACGATGCAATAAGGCAAACCGAATTAAATGATATTTAAAACGTTGTTGTAAGTAATCCCTCTGGCGGGGGGTTAAGCCCAAAATCGACTCTATTTCTTGTGCTGAGAGATCCTGAAGGCGGAGGCTGAAGTAATCGGCACAGTCGTTTTGTTGACGTTGTTCAAGATAATTTAATAGTTCCGTAATGACAACAGAGCGTAGTGTGTCTTCTTCGGGTTCTGGTTCTGCTTGCGTGGCCATTGCCGAACGCAGTTGTTGTACAGCTGGTTCTTCCCAAGAACCATCAGCTTCATTGGCACTACCTTCTGAGGCTTGTTCAATATCTACACTGGTTTCTGGAGGTTGCTGCTGCGAGAAGGTTTGCGCGCGGAGAATAATGAGCTGCTGTTGTCGTCCAGGCAAAGGTATGCGGCGCTTACCATAGCGCTCAGTAAATGCCATGTATTCTGCCAATTCCAATAGTGTTTGGGGGCGATAGGCACTACCCAATTGATTTTCACGGCGGAAAGCGTTCAAAGCTTCCAAATAAAAGCTCTGTAGAAAATCTTCAATGATAGTTAGCCGCCCTTGATAACTCAATTGCTTCTGAGGCGGGTTAATATAGCGATAAATGATGGCACTCAAAGTGCTATGTAGTTCGACCCTCCCCCGATTTGAACCTAACTGATAGTATCTAATACACTGTTGCAGTCGGTGCTTAGCTAGGGTCATTGCTGAGTTTTCTATAGCACCGGAAGCTTGGATACGTTTACTCTCGGTGCAAATGCGGTATACTTCGGCGGCAATTCGTGTTGCCACATCATGGCAATTCCGTTCCGAAGCTTTGGTTGACTGTTTAAGCTCCTTAAATAGGAGTTGAAATATCACCTCCACGCCGATAGAATCTTCTCCCTGAATAGTTGCGGTTGCGGCTGAATTCATAGTCTCTGTTTTTAAAAGACCCTAACATACTTAAACACAACCTGTACGACCGTGGGTGTTGGCTTGATGATTTTGCGTATAAGCTAAACGCAGACCAATCCTGCATCCAGGATTCGGTTTAATTTATTATTCCCAACTTGATTGGGTTGATCATACTCTGTTTTGATGTTATGGCCATTACCCAGGAGCCGTGGACAAGTCATTATGGATTTAGAAGCACAAATTCAATTGTTGATTGATAATGCACCTCACGATGGTATAACACCACAACTTGTTACAGCAATTGCCCCTGCTTTAAAGGCGATCGCTCATCAGTTAACTCACCCTCAGTATTATATTCTCCAAAGTGTGGAGTCTGAGTGGGTTTTAACTACATTGAGCAATCGGGCAAACCCAGGATTAGAAAAACGTGTTATTTACGCATTTCCTACCTTAAAAGATGCCTCACTGGCCTCATCTGCGGGGGTTGAAGAGCAATTAATAGCTACAGACATTCCTGTAACTCACATTTTGTTTCAACTGGTGGCGCTAGAATCCGTAGATAGTATAGTGTTTTTAGAAACTTCTGGCATGAGTACAAACGCTGTGGAGGTGCGGCGATCTGATTTACAAAATCGGATTCAGCAACAACTACAAAAAAAGCGATCGCCAAGACAAGTACCACCTGATATTGCTTGAAGGAAATGGGGCATTGGGGAGGCAGTGACGGGTACGCAGGGGTTTCCCTAAGTGGAGCAACTGCCGTCATTGGGTATGGGGTATTTTCGTATACAACCCAGTCTCTAGCCCCTCATCCTTAATACAACCTACTCAGTACATAGGTAGCCATGTCAATCAAGGCTTGACGTGATTCTGAAGGTGGTAAAACTGCAATATGTTCAGTTGCAAGTTTTGCATGATGATCTGCTAATTCTCGTGCCTGCTGTATTCCTTGGCTTTCTTGAATCAGCCTTAGTGCTTGCTCTAAATCTCCATCTTGAGCAAACTCTCTCTCAATCAATACTTCTAAATATGGTTTTTCTGCTAGAGCAAATAAAACTGGTGCAGTAAGATGTCCACTTTTGAGATCAGAGCCCACTGGTTTACCTAAAGTTTCTACCGAACTCGTGAAATCGAAAATATCATCCACAATCTGGAATGCTAGACCAAGATGACGACCGTAGTTATATAAATGCTCGGCGGTTTCTGAGGATACATCACTAAGTAAGCCAGCTGCTTTAGAGCTGTTGGCAATTAATGAAGCAGTTTTGTAATAGCTCTTTTTTAAGTAAGTCTCTATTGAGATATTAGTATCAAAACGATTTAGTCCCTGCTGGATTTCTCCAGCCGCCAAATCCATAATCACTTCAGAAAGCAATTTTACAACTTCCAAATTATCCAAGTTGGCTAAATACCAGGATGATTGAGCGAAGAGAAAGTCTCCTGCTAATACGGCTATGCGGTTACCAAACAAACTATGAACAGTTGGGACACCACGTCGCATCTGAGATTCATCAACTACATCATCATGTACTAAGCTTGCTGTGTGGATCATTTCTGTAATCTCAGCTAAGCGTCGGTGACGGGGCGTAATGTCTTGTTCTAGCATGGATGCTCGTGCTATCAGCAGAACGATAGCTGGTCTAATGCGCTTTCCCCCAGCACCAAATAGGTGTTCGGCGGCTGCATAAAGTATGGGGTGGCGATTTCCAACTAGCTGTTTGAGATTATCTGCTAGTATTCGCAGGTCTGCTTCCACAGGGGTAAACAGGGAGGTGGCTGGGGTCATGGATGGGCGGACTCTGGCTTAGGTTACGAAAGTTTACATATCCTATACTCATTTTAAGATAACCCAGGTACAGCGCAAAGTTTTGATCCGGGAATACCTCACTCAGAACTCTTCTGTAAGCGGTGAAAGTCTTGTTATTCCTGATTTATTTGTCTTTTTATGTTGATTAAAATAGTCGGCAGGGAATAATTAACTGTAATCAGCAGCAGTAAAATTCTCATAATTTTTGTCTGAGACACCAAAATCTATTGCCTTTTATCTGCTTTGAGAAGATACTCATGCCTAGTGGCTATAGCAAAAGTCTTGCCAAGTTCTTAGGCTTTTAGCACGGTCTTACCTAAGAAATGCTGACGCGCTGGCATGAACCTCTGGTAAAAACTAAGAGGGTAAATATGAGGGACTAAGCTTCTTAGCCGTTCGCCCGAAATTATTAAGTAAAATGTATCTTTAGTTACAGCAAAGTGTTATAATTATCTGAATATGATTTCCCTAGACAAATTTGGCATCTATTCAGATTTTTAGGCTTTTGGGATATGTTCAAAATATCTTTACAGATAAATAACAGAATCACGTAAGTAGTACCGTATTATTTCGTTACAAGAGTTACTTTAAGTACTCTCAGAAATTCTGCCTAAAACAATTTTTTAGAGCTATATTTCTTTTTTCACAAAATTTATTCGGCAAAATTTATTTACTTAGTTACTTTTATTGCAATAAATAAATTCTACAGCCATAAAATTTTTAGTGTAAAGTAATACATTTAATACTAAGTGTTAAGCTAAATTTTTCTCACTTGTTTAAGCCATTGAGAAATTTTAAAATTTAGCCACAAAGTTGGCTTAAAAGTCGGGAACCTTGTGTTACGCTAAGATCTAGGGATTTTAAATTTTTCAGATATTCACTCGCCAAAAGTAAATTACCACTAGGTAATTATACTTTTTAGGTCTTGTGAGTCAATAAATGTCGCGGTTGAGTCGAGGGAGTAATTCCTGATTTGATAGCTGCGGCCTGCAAGCCTGTTGGTTTGGAGTTATACGCTACCCATACAGGGAACCGCTCGGTTTTACTTGACATTGAGCTTTGGCGTTACTCCTGTAAAAGCGGTGCGAGCAGCAATAACACGGGCTAGGTAGACTGCTGAAGAGAGTAGTTAATAATTGTCATTTGGCAATTTAACTGCTCTGGAATGTGTAGTCCGTGAAAAATTAAGTCAAATACTAAATCCGTCTTCCGTAGGGAATTTATCCATACGGAGTAGTCTAGCATAGCAAACTACAGCCATCAAGAATCCTCTTGGGTGGTAGAAGTTTTACTTATGTATTTAAAGTGCATATTCGTTTGACAAAGGTGCTGGTAGAACAATGATTTACGGAAATATGCCTATGATGATTTTTATTTTAGCTGCTGGATATTTGTTCACCGTTTATCTACTCTTAGCACTAGCAAAGCGAACAGGAAAAAACAGTGATCCTACAAATGTAACTTTGGCAGGGCAGCAGAAACATACACAAGAGCTATCAGTAGCACCAAAGGTGACTGAAGTTGTTAATAGTCAGTAGTCAAGTGTCAAAAGTCAAAAGTCAAAAGTCAAAAAATTTTTCTGGACTTTTGACTCTTGACTTGTAAACACTTCTACAAACAAATTTTTTTATAGATAAGAAGCTTTAGCTTCACTGAAGCTAACTTCCTCAACTAATGGAGTATAGCCTAACCACTGCAATCCTGATTGGGCAAACTGTTGGGCACAGCCGCTAACCGCAAAGCGTGTGGGTAATGGGGGATGGGTATTCCTTAAACCTAATAAGTCTAAATCTTGGATACAAGCGGCGACAACATTAACAGCTGGATCAACTAGCTGCACATGGGAAGGAAGAAGCGATCGCAGGACAGGGGCAAGGTGAGGATAATGGGTACAACCGTAAACTAAAGTATCAATTTCCTGCTTGATTAAAGGTTCTAAATATGAGCGCGCCACTTCAGTGGTGTAGGGGTCATGAATCCGGTTTTGCTCAATTAGGGGTACAAATTCTGGGCAACCAACTTGCCAGACTTGGACATTGGGATCAATTTCTAGTATAGCTTGCTTATAAGCATTACTTTTAGCAGTTGCGGGGGTAGCAATCACGCCAATCCGCTTACCTTGCTGTACTGCGGCTCTAGCTCCTGGGAGAATAACGCCGAGAATTGGCAGATTAAATTCTGCGCGGACAATGTCGAGAGCTAAAGCTGAACTGGTGTTACAAGCCATAATTACCATTTTGACCTGTTGCTGTTGCATCCAGGTCAAAATTTCGCGCACATACTGTAGAATTTCTGCTTGTGAACGAATGCCATAGGGCAATCGGGCCGTATCGCCAAAATAAATAACAGATTCGTTAGGAAGTTGCCGATAAACTTGCCGTAATACCGTTAAACCCCCTACGCCACTATCAAAGATACCTATGGGCGCACGTTGGGGTTCTTGCTCAGAAAAATTATAAAGATTGCCTTCAAAGATGGAAGATGAATACACGGGCAGATATTGGTTGAGGTTTTTTGATTTAAGATACAGGATTTAGTAGCCAATTTGCTAAGACTTATAAATCCTGTACGCAAAAGAAGTCTGATATCACCTCTTTAACTAGTAAGTTCTACAACATTTTTACCTTCTTTGTAAGTACTTGAGAACTCCATTAGCGATCGCATCCGCCATGCGATTCTGGTAATCTGGGTTACCTAGTCTTGGATTATCCTCTCTACCAGTCATATAGCCAGTTTCTACCAAAATTGAAGGCATAGAACTCTTTCTGAGGACGTAGAATCGCGCTTTACGCGTGCCGCGGTCTTTGATTGTCCCGATATTTTGGAGAATACTCTTGCGAACTGCTTCGGCTAGACCATAACCGCTGTCGTAATAATAGACTTCTAATCCATTAACCTCAGGGCGATTCCCTACGGAATTGGCATGAATGCTGACAAATAAAGTCGCATTTACTCGCTCGGCGATATCTACTCGTCCTTGAAGTTCAACAAAAAAGTCAGCATCCCTGGTTAGCACTACTTGTACGCCATTTTGCTGCAAAATTGAGGCTACCCGTTTGCCAATGGGTAATACCACATCTTTTTCTAGCAGTCCCCCTAAACCAGGTGCGCCAGAATCCTTACCACCATGTCCAGGGTCAATAACTACTAACAATTTGCCTCTGGGAACTGTGGGACGTGGTGTTGGCTGTGGTATAGTCCGGGGATTATCCGCGGGGTCTGGTAATTGCCCTTGGGTGGGTGGTAGAGGTGGTAAAGCTACAGGGGGTATTCTGGGCGATGTAATTGCACGAGAGCGTTGTAATTGTAACGCTACTAACTGATTACCAATTTGATTAAGTTCGCCAATTTGGACTCCAGCAGCTGGTTGGACAAAGACAACCACGGTATTTGGTTCTTGGGGTTGCAGTTTCACTCGCAGAATTGGGCTAGTAGCATTCAAAGCTGGCCCATTCACCCTAGGAGCTAACTTAGCATTAGGAATTGTAATGCGGAACAGACCAGAAGATCTATCCCAACCACCCGTAGCAGATAAAGCTTGGTCACCGCGAATTAGTAACTGTGTACCATTTCCAGCTAATTCTACAGATTGAATCGTGGCTGGCGAGTTGGTACTGGGGATGACAACATTGGCATTATTATTCCCCCCAGGTAACCTTACCTCACTTCTATTAGGTAAAAGTACAAAGCCACCTACACTGCTATTACTTGCGCGCCAATCGGGACTATTGCTATCCACCCGCATTGTCATCCGTACTACAGGCGGTTGAGATTGTAATTGGCTAAATTGAATGCGATTCACGCCATAGCGGTTAATTGAGACATCCTGCTGCTCAAATGTGGGCGCTAAAGCAGCCCCAGCAATATCAATATTAATTGTCTTTTTGTCTTCAGTGCGATTGACCTGAATCTTGGGGTTACCGCCACTGGTACGGATGAAAAATCCATCACCTGTAGGTTGTAATTTCTGAATTTGAGTTGCGCCTGAACTAGAGTTAACCGCAGTTCGATTATCGATGGGGGTAACAGGGCCAGTTCTAACTACGTTGTAAATATTTCTCGACGGTAATGCAGTGGCTGGTGGTTTAGCAGGAGTGATAGTTCTAGGAACTGGAGTTTGTTGTGCTGGAATATTATTAGACGCAGACACCTGCTCCATTTTAGGATTAGGTAACTTTACCGACCAACGACTGGCAGTGATACCTGTAAATTTTATTTGTTGGGGGTCTAGGGTGTAACCTGGGTTAAGTTCGACAACAATGCGAGTTGTTTCTGGGTCAAACTGTCCCACACGCACGGAACGAATTCCACCACCTACTGGTTGCGTCACCTGGGGACGACCAAATACAGTTTGAGGTAAATCAATTACTAAACGGGTAGGGTTAAAAATGAGTTGTGCCTTTGGTTGTACACCACCAGCAGTGTTGATTTCTAACTGATTTTGACTGGCATCAAAACGCCAAGATTCTAGTCTCGCTGCAAAAGCCGGCGACGACAGTATGAAGATAGTTCCAAAAGTACCGGGTAGTAACCAGTGTAATTTCACAGTCCTTTCTCCTGATTCGCATTCATGGGAGCCGTTAAGCTTTCAAAATATTGATAAATCCTCACACCGTCACCGCCCAAACATTAGCTTTAATGCAGCAAAAACATTTTGCGCTGACATTAACAACATACTTAATGGCGTGAAATTTTAGCATATCTTTGTAAGTTTGCCATGCTGTTAATGCTGCTAAAATCCACCTCCAAAGCATCAGGGTACACCAAAAAAAGATAATTAGAATTAAACTGACCATTCAAGTATGAAAGATAAAGGATTAAGCATGTAACAACAGAACTTTGTACAAAGTAAGTAAATTTAATTAGGTCAAACAAGAAAGATATATTTCGAGGGTGAACTGCGATAGGAATTAGGCATCTTGTTTTGAGCTAGCCGATTTATCTTTCATGTCTGAGCTTCATACTTTACGCTGGATACTTTGTCCTTCAATTAACTGTTTGATTGCTAGTAATTAATGCACCTAGTGTAAAAATCCAACTACTCTTAACTTGTGTACCTAGGCTGGTGACAGCCACTCTTTAATATTTAGAAAAATATTTTATAGATGGGTGTGTCGAACTGTACAGATAAGGTTAATTGCCTTTATAAGAGATTTGGTATTGTCTGGAAAATATGGCTGACTGTTGATTGTTGATGGGGAAGAAAGATTTTCATAGGTAATTGTGGGATGTTACTTTTATTAGCTGTTTTGAAAAGAGAAAATGAGTATGAGATATTCACAGATAAGTATTTTCATCCTGGACTAGGTGATAGATTTACATAATTGTCTATCTTGGAGAAGAAATTGGGCTATCTAGTAAAATTCCTCTAATTTTGCAATTTCATTATCTTTGTTTGAGATACTGGAGGATACCCCGAGCGATCGCTTCCGCCATTTGATTTTGATAATTAGAGCTTTGGAGGTTGGCAACATCCACTCGACCAGTTAAATAGCCAGTTTCTACCAAAATAGAAGGCATCGAACTTTTTCTGAGGACATAAAACCTAGCTCGTCGCACTCCGCGGTCTCTGATATTTAAACTTTGGAGAATGTTGCTATGAACAATGCGAGCTAAACTTAGGCCACTGTCGTAATAATACGTTTCCAATCCATTCACATCAGGACGACCTGCGCCGGCTGAATTAGCATGAATACTGACAAAGACATCAGCTCTTGCTCTTGCTGCCATAGCAACTCGCCCTTCCAAGCTGACAAAATAGTCAGAATTACGGCTCATAATTACTTGCACGCCATTTTGCTGTAATATCTCTGCCACCCTACTACCAATTGGTAGGATAATGTCTTTCTCACGCACCCCGCCAATACCAATGGCTCCTGGATCTTTACCCCCATGTCCAGGGTCAATTAGCACTACCATTCGCCCATTGGGAATTGTGGGACGTGAATCAGGTTGGGGAAGATTGCTATCTGGCAGGTTTAAAGGCGGTAGCTGCGGTGAATTTAAAGGTGGTCTAACTTGAGAAAAGCGTTGTAATTGTAGAGCTATCAGCTGACTACCAACTTGGTTAAGTTCGCCAATTTGTACTCCGGATGCTGGTTGAACGAAAACAACTACTGTATTTGGTTCTTGGGGTTGAAGCCTTACCCGCAAAATCGGACTTGTAGCATCTAAAGCTGGCCCCTTGACCCTAGGAGATACCTTCGCGTTGGGAATTATAATGCGGAATAAACCAGAAGATCTATCCCAACCACCTGTAGCAGATAAAGCTTGGTCACCACGAATCAGCAATTGTGTGCCATTTCCCACTAATTCTACAGATTGAATATTTACTGGGGAACTGGTAGCAGATGTCACCGGAGGTCGATTATCATCTTCGCCTAATGCCACGCCACTACTATTGGGCAAAACAACTAACTCACCTACTCTGCTACTCATAGCCCGCCAATCAGGACTATTACTCTCTACCCGCATTGTCATCCGCACTACAGGCGGTTGATTTTGTAATTGGCTAAATTGAATCCGATTCACGCCATAACGGTTAATTAATACATCTTGTTGCGCGAATCTTGGTGATAAAGCAGCGCCGGAGATGTCGATATTAATTAACCTTTTATCCTCAGTCCGATTCACCTCAATCTTGGGGTTACCACCACTCGTCAGGATAAAAAATCCATCTCCCGTGACTCGTAATCTTTCAATTTGAGTAACTCCGGCTGTGGCGTTAATTAATGGGGGTAACTCAGGTTTGGGTGCAGAGTCTCTGGGAGTTGCATTATCAACATTACGATCGCCAGATGGTAATTTGACTACTTCTGGATCGGGTAATTTGACTAGCCAACGGCTGGCATTAATCGGTGTAAATTGCACCCGCTGGGGGTCTAAGGTATAACCCGGGTTGATTTCGACAACAATGCGGGTTGTTTCTTGGTCAAACTGCCCGACACGAATTGAGCGAATTGCCCCACCCAAAGCTTGTGTGATTTGAGGACGGCCAAATACAGTTTGTGGCAGATCAATTACTAGACGAGTAGGGTTGAAAAGTAATTGTGCTTTCGGTTGCACAGCACCTATTGTATTGATTTCTAGCTGGTTTTGATTGGCATCAAAACGCCAAGAATCTAGCCTAGCTGCCAGCGTTGGTGATGCTAACAACAAAACAGTTCCTAACGTACCAGGTATTAACCAATTTAGTTTCAAAGTCATTTCTGCTGATTCACATTCATGGGAGTAGTTAATATTTCAACATATTGGTAAATTGTCACACTTGCATCACCTAAAATAAATTTTTATGCCTATTTGAGCTTGAACATTGCCATCAAGACATAGATATAGGCATAAAATTTTATACGCACTTTGATTTTGCTATAAGGCGATCGCATCCGGTCACAACCACAAAAAATCACCAGAATTGACTTTAAGCAGTAAATCCCAGTCAGTAAAACTTGAATTAGTCAGGAATTAAGTTCAAGTTGTGCGATCGCTAGCAAAAGTTCTCAGTACAGTGTCCTAGTAAAAAATACTAGTCTCTAGTCCCTTGCTGATCAGTGGTGTATGCCGTTCATGACTACTACTTATTTCCTCACTGCTGAAACAATAACCAAACAAAGAGAGTAAAACAGGGAAAAGCTAGCAACCGAATCACATGCCAAATGCTGGTCTGAATGAGAAAAAACTCAAACTGATAATTTTAGGGGACGGACACTCAAAGCTATAAGTTTCCCGTGGCCATAGGAAAATACTCAACTACATTGAGAATCATGACCAAAGAATCCTACGTAGCTAACACCGAGAGCGATCGCATTTAGTGTGACTGAGTTCTGAATAATGACAACTCAGAACACAGTCTTAATCTACCTCAGTAGGTAATCAACAGGGTGTTTCTACCTAAGAAATCCAATTAACTCTCTGAAGAATCCGGAGCTGATTCTGAATTAGCCACATCTGGCGATTGTGAGATTAGCAACTGAGGTTGTTCCATTGTCAAGGATGTAGCTCCAGCACTATCTAATATCAATTTCTCTGGATCTGTTGTTTCCTTAGCTGAATCTGGAAAGACAAAACGTAAAAATGGTGGCGCTAAAAAGGTTGTCAAAATTACCATCATGATAATTGCTGCCCCTAGTGGTTTGGAGAGTGCCCCACTAGCAGCCCCAACACCAGCAAATACCAATCCTACTTCACCTCTGGGAATCATTCCCACACCAATTGCCAAACGGTTGATTTCAGGCTGACCAAAAACCGTTAAGCCTGTAATTACTTTACCAAGAATGGCTACGAGAATCAGGAAACTAGCCATGACTAAACCTTCCCGATTGCTGGGAATAGCAGGGTTTAATACCCCTAAATCGGTTTTTGCACCGACAGCTACAAAGAAAATTGGCACAAACATATCAGCAATGGGAATAACTTGCTTTTGCAATTCTTTGCGCTTATCTGTTTCTTCCAAAACTAAACCAGCCGCAAAAGCTCCCAAGATGGCTTCTAACTGAATCACAGCAGCAAGATATGCCATCACAAAGGCGAAAATGAATGCTGGAATTACCAACTCTCCTCGCGTTTTGAGACGGTTGACGATTGCCACAAAAGACTTATTAAAAAAATTGCCTAGCAAAATCGCACCCAGCAGGAAAGTAGTTGCACTGATCATTAGAAAAATGACTTTAGTGACATCTACTTCGCCTTCTTTAGCTAAGCTGGCAACCACTGCCAAGACAATAATTCCTAGTACGTCATCAATTACAGCCGCACCCAGAATAATCTGCCCTTCTTTAGAATTGAGCCGCCCAATTTCTGAAAGTACCTTGGACGTAATCCCAATACTAGTAGCAGTCAACGCTGCGCCTGCAAAAATCGCCGGAACAGCATCGATACCAAACAAAGTCATCAACCCCACAGTACCCGCAGCAAAAGGTGCTACTACCCCGACGACTGCAACAATCGTGGCTTGGATACCAACTGCCATTAAGTCTTTTAAGTTTGATTCCAAACCAATTTCAAATAGCAGAATGATCACACCCAATTCTGCTAAGACAGAAATGACTTCTGACTGTGCTGCAAATACACCATCTGCAGCTTGTGGAGTTAACCCAGCAGTAGATTGCAGGAAGGCGATAATTAAAGAGCTCGAACTATCTGTACCACCTTCAGGAAATACTAAAAGGTGCAACACAGAGATACCGACGACAACACCGCCTACGAGTTCGCCTAAAACTGGCGGTAAACCGACCCTGTTGGATAACTCTCCGCCAACTTTGCTGGCGAAGTAAATTACCACTAAACTCAGCAGCACTGCTGCCATTACCATTGAACTGTCTACTGTTTCTGTGGCGCTGGCCAACAGGGGAACAGAGGAGTTGATTGCATTTAAAAACTGCATTGGTTCTGCGAAAATCTTTCTCTTTATTTTTACCTGTTTACACGAGAAGGCTGCCGCTATCTCTTGAGATTAAGGACTTTTTAGGCAGGGGAAGTAGAGGAGGAACTGATTAAACTTTGCTGTCTGCTAACTGCATTAGGTGTTGCCAATATAAGTCTGAAACTGGGACGACAGAAAGCCTCGGGAGTTTTAGTAAGTCAAAATCTGTAAAAAAGCTCTCCTGCTTAATTTGGGCTAAAGTCACAGGCTGTTTTACTTTTTGTATTGCCCGCACATCTACAACTGCGCGTTTAGCATCATTTAATGCTGGATCGGCGTAAGGTTGACTGACTATTTCTGCTAGACCTACAATCTGTCGTTCTTTACCTGTGTGGTAAATCAAAGCCAAGTCACCGCACAGCATTGTCCGCAGATGTTTCAAAGCCAGAGGATTGTTTACTCCATCCCAAACTGTATTACCATCTCTTTCTAAATCAGAGTAGGAATAATTATCAGGTTCAGTTTTCAGCAGCCAATACGCCATCAAATTCTCCACAGTCAGATGTAATTTTTTAGTTTCAAAAAATGAAACCATTTCCGTTTTTGACTGTAACAGTGTCAAAGTATAAACATACAAATCGTATCTATTCAATCCCATAAGAATTGTGAAAACTTAGTGGTGACGGTTGACTATGCACAGTTAACCGTTAAATCTTGATTGTTAGATATGCTCTATGACAAATATCCGAGATAATTTTTTTGAGGAGTGCAAATTTTATGTTGAGAGCCGCTTTATTATCCGGTTCAAGGTTTAATGTTGGCAATTTTTGTAAAACCTTGCCTTTAGCTTTGTTAGTTTGTGTAACTTTTATGCAGCCTGGGTTAGCCCAAGAAAAAGAAAAATTGTGGCGAACTCTGACTGTTAGTGGTCGTGGTATGGAAGCAATTCCTACGACTTTATCTTTAGTTAACTTAGGGGTAGAAATTCAAGGGAAAACAGCCCAAGAAGTACAGCAAGAAGCAGCCCGTAGGTCAACAGCAGTAGTTGCTCTACTCAAGAGCCGGAATGTGGAGAAGTTACAAACCACAGGTATTCGCCTGAATCCAGTTTATAGTTATACAAATAACGTGCAGCGAATTACTGGGTATGCTGCTAGCAACACCGTTAGTTTTCGGATTGCAACAGAAAAAGCTGGCCCATTATTGGATGAAGCTGTAAAAGCTGGTGCTACACAAATTAATGGTATTAGTTTTGTGGCAACTGATGAAGCGATCGCAGCTGCTCAAAAGCAAGCACTCAAAGAAGCTACCCAAGACGCACAAGCACAAGCACAAGCAGTTTTCAGTTCCTTGGGTTTGACATCTAAAGAAGTAGTTAGCATTCAAGTTAACGGTGCAAGTGCGCCACCGCCATTACCTGTTTTATACCGTGCTGAGTCTGCTAAGCTAGCTCAAGCTGATGCTTCAACTCCAGTAGTTGGTGGCGAACAGCAAGTAGAAGCATCAGTAACATTGCAAATTAGTTATTAGTCAATCAATTTTAGATTTTGAATTTTAGATTTTGGATTGACTGAATGACTGGTAATGTAGCTTAGCTCTTTGTAGGAGTACAACATAATCTAAAATCGGAAGAGTCAAAAGTCCAGGGTCAATAGAATTTGACACTGGACTTTTGACTTTGGATTCATTTTAGAAATGTTCTGAGGACATATCTGTCATTGCCGCTTCATTATCGCGTTTAGAACCTAACAACTCTAGTTGGTCTACTCTGATAATGGGTGAAGATCTACTTGCTCCGGTTTGGCGATCGCTCCATGTGTCAAACTTTAAAGAGCCTTTGATACCAATTAAGCTACCTTTACGCACATAATTACCAGCAATCTCTGCTGTTTTATCCCATAATTCTAATGTGAACCAATCAGGCTCATCTCTATTTCGCGATCGCCTGTTTACTGCTAACGTCAATCTACACTTGACACTACCTGACTCAAAATATTTAATATCTGGGTCGCTGCCTACACGGCCAACAAGGGTGACAACATTGATGCTCATGTGCGTTACCTTTCAGTACATACGTACTTATTTATTCTGAATTCCATGATAGCGAATTGTGAAAGTGTTGAAAATATGTTAAAGAATTAGCAATATAGTTGCGTCTAAAAATGATACAAATTACTCAGAAGATTGTAGAAAAGTTTACGGATATACTGAGCCAATCACAGAAGATCAAAAAATAGAACGACTGAGTTGTCGTAAAGATTGCCAAAAGTTATTGAAAAAAATAGCCTGCTTTACTGGACTCAGGATCAAAAACATAATAGAATCCAGCACGATTAACCTAACCATTTTCATCATCAAGTATTGCAAATAGGGGGCGTAGGACGCGTGGGTCTTTTCAGGAACTTTCGCTCATCGTGGGATATGGGTATCGACCTCGGTACTGCCAATACCCTCGTTTATGTATCTGGTAAAGGTATTGTACTTCAAGAGCCTTCAGTAGTAGCCATCGATCAAAACGAAAAGATTGCACTGGCGGTAGGCGAAGAAGCTAAAAAAATGCTCGGTCGCACACCAGGAAATGTGATTGCCCTGCGCCCCTTGCGCGATGGTGTAATCGCTGACTTCGATACAGCCGAGCTGATGTTGAAAAGCTTTATTCAACGTGTTAATGAAGGCAGATCACTGATATTACCCCGGATTGTCATTGGCATTCCCAGTGGCGTAACTGGGGTAGAAAGAAGAGCAGTGATGGATGCAGCTACCCAAGCTGGCGCTAGAGAAGTTTATTTAATTGATGAACCAGTTGCTGCGGCTATTGGTGCAGGATTACCAGTTGCTGAACCGACTGGTAACATGATTATTGATATTGGTGGCGGTACCACAGAAGTAGCAGTACTTAGTCTTCAAGGTACAGTCATTAGTGAATCAGTCCGCATTGCAGGTGATGAACTAACTGAAGCCATCCTGCAATATATGAAGAAAGTTCATAATTTGGTGATTGGAGAACGTACTGCGGAAGACATAAAAATTCGCATTGGTTCTGCCTATCCTACCAATGATGATAATGATGCGATTATGGAAGTCCGAGGCTTACATTTGCTTTCTGGTTTACCTCGAACTGTGACTATCAAAGGCCCGGAAATTCGTGAAAGTATGTTGGAACCGCTATCAGTAATTATTGAAGCGGTGAAACGAACATTAGAACGGACACCTCCCGAACTAGCAGCTGACATTATTGATCGAGGAATTATGCTGGCTGGTGGTGGTGCGTTGTTAAAAGGATTAGACACTCTCATTAGCCATGAAACAGGTATCGTCACACACATTGCTGCCGATCCTTTATGTTGTGTGGTTTTGGGAACGGGTCGTGTGTTGGAAAACTTTAAACAACTGGAACGGGTCTTCAGCGGTCGTTCTCGCAATATGTAGTAAAAAAATATCAGATATTGAGTTCTAAATACGTAGAATTCATTATCTGATATTGGGTTTCCTATAAATAGAACCCAAAATTCTTCACAATATTCAAAGATATAAAAATCAGGTATGGATAGATGGTTATCTTACGTCGTTGGTGGGAACGCAAAGGCTTACAAGTTGGATTAATTGCTCTCGTCTTAAGTAGCGCTTGGATATTACGCCAAACCCAAGGCGCACTTTTGTTGGAGATGTATCAAACCATTACCCGTCCGTTGCAAATGTTACAGGCGGGGCCAACTCCAGAAGAACGCCTGAAGGATGCTCGGACACTGGAGTTGCGATCGCGCATCGCTGATCTAGAAAGTCAAAACAAAAAGTTACAAAATTTATTAGGCTATGTAGAGAAAGAGCCAATTACTTCTCGTCCCATTACATCCCGGGTAGTAGGGCGCAGCGCTGACCATTGGTGGCAGCAAATCACCTTAGATCGCGGCTCAAATTCAGGGATTCAAGAAGGTTATATTGTTAGGGCAGAAGGCGGATTAGTGGGTTTGGTAGAAAGTGTCACCCCTAATACTAGCCGCGTTTTATTAATTAGTGACCTGAAAAGCCAAGTTGGTGTGACAATTGGTCGCACCTCAGCCAAAGGAGTTTTGCGCGGAGATTCTTCGGCGGAAGCAGTGTTGGAATTTTATGAAAAAGTGCCCAATGTGAAGGTGGGCGATTATGTTTCTACCTCAACTTATAGTCAGAAGTTTCCTGCTGGTGTCGCAGTTGGCAGAATTAAATCTTTAGATTTAAAGAAACTTCCAGCATCTGTAGCAAAAGTTGAACTTTTCCCACCAATTCGGTCACTAGATTGGGTATCTGTGTATCCAAAACCCGAAAACCCCATCCCAGCTACAGAAAATCCTCAACCGACTAACCCAGAACCGCAAAAGTCTAATTAATCAGTTCGTAATTCGTAATTCGTAATTCGTAGTTTGTAATTAAACATAGTTTCAAACGATTATTTTTGCTAACGACAGCAACATTAGTGGATTAAATAGTAATCCACGCTGCACTGATGTCGAAAACTGCCAAGATGTCAAAAGCGCAAACTCTATAGATTTTTTGCGTCAATCCTCATTACGAATTAGAAATTACGAATTAGTAATTAATTCTTACCCTCCCCATAACTGTTGCACCACCATGAAGATGCCTGCATTTACTGGTCGCCGTCCAAATAAGTCAAAACCGTCAGTGCGGAGAGCCAAATTTAAAATCCCGCCGATCGCACGTTGGAATCCCCGCACACGTCAGTTTGTTGATTGGGCGGTGACAGTAGGATCGGTGTTGTTATGTTTACTGTTGTTACCAGCCCGTTTACCAGGGATGGAACTATTGGGGATTGGGCCGAACTGGTTGTTAATTTGGGTGGTGGCTTGGAGTGTGAAACGCACAGTTTGGTCTGGGGCATTTGCTGGTATAGTTCTGGGCTTACTTCAGGATGGTATGACATCGCCTAATCCCACTCATGCCTTATCCCTGGGAATGGTGGGAATGTTGACTGGTTTGCTTCAGAAGCAGCGTTTTATTGAAGAAGACTTTATTTCTATTGCCTTGATTGTCTTTGTGATGGCAGTTGTCGCTGAGACAATTTTTGGAGTGGAGTTGAGTTTAATGGGCGATCGCAAAACTGAATACATTTGGACTTATTATCAGCGTGTTGCCTTAGCTTCTGCTATCCTCAGCAGTCTTTGGGCACCAGTAGTTTACTATCCCCTGAATCGTTGGTGGCAAGAAATGAAATTGCTCGAGCAATCTTAAATTTGCTGCGCCAACTAGTTTTCAGGTGTAGTCAAGATTAAGGAAAACACCATTTTGCAAGTAAATAAACCAAGCTGGGGGCACAACAATGTTGTGTCCTTTTGATTTTTCAGCAACATTCAGGCTTGAAAGTGCAACGTTCTCGTTTGGAACTCGAAGATTCTCATTTTGAGGTGCAACGTTCGAGCTTTTTGCTTTAACGTTCTTGTTTTGAAGTGCAATGTTCGAGTTTTTAAGTTCAACTTTCGTCTTCTGAACTCGAACGTTCTCGTTTTGAAGTGCAACTTTCTTGTTTAGAACTCGAACGTTATCGTTTTAAAGTCCAATGTTCGAGCTTTTTGCTTCAACTTTCGCCTTCTGAACTCGAATTATGCACCTTTGAAGACTTCCCATGAAGAAAATACCGAAATCGTCAGGGTATGGAAGGGATAAAATCTCTGTTTTACTGAAATTGTTTGGATGTCATGCCCCTACAGACGGGATAATTGATTATTTGATATGGCTTTATCAGCAAAATTACGCTCCTAACACAGTTTGATTTGAGTCATGATCCGAATACTTTGGTAAGGGCGGGACAATGCCCCCTACGATAAATCTATCTACATCAAGGTATTGCTGGATTGTTATCACCCCAGAACGCCAGGGAGGACAAGGATAATGAGGGAGCAGAGGAAGCAGAGGGGGATGAGGAAGATGAGGAAGATGAGGAAGAAATTCCAATTACCAATTACCAATTACCCATTACCCCATACCCAATGCCCCATGCCCAAATCCCTGTAAGTTAAGATCACCAAAAGTAAAAGCTGAATATTACTGTGAAAATCTCGCGCAAAAGAGCAGCTAGCGTGGAAAATATTTAGAGTGTTGCCCAAAATTATGGATAATTCCCCTGTGGTCACTCAAGCAGATGCATCTCGACCTAACTACACTCCAGAAAATACGCTTCCAGTTGATTCGGCTGGGAACAGGGTAGGGAGTGATTTTGATTCCCTGATGATGCGGCGATGTTTGGAACTCGCCCGTCGCGCTTTGGGGCGAACTTCCCCAAATCCCTTGGTGGGTGCAGTGGTTGTTAAGGATGGGGAAATTGTGGGTGAAGGGTTTCATCCCCGTGCTGGTGAACCTCATGCGGAAGTTTTTGCCCTCAGAGCAGCGGGAGAAAGCGCTCGTGGTGCTACAGTCTATGTCAGTTTGGAACCTTGCAACCATTATGGGCGAACTCCTCCCTGTTCAGAAGGATTGATTAATGCGGGAGTTTCAAAGGTGGTTGTGGGTATGGTAGATCCAAACCCACTGGTAGCAGGGGGAGGGATTGCGCGGTTACGTGCTGCGGGAATTGAAGTTGTAGTGGGCGTGGAAGAAGCAGCCTGTCAGCAACTCAATGAAGCTTTTGTACATCGCATTCTCTACAAACGCCCTTTAGGTATTTTGAAGTATGCCATGACTTTAGATGGCAAAATTGCTACCACATCTGGTCATAGTGCTTGGGTAACAAATCAAGCAGCCCGCAGTGAAGTACATCAACTACGGGCTGCTTGTGATGCTGTTATTGTGGGTGGTAATACTGTACGGCAAGACAATCCTTACTTAACGAGCCATCAGGTAGGGGCCCATAATCCCTTGCGGGTGGTGATGAGTCGCCATCTCGACTTGCCAGAAAATGCTCACTTGTGGGAAACAGGGGAAGCTCCTACTTTAGTGTTAACGGAGGTAGGCGCTAATCCTAATCTTCAAGAAACGTTACGGCAAAAGGGTGTAGAAGTGGTGGAGTTCACGTCACTCACACCAGATAATGTCATGGGGCACTTGTATGAGCGGGGTTTTTGTAGCGTTCTATGGGAATGTGGTGGTACTTTAGCTGCAAGTGCGATCGCACAGAGAGCGGTGCAAAAAATTCTTGCCTTTATCGCTCCGAAAATCATTGGTGGTAGTAATGCTCCCACGCCTGTAGGCGATTTGGGTTTTACCACAATGACGGAAGCTTTAACTTTAGAAAATGTTCTTTGGCGTGTAGTTGGTTCTGATTGCTTGGTAGAAGGCTATTTACCCCGACAACATCAATAGCCAATAGCCCAAATTTACTGCCCTGACACGAGGACTAATATATTGCGATCGCTGTTGTCTTAACACTGTCGTTCATAAGCTAAATCGCGAATCAAAGACAAACGAGATTGTATGTAATCACACAGAAAATCCGTTTCTTTCGGTTCTAACAATGCTTGGGTGTTGGTTTGTTTGACTAACCATTGCACCAAGCTAGCATCGTCTAGCTGCAATAGGGTCTTGGTTTGCGCGGTTTCAACCACAGACCATAGCTGACGCATAATCGTAGGAGTCATCAGACCTCAATTTCATTATTAGCTTAGCTGTTTTCAGATTACACAATTACAGCAGTAAATAACGGAATGAATGTCGAAGCTGAGATAAGTATTATTAAAACCTTAATAAACTGATTTATTTCTTTATGAACGTTCAGAATCAGTTATTAAAATTGACATATACTTTTGAGGATTTGCCTAAAATTATACAGTATATATGCTTAATTTTACTAGTGTTGTTTGAAAAAAGAAAATTTAGTGCAACTGCCTACAACCAAACACAATCACATATAAATTGGTATAATTTTCGACCTTATAGTTGTTGCTGGTAATAAATCTCTATTGCTTCTACAGCTTTTAATAAGGGTGAATCTAAATTCTCAATCCAATCAGCAACTTCCCGCGCCAAGCCTAGTGTGACAGTTCCGCCTGATGGTTTTAGGCGATCGCTAATCGTGTAAGCTTTAATTTGCTGGAATACTAATAAAAAATAGCTTCCCGCATTAACATTGGGAAGCTAGTAGCCAAAGCAAACTTTAGCGAAGATTACTCGTGATACTCAACCCAGCTATTCGCTGTTTCTGAAACCCTTACTTTGAGTTCTACATTTGGCGGTAACTGTTGCTTAGTTCGGTCATAAATATACTTGGCAATCATCTCAGCAGTAGTTTCATATTCTGGAGGTAAAACTTCATTAAGAACGCAGTGATCGAGTCCTCCTTTAGTTACGTCTTGTTTTGCCCAACGCAAAGTTCTAAAGTCAGCCACCATAACTGGATGTGGACAAAATTCTGAAGAGTGAAGTTGTGATGATTTTGCCTCCATTCTGACTTTATAGGTATGGCCATGCATCCGGCCACAAGGGCCATCGTAATCTTTGATGTAGTGAGCGCTATCAAATGTAAATTCTGTTACTAGTTTCCATTCGGGCATTTTGCAATCACCATAACGAGTGCTATGTCAGGAAGCAATTTCAACTTAGCACACAGCATACTTGCCCCATTAGGTTGTCAGTTACGTATTCCATCACTACAGGTTGTTGGCTATAGCGTCCTGATTGCTGTTCGAGAAGCGATCGCCTTTGTAAAGACAAAAGTGCTTCTAATAATTCTCCTTCAGAGATTTGCGGTACAACATCCTGTTGCAATTCCGTTAGCGTTACCCACTTTTGTTTGATTGCTAGGGAGTACATGACTTGCTTTTCGTTAGCAGACAGGCGGTGAAACTGTTGCTCTAAAATTACCCAAATGTCGCCAAAAACAACTGGCCCTTGCTGTAAAAATTGGGAAATATCGCCATCAAATAAGCTCTGGATTGTCGTTGCAGCAATTTTCAATGCTAAAGGATTACCTGTGTAGGACTGAATTAACTGCTTAGTTTCAGCTGCTGAATTCGCTAATCCTTTGCTAGAGAGGATTTGCTGCGATTCTAATTGTGGTAACCCAGTTAATTGAAGCGATCGCACTGGCAAAGTTTCACCTTCCCTAGCAGTAAAACCGCTGGGAGTCTCTCTAGTAGTAAATATCAGACAACTTTGATGTACTTCGTCTCCCACACGCCGCAAAAGTTGACCATATCCCTCATATCCAGGACAATAATGTCCTGCAGTTTCCCCTTCCTGAA
This sequence comes from Calothrix membranacea FACHB-236, assembly GCF_014696315.1. Classification (GTDB taxonomy): domain Bacteria; phylum Cyanobacteriota; class Cyanobacteriia; order Cyanobacteriales; family Nostocaceae; genus Aulosira; species Aulosira membranacea. Next base: position 55,705 of record NZ_JACJPX010000011.1, read on the forward strand.
AAATCGATTCGATATTATCCAGCAAAATCAAACAGCGTTGGGAGCGTAAATACTTAATCAAACACGAAATTTGCCCATCTGTGGTTTCTGGTAAATTTACTTCTGTATCTTGCGAGAGAAACAGAATTAAATCCCGCAGTAGAGCAGAAATCGGTGGACGATTTCGGAGACTACGCCAAATTACAAAATCAAACTTAACCTGTAACTGTTCTGCCACTTTTACAGACAAAGCTGTTTTCCCAATTCCCCCCATTCCTAGCAGCATCACTAAGCGGCATTTTTCTTGGATAATCCACTTTTCCAGTAATGCTTGTTCTACTTTGCGTCCATAAAAAATCGCAACATCTATCGCTTCTCCCCAATCTTGACGGCGTTGGGGTTTCGGGATAGGAAATGCTGTAGTGTTAGATCCTGCTGATTCTGCTGGTACCAGGTTGGCATAATACCTTCGCAGCACTGTTTTGACGTTACTTTTAGCGATGTTTTCTCCCAGTGCTTTTGAAAGTGTCTGCCATAATCGAAAGCCTACATCTCGGATGTAATCATCGTCATAACCTGAGGTTTCAGCAATTTCTGCATAGGTATATCCTTTCCAGCACAATCGGAATACTAACTCTTGAATGTTACTTAAATGCTTTTTCTGCAACACTGTATCTAAAACCAGCATTGCTTGCTCAAAAGTTAATTCTAGGGCTGTCACATAAGGTCGTCCTACTTAAAGCTGCACTAACCTATCAGCGCTTCATCAAGATTTTATGCGGTCAAACTAGAAATTTACATTTCTTAGTCAATTGGAACTGGGATATTGGTAATAGGTAGTTGGTAATTGGTAATTGGTAATTGCTTCTTTGCTTCCTATCTCTCTCATTCCCAATCCCCAGTCCCCAATCCCCAATCCCCAGTTAAAAATCCCCTCAGTGATATAGGGAAATCTAAAATATCACTAAGGGGATAATTTTTATCAAAAAAATTTCTCCAATATTTCACACCACTTAACCCCTTGATCAAGGCAGGTAATATGTTATAATCATCTGCGTTGATTAGTGGTTAACGCTCGAAAACTGGGCGCAGCATTAGTAATAATCGTGTTGTGGTTCCGGTTCTGGTTGAGTCATTGCAAAGTTTGATGCGTCGTAAAGGTAGCGGCTTGCTTCCTCTTCTAAACGATGAATCAAGTAAGGCTCGATTGCGTTGCTATGCCGCAGAGCGGCGAGATATCCATCCAAATACATCCGCATATCATCCATGCGATAACCACGATTCCATAGCTCGACGAAGGCGTCGGTCAGTCTTTGGTAATAGCGGATGGTTTGTGTGTCTTGGAGCATAACTGCTGAATTAATCTCTTTGGAATGAGAATTGTAAATGATTCACGCGGAAATGTGAAGTGTCACTTTCCCCCTGGCATTGAGTCAAAATCAATATCTCTGTTTTGGGCATTACCCTCCAGCAGCTACAACGTATTTAGATCCTATTCCAGAAAATCGGGAATAAGATTATTTGGTAAGCTATTTTTATAATTTACTTTTAGTAACATCTCAGCTTTATCGGTGTAAGTCAACACTAACTTGTGCAAGGTGCAATCTTTTTTCACCATCCAGCTAAAAGATAAGAAACATAAATTGCTAAGGGTGAGCTTTTTGGTGATGGAGTTGTGATACCTTACCCCGTTTTGGGAGCTTTGATGTTCTTCTAGCACTAATTTAAATAATTATAACAAAAATTTAAGAAAATTACTAATTGGCTAGGGTCAAAGCATAAGTTAAACTTCTAGCCACTATTTCTATAAGGAAATATAAAGGTAATAGTAATAGGAGTAACAAAGACTACAAAACCTTAGGACTGGGCTTGTTACTTTGAAATTCATCAACGCTAAGGGGTCTTGCCACCGTGGGTTCGGTTTGTATTGAAATCGTTGAGGGGAATCCCCATCTCAGGTCGTTGCTAGGTTGGCACTTACAACAGTTGGAATATCGAGTACACCAAGCTGCCAGCATTTATCAAGCAAGGGAAGTGTTTTTAAACCAGCAACCAACATTGGTAATTCTAGATGCTGATTTGCCTGATGGTGATGGCATTGAGTTTTGCCGTTGGTTGCATCGTCAGCAACAACCTTTAATTTTAATGCTATCTGCTCGTAGTAATGAAGCCGATATTGTCGCTGGTTTGAAGGCGGGAGCAGATGATTACCTGAGTAAACCTTTTGGAATGCAAGAGTTTCTCGCCAGAGTAGAAGCACTAATTCGCCGCAACCGCACACCAGTAGCACCTGCTTATCTGGATTACGGTTCGCTGCAAATTGATTTAGTGCAACGCCGGGTGAGATTTCAAGGGGAGTTTATTGACTTAACACCCCAAGAATTTAGTTTATTATACGTTTTAGCCCAAGCGGGAGGAGTACCTCTTTCTAGATCCGAGTTACTACGTCGTGCTTGGCCTGACGCTATTGACAATCCCCGAACTATTGATACTCATGTTTTATCGCTGCGGAAAAAAGTTGAACTAGATCCTCGCCAACCTAGTTTAATTCAAACCATCCGCAATGTGGGATACCGATTTAACATGGAAATTTTAAATTCCAATCTTCCCAACTCACCAGCAAAGTTGGCTAAAGAGAGATTTAGCAATCAGCGTTCAACCCTTAGTACTCAACGTGTATAGCTGAATCAGAGGAGACAGGAAATTCAAAATTCAAAATTAAGAAATTTTATAGATTTTTGACTTTTGACTTTTGACTTTTGACTCTGGACTCTTAATCAACCCCATTCTTCAGATGCTTGAGCTTCTGCTTGCATCAAGCTTGCGCGTAAGTTTAACCAGTCTATTTCTGACGCTGGTTGATTTGTCAACAACCGACCTTGTTGTAGGTGTAAAAGTCGGGTGCAAAATTGCTGTGCTAGTTCTAGCTGATGATTTACCATCAAAATCGTGGTGTGATGAGTGGTAGCCAGCTGGGTTAAATTTTCTATAACATGAGAAGCTGTTCCAACATCCAAGGCAGAGGTTGGCTCATCTAATAATAAGATTTTTGGTTGGATAACTAAAGCACGTGCGATCGCTACTAGCTGTCGTTGTCCAGCAGAAAGTTGCACTTCAGTTCTTCCCAACCAGTCACTAGGGATACGCAGTTGTTCTATCCAATGACTTACTCGTTGCTGAATTGTCTGTTTGGATAAACCACGCAAAACTAGTGGATAAGCTAAAGCTTGCTCAACTGTCATCCCTAAAAGCTTAGACTCTTGCAATACCAGTGTCACTACCTGGCGTAACTGGAATATAGGAATTTGGCGATATTCCTGATTTTCCAGAAATATTTTGCCATTAGTTGGCTCAATCAGGCGGTTAATCAGCTTGAGTAAGGCTGTTTTCCCTCCACCTGATGGGCCGACAATCGCAATCCGTTCTCCAGCTAATACCTCAAAACTAATATCCTGCAATATTGGGTATCCTTCATGATTGCTGGAAATTTGGGTTTTGAGCTTCGTAAATAGATTGACTTGCTCTAACCTGAGTGTGGCTTTAGGGGTGACATTATCCAAGTTCAACTTGCTGGGGAAAGGGCCGATATTAATTCGTAATTCGTAGTTAATCTTACTAGGCTTGAAAGAAGAAATAAATATTTATTTTTTCCTTCAATACATTAACTTACTTTGACTTTTTATTTACGAACTACGAATTACGAATTAGTAATTATTGATTTAAGGCTGTGGTGATAGTCCAGCTATCTACCAACAGTAATAATAACGTGAAACCTAACAAAATTATATACATCCAAGGCTGTGCTAACGGGCGAACATCTGTAGTATCTATACCAGTTTTTTCTTGTACTTGTCTTACCAGTTTGGCAAATCCAGCTACACGCACTGGTAATAAATAAGCTTGTCCTGACTGGCTGAGAAAATAATATACTATCCCTCCTTGACCTGTGGTGCGAGGTTTTAATTCTTTGACATCAGACCAGTTTAATAACCAACCTTTACGAAAAAATCGCGGTACCCAGACAGGATAAGTCACCTGAATTCCTTGGTCATCTAAAATGACTCGTTCTGTCAATACTGCATACAAAGCAATAAAACCAATTCCAATTCCTAGCCACAATAAAGCTGGTGGTGTAGGTGCAGCTGTTACCTGCGCTAAAAATGGTAATGGAACTGTGAGTGCTAAGTATAAACTCAGCAGCGTTATTCTAATCAACGGCGAGAGACGAAAAATAGAAGCTGAAGTATTCACTAAGTTTGCTGTCACGGCTCAATTACAATTATTTGCTTTTATTTCATCCTAACTAAGGACTGAGCGAGCCGTTCATTTTTGCTTAGATTAAAGAGGTTTGCGCGTACTCTGATACATAAATAAGTAAGCTCTTTAGCGCTCTGTTAAAGACTAAAGTGCTTCTTATATTCTAGGGTTGCTTTTGCGATCGCATCCTTAATAGTAAATACGTACTACTAACTTAAGAATTAAGGTAAATACTTTTGGACGACAATCCAACCTGTGAGTGATACCCAAGCAAAACCTATAAACAGAATAATATTTGTGCTTACGTGTAAAGTTCTAACCCAAGGCCTTTCGGGACTAATTTGGGTAGCACTAAAAGCAGATAGCAAAACTAATGCTACTACTACCAACCCAGCAACCAAGTGAGATGAATGTCCTAGTGAACCGAAATGGCCCAAAGTGCCAATAATACCAATTGCCAGTAGTAATAGCACTAAACCGACCATACTCATACCAATTGTATAGTGGAGCGATCGCATCCCCGCATTTCCTCTATTTAAGAAAGGGAAATTAGGAGGGTGTTGCGAACTTCTCGCTTTAAACATCCAAAAGCCTGTGGTCGCTAACATCACGTATGCTAGCAAGGATAATCCCATTGACCAAGCAGCTATTTTCCACAACCAAAGAAAAGAAGGCAAATTCATACATTGATTGTAGAAGAGAAAGGGTCATGGGGATTGGGAATTGGGTACTGAGGATTGAATAAGAGATAAAAAAGCAAAGAGGGCAAAGAAACACACTATTAATAGGTAAATTCTCTCAAATCTATTCCCTAATACCTGTTAAAACTTTTTTCTAACCAACACCAAACAACTAAACAACTACTCAACAAAAAAGGCTGCTGGCTTCAGCAACCCCTAATTTTGAGAAAATTTTTTTAATCAACGGAAGCTAAACCAGCGATTGTTAAAGGTTTTGTTGTATCGTCAGTTTTTGTATTAATTGGCTGCACTATTGGTGTTTTATTGATAGAGTCCATTGCTACTGATGAGCTGCTACCCAACTCATAAGTACCATCCTCTTTAATTGCAAGGCGAACACACGGAATAGTATCCGACAATATTGCGCTTGCCATCATCCCCGTATGAATCTCCATTTGAGCTTCTTTAGGGGCTTCAAACACGAGCCGTTGTCCAGGAAAAACAACCCTTTCAAAATACCAATTAGGAATGTTGGAGATGCGGGCAACCTGGATTTTGCTCGTGGCATTTACATAGCAGCAGAGAATAGTTCCCGATTGCTCAGGTGGTAGTGGATCTAATATTTGAGCCATAACTGCTGAGGAGCTTTACGCCACAATTTTACATTACATAAGTAAAAGTAACACTGGGCGATCCCCATAAGCTGTAACTCCGACTACCAACTGCACATTTCTGCAATATTTCTATCTAAAGATATGTATAAGTTGTGAAACTTTTGTAAATATATCTATTTTTTCTATAATTATACACTATAAAGGAAGATCTTGTATATTCATTCCTTGATAAACAAGTTGTTATATAACTTCTCTAATCACAGAAATTAGGTGTAGAAGATAACGATGATCCCCTAATCTCTAGCCTCTATTACAAGTAAATTTTGTTGTTCAGCCAATTCCTCGAGTTATAGATGAGAATCATCGCTTAAGGAATAGACTCAATGTTATGGTAAAGCTATAAGCAAAAAATCTTCATAAACCGAACTTACGGCAAACATACTTACTGGTACATACAGCAATTTTCGCTATTTCAAAAGTTACCAGTAGGTAATTCGTTTTGAGCGAAACTTAGCTTAAATGTTAAGTGCGATCGCTCTTGAACTAAGCAGTCTAAATCAATACATACAGTTAAAAACTGGATGTTTTTCACTCACTTTCCCCACAAAAACGGCAAGATGGCAGTTAACGCAAGCACAATGGAAAATCGAATTCTTTACGTTCGCCTTCCCTGTAACCCCATCTTTCCCATTGGGGTTGTCTACCTTAGCGATCATGTCCACAAACAGTTTCCTAATATTGAGCAGCGCATCTTTGACCTGGGATGCGTACCACCTTTAGACTATGCTCAAGCTCTAGAGCGCTGTATCGATGAATTTAAACCCACACTGCTAGTATTTTCTTGGCGAGATATTCAAATATATGCGCCAGTGGGTGGTCGTGGCGGTAATCCGTTACAAAACGCCTTTGAATTTTACTACGCGAAGAATCCGCTAATCAAATTACGCGGAGCTTTGGGCGGCTTGCGAATTTTCATTGCTTACTACGTAGAGTTATGGCGCAATCTGGGATTAATTAAACGTGGTTTAAAACGCGCCCAGAAGTATGCGAAAACTGCGCGTGCAGTTGTTGGCGGTGGAGCAGTTAGCGTATTTTACGAACAGTTGGGTAAAAGCTTACCTGCAGGAACAATTATTTCTGTAGGTGAAGGAGAAACCCTGTTAACTAAATTTTTAAGTGGTAAAGAGTTTCGCGATGAACGCTGCTATGTAGTAGGAGAAGCGCAACCAAGACAGCGCTTAATTCACGAACAACCAACCCCCTTAGAAAAGACTGCCTGTAACTACGACTATATCGAAAGCATCTGGCCAGAATTTAACTATTATCTCCAAGGGCAAGACTTTTATATTGGTGTCCAAACCAAACGCGGATGTCCTCACAACTGCTGTTATTGTGTTTACACCGTAGTTGAAGGCAAACAGGTACGCATCAATCCAGCCGATGAAGTAGTAGCGGAAATGCGTCAATTATACGATCGCGGCATTCGCAACTTCTGGTTTACCGATGCCCAATTCATTCCCGCTAGAAAATTTATCGATGATGCAGTGGAACTGTTACAAAAAATCGTCGATTCTGGGATGACGGATATCCACTGGGCAGCATACATCAGAGCTGACAACCTCACACCCGAATTGTGTGAATTGATGGCGAAAACTGGGATGAATTACTTTGAAATTGGAATTACCAGTGGTTCTCAAGAACTAGTACGCAAAATGCGAATGGGTTACAACCTACGTACTGTCTTGCAAAACTGTCGCGATTTAAAAGCCGCTGGGTTCAATGATTTAGTGTCCGTCAACTACTCCTTTAACGTTATTGACGAACGTCCCGAAACCATCCGCCAAACGATCGCCTACCACCGCGAACTCGAACGCATTTTTGGTGCAGATAAAGTCGAACCTGCCATTTTCTTTATTGGACTGCAACCACACACCCATTTAGAAGAATATGCCTTTAAAAAAGGTATTCTTAAACCTGGGTATGATCCTATGAGCTTAATGCCGTGGACAGCCAAAAAACTGCTGTGGAATCCAGAACCCTTGGGTTCATTTTTTGGTGAAGTTTGCTTGCAAGCTTGGCAGCAAAACCCCAACGATTTTGGACGTGAAGTCATGAAAATCTTGGAAGAGAAATTGGGTTGTGCTGATTTAGAATCAGCACTATCAGCACCAATTGAGAAAAACGACAAACAATTGGTAGGTGTTTGATAGAGCATTTGGGGTAGGTTTTTACCTACTCCAAATTTGATACTCGCATCAAAATGGCGATCGCATCTTCAAAAGCAACCCACAACCAAACAAGAAAATCTTTCTTCTCTAGTCCCTCATCCCTATTGCCAAAGCAGTAGCAATTACAACAGCTTGATTTACATAAGTTAACTTTTGTATAAATATTCAGACTTTTGGTCTGTAGCGTAATTCATACAGCAAAAAGTAAACTGAAAAAGTTATAGACAAAATTAAAATTTTTTATCTTACGCCCACCTTCGCGGTTGATTTAAACAAACCCCATGTTAGAAGGCTCCATACTCCAACAATTAGAAAGTAATCATCGCCGTAGTGTTAGACCAATTCGCTTCGGAGTGTATTACAAAAATACCCTAGTTGCCTTGTGTCATGCCTTGGAAGACCATATCCTCAAAGATGATGGTAAACCCTTAGTAATTACTGCCTTCCAACGAGGTAAATGGTATCTTCAAGAAGCAGAAAGATACGCAGACATCGCCCAAAATAGCGGTCAGATTGCGATTATGGCTGCCTCCGATAGTGGCTTTGCAGAACATTCCACAAGCCTTCTACCCAATGTAGACTTAGTAGCTTTAGATCCAAGCGACCCTGTAGCTCAAGAGTGGCATTTAATTATCCTGTCACCCAACTACACAGCAATGGTAATTTGTCAAGAATTATCAGAAGCTGATTATGGCAGTACTGGGGTACCGGCATCAGACTTAGAGCGTAAATTCTATGGCTTATGGACATTTGAACCAGAGTTAGTCAAAGAGACAGCAGAATTAGCGATCGCTCACATTAAACCATTGAACCCAGAACTAGCAGACAAGTTAACTGCCTATAAAGATGCCATTAAGCCAAGTTTTGTAACGCCAGAAGATTTGAGTACAGTTGTTTCCCTTGTCGTTGATTATCTCCAGACTGGGCAGGAAAATTTACCCGTTCCCACAGCGCTACGTCAGCAAGTACTAGACAACAACTTGGTTTCTAATGAAATCCAAGCATTCTTGCGGATGGCGCAATTAATAGATTTGGCAGATATTAATAACCCAATGGCCGCGGCGGAAGTCGTAGCCCTGTCAGAAACAGTGGGGCAATTATTAAATCTCCCTGCATGGCAAATCAAAAGATTGCGCTTAGCTGCTTTGCTGCACCGCATAGATCCTTTACAAAAAGCCGAAAGCGTTCTGGTGCCAGGTAGTTCTAGACGTTACCACGAAGAAGACCCCAATCGTCCCTTAAGCTGTCCCCTAGTACCAGGCGCACAAGTATTGCGAACCATGCCCAGGTTACGAGCAGTTGCTCAAATTATTACTCACCAAACCGAGTGGTGGGATGGTTCAGGAGAGCCAGCCGGGTTGGCTGGAGATGAAATTCCCCTAGAATCGCGTATTTTAGCCTTAGTTGCAGACTTTCAATGGCGAGTCAATCAGAAAAAATCCTCCCAAATCAGCCGAGAGGAAATTTTTACCCAAGCTTTAGATGAGTGCAAACAACAATCAACCCGCTTTGACCCTAAACTTGTAGATACCCTAGCTTTGTTAGTCATGGGTTTGCAACAAGGATTAGACTTACCTTTAATAGAAACCAAAGTCAGTGCCGGAATGTGGCTAATTGATTCCCGTTGGGATAGTCACAGCAAGAGTAGTGAGGAGATTGGTAGTTACCCACAATGAATATTGAAGCTATTAAATTAGGAACTCTCAAACAACTCCCAGGAGCAAATTTAGAAGACGAGGAACTCAGCCAACTGGATTTAAGCCGGATAAATCTTGCAGGCGCTACCCTTGTAGGTGCCAATTTCACTGGTTCCAAATTTGAAGGTGGACATTTAGAAGGCGCAAATTTGATGGGAGCAAACCTTCAAGCCACTGACTTGCGAGCAAACCTCATGGGAGCAAATTTGATGCAAGCAGATTTAACTGGTGCTGACTTGCGTGGTAGCAATTTGCGCGGTGCTAACTTTATGGGTGCGACACTCAGTGACGTGTCATTGACAGGCGCTTTTTTGAGTGGAGCTAATTTGATGAACGTCAATCTGCAAGGCGTTGATTTACGCAGTGCTGACTTGCGCGGTGCTAACCTCACAGGAGCAAATCTCAAAGGTGCAGATTTAACCCGTGCTGATTTGCAAGGGGCGTTGTTAAGCGAAGCCAATCTCGAAGAAGCCGATTTGCGTGGAGCAAACTTAGCTGGTGCCAATTTTACTGGCGCAAATTTATTATGTGCTGAGTTAGAAGGTGCGAATTTAAACGGTGCGAATTTAGATAGGGCTTGCGTAGTAGGAACGGTTGTTGAAACATTGAAGTGATAGATATTTTCAGGTAAATAGACAAAATTTACCTGAAAAATTCACAGATGAAATACAACAATCACATACCTATTTCATAACCATACCCGCTGAATAGAATAGGCATCAAAAGCTGGATCGCGACTAATCAAAACAAGGCAATTATTCATTGCCTGCGCGACTAAAATCCGATCAAATGGATCTCGATGATGCAATGGTAAATAACGGAATTGAACAGTATCAGCAAATGTAATAGGAAGAATTGTGATACCCGCAGCTATCAGTTTTGGTTCAATATCTTCAAAAACTCCCTGTAGGGTTAGTTTTCCAATGTTGAACTTGATTGCCATCTCCCAAAGACTGGCTATGCTGAAGAAAACAGTTTCCACAGATTAAATTTTTTCTTTAGTTGCAACTGGCAAGTTTGTATCATTAGAAACAAACCAGATTAAAGCATGAGTATCTAATAGTAATTTATTCATTCCATATATTCTTTCATATCCTCAAGCGGCTCATCAAAATTATCAGGTAATGGTAAAACAAACATTTCTTTCATCGTGCCTGCAACACGACGTTTTGTTTTTGGTTTTTCTTGAGTAGATTTTTGAGTGTGCTTCTCTATTAAAAACTCAATGTAATGCAATACTTCTGTCTGAAGAGACTCAGGGAGTTCTTCTAATTTTTGTAAAATTAGTGGCTCTATCATGATGTCTTCTCTTGGATAATTGTGAATTAAACCATCACAGCTATAGTGTTTTAATATCAAACACATTTTTGCCAATTGAGTTACTTTGTCCTCTGCATATACCTTAATTCTTCATGTTTCTGCCTCGCATCCACAAAGCTAATATAGTCATAAATATTACCCCCATTGCACCTTGTAAAGGATTATTATTCACACCTGTAACCCAATCAGGAACTTGCCCAGAATATTTGATTAATCGCCCAATATTAATAATGTAATAGCCCCAAATTAAACCACCATGTAATCCAATTGGTAAGCCCAGTCTGCCTCTACGCCAGCGCTTACCCCATACCTGCGTTAATCCTAATAATACTAAAGCTGGAAATTGCGGTAGTGTATGAATAATTGCCGCTAAGGGCTTAATAAAGTGCAATCCAGCAAATACAATTGCATCTATCCATAAAGAAAGAGTTGGGCTGTAATTACGTTCCAATTCATTCAACAACCAACCTCGGAATAATAATTCCTCTGCAAAACCTACACCAAAACCAACAATTAAACCTTCTAAAACAATTTTTAATAATAAAACTTGCGGTTGTTGCCACACTAACCAACCAAAAGCACCTTGTAATCCAAATACTATCAATACAGTAATTAATCCCATCGCCAAACCACGCAGCAAATCTACACAGTTCTGGCGAGAAATTTCTAAGCCATAATGCCGTAATATCCGAGGTTCTTGATAGACATACTTACCCCATAACCGCAGTAGAAAAATAAATTCTACATATAGCAATACCATTGTTAATATACTTTCTAAATTAGAATCATGCACTAGTAAGTATATTGGCGCAGCAACAGGCAACCATAGCAATAATAAAGCCAAAATAAAACAACCCAGCCTTATAGGGGCAGGGCGTTGAGCTAAATCGAACAAGTTAATTTTCATGTAAAATCAGTCAACAGTTACAAGTCAACATTTTAAATTGAGACTCATAATTGATGACGAATGATTATTCATCAGGTTCAATAGTGCTACTCAAACCATGACTTTTCAAAGTTTCACAGTAGAACTCAGCGTGTTCCTGAGCGCAAGTAATCACTAAAGCTAGCCCGTTAGTGTGGGCTTCCATCATAATGCTAATAGCCTGGGGCTGGGTGATGCTCGGTACTGTGGTCATTAGCACCTGTACCACGTACTCCATAGAGTTGTAGTCGTCATTATGGAGCAAAACGCGATACTGAGGCGCGAGCTTGCGGGTTGTGGAACGCTTCTCAATTGTTTCGACTGACACGGCTCTTGCTCTTTCTTCGTTGATTTACTACAACAGAGTATCTGTCTTGCGATCGCTTAACAGTTATTCACCTATTTTATAACATTTATATTCAGATACCGTGGTAGGAAAAATTTTGCTGCCTGAGTTTGATTGCGAAATCGAGGTCTAAAAAATTGTAGCTGTCATAGTCTTACCTTCAGGTTACACCTGTAGTGCCATCTCAGTTTTACCATGAAGAAAACTACAATATTATTCCTGCTGCTTTAAGCTGCTTGATTATGGAGATAAGCCTGGAATTTCAATCAGGACAAATTGTTTCGTTAAAACATGGCGACAAGAATTTATATGCAGAAGTCATTCAAGTCGTGGTTTCGCGCCAGTTGTGCTGGGTACGTCCTTTAGTGCTGGTAGATTTTTTTACAGAACCCCCGCAAATAACGGACTTACGAGATGCATCTGATTTGCTATGGCCTGTAAATTTATTTCAACCAGCCTTAGACACAGAAGTCATTACGGTATTGAGTCAGGTTTTAGCGAAAGAACCCAAAACAGAACCTGACGCACTAGCCAAGCAGCAACTGCATCATTTTATTCACTTAGTTTGGCAGGAAGGAGTTAGGGGCTAGAGAGACGAGGGATCTGAGGGGGATGAAGGAGATAAGGGAGTAAGGGAGAAACTCAAAAGTTTCATTACCAATGACCAATTACCAATTACCAATGCCCCATGCCCTCACGTTTCATATCTAATCCCCGCATCCTTCAAGCGTTGAATGGCTTCATGCATTCGCTCATCGGGTATGGTTAAGGCTATCCGGAAAAAGCCTTCTCCAGATGCGCCATAACCGTTACCCGGAGGCACAAGAATACCGCATTTGTCAAGTAATAAAGTGACAAACTCTGTGGATGTATATCCTGGCGGAACTGGAACCCAGACGTAAAGAGTTGCTTGTGGCGGCTGAATTGGCCAGCCTAGAGATTGTAACCCTTTCACAATAATGTCCCGACGATTTTGGTAAACAGAGATGAGAGATTGCAATTCTACTTCATTGGTAGAATAGGCTGCGATCGCACTCTGTTGAATTGCCTTAAATACCCCAGAATCGACGTTGCTTTTCACCTGGGTTAAGCCTTTAATCCCAATGGGATTACCAACTGCAAAACCAATCCGCCAGCCCGTCATATTGTAGGACTTAGACAGACTATGAAACTCAATTGCTACATCTTTAGCACCTGGAACCTGTAGCACACTTGGCGGTTTGTAGCCATCGTATGCCATTTCTGAATAAGCGTTGTCATGACATAGCAAAATATCGTACTGCTTACAGAAAGCTACCAATTCTGCAAAAAAATCTACTGTTGCTATTGCTCCTGTCGGATTATTAGGATAGTTAATCCATAAAAGTTTCGCTTTATGAGCAACTTCCTCTGGAATCATATTTAAGTCCGGCAAAAATTGATTTTCTGCCTTCAGAGGCATTGTATAAGGCTCACCACCAGCAAATAATGTTGCAGTTCGGTATACAGGATAACCAGGATCTGGTATTAGCGTATAGTCTCCTGCTTCGACAAAGGCTAAAAAGGTGTTGTGAATCGCTTCTTTAGAACCAATCGAACACACAACCTCTGTATTTGGATTTAAGTCAGCCACACCAAACCGACGTTCCATCCATTTAACCGCTGCTTCCCGAAATTCTTGAGTACCTTGATACGGTGGATAGTTGTGAGTAGCAGCGTCATCTATCGCCTCATGCATTGCCTGGAGAATATAAGCCGGAGTTGGTTTATCTGGATCGCCGATCGCCAAATTGATGATATCAACTCCCTGAGCTTCGAGTTCATGCCGTTTGCGGTTAATTTCAGCGAACAGGTAGGGAGGAATTTTTTCTAGGCGTTTAGCGAACTGCATGGCGGCTTACTACTAATGCAAATTTTTGATGCTCATTAGCACAGTTTACGCCAGAGTAGGTAACCAAATCTTAAAACTCACACAAAAATAACGCCAAGGTCATTATGCTGGTATCGCTGCGGTAGTAGCCTTCTTCAGAACTTTATAGCAATGGATATGCTGACCATTTGCACTTAAACGTTTCCCTAGGGTTGGTTAAGGTAGCTTTGATCTTACCAAGCTGTACTATTTGTCAAGGCTGCAGTCTTACAATTCTGTGAAATATTCTAAATTATATAGCTCTAGATAGAGGCAAAAGCTGCAATTGTCAGCGATGTTTGTTACTAACCTAAGCTAGGAACCAATTTAATTCGGCCTGCATCCATCTCTGCCATTAATAACTCTAAAGCTTCATAATCAACATCAGAGATGTAACCCATTTCTGTTAATTCTGAATTGATTTCATCTTCAATTTCAGGAGTTAATTTTTTAATATAAAGGGCTTTTTCTACCAATTGACGAATAGCATGTCTAGTTCTCATAAAGACTCAGCCAATTTGTATTTGCTGTTAATTATCCAAGATCAAGTTTGGTATAAAAAGTGATCCCAATGCCTAAGATAGTGTGATCTAGATCACAAAGTGTTTGTTAAAGGAATACACGATTACAGTTAGTATCTGCCACTGACAGGGTCGAATATATAAGGGCTTTTACTAATGACCAAACTTATTCTAAATCATCCTTAGCTATAGATAAAATCAACTATCTCAGCATAGCTACGGAGATTGATTCTGCTCTTGGAATTGCTATGTTGATTGTTTTTGAACTGGAGTGAAAAAAAAGTATATATACATACATTTTAACTATTAATTATGACAATCTTTAAACAGAGGTATGAAACCTATAAAGATTTAGCAAAGAAACATAATACAAATGGTCGATGTTATGAAAAAAAGTTTATGTTCAAATACATCTAAGCTTTAAGGTTCAATAACTTTAAATTAGGATTTCATTATGCAAGCGGTACTTAAATGTCCAAAAGTTACAGTTATTCGTCCTCAAGGCTGCCTTAATGCCGCCAACGCTTTAGAATTTGAGCGGGATCTAACTACAGCGTTGACGCAAGATGATACTTCTATCTTGTTAGTGGATTTGGCAGCAATAGAATCATTAGACAGTGCGGGATTGATGGCATTGGTATCTGCGCTGAAACTGGCTGGGAGTTTAGGGCGAAGCCTCCAGCTTGGCTCAGTGTCTCCGTCAATTAGAATTATTTTTGAATTGACACAACTCGATCAAGTATTTGAAATCGTTTGAGGCTAACCCTGATGTTGCAGCAGCTTGACTTCATAGCAAATAAGCAATGCTGCTGTTGAGGGTGGCTTGGACAGCCAGCTTTGTAACGGAATTGTAAGTTGCGGCAAACAATTCTGTAGAAAGACCTAATCAATGCTAAGGTTGGAGGTGAGTAGCTGTAATTAAGGTAGCTAGAAGATAGCACAGTGGCTGTTGCAGTTGAAAAGTTAATCACACCGGATATTTTAAAACCAGCGCGTTACTTAGGTAATGAGCGCTTAGCAGTACATAAACCTTGGGACACGGCATCAATACGTTGGGTGCTAACCTACCCAGAAGTATATGAAGTTGGAGCTTCCAACCTAGGGCATATTATTCTCTATAACATCTTGAACGCCCAGCCGCGGCAGTTATGCGATCGCGCATATCTCCCTGGGCCAGATCTGTCAGCTAAACTCCGGACAACAAACACACCATTGTTTGCAGTCGAGTCGAAGCGATTGCTGACAGAATTTGACATTTTAGGGTTTAGTCTTAGTTACGAACTGGGAGCCACCAATATTTTAGAAATGTTGGATTTGGCAGGTATACCCCTAACTTGGCAAGAACGCACAGCAGGTAATTACCCCCTAATTTTCGCGGGAGGCCAAACAGCAACCTCTAATCCAGAACCTTACACAGACTTCTTCGACTTTATCGCTCTTGGCGATGGCGAGGAACTACTACCAGAAATTGGTTTAGTCTTGGAAGAAGGTAAACAAGCTCTTTTGAGCCGCAGAGAATTACTGCTGGACTTAGCTCAAATCCCAGGGGTATACGTTCCCCAGTTTTACCAAATGGCGGCGGATGGTTCAGTCCATCCTGTAGCGGACAATGTCCCCAAACGGATTCTCAGGCGGGTGGCTACACCTATACCGGCTTATTCCATTGGGCTAGTGCCTTATGTCGAGACAGTACATGATCGCTTAACAATTGAAATTCGCCGTGGTTGCACTCGCGGTTGTCGCTTTTGTCAACCAGGAATGCTTACCCGTCCAGCGCGGGATGTAGAACCAGACAAGGTAGTAAAAGCCATTGAACAGGGAATGCGGGCGACTGGTTACAATGAGTTTTCCCTGCTATCCCTCAGTTGTTCAGATTATTTATCTCTACCAGCAGTAGGGATGGAAATTAAAAATCGTTTAAAAAATGAAAATATTACACTGTCTCTTCCTAGCCAACGAGTAGACAGATTTGATGAAAATATTGCCAATATTCTAGGCGGAACAAGACAATCAGGGCTAACCTTCGCCCCAGAAGCTGGCACCCAGAGAATGCGGGACATTGTCAATAAGGGTTTGACTAATGAAGAACTGCTCAGGGGTGTGAAAACAGCTTGGGAACAAGGCTGGGATAAAATCAAATTGTATTTTATGATCGGCTTACCAGGTGAGACAGATGCCGATGTGATTGGCATTGCGGAAACGGTGAGTTGGTTGCAAAGAGAGTGTCGCGGACAGGGGAGAAGACCGCTAAACTTTAACTTGACAATTTCTAACTTTACCCCTAAGCCCCATACACCATTTCAATGGCACTCAGTTTCTACTGCTGAATTTCAACGCAAGCAAAAGTTACTCAGACAAGAATTCCGCCGCATTAGAGGAGTAAAAGTAAATTTTACTGATGTGCGGCTGTCGGCAATGGAAGACTTTATAGGTAGAGGCGATCGCACTTTAGGAAAAGTTCTCCGCCGAGCGTGGGAATTGGGTGCAGGTATGGATTCCTGGTATGAGAGTATGGACAAAGCGTTTGCAGCTTGGGGAAGCGCGATCGCGCAAGCAGGTTTAGACTGGAAATACCGTCAAGTGGAACAGGGTGAATGGAATTTATTTGCCACCACCCAGGAGCAAAGCAGTGAAGTTGGTTTGTCTCCTTCCCTCGATGCTCCTCTCCCCTGGGAGCACATTGATACAGGAATTGACAAAAAGTGGCTTAAAGAAGACCTGCAACGGGCCTTAGAAGCCGCGATCGTTCCTGACTGCTCTTTTGATGGGTGTTCTCACTGTGGTGTCTGTGGCACCGATTTTGGACATAATATTGTCATTGAGCCACCAGCAGTCCCAGAATTTGCTGGGGAATTTGTGCCAAATACCGCTAGAGTCCAACGCCTGCGAGTCTGGTTCGGCAAGCAGGGAGAGATGGCTTTAGTGAGCCATTTAGATTTGATGCGTCTATTCGATAGAGTAGTGCGAAGAGCTAGCTTACCAGTATCTTTTACTGGTGGTTTTCATCCCCATCCCCGGATTTCTGTGGCTAATGCTTTAGCTTTAGGAGCTACAAGCACAGGAGAAATTGTAGATTTTGAGTTAACTGAGCCAATAGATGTCAATACATTCCGAGCCAATTTAGCGAAGGAGTTACCCCCAGACATACCTATATATAATGTAAAGGAATTGGATTTAAAAGCTCCCGCAGCTAGCCAAGTCATAGAAGCAGCAGAATATTTAATTACTGTTTCCACCACAGGGGAAGCCACACCTGCACAATGGCAAAGCTGGATTGAGCAAATTCAAGCCAAAACAGAAATTCTCTGGGAACAAATTACCAAGTCAGGTAAACACCAAATCGTAAATCTGCGCGATCGTTTATTTGAACTCGGATTAGTCGCCACCAACAACATCCAGTCTGAGCCTATAGTTATCTTGCGTTATGTAGGTATCTGTCGTCCCGATGGTGTGCTGTTGCGTCCCGAACAAATCCTGTTTATGCTAGAAAATGTGGCTAACACAGAATTTCATCTCTGTCATATCCAGCGCAATCGGCTCATTTTGGGTATATAATCCGTCAAGGGCAACTGGCTAGTAGTTGCCCTGACATCATACATCGTGGGAATTGATTTTTGGTAAGGTTGCGTTAGAATGGGATGAAGAGAAATTTTCTGGCGCTGCATTGAATCAGCTGGTTCACTACCCTGATACCCAGGGGGCAAAGGCAAAGATATGAGAGTGCAACTTCTAGGATTTTATCCCAGATAAACTGAGGCAGGTTAAAGAACACACTCTCTCTATAGCTACCGTGTGAATCAGTAACTCACAATAGGCTCCGTCGGCAACTCTTCCTCTATGCTTTTTAAACAACTGCTGAATACCTAATCTTTCAATGGTGAAGGTATAGCATCAAAAATCAACCATAGATGGTTGATTCAATTGCTTAAACATATGCAGCCTTTCTGGAATAATCAGGCGTGTAAACGCAATCACAGTATCCATAGCTCTTTAACTGGGAGCTTAAATTCACAATTATTATTATCAGCTGCACCTTTTGGGGCTTGCAGGGGAGAGAGGCTAAAAAAACCTCCTTTACCCATCGGTGCAACGAATTTTTGAGGGAATTGAATGCCAAAGCAAATTATCATCGCGGAACAGCATCAAATTGCTGCTGTATTTTCGGAAGATCAAATACAAGAACTTGTTGTAGCCACTGGTCATCACCAAATTGGTGATATTTACTTAGGAGTGGTAGAAAATGTACTACCAGGTATTGATGCAGCTTTTGTAAATATTGGCGATCCAGAGCGTAACGGCTTTATTCATGTCACTGACTTGGGGCCGTTAAAACTGAAGCGGACAGCAGCAGCAATCACAGAATTATTAGCACCACAACAAAAAGTGTTGGTGCAGGTAATGAAAGAGCCAACGGGGACAAAAGGGCCAAGGCTGACAGGTAACATCACCATGCCTGGACGCTACGTAGTTCTGATGCCCTATGGTAGAGGTGTAAATTTATCTCGACGGATTAAAAGTGAAAGCGAGCGTAACCGCCTGCGAGCACTAGCAATTTTGATCAAACCCGCAGGTATGGGTTTACTGGTACGCACAGAAGCCGAAGGTAAACCAGAAGAAGCAATTATCGAAGATTTAGAAGTATTGCAAAGGCAATGGGAAGCAATTCAGCAAGAAGCGCAATCTACCCGTGCTCCAGCATTGCTGAACCGAGATGATGACTTTATCCAACGCGTCCTGCGAGATATGTACGGCGCGGATGTGAATCGCATTGTGGTTGATTCTAGTACTGGTTTGAAGCGAGTCAAGCAGTATTTGCAAAACTGGAGTGGGGGTCAAACACCGCAGGGATTGTTAATTGACCATCACCGCGATCGCTCACCGATTTTAGAATACTTCCGGATTAATGCCGCGATTCGTGAAGCCCTCAAACCAAGGGTAGACCTACCTTCTGGTGGCTATATCATCATTGAGCCAACCGAAGCCTTAACAGTTATAGATGTTAACTCCGGCTCTTTCACACGTTCCGCAACAGCTAGAGAAACAGTACTGTGGACTAACTGCGAAGCGGCTACAGAAATTGCCCGGCAGATGCGTCTGCGGAATATCGCCGGGGTAATCGTGGTCGATTTTATTGATATGGAATCACGACGCGATCAACTGCAAGTGCTGGAGCATTTTAACAAAGCCCTAAAAGCAGACAAAGCTCGTCCTCAAATTGCTCAACTCACCGAACTAGGTTTAGTAGAACTGACCCGTAAGCGCCAAGGTCAAAATATTTACGAATTATTTGGTGAAACTTGCCCGACCTGTGGAGGTTTAGGGCATACCGTGCGTCTACCAGGAGAACTAGAAGGTAGATTGCCCACCATACCCACAGAGATACCAGAACGCTTTATCCCCCTACCGAATAGGGAACCCAGAGAGGCGAGAGAACCACGGGAAGCCAGAGAACCCCGTCTGCCAGTTGCCCGCATTCCCGAGCCACGGGAAACCTACGATGGATTTGGCGATTCATTTGATAACGATTCTGACTTGGGTGCCCTCAACTTAATGAATCATCCCAGCTATCAAGAGCTGAGCGATCATAACAAGCGTCGTACCCGCACCCGTCGTAGTCGCATTGGTATTGGTGCGCCAAATGGCAAAGATGAAGGACGGATTGTCAACAATCCACTCGCTTTTGTTAATGATCCAGACTTAGACCTGGATGCTGATAATGAACTAGCACCAGCACCTGAAATTCCCCCACCCAGCTTGAACAAACAAGGTTGGAATGAAAGAGGAGAACGAGCTAAAGTTACCAAAGTAGAACCAGTCAAACCAGTGGTAGAACCACCGGAAATCAGGACTGTAGAAATGACTTTAGAGGAACAAGATGTTTTCGCTTTGATGGGTGTCTCTCCCTTGGTGAAGCTGGATCGGGAAGTGAAAAATCCGAAATCAGTAATTATCAATATTGTGCAACCAGGACAAATTCCCGCTCCGTCTACGGAATCTACCTCTGATACCACCGCCACTGAAAAAGTCAGCAGTGCAGTCAGCACCATCAAAGTACCTACACCACAAGTTGAGCTAGAACAAAAACCATCACCCCAACCAGTAATTGAATCACCTGGGTTCACTGCGATCGCAGAAGAAGCTGAAGTTAGTGAAGCTAATAGTGCTTCTGCTGCTAGTCGTCGCCGTCGTCGTCGCTCCTCGGCCATAGATGACAACAATGAAGAAAGCTAACTGCCATGATGGTAGAGCCAGAGCCAACCGCCGCTAATAATAAGTCTGTAGTACCTCCTCAAAGTGAACTGCTGTGGCTAGAGTTGTCAACATTAGCAGGTACTGCGGGTATGGCTGGTGTAGATGAAGTAGGGCGAGGTGCTTTGTTTGGCCCTGTAGTTGCGGCAGCAGTTATGCTACCAGAGAGTGCTTGGCCAGAATTGATAGCAGCTAAAATTAAAGATAGTAAAAAGCTGTCTAGCTCTCGCAGAACGGAACTAGCACAGCAAATTTGTGCATTAGCAATAGACTGGAAAATTGGTTTCTCTTCCACTGCTGAAATTGACCAAATCAACATTTTGCAGGCAACATTACTAGCAATGAAGCGGGCTGTGCTAAAACTGAAAGTACAGCCTGCTCTTTGCTTAATAGATGGTAATCAATCGGTAAAAGACTTATTACTACCGCAACAAACAATAGTCAAAGGAGATGAGCGATCGCTCACTATTGCTGCAGCGAGTATTGTGGCTAAGGTTTGGCGTGATGAGCTAGTACTGCGCTTGGCATCAAAGTATCCCATGTACGACCTAACAAGTAACAAGGGTTATGGTAGCCAAAAGCATTTGCTAGCTCTAAAAAAATACGGGCCTTCACCTTTACACCGTAAGTCTTTTCGTTCTTGTCAAATTCAGATTTGAGGTTAAATAAAATCCAGAGGTTCTTAGAGTAGCTAGTGTGACTTAGTCTGGTTAAGGCTAAATCTGCTGGAAAATTTCCGAGCAAACCAATTAAGAGTAAATTTACTCTATATGTAAAATGGGTAATTCTCCACTATCGTCTTTAAGGCTTGGGACATTCGTTTGAGAAATTACCCAACGACGATAATCAGCTAACAGCTGATGTAGTAGCCGTTGTTTTACAGTCAACAGCACACTCTTAAGCAAACCATTACCAGTGGTTTCTAAAATTGGTTTGGGAGTAAAGGAAAATGGCGGTGGTAGCTCTACTTGTACTTCTAAATCCGCTTTGCCTTGTAGGTGAGTACCTGTACTGAGTTGTGATGGCGACAGGTAGCCTTTTAAATTTAATGCAAAACGTTGATTAATATACTCAATACCAAGAATTTCACAGCCTACAGATCGCAAATAAATAGTTCCATTAGATTCTGCCCATACTCTCATGTCTACAGTTGGTTGCAGGCTAAGTGACATGAAAGTCAGAGGACGCATTTTTAACCGAAATACTTCTTCTGAAATTTGCTGAATGCGATTATTGTCAACCAAAGCATGAACTAAACGTTGGGGTTGACGTAAGTAGTGCTGGATGGGAATAGGCTGCTTTGGAACAGCAATTTCAACTGATTGAGAAGCCGTAAACCGGGTAGCCATGAGTAAATGAATATATATGTTGTCTAATTTTAATATTTTTTAAAATATTAAAAATATTTTGAGATAAAGTTGCGACTTTATTGATTATAAAAATTATTGTGTCTCATAACCTCTACATTATGAATAATAAACTTAATAATTGAATTACTATCTTTAGTTAAAAAAATATACTAGTAATCATCAAAAGTAGTGATTGACAAAGTAGATACTATGTGTAACTAAAAATATAAAAGTAATAAAATTTTTATCAATTCTCTTAAGAATTAAAATACAGGTTAATCAGCGCAATTTTTTAAGAAAACATCTGTCAGGAATGTGTAGTTGACCTATCTGTAAACAAATCAAATTTGCATCTCAAGGTTAAGAATATGACACTAGCGATCGCACATTTAGGCCCACCCGGTACTTATGCAGAGCAAGCAGCTGTTTTTTTTCTCAACTGGTTGGCTCAAACAACAGGAGTTGAAGCCTCATTACGTCCTTATCCCAGCATTGCTCAGTCACTCCAAGCTGTTACCCAAGGGCAGACTCAATTAGCAGTTGTGCCAGTGGAAAATTCGATAGAAGGTAGTGTCACCATGACAATGGATACACTATGGGTATTGGATAGTTTGCAAATACAGTTAGCGTTGGTATTACCTATTACCCATACTTTAATTTCTTGTGCAACTAGTTTAGATAACATTAAAACAGTTTATTCCCACCCCCAAGCTTTGTCCCAATGTCAAGGATGGTTAGGACAATATCTCCCCACAGTGCAGATCATTCCTAGTAATTCCACAACTGAGGCATTACAACTATTAAAGGAAGATTTAACAGCAGCAGCGATCGCATCCATGAGAGCGGCTGAACTATACAATCTGCCAATACTAGCTACTGGTATTAACGACTATCCAGAAAACTGCACTCGCTTTTGGGTAATTAGTCAAGCTCAAACAAAGATTTCGTCCCAGAAATCTCATACAACGAATACTCATACTTCGCTAGCTTTCAGCTTACCTGCTAATCTCCCAGGCGCACTTGTAAAACCACTGCAAACATTTGCCCAACGAGGAATTAACCTCAGCCGCATTGAATCTCGCCCCACAAAGCGTTCTTTGGGAGAATACTTATTTTTTATGGATTTAGAAGCAGATAGCAATTCATCCAAAATGCAATCTGCTTTAGCAGAACTCAGCACCTACACAGAAATTTTAAAAATTTTTGGTAGCTACAGTATCCTACCTATTACAATTCCACAGTCGGTGGAATCCATTGATTAACTTATAACTTTTGATTAAAAGTGTCTTTGAGAACTGTACGAGCAGCCAAGTGATTTCGAGTAGAAGTCAAAATTTCTGATTCTCTTTCTAGCCGAGCCGCTGTATCACGCATTTCTAGCAATGACTGCTGTTCCGCGGCTACGCCATAAAGGTTACTTGCCACCCAATAAGATAACTCTGTAGGCAAATCGGGTACATCTTCTGGTAATTCAATATTTTGTTCTGTTAACTTCGCTGAAAGACGCACAACATCTCGTAGCAGCTGTTCTACTTCAGAAGCTAAAGGTCGCAAATCCTTGATTGGTGTTTGGTCTTCAAACCACTCAACCAAAGCCACGCGGTAGGGTTTTTCTCGAATATACTCTAAAACACGGAATCTTTGCTGACCTAAAGTTAACATCTTCATTCGGTCATCTGGCAGTCGCTGATAATGAATAATCTCTGCACAGCAACCAACATTAGCAATGGTACCTTTGACCGGATCAACCATCAAAACACCAAACCTGCGATCGCTTTCGAGAATCGTGTTCATCATGATTCGGTAGCGAAATTCAAAAATATGCAGGGGTAATGGTCTGCCAGGAAAAAGAACTACTTCAGGTAACGGGAACAGAGGTAGTTCGCGAACTGCAATTCTAGAAGAGGATGTCATAGTTACTCTGGTATAAATTTAATCGTTAAAATTTATGAGTCTCTGTTTCTCCCGTACTATGTTTACATTCTATCATTTGTTTTAAAGCTCAGAAAAAGCCCTGAGAGATATTTCTTCAGGGCTATGTAAGTATTAATACAAAAGTCATTGTCAAAAGGCAAATGTCAATGGTTATGACTTATGTGACTTTTGACTCTTGAGCATAGAATTAAAGTTTTACTTCGATGTCCACACCAGATGGCAGATCCAGCTTCATTAGCGCATCAATAGTTTTAGAGGAAGGTTGATAAATGTCAATAATCCGGCGATGGGTGCGAGTTTCAAAGTGTTCGCGGGAATCTTTATCTACGTGAGGCGATCGCAATACACAATAGATCTTACGTTTTGTTGGTAAAGGAATGGGCCCGATAGCTGTAGCGTTAGTGCGGTTAGCTGTGTCTACAATCTTCTCGCAAGATGTATCTAATAAACGACGATCAAAAGCTTGTAAGCGGATTCTAATTTTCTGCTGCTGTAGAGTTGCCATCTTTAGTTTTCTAGGTTCTGATTATTTAAGGGACTGGAAGGGAGTGGGGATTAGGGGTAATGGGGGCTGGGGATTGGGGAGTAGGAGATAAAATTCCCATCCCTGATCTCTCATTCCCAATCGCTAATCCCTTTAATCGTTAATCGAAGGAAGAGAAAGGAGCAGAGAAGATTTTGCCATCTCTGCTCCTTTTGAATTAAGTTGAAAGGTGCTATTTGACGATTTTAGAAACGACACCAGCACCGATGGTACGACCACCTTCACGAATCGCAAAGCGCATTCCTTGCTCAATTGCGATTGGGTTGATCAATTCTACAGTCATCTTGATGCGATCGCCTGGCATTACCATTTCTGCCGCAGCGCCTTCATCAGTGGTGAAAGCTTGGATGGTGCCGGTTACATCTGTTGTCCGTACATAAAACTGGGGACGGTAGCCTGCGAAAAATGGGGTTTTCCGACCGCCTTCTTTTTCTGTCAGAACATACACTTCACCTTCAAATTGAGTGTGAGGTGTAATAGAACCGGGTTTAGCTAGTACCATACCCCGTTCAATATCTGCCTTTTGGATACCGCGCAGTAATACACCTGCGTTATCACCAGCTAAACCTTCATCTAGACTCTTCTTGAACATTTCAATCCCAGTAACTGTGGTGTTACGGGTATCTCTAATGCCCACCAACTCGACGACATCGCCGACCTTAACTTTACCCCGTTCAATCCGTCCAGTAGCAACAGTACCACGACCTGTGATGGAGAATACGTCTTCTACGGCCATCAGGAAGGGTTGGTCAACAGCACGCTCTGGGGTCGGGATGTAGGAGTCTACAGCATCCATCAGTTCATAGATTTTATCTACCCACTGATTCTCGCCACGCTGGGTCTTGGGGTTAGCAGTCATAGCTTCCAGTGCTTGTAGACCAGATCCTTTGATGATGGGTATGTCATCGCCAGGGAAATCATAGCTAGAAAGCAGTTCTCTAAGTTCTAGTTCTACTAGTTCTAGTAGTTCTGGGTCATCCATTAAGTCTTCTTTGTTCAAGAAGACAACCAAGCTGGGAACGCCTACCTGTTTTGCTAGCAGGATGTGTTCGCGGGTTTGGGGCATGGGGCCATCGGTAGCAGCTACTACCAGAATTGCTCCGTCCATTTGGGCTGCACCAGTGATCATGTTTTTCACGTAGTCAGCATGTCCTGGACAGTCTACGTGAGCATAATGGCGATTTTCGGTTTCATACTCAACGTGAGCGGTATTGATAGTAATACCCCGCGCCTTTTCTTCTGGTGCGTTGTCAATTTGGTCGTAGCCTTTAGCTACAGCTTGGCCTAGAGCCGCCAAGGTCATGGTGATGGCTGCTGTTAATGTTGTTTTACCGTGGTCAACGTGGCCAACAGTACCGATGTTAACGTGAGGTTTTTTCCTTTCAAACTTTGCGCGTGCCATGAATGCTCGTTTCCTTTTTTAATTAAGCGTTCCCTTTGCTTTTTGCAATGATTGCCTCAGCCACGTTGCGAGGCACTTCGTCGTAGTGGCTAAACTCCATTGAGAAGATGCCCCGACCCTGAGTCTTTGACCGGATATCGGTAGCGTAGCCAAACATTTCTGCTAATGGGACTTTAGCAGTCACTTTAGCAAGACCTTGCTCAGATCCCATACCCTCAATTTGCCCACGACGGGAATTGAGGTCACCCATGACATCGCCAAGGAAGTTTTCTGGAACTTCAACTTCAACTTTCATCATAGGCTCTAAAAGGACGGGTGCAGCTTTAGTTACTGCTTCTTTCAACGCCATAGAACCGGCGATTTTGAAAGCCATTTCTGAAGAGTCTACATCATGGTAAGAGCCATCAACCAAAGTAGCTTTCACATCAATAAGTGGATAGCCAGCTAAAATCCCAGATTCACAGCATTCTTTCATTCCTTGTTCTGCAGGGCCAATGTACTCTTTAGGTACAACACCACCCACAATCTTAGAAACAAATTCAAAGCCGCTTCCAGGTTCACCTGGTTCCAAATCGATCACAACGTGACCGTATTGACCTTTACCACCACTTTGGCGGATAAACTTACCTTCTACTTTGGAGACTGCTTTACGAATTGTTTCGCGGTAAGCTACTTGGGGCGCACCCACATTTGCTTCCACTTTAAATTCACGTAACATCCGGTCTACCAGAATTTCCAGGTGTAGCTCTCCCATCCCTGCAATCACTGTTTGGTTGGTTTCAGGATCGACGTGGACACGGAATGTCGGATCTTCTTCTGAAAGAGATTGCAGCGCCTTGGATAATTTATCCATGTCGTTCTTGGTTTTGGGTTCAACCGCCACCGAGATCACAGGCTCAGGGATGAATAGAGATTCCAGAATAACTGGTGATCCTTCATCAGTAATAGTGTCACCTGTTAAGGTATCTTTCAAACCCAATGCTGCGCCTAGATCCCCAGCCCGCATTTCTTCGACATCTTGTCGTTCATCTGCTTTTAAAATAACTAGGCGAGAGATCCGTTCTTTCTTACCCTTAGTAGCATTGAGAATGTAGCTACCCTTCTTCAGAACACCAGAATAAACGCGCACAAAGGTTAGGCGACCATATGGATCAGCCATAATCTTGAATGCCAAAGCCGATAAAGGTTCGTTATCATCAGCCCGACGTTCAACGGTATCACCATTGGGTAATGTGCCTTGAATTGCTGGGACATCAATTGGTGCTGGCAGGTAATCTACCACTGCATCCAGCATTAGCTGTACGCCTTTGTTTTTGAATGCTGAACCACAAAGCACCGGCACAATCGTACCAGCAATTGTTCCTTTCCGTAGAGCAGCCTGAATTTCCGCTTCTGTAAGTTCTTCACCCTCGAAGTACTTAGTCATCAGATCGTCGTCGGTTTCTGCTACCGCTTCGATCAGTTTTGTGCGGTATTCTGCTGCTTGCTCTTGCAATTCGGCGGGAATTTCAGTTTCCTGAATATCTGTTCCCTGATCGTTGTTGTAAATATAGGCACGCATGCGTACCAGGTCAACGATGCCTTTAAATTCGGTTTCACTACCAATTGGCAATTGAATGGCAATAGCATTAGCTCGCAAGCGATCGCGCATTTGCTCATGAACTCTGTAGAAGTTCGCGCCTGTACGATCCATCTTGTTGATAAAGGCTATCCGCGGCACTTTATAGCGGTCTGCTTGTCGCCATACTGTTTCTGACTGTGGTTGTACACCACCCACAGAACAGAATACGGCGATTACACCATCCAACACACGCATGGAGCGTTCAACTTCGATAGTGAAGTCAACGTGACCTGGAGTATCGATAATGTTTATTTGATGATCTTTCCAGCTGGTACTAATAGCAGCCGCGGTGATGGTAATTCCTCTTTCCCGCTCCTGCTCCATCCAGTCTGTAACGGCTGTTCCTTCATGAACTTCGCCAATTTTATGAATTATCCCAGAGTAAAACAATATTCTCTCTGTTGTTGTTGTCTTGCCCGCATCTATATGCGCCGCAATACCGATATTGCGTACTCTCTCTAGCGGGATCGTACGTGCCACAGTAGCCTCCTATAGTTTTTGCCTCATGATATCTTGTATATTACTCTTTGTTAAGATTCTATACTTTTACGGAAAACCGTCTGCTTTTGAAAATCCGCGATATATCGCTCTTGGATGTACGATATATCGCTTCTAAAATTAGTAACGATAGTGAGCAAAGGCTTTGTTGGCTTCTGCCATGCGGTGTGTTTCTTCCCGCTTACGAATGGCATTTCCGGTCTCATTGGCAGCATCCATTAGCTCATTAGCTAATTTGCCAGCCATTGTCCTTCCGGCTCTAGAACGAGAAAATTGTACCAGCCAACGTAGCGCTAGGGTAGTGCCCCGTTCTGAACGCACTTCCATTGGTACTTGGTAAGTCGCTCCCCCAACTCGGCGAGCTTTTACCTCTACTAGAGGCGTTGCATTACGCACCGCTCTTTCAAAGGTTTCTAACGCAGGATTACCAGTGCGTTCCTCTATTGTTTTTAAGGCATCATAAACAATGCGTGCAGCTAGTGATTTTTTACCATGACGCATTACTCGCCGCATCATCATGCTAACTAGGCGGCTATTATAAACTGAGTCAGGCGGAACTGGGCGCCTTTGACTAACACCACGACGAGACATACTTCACCCTTAATTCGGTTTTGGCAACGAAATTATATGCTATCAGACACCGGAAACTAAAAGCGGTAGGAAACGCCGCTCAAACTTCCTCTATTTTTCTTTTACAGATGCAGCCAGGCAAACTTACTTTACTTGTTACCTGCCACCAGATAGACAAGGCGACAACATTAATAAACCTTAATATCTAGATTAAAGCGTTGCTGTCACTTTATACGATTTGGTTCAAAATTTCCTACACTTGCTCGCTTAGTGCAGGAGCTTGATTTGTTTACACAGACACAAGAACTATAACTAATGCTGCGATCGCAAATACCACTTTTTCCGTCCCTGAGCTAATCAAAATTAGACGATTAATCGTAAATTTTATGCGATTAACCGCCTATTTCCTATTTTTTCGCTTCTTTTGGACGCTTAGTTCCATATTTGGAACGACCTTGCTTACGGTCTTTGACTCCTGCTGTATCTAACGTGCCACGGATGATGTGGTATCTCACGCCAGGGAGGTCTTTAACCCGACCGCCACGAATCATCACAACAGAGTGTTCTTGCAAGTTGTGACCAATGCCTGGAATGTAAGCTGTAACTTCAAATCCAGAAGTTAGCCTGACTCTTGCCACTTTCCGGAGTGCTGAGTTAGGCTTTTTAGGCGTAGTCGTGTATACTCTGGTACAAACACCCCGACGTTGGGGACATTGCTTCAGAGCCGGAGATTTGGTTTTCTGACGCGCTTGTTCGCGTTCATTACGGATGAGCTGCTGTATTGTTGGCATGAGTTACAGCGCGTTAGCTGCTTAGTGTCTAAGTTTTAACAAATCCTAATTATAACTTTTTTCAAGGTTTCGTGTCAATTATTATTTAGAATTTGGTTCAGTTGCTCAAGAATAGTTGCTTTTACTACTGATTATTGACCAATGAATCTTGATGAAGGTCAAAAGAATTACCACAGCCACAAATGGCGTTAGCTTGGGGATTTTGAAAGCGAAAGCCACCACCCATCAGATCTTCTGAATAATCAACTGTTAATCCATCAATATATTTTAAACTTTCGGCATCGACAACTAACTGGATGCCATTTAAGTCAAAAATGCGATCGCTAACTTTTACCGTTTCATCAAAAGACATATCATAAAACCACCCAGAACAACCGCCAGGTTTAATTGCTAAACGAAATAAAACATTTTGTGGCTGCTTTAACTTTAATCGCTTAATTTCATTTGCAGCGGCTGGACTCAATTGAATCATGGAATTTAGTCTAAAAATTTCCAACTCCATATTTACAGTATTACAGAATGGGGATTGGGGATTAGGGACTGGGGATTAGGGTGATGAGGAAGATGGGGAAATAACCAAACACCATATAATAAAAAATCCCACCAAATAGAAGGTGGGATGAGTATAAAAAACTTATAAGGCAAAAATAAGGCTAAATGAGCGATCGCATTTTAACGGCTTTGATCGCCAGTGCGGGCATAATC
Source organism: Calothrix membranacea FACHB-236 (assembly GCF_014696315.1). GTDB lineage: Bacteria > Cyanobacteriota > Cyanobacteriia > Cyanobacteriales > Nostocaceae > Aulosira > Aulosira membranacea. The sequence continues at coordinate 85,824 of NZ_JACJPX010000011.1, forward strand.
ATCTTGATAGCGGATAATATCGTCTTCACCCAAGTATTCACCATTCTGTACTTCAATCAGCACTAAGGGAATTACGCCAGGATTTTCGAGGCGGTGGGCTGTACATTGAGGTACATAGGTAGACTGATTATTGCTTAATAAAACTTCTTTTTCACCACAAACTACCCTTGCAGTACCAGAAACGACAATCCAGTGTTCGCTGCGGTGATGATGCATTTGCAGGCTAAGGCGGTGTCCAGGCTTAACTTCGATACGTTTAATTTTGTATCCCCGCCCTTCTTCCAAAACTGTAAAAGAACCCCAAGGGCGTAATTCAGTTGCTGCAACGCCTCTGGAAGTTATCGCTGGAGGTAAGGGCAGAGTGTTAGTTTGTGTTGTTTCTGAAATTTGAACCATAGTTACCTCATTTAAAGACATAACAAACCGTCTGTACTTTAGGAACCATTGATGAGAATTCTGGCGTTACCGTGCAGTTGCGAAAATCGAGAATCGAGGTCGCACCTTGCCAACGATAACAAAAGCAATCTTGAGGATGTAAAAGACTCCTACTAAAACTACAGCGTCTATACCAATTCTTCATCAAACACATGGGCAGCTTTTTCTTAACTTTATGAAGGAATTGGGGATTAGGTAATTGGTAATCGGTAATTGGCAGAAATAAAAAATAATAAATAACAATCCCCAATGCCCAATGCCCTAAATCACTTTTGTTCCAAGAAAATACCTATCCCGTTGTGGACACGTGCAGCGGTACTGGGAGAACGATCAATTAGTTGCCCTCCTAAGTAAAGACTGGTAGAACTACCACCATCTAAATTGAGTGCATCTACACAACCTAGAAGTTGCATTAGCCGTGCGTGTTCCGCTAAGGTAGGGCCAGGGCCGCCAGCACGGTTATGTACAGCAGCAATCATCAAATTACCTGTGGCATTTGTGCAAATACCACTGCGAATTGCTCTTTCAGCAATAAAAGCATCACTAAATTTTTCGCCTTTTGCATCGAGGACAATTTGACGGTTTTTGATTAGTAGTGGCCCCGCACCGATAATATTGGCATAACGACTAATTTCATTAGGAACTGTGCCACTTGTAATACTAACTGCGCTACCAATAGGTAATTGGGCAGCAGTATTCACTGCATTACCTCGTAAAGTTAAAAGGTAGCCATCTAAGGGAATAGGAAAGTTTGTTTGCCCAGCTTTACCACCGGGTAATTGATTGGTAACTTGGTCTTTCTGAACAATTAAGATGATTTCGTTATCTGTCAGGGGAGTGTAAGTTTGACCCCAAGTTGGCGTATAACGGGCAATACCACTCTGAACATAGGCACTATTAAGAAACAGAATTGGCGATCGCAAATTATTCGGAGCAATTAAAGTTTCCTGTAAGGTGAGGCGATCAAAATAAAATTCGCCGGCATCATTCCAAGCGATCGCACCTCGGTTTAATATCGGCCCTGATATCCACTGACCATTTTGGCGAATAGCACCTAAAGGTAAGCGATTATTGCGGTTAAAGTAACCACCATTAATTGCTGCTGCTGCTGAGAATTTAGGTGCTATCTGAATTAACGGTGCAGTCCCCGCTACACCATTAACGTTACTGCGGATAGGTTTGAGAGTTAGCCCAAAGGAACGAGGATTAATTTCTAACCAAACTACCGGAAAGCGTTCTGTCCCTAAATTAACTAACTGCTGCCGCCAGTTCAATCCCCTAGCCCAACTAATATTCTTTTCTACCAGTGCATCGGGTCGAACTTCTATAATTAAGCGATTGGGATTAGCAACAGTATTAATTCGGGGAGACATCCCAAAGGGAATGCTTAAACTAATTACAGTTTGGTTTTTCACTACCTCCACTTGCTTAATTAGTGGTTCTGATGTGGGCGTTGGTAATAATTGTTTGAGCAGATTTGGTAATGGTGTTGGCAAGGGTGCTGGCGGTATAGGAGTATACCTTTGTATTAAAGCGGGATCGGCAATGCCATCTATGGTAATTTTCCAGATTCTATGAGGAATTTTAGGAGCTTTCGCTGTTGTTGCAGTATCGGGGTCTTGCGGACTTTTAGTTGGTAATTCTTGTGTAACTTGCCAAGGAGTTGGGCGGTCTAAATTTATAGTGATGCGATCGCCAAAACTTTCTTGATTTTGTGATATTTCTGTGACATTTGCAGCAGGTGTAGAAATCACTAAAATGTTGCCATTAGCTTGCATCTGCCATCCTGCGGTTTGAGCAAAATTAGTAATATCTAAATAGCGATATCCTCTTTGCAACCAAGCACCTAAAATTAATGGTGTTGTACTAGACGAAAACCAATTTATTGGTTGTCTAGCTGGATTGTTGCTGCTCAATAAATCTACGCCAATTAATTGCCTAAGTACGCCATCACTCAATTGAGTTGTCAGTTGAGCGGCATTTCCTGGTTGCTGCAACCAAGCTCCTGATAAAGTACGACCATTGAGCGATATTTGATTGCCAGAGGCGATTACCCTAGAGAAGGAAGCTTGAGATGACTGTGGCGTTAATGATGGTGTGGGAATATTCGTTGAGGGTAACTGTTGGGCCCTTGTAGTACTGGTAGTATATAAACACAGTGCTGTAGCAATTATGGGCGAAATATGAGCCAAAATAAACCTGCTATGACTTCTTTTGACCATAGCAGTGGGACACTTTTGTCGATAATAATAATGCGGCATTTTTAACATGATTTGCTGGTACTTTTGAAAGCTATCACCCAAAATGTAAGTTGACTTATGATGCAAAATCTAAAAAAACTATGATCAAAGCTATCAAAAAACGTGATAATATACATGATGGCTTGTTATCTCTTGTAGACACAAACAAGCATTTGTTACTCCAAACCACTGCAATTAAGTGTTTTAACTGGCACTTCCAGTAGTCTAAGACGGTAGTTTTAGAAATCAGCGCTGGATTAGAATATTCCCTCCTCACCGATGTTTGCTACTGTTGCTACTTAAGTGAGGTAAAGCTAGTAGTAACGCAAGTGGCAATCGATAATTAACCAAAATCTAGATAACAACAGAAATATTTAGGAATTGTCAAATGGGCATATAGTGTAATAGGCTGATTTTGTTACCGCAATCAGGTAATTTCGGCAACAAAATTGGTGAAGCGATCAGATTGATTTTCGTTTCAGGTGAGCTATAAATAGCTTTACTTGAAAAATAGCCATCATCTGGAAAAGCAAGAATTGAGAAACTACTTAGCTTCACGCGGGATATAAATATAAAGGCATTTAGGGCAAAAGTAATTTGTCTAACTCAGCATAAACACATAAAAAAATAACGCGATTATTTTAACACGGGAGAACTACAACAACAGACCGAAGTTAAAATTTTTTTTCCCTAAATTTCGGTGAATGTCTATATTCTCCACTGTAAATCTTAGAAATTTTTCTCATCGGCGGCGGCAAAATTAGTAACTCAGCATTTCAGGATTAGGCTATGAATAATACACCAAGGAATCAAGTGCAGAACATGTCATTTGCAGATACGGAAAAAGATAGTTATCAGGGTCAAAGGTGGTTAGTTGAGGAAAGAGATGCCTGTGGTGTGGGATTTATCGCCCATCGCCAAAATTCTGCAAGCCACGAAATTATTGCCAAAGCCTTAACAGCCTTAACTTGCTTGGAACATCGGGGTGGTTGTAGTGCTGATCAAGATTCCGGGGATGGTGCAGGTATATTGACCGCCATACCTTGGGAGTTGTTCCAGCAAGAGTATATCCAAAGGGGGATAGAATCTTCATCCACAGGGAATTTGGCTGTGGGGATGATCTTTTTACCCCAAGACCCCCAAGCAGCCGCCAAATCACGAGCGATGGTTGAGGAAATTGCGGCTGAGGAAAAATTCACGGTACTGGGTTGGCGCGTAGTTCCAGTACAACCTGATTCATTAGGTATACAAGCAAAAGAAAATCAACCTCAGATTGAGCAGATTTTTCTAGCTGCTGCTAACAAAAGTGGCGAAGAACTAGAAAGGGCACTTTATATTACCCGTCGTCGCATTTTTAAAGCCGCGAAAAGTATTTCCGATGACTTTTATGTTTGTTCGCTGTCGAGCCGGACAATTGTTTATAAAGGCATGGTGCGTTCCGCGGTGTTGGGAGAGTTTTATCTCGATTTAAAAAATCCCGCTTATAAAAGTGCCTTTGCTGTTTATCACCGCCGATTTAGCACCAACACTATGCCCAAGTGGCCCTTAGCGCAACCAATGAGGTTGTTGGGACATAACGGTGAAATCAATACTTTGTTGGGTAATATCAACTGGATGATGGCGCGAGAAGCAAGTTTAGCTAATCCAGTTTGGGGCGATCGCATTGAAGAATTCAAGCCCTTAGTTCATATTGACAATAGCGACTCTGCCACCTTAGATAACGTCTTAGAACTATTGGTGCGTTCCGGCCGCAGTCCTTTAGAAGGCTTGATGATGCTGGTTCCAGAAGCTTACCAAAATCAGCCTTCATTACAGAATTATCCCGAGATTACCGATTTCTACGAGTACTACAGCGGCTTGCAAGAAGCGTGGGACGGCCCAGCACTTTTAGTATTTAGTGATGGGCAAAAAGTTGGTGCCACATTAGATCGTAACGGGCTCAGACCAGCTCGCTATGTCATCACCAAAGACGACTACATCGTCGTTGCTTCCGAAGCTGGTGTAGTAGACTTACCAGAAGCTAACATCGTGGAAAAAGGTAGACTTGGCCCAGGGCAAATGATTGCCGTGGATTTAACTACCCATGAAGTGCTAAAAAATTGGGAGATTAAGCAGCGGATTGCTAAGCAACACCCCTATGGGGAATGGTTGCAACAATATCGCCAAGACCTGAAATCGTTGGTAAATACTGATTCTCCAGTCGCCAATGGTAATGGCAATGGAGCAACCAACAGCAACGGTAACGGGTATTCTGCAACTAATAGCGGACACATACCCACAGAAAAAATTGACAGACAAACCTTGCTGCAACAACAAGTAGCCTTTGGTTACAACACAGAAGATGTGGAAATGGTGATTCAGCCAATGGCTATGCAAGGTTCAGAGCCAACTTTCTGTATGGGTGATGATATTCCCCTAGCAGTGTTGTCTGAAAAACCCCACTTGCTGTATGACTATTTCAAACAGCGCTTTGCTCAAGTCACAAACCCAGCTATTGACCCACTCAGAGAAAAGCTAGTCATGTCTCTGAAAGTCGAGCTAGGCGAACGGGGTAACTTATTAGAAGTAAAGCCAGAATATGCTAAGAGAATCAAGCTTGATTCGCCAGTACTAACCGAAGCAGAATTAGAGGCAATTAAACTCTCTGGCTTCACAACTGCTCAATTGTCAACTTTATTTGAAATTGCCGCAGGGCCAGAAGGTTTAAAAAAAGCAGTAGAGGCTTTACAAGCCAAAGCGGCGGAATCGGTACGGGCGGGTGCAAAGATTTTGATATTGAGCGATCGCTCTCCCCTGGGAACTGAATACAGCTATATTCCGCCTTTATTGGCCGTAGGTGCAGTACACCATCACCTGATCCGTGAAGGGTTGCGGATGAAAGCATCCCTAATTGTTGATACTGCTCAATGTTGGAGTACCCATCACTTTGGCTGTCTGATTGGCTATGGTGCTGGTGCAGTTTGTCCTTACATGGCTTTAGATACTGTCCGCGATTGGTGGGGCGATCCGAAGACTCAGCAGTTTATGGCTCGGGGTCAAATTGCTAGCATTACCCTAGAACAAGCGATCGCTAACTATCGCAAAGCCATTGCATCTGGATTGCTGAAAATTCTCTCAAAAATGGGAATTTCGCTGCTTTCTAGCTATCAAGCAGCGCAAATCTTTGAAGCTATTGGAATTGGTGGAGATTTATTAGCACTGGGATTCAAAGGTACAGCTTCCCGCATTGGTGGGTTGACTGTCAGCGATTTAGCCCAAGAAATTCTCTCCTTCCATCAAAAAGCTTTCCCCGAACTCACAATTAAGAAGTTAGAAAACTTGGGCTTTGTGCAGTACCGTCGTGGCGGCGAATACCACATGAACAGCCCCGAACTAGCCAAAGCATTGCATAAAGCTGTAGATGGCAAGCAATACGACCACTACGAAGTATACAAAGAACACCTGAAAAATCGACCAGTTACCGCCCTGCGCGACTTGTTAGATTTCCAAAGCGATCGCGCCTCCATTCCTTTAGAAGAAGTCGAATCAATCAGCGAGATTGTCAAACGCTTCTGCACAGGTGGGATGTCTTTAGGTGCGTTGTCCAGAGAAGCACACGAAACTTTAGCGATCGCCATGAACCGGATTGGTGGTAAATCCAACTCTGGGGAAGGTGGCGAAGATCCAGTCCGCTATAAAGTTTTAGATGATGTTGATGAATCTGGTCACTCAGCTACTCTCCCCCATTTAAAAGGGTTGCGGAATGGTGACACAGCTTCCAGCGCCATTAAGCAAGTTGCATCGGGAAGATTTGGTGTCACACCAGGTTACTTAGCTAGCGCCAAACAAATTGAAATTAAAATTGCCCAAGGTGCCAAGCCTGGGGAAGGTGGACAATTACCAGGGCCAAAGGTCAGTCCTTACATTGCGATGTTGCGGCGTTCTAAGCCTGGTGTCACATTAATTTCCCCACCACCACACCATGACATCTACTCCATTGAAGACCTTGCCCAACTAATTTTTGACCTGCACCAAATTAACCCCAAAGCCCAGGTATCTGTGAAGTTAGTTGCAGAAATTGGCATTGGTACCATTGCGGCTGGGGTAGCGAAAGCTAACGCTGATATCATCCAAATTTCTGGTCATGACGGCGGTACAGGTGCCTCACCTTTAAGTTCGATTAAACACGCAGGTTCACCGTGGGAACTCGGGTTAAGTGAAGTGCATCGCGTCCTGATGCAAAATAGCCTGCGCGATCGCGTCATTCTGCGTGTAGATGGCGGTCTCAAGAGTGGCTGGGATGTGCTAATCGGTGCATTGATGGGTGGCGAAGAATTCGGTTTTGGTTCCATTGCCATGATTGCTGAAGGCTGTATTATGGCGCGGATTTGCCATACCAATAACTGCCCTGTCGGTGTTGCTTCCCAGAAAGAAGAACTCCGTAAGCGGTTTACAGGTATGCCCGAACACGTGGTTAACTTCTTCTACTTTATCGCGGAAGAAGTGCGGAGTCTGTTGGCGAAACTAGGTTACCGTTCGCTATCGGAAGTAATTGGACGTGCAGATTTGCTCAAACAGCGTGAGGATATCAAACTCGCCAAAACCCAATCACTCAACCTCAACTGCTTACTGCAGCTACCAGATACCAAAAATGACCGTAGCTGGTTAGTGCATGAAGAAGTTCACAGTAATGGCCCGGTTGTCGATGATGAATTACTGGCCGATCCAGATATTAAAGCGGCAATTCGCCACCAGTCTACGATCGCTAAAACCGTGAAAATCGTCAACACCGATAGAACAGTCGGTGCAAGATTAGCAGGTGCGATCGCTTCTGAATATGGCGATAGTGGCTTCGCAGGACAAATTCATCTCAACTTTCAAGGTAGTGTAGGGCAAAGTTTTGGAGCCTTCAACCTCCCCGGGATGATTCTCCGCCTGGAAGGAGAAGCTAACGACTATGTCGGTAAAGGAATGCATGGTGGTGAAATCATCATCAAACCCCCCGCTAATGCTACCTACAACCCTGCACAAAATGTGATTGTCGGCAATACCTGCCTCTACGGTGCTACCGGAGGGGTGCTATTTGCCAACGGTTTAGCCGGAGAACGCTTTGCTGTACGTAACTCCAAAGGTTTAGCAGTCATTGAAGGCGCAGGCGATCATTGCTGTGAATATATGACTGGTGGTGTGATTGTCGTTCTGGGTAAAGTTGGACGCAACGTTGCTGCGGGGATGACTGGCGGATTGGCTTACTTCTTGGATGAAGATGGTTCCTTCCCTGAATTAGTCAATAAAGATATAGTCAAAATTCAGCGAGTAATCACAGAAGCCGGGGAGAAGCAACTGCAAGAATTAATTCAAACCCATTGCGATCGCACTGGTTCACCAAAAGCGCAGTTGATTCTGCAAAACTGGCAAGAATTCTTACCTAAATTCTGGCAATTAGTTCCACCTTCTGAGGCTGATAGTGCAGAAGCAAATCCCCAAATCAAAGAGTTGAGTACAGTTTAGTAATTGAGTTAAATTGTTAGGGATTTCCTAACAATTTTAAAATCTAATTATTTTTTGTGGGGTGGGCATATTGCCCGCCTTTTTTTTACCGAATTTATACCAAGTTGAAGAATGATTGCTACAAATGTAGGTTGGGTTGAGGAACGTAGACGCGCAGCGGCTTCCCGCAGGGTAACCCAACATCCCAATGCCTTATATATGTTGGGGTTCACTTCGTTCAAACGGCCAGTTGCTACAACGGGGGGAACTCCCGCAACTCACTGGCTCCCCAACCTACGCATCTGTCGCATTCTTTTTTTAAATTGGTATTAGATGATTATGCTTAATTTTGAATTTATATAAAACCCCACCTACGCTTTGGAAAGGCTAATGCCAATAACTAAAGGTAAGGTGGGGAAATTAATTTATAAGTTAACTTAAATAGTAAATTATTAGTAATAAATTTTACTTTTTATTAGCAATTAACTTTTGGTCTTTATCTTGCATTTCTAAAAGTTCTGGAACAGTTACAAAACTGTAACCTTCTTTCTTAAATCTGGCAATAATACTGGGTAAAGCTTGCACTGTTTGGGAACGATTACCACCGCCATCATGCATTAACACGATTCCACCTGGTTTTGCTGCCTGGAAAACATTATTGATTAACCGTGGCACACTAGGACGGGAGTAGTCCATAGAGTCTGAAGACCACATGATAACTGCATACTTACTATTTTTTGCATAATTAGCTACGCCATTATGCATCATGCCTCCTGGTGGACGAAACAGATTTGTTTTCACACCTGTAGTTTTAAAAATAATATCTGTTGTGTGGTCAACTTCATAAGCAGCTGTTTGTGGATTCATAAAATGATACCAGTGATGCCAAGTATGGTTGGCAATAGTATGACCTTCAGCTGCCACTTGCTTTAAAATATCGGGGAAATTCTTGACGTTCTGTCCAACGACAAAAAATGTCGCTTTGATATCATTTTTTTTGAGAATATCTAGTACTTGTGCAGTACTCTCAGGCCAAGGGCCATCATCAAAAGTCAGGGCAATGACTTTCTGTCCTTGGGTGAGTTTTGCAGCTTTGATGGTTGCCCCTAAAGCACTTGCTGGTAAAGGATAAGCCATCCCCTTAGCTTGTGCTTGTTGTTGCCAACTAGTCAGCATCATGGCTTTTAAATTCTCTATCCGCTGTTGAGTTCCGGCTTTAGCAGATACAGTGTTTTCATTTATACTAGGCTGTCCTTGAGCATCAGAGGCATTTGGTTTGACAAGCATCATCAAGCCCAGACTGAAAGTCCCAACCAAGGCAACTAATGCAATCAATATTCCTTGTGGCCAAAAAAACGACTTACTGTTTTCCACTTAAAATAGCTCCTTCAAGGGACTAACCATCAGTTAAGTACCTGACGGTAAGTTATAACACATTTTCTCTAGATACTTAGATACAAAGATAAATATTGATAATCCCGAAATTTGAATCAAGATTAACAGATAATTTAGCAGTCGGTCATTATAGATATAACAAGTTTCACTGAAACCTAGATTATCTGGCTTCATGATAAATACTAACCTGACAATTTTTGGTAATGTGGAATGCCCAAGACCAAAACTGCAAAGGTCAGAATTTGTACTTGTAAATATCAATAATTAAATCTACGAAACAGTACAATCATAATAAGGGAATGTACTTTTCAAGATGTATGCTAGTAGGATTACTGAACTAAATCAGCTACCTTATCTAATCAGTTGATTAAGTTGCAAACTCTTTACCTATTAGTAATAAGCTTTGTTTTGCTTTTATGCAAGAGGTTGAGACTCAAATTGGCGTATACACTAGGCTATATATAAGCTCCCAGCATTTAACGGATTATTCAATTTCATAGTTTATCAGGTATATTGTACTACTGAGAGTGATTTTTTTCTTTTTAAGAAAAAGTTAAATTATCAACTCTCTGGCTGTTACTGTTTGATGCCATAAACTAAATAGACTACATTCAATTAAATATAGTTTCTCATTGCTTAAATAAACTTAGTCGTTAAGTTAGATACTCTTTAAGCATGACAGTAAAGAAAATATTATTAGTATCTAAACTATAGTTTTTGAGACTGATACTTTATTAATTAAGTGTTTAAGAATTATTACTAATGCCAAACAGCTAAAATAATCAAATTTGTCTGTATTTTATGAATTCATGGATTTAATAATTAGAGTATATATTACTATAATCAAAAACTATATATTCCTGTATATTTACGGAGAAAGTCGTAGGAGTTGGCTGTAATCATATCATAACTTCTGATTAATTCAAATATAAATTCCGCTGTGAGAACTGTCATCAGCAGTTTTCAAGTATTTTTCTAAAATAAAAAGTTTCAAATTATACAGGGTAATTATATTTATGCCGCTTGCATAGATATAATTTGCTTTGATTTAACAGATTTTGAATTGGCACTTAACTTAAAGGCTGAGACTAGGCATAAATAATGACAGAAAGTATAGCACTTGTGTAAACAGTATTAAACCCAAGTTTTCAATCTGGTCTCGGAACAATCCAATTTATGTAAAAACTAAAACTCAGTGTTAATTACCTTGATTGCAACTGCTGAGATACTAGCTTGAAAATGGGCATGGGGCATGGGAAAGACAGATTTTCATCCTTGGTTGTGCCAAAACCTGGCGTGAATGGCTGACTTGTAAATAGTGTTGACGGTTGATGGATAACTGTTGACTGGAAGAAGAGATTTTCATGGGTGCTGGTGTACGCAGTTCATGACAACTGTTGGTAAGTAGGAACAATTAAAATGAGATGCGATCGCCACTTATGTGTCAGTTCAGTACTAAAATACTCTCCAGAGGAAAAAAGTCAGGGGTGAATGCTCAACAACAATTTTGATGAGTTTGTAGTCAGTCTTGGGTAAATTTTTTTATCAATATGGCTTCTTCTAATTCTTCTCTAATTAATAAAGATTATTTCATATTATTAATAATTTGGTCGTTTGCGTTCATTATAGATAGAACGTGGTTTTTTTTAGATGAATCTATTCCCTCTTATGATCAAAGTGCCCATTTAACAACGGCATTACATCATTATAGAATTTTTCATAATTTTAATATTTTCTCAGGTGATTGGTGGTTATCTTTGTGGCAACTTACTCCTAGTTACCGCGCACCTTTCGTTTATATCTGTACTGTGCCTTTCCTATTATTATTTGGTACAGGATACGATCAAGCTGGTTTAGTTAATTTATTGTTTACCGCAATAATTATCGTATCGGTATATCATTTAGGCAATTATTTATTTGATAGTCGCAAGATTGCCTTAACCGCCAGTATATTTTGTCTGATATTTCCTATTTTAGGAATTATGCGGACAGATTATTTATTAGATTACGGTTTAACGGCACTTGTTATCCTAACTTTTGCAATTTTAACTATTTGGAAAAATAGCTATACAGGTTTTTATCCATTGATATTAACCCTAGGCTTAGGATTAGGTCTAGGATTGATCATGCTAGCTAAACCCACAGGATTTATTTTTATTTTAATACCTAGCATTTGGACAGTTATTAGCTTTATTAAAAGCCGCAAATATATTAAACTTCTGCAAACGGGTTTAGCTTTAATTGTCACTTGGTTAATTTGTGGTTTTTGGTATGGCTTAAATTGGTTAACAATTATTACCTCTGCATTAAATGCTAACAATGTTGGTAAAGCAGAAGGCGATCCGCCACCCACAACTATTGCTGGATGGTTAGTTTATCCGAATATGATACCTGATAGCGTTGGATTACCAATATTATTTGTAGGCATTGGTATTCTCATAGTTTATCTAATTAAAAACAAATTTAATCAGGAAGCAATTACAGCTATATGCAATAAACCAGGTTTAAATTGGTTATTAATTTTCTTATTCAGTAGTTATATACTTTGTTCGCTGGGCACAAATAAAGATATTAGATTTATTTTGCCTTGTTTTCCTGTAATTAGTTTAATTTTAGCTTACTTATTTAATTTAATTGAAAATATATGGTTTGATAGAATCAGATTCATAGCTATTGGACTAAGCGGGATAGTTTTACTCAACAATTTATTTCCCTTACCTCTAATTCAAGCATGGGGAGGAAGGCATTTACCTAATAATGAGGGTAAAAAATATCCCCTAACTCAATTAATCGATACAATTAACCAAACCAATCCCTACTTAAGATCAACTTTAGGAATAATCCCTGTTTCTACTCCTCAAGTTAATGAATTTACCTTAGATTATTTCGGCACATTAGCTGATTTTCGCGTTTATGGACGAAAATTAACTACTAAATTATCTCAAGTAGAGCAAGATTTACAATATTTTTCGTGGTATGTTACCAGAGATAATGAACCAGATGAACCTGGTGAAAGGGGCGAAACTAAACGCAAATTAAAATCTTTCGTGGAATCTTCTCCTGATTTAAAATTAAAGTCGGAGTGGGTATTACCTAATGGTGATAAATTACGACTATATCACCGCATAAATCCATCTCTAGTCATTAACAAATTAAATAATAGTGATTTTCCCGTTACTTTAAAACAGATAATAACAGAAAATCAGTTAATTGTAGGTCGAAATAATCCTATTAGTTATCAAATAACAGGTTCATGGGATGATTTGCAAAATGGCTTGTTACTTTTAAAATGGCAAAATGGGCAATCGGTTTGGTATCACGATCATGCAATTGCTTTAGGCAATTTATATTGTGGTCTTAAATGCCATCCCAAAGGTAGTTTTCAAGTAACTGAGAATCTAGCTACATTTATCCCTAAATCAATACCAATAGGTAAATATCAACTATCAGCCCTGTATTTAGATAGAAGAAATGGCAAAGTTACCCATTTAAATATTCCTAATATTAATGTAGATGTGACGGATAGAGTAAATCTAGGAAAATCACCAGCATTAGATTTAATATCTAGATTGTCACAATTAGCCGCAGAGTTTCAACAAGGAAAGCTAGAGAATATCTTTGTGCAAATCGATAATTTTAATCAATATGATCCTACCCAAGACTATTTAAAACAAACTGAAGTAGCGGCTAAATATTATTTACAAAATGAACCAAATAACTTGAATTGGCGTTATACTCTAGCTCTATCGCAACTTTTACAGCGCCAAGTTACAGAATTAATTCAAAATTTAACAGAGATAACTAAATATGATGCCAAAAATCCCTATGCATGGATTTATTTAGCGTTTGTTTATTTATATAATTTTCAACCTAGACAAGCAGAACCAAAATTAGCGATCGCAGAAAAACTCAAACCAGATGTACCCGAATTAAAAACTCTAAAAACAGTCACAAATATCATGAAATTTTTGCCGTTAATTCACTTTTAAAATATGCGTCCATTCACAGACAAAGAATGGTTAATAGCTTTATTAGCAGCTTCCCTAGTTTTGTGGCTGATATTTTTAGGGAATTTACCCTTACGAGACTGGGATGAAGGGACTTATGCGATTGTCGCTAGAGAAATTTATCGCAAAGGAAACTGGCTTTACCCTACTCTTCAGGGAGAACCATTTTTATTGAAACCACCTTTAATGCAGTGGTTAATTGCACTGTGCTACCACATCGGAGGAGTGCAAGAATTTACCACTAGATTTCCTGGTGCGGTGTTAACAGCCTTGGGAGTACCTTTACTTTATATGGTGGGGCGTTTAGTTTTTTTAGAAACTTTACCAGCGCTGTTTTCTGCTTTAGTTTACTTAACTATGCTACCTGTGGTGCGTCACGGTAGATTAGCAATGTTAGATGGAATGACAATTTCGTTTTTTCTACTATTGCTGTTTTGTTTATTGAAGTCGCGTCATCATCAAAAGTATGCTTTGGGTGTAGGTTTTTGTTTAGGACTAATAACTCTCACCAAGGGAATGTTAGTTGTAGTTTTGGGAGGAATTGCTGGATTATTTATTCTGGTAAATAGACAATTTGCTTTACTAAAAAATCCCTATTTATGGATGGGAATGTTGTTAGGTAATGCACCTGCGATCGCATGGTATGTTGCCCAATATCAACATTATGGTGATGCATTCTTACAAGTGCATTTTCAAGCCCAAGCTTTAGATAGGCTGGGAACAGCAGTAGAAGGAAATACTGGCCCGCCTTGGTACTATTTACTTGAGATTATCAAATATGGTTTTCCCTGGCTATTGTTTTTACCAGGAGGTTTATATTTAAGTTGGAAAAAACGTCAAACTGCTTGGGGTTGTTTAATTCTCATCGGTACAATTGTCTATTTAGGAATTATTTCCTTGATGAGGACAAAACTACCTTGGTATGTAATGCCTATATATCCTTTTTTAGCTTTAGCAATCGGTGTCAACTTAACTGAGATGTGGCAACAAAATAAGTTGAAAGCGAACGCTTTAACTGTGTTCTTTGCCGCCTTATCTGTGGTTGGTTGTGGAGGTTGTGCTTACTTTTTAATTGACGATCCCCAGCCTAGTTTAATCATCATGAGTATTGTTTTAGCAATTAGCATGGGTATTACAGCATGGTTGATAAAGCAGCAAAATCGTCAGTTTATTCCAGTATTATTTATTGGGATGTATTTAGTTTTAGCCTTGTTAATGAGTTCACAATCTTGGGTTTGGGAGTTAAATGAAACTTTCCCCGCCAAGCCAGTAGGTGCATTAATTCGGGCAAATGTGCCAGGCGGAACGCAAATTTACACTTCTTTCGCTTATGGTCGTCCTAGTGTAGATTTTTATAGTGATTGTAAGGTTACTGCTGCACCTGTGCCTGTTTTACAAGAAATGTTAGCTAAAAAGTCTTATTTGTTGTTAGATAAAGATGCTATGCAGAAAATAAATATAACTAATAGTAAAGTTAAAGGTGAAGATGAAGGATTTACTCTGATTTCACCATAAATTAACTAATTTTTACGAAATAAATATACATCCTCACGCTGATATTGCAATTTAAATTCTGGCTGAGTTTGCAACTTATTGTATAAAATCTGATAATCTTCTGCGCTTGCTGCCCAACCAGGATGACGCAGATTCAGCAATATATAATGATAATTATTTAAATCGTTGAGATTATATTTAAAGCTAATTAATTCTCTATGGGTTAAATGTGGCGTAATTACATCTGTCGTGAAAACGCTATCTGGAGTTTTAATTAAAGCGATCGCATCTTTCGTGGCTTGCCAATTATCTACATTTCTGAGATATCTGGAGGTAAATAATCCCCATTTTCCTAATACTAAAAACCCCACTAAAGACCATAAAATAATTACTCGATTTTGCTTTATCCAGGTTTTACCACTTGCAAGGCTGGCGATTATCGCTACCATCAAAAATGGCAAGGCTGGTAGGGAGTAATGTAAAACTAAATTTTTCTGTGAGGGATGATCGGCAAGTATATTCAATGCAATGCAAGGAATTGCACCTATTAGAGGTAACATATATTGAGGGTTTAAACCCCATAATATAGGCGCTATTAAACTAACTAAATATTCTAAATTGATTGATGCAAAAATATTTTTGAAAATAACTTCTGGGTGGGATAGTAAAATTTGTATCGTTTCCGAGAATGAGTTTCCTAAATAGCTATAGCGATAAAGATGGCGGTTGAGTAATGCTGCTTCGCCGCCAAAAAATGGGATAATCAATTCATTCGCAATCAAAAACCAAGCTGTACCGCTAAAAAGTGCGATCGCACCATATAATCGTCGCTGTTCAAAAAATAGTAACCACACCCCCATAGCCGCTACCGTCAAGGAAAGTACAGCTTTACAACTCAAAACCAAAATAATACTAATGCAAAACCAAATTATTCTTTGGGATCTAGCAGCAAAAATTGCTGTTAAAAGTGCAGGAACAGCAATTACATCTGGGTGAAAATCAGCCAAATTGCTGTTATATACTACTGGATATAGTAGGTAAACAGCCATCATAACAACTGCTTGAGTTTTTTCTAAACCTGCTTGTAGTGCTAGCGAGTATGTAGGTAAAGCACCTAACGCCAAGGCTAAAGATTGCACTGCAAACAGCCAATAAATGCTAGGGTAAATTTTGTATAGTAAAGCTAAAAAATATAAAATCCAAGCAGCATGATCCGCTAAAGCATGAAAGCCAATTATCGAAGAAATTGGTGTTTTACCCTGACTAATTAAGTAAATACCTTGGTCAAAAAATGCTAAATCCCCAGATGAGTTAAATAATTCATGTCTGAGGGTACTAGAGATAAATAAGATGATGGTGCTAATCACAATAATTGCACCAACAGTATTTAATTTGGGAAAATTCTTCTCCACTAGAAGTTACTTATCAGGATTATCTAGGAAATTTTAGTTTTCAATTTCGGATAAATCATATCACAATGGCGCACAATAAACCAAAGCGTAAAACCTAATGGGAAAGAAAATAATTGAATAAATATTGGGGTTCCTAAATAACCAAAAAATGAAGCCATTTGGACTGATATCGCTACCCAACGATATTGAGGAAAGTAAAATGCAAATATAATTGATAAAATATCTGCAGGATAAAAATATCTTTCGTGCATTTTAGGCAGAATATAGGGCATAAACAAAACTGATATAGTTGCCAAATGTATCAGTCTGTCTTGAGTAATTTCTAGCTTATTTTTGAAAACAACAAGATAGGCTAATAGCAACATAGCTGCTACCGTTAAAGCCAAACCTATTGGCACTACAATATTATAAAAATCGTTGGGAATCCATTGATATAAATTCGGTGAACCTTTCGCTAGTTCCTTGTATTTATTAGCTTGGTTAAAGTAGACTAACAGCAAATCTGGCATGGGTCTGCCTGCAAACCAAGCTGGTAGCATTAAAACTATATATACTAAAGGTACTATAGGCAGAAAATACCAAGATATTCTTTTTTTCAGCACCATAATTAATAATAAAGGTGCTAAAAACATAGCTTGTAATTTAAAAGAAACAGCCACACCGAAACTGATTAAAGCTGGAATTTGCTTATAAATAGATAAAAAGTAAACGCAAGCAACTAATCCTGTTGTGTAGATAACGTCACATTGACCCCAAAGGGAACTATTGTAAATAACTGTAGGGCTTAGAATAACTGCTAAAAAAGCAAATATTGCCATTCTTCCGGCAGGATATTTTAATTTAACGATTTTGTAGGTGAAGAAGGCACAAACAAAATCCATAGACATGGCAAAAAGCTTAATTGCCAGTATTTTTGGCAATCCAGAAAGCAGCGTTGCCGCAATCAAAATCCAGTAAAGATAGGGGGGAGTATAATCAGCAAAACCATGTTTTAAGGCGCTAAATCCGCCATTAGAGGCGAGAAAATCATACCAAGGATCTAAAAAATATTTATAATCAACCGATTTATTGGGAATACAAAGCCACCGGATGAACACGGCGAAAATAATACCAAGACCCAAATATACGCTAACGGGGTAATTGAGCGGAGATTTGATAAATTTAAAAAATGTCTGCTCTGAAGTTTTCGCCATAAATAATTATCTATTCTTCAGAAATTATAAAATCTTTCTATTCTTTTTCTGCAAAAATTGGGATACCGCATCTCGTTATGAAAGTTAGTAGGGAAAACTAAGTTTTGGACAAAGGGCGAGGCTGTCAATCTTCCTGTTTTCGTTAATTCAATAGGACACAGCATTGCTGTGCCCTAAAAGCCTGATCAATATTTACCCTACCCAAATTTGCTTGGCAAAGCCTACAGCTAGCCTGGCAAGTAAGATAGCAAACAAGCCCAAGGTTAAATAACCCCAGCGATGATGCCGAGATAGCAAAACACCTACGCCTACGCTTAAAGGCACAATACCATAAGCAAGACGGCTCAATGAGAGCGTACCCCCAGACGCTAACAGTAAACCAATACCGCAAAAGCCATAGATTGTGGTTACTGGGGTGAGTTGCTTACGTAATCGCCACAAAATGAAGCCGCCACCCAATACTGTAAACAGGTTCAGGAAATTATTAATGAATTGTTCGTTGACCAGAAAGAAAAATATTCCAGCTAAAGCATACAATCCATAAAATACCTTGGTCTCAATTAAGTATTTGCGGAAGCGCCATAAAGGATAAGCGCTGACAAGTATGATGCTAAACAAAAGAGGGTGCCAAGGATTTTTCACCCAAGCATCCTGCCAATTGGATGTTCCGATCGCAATTTCCATCACCATGTTCCACCAACCTCGCCAATCAAACCCAAGGGAAGGCCGCCAGCCGCGTTGCGCTTGAATGAAGGCTAAAGGGTGACCAAATTTAATGAAGCAAAAAAGGCTGAATAACAGGATACCAATAACTGTGGCAAAAGAAGCGATATAAGCGATCGCAGGTCTACGTTGTTTCCAAGATGCGATCGCTAATGCTGGAATCAGCGCCATCCCCGTTGGGCGTGTGGCTGTGGCTAGTGCGCCCCACAAAGCTGTCCAGCGATATTGCTGTTGATCAAAAGCCCGCAAAGCCGCAGTACTCAAAAATAAATACAGCCCCTCTGTATAAACCACTCCAGTAAACATAGCTTGAGGACACCAAGCCACCACAGCAGTCACCCACTGCGCGGCGATGATTCCACAATGCTGCTTCACCCAAAAGTAAATACAGTACAGGGCGGCACAAAATGCGATGTTGTTGATCAGTGTTCCTGCCAATTCAAACGATAAGCCCAGCTTCATTAACAGCCAGATACCTAGGGGAAATAAGGGAAAGAAAGCCAAATTATGTTGGTTGCCATCATCCACAAACTCATAGCCAGACGTGACTATTGAGCGATAATGTACGCTATCCCACGCATTAACAACTTCCCAGCCAAAGTTAGGAGTTGTTCCGTCCGTTGGATCTGATAAATGTGGGGCTAGCAGCAGCATGGCTATAAAGATGAAAATTCGGCTGAAAACCCAGACTGCTGCCGGAAAAATGAGTTCATTTTTCCATAAAGATTTTGCTATAAATATTTGAACTTTAGCCATAGACTTGAGTTTTTCAACCGACTCCTTGATGCATTCTCTGAGTTATGGCTATCATTCTAAAATTTTTAAGTATCATTAAACACCTCACACTCATCCACTCACTCAATTAATCAACTGTAAAAGAAAAAGGCTTGTAATCTTATTAGCCTTTCTTATTCATTACTAGCTGTCGGTTACTAATTGCACAAATTCTAGGCAATTATGATTAAATTTATAGTATTTATATACACTGTTTTGAGCCATGCTCAGGAAGAATGAACTAGATAGCCCTGTACAGAAGTCAAGAGACACAGAGACGCAATGAATTACGTCTGTACTCAAGAGTCAAAATTCAAAATTTCCGGGTAAAGTATATGTCTGAATTTTGAATTAAAAAGTGGCAGCGAATCAATCAGGGAATTTATTCAAAGAATATTTCTTGATCCTCTCTGCTCCCTGCTAAGGGACTTCCAGAAATTAAATTATCTATTTTTTAGGGCGAAGCCCATCATTGTATTCCTCCTCTAAGATGAAAGTGCTGAGTCTAAATTCCATTACAGCTTTCATGCAAGGCTTTTGAAATTTTTTTCATTGGGACTGCTTACGGGAGCGATCGCTTATTTGTTGAATGAGAAGCTTGTATCCTCCAGCTTCAGATATCAATAGGGCTGATAGCAGTATGACTTCTTAATCAAGAGTAATTTCTCTATCTTGAGTTGCATTGATTCTGCCCATGACTGTGATTAAGAGTCCTCAGCAATTTATAGTGAGAATTGTTTGTAAATCCTTAAACAATTGTGAAAGCTATTACTCTTGTTGGTTCCACTGGCTCTATTGGTACTCAGACTTTAGATATTGTCTCTCAGTACCCAGATCAGTTTCGGATTGTAGGATTGGCAGCGGGGAGCAATGTAGAAATGTTAGCTGCTCAGATTCGGCAGTTTCGGCCGCAGATAGCAGCTATTTGTGTAGAAGAAAAATTGCCAGCGCTGCAAGCAGCAATCAAAGACCTTGATCCGCAACCAATTCTTCTAGGTGGTGAAGCTGGGGTTATAGAAGTTGCTCGTTATGGTGATGCCGAAACTGTTGTGACTGGTATTGTTGGTTGTGCAGGTTTGCTACCGACAATTGCGGCCATTGAAGCAGGTAAAGATATTGCCTTAGCAAATAAAGAAACTCTCATTGCTGGTGGGCCTGTAGTTCTGCCTTTAGTAGAAAAACATGGCGTAAAATTGCTACCTGCCGATTCCGAACATTCCGCAATTTTTCAATGTCTCCAAGGTGTACCTAAAGGCGGTTTAAGAAAAATTTTACTCACTGCTTCTGGTGGTGCTTTCCGGGATTGGGAAGTAGAGAAGTTAGCAGAAGTCACCGTTGCCGATGCCCTCAAACATCCTAACTGGTCGATGGGGCGGAAAATCACAGTCGATTCTGCGACTTTGATGAATAAGGGTTTGGAAGTAATTGAAGCTCATTTTCTCTTTGGCATGGATTATGACCAAATTGAAATTGTGATTCATCCCCAAAGTATTATTCACTCCCTGATTGAACTGCAAGATACTTCCGTCTTAGCTCAACTTGGCTGGCCAGATATGCGCTTACCCCTACTGTATGCTTTATCTTGGCCCGATCGCATTTACACAGATTGGGAAAGATTGGATTTGGTAAAAGCTGGGAACTTAACCTTCCGCGAACCAGACCATCAAAAATATCCTTGTATGCGGCTAGCTTATGCTGCAGGTCGCGCTGGCGGTTCCATGCCGGCTGTGTTAAACGCTGCCAACGAGCAAGCTGTGGCTTTATTTTTAGAAGAAAAAATTCGCTTTTTAGATATTCCCCGTTGTATTGAATCGGTGTGCGATCGCCATCAAAATGATAACTGTAAAAATCCCTCTTTAGATGACATTTTGGCAGCAGATAAATGGGCAAGACAAGAAGTTTTAACAGCAACTGAAAATTTAACAACCCAATCGCGAGTAATTTCTCTGCGATAAATTATCAAACCCAACAAAGCAATCTTGGTTTTGTTGGGTTTTTTTAAAGTTTGGGGAGATGAGGGGGATGAGGAAGTAGGTAAGAGCAAGAGGATAAAGGGAAAAGCAACAAAATTCCCATTACCAATTACCAATTACCAATTACCCATTACCCATTACCCATTACCAAAAACTTTTCACTCTCCTTTTTGTAAAACTTCCTGAAGCATAGGCGAGAGTTCTTTATTTAAACGACCAGACCGCACAAATTCTGCGTAAGTGTCTGCCTCAATAGATAAAAGTTCTCCACGCAGCTGTTCAAATGTAAAGCTTTTGAGATTGGGATATTCATTTTGTAATTTGTCAATGTCTGCTTGTAAATCTTCAAGTTCACCTTTAATTAATGCCTCTTGATAACGGTAAAATTCTTCATCTACACCTGGACGCTGATCGGTTTGGAGGTGTTGCAGAACTCGTTCTAAAGCTACATGACGAGCCACTAATTCTAAATAGCGATCGCGTAAGGGAGCATCGCCTAAAAGATTAAGCTTTTGCAATAAAGGTTTAATAGTTAATCCTTGGACTAACAACGTAAAAAGAACTACTCCAAATACGGTAGCGATAATTTTTTCTCGCTCTGGCAATATTGTTGGTACGCTCAATGCTAAAGCTATAGAAACAGAACCGCGTAATCCTCCCCACCACAAGATAGTTTGGTCAGGTAAAGAAATTTCTGAGTTAGTCAACCTCGTACTTAAGTTGCTGAGAAGATAAATCGCAATTAAGCGCATCAAAATCATTGCTGCAATTGTGATAGCAATGATGTGGAGGTTGGCGGCCAAACTTGTAAAGTGAATTTGGTCGCCAATCAACAAAAAGACTATTGAGTTAACAAAAAAAGCTAAGAATTCCCAAAATTCAGAAACAATAATTCTGGTACGGGGATTCATGCCAATGCGAGAGCCAAAATTTCCCAAAATTAAGCTTGTAGTTACTACCCCAATTACCCCAGAACCCCCTAAGTCTTCAATAATTAGGTAAGTTCCATAAGCCGAAACTAGAGTTAAAGATTGTTCTACTAAAGGTAAATCGAAGCGTTGAGTCAGGTAGGAAATACCAAACCCAATGAGACTTCCTACTGCCACACCAATACCAATAACTTTCAAAAGCTGTAACAAAATTGCTTGGATTTCTAATTCTGCATTTCCTAAAGGTAATGCCACTAAAAAACCAAAAGCAACTACCGCCATACCATCATTGAATAAGCTTTCGCCTTCCATGAGAGTGACAAGTCGGCTGCTTACTCCCAATTCTCGAAACACAGCAGTAACAGAAACCGGATCGGTAGCCGACAAACTCGCCCCAATCAACAGCGCTGTAGTTAAAGATAGCCCAGCGAATTGATTGAGACCTATTGCCACCCCCACAATAGAAATTACTACTCCCAAAACTGCATATAAGCAAATTGGCAGCAAATCACGCTTCAAATCAGACCATTTCAAATTCCAGGCAGCTTCAAATAGTAGGGGTGGTAAAAAAATTAACAATATCAATTGCGGCGAAAGGTTGACTAAGCGAATATCCACAAATGCCAAACCCAATCCGACAATTACCAGTAGCAAGGTATAAGGTATCTGGCGAAACCAGCTAAATATTTGTGGTAGGGTCGCTACTCCTAAAGAGACTGACAGGACTAAAAGAAATTGCTTTAAATTAGCTGCAATAACTTTTTCAGCAATTGCTGGTTCAAGCGTCATAGAGAAAATCCTGGTAAGGTGTTGTACTTACTCTGCATCTGACTATTTCCAGATGACATCAGTCAAATATAGGATTTTAATGAACCAATGACTAAAAATTCACCTTTCAAGGAGGATGGTCTTGGGTAATAACATTCGAGACCGCTTTAAAAATTTTCGTCGCCAAGGATCTCAACCTGAGCAACTCCAAAAAATCCAAACGGATTTGCTGGCGGAATCAACCTTAGACGCATCCTACCTAACTTTGATTGTGGGTTCCTGTGCGATCGCTACTTTTGGTTTATTGTCTAATAGTAGTGCTGTCATTATCGGTGCGATGATTATCGCGCCCCTGATGTTACCGATTAGGGGATTAGCTTTCGGTGCTTTAGAAGGTAATGTGATTCTCTTCCGCAAAGGGATCATAGCTGTGGTGCTGGGTACGTTTATTGCGGTGGTCATGGCTTGCAGCCTGGGAATGCTTGTGCCTATACCCAGCTATGGTAGTGAAGTGCTAGCCCGTTCTGAACCCACGCTATTAGATTTAGGCATTGCTGTAGCAGCAGGTGGTATTAGTGGCTACGCCAAAGTTGAGCCAAAAATTTCTGGTAGTGTGGCGGGAACTGCGATCGCAGTTGCACTTATGCCTCCTATCTGCGTAATTGGTTTAGGCTTGGCACAAGGAAACTGGTCACTGAGTATAGGTGCAACCCTGCTTTATCTCACCAACTTGCTGGGGATTACTTTATCCTGTATGCTGACATTCTTGGTAGCGGGATACACATCTTTCTCACGTGCCCGTCGTCCTATCATTTGGACATTAGCTTTAACCGCAGTTTTGCTCATTCCTTTAGGTGTTAGCTTTGCTCGACTGGTAAGACAAGGGCAATTGGAAATGAGCTTACGCAGAGCATTATTGAGCCGAACCGTCACCTTTCAACGCTTACGCTTAATTAACAGTAATACAAACTGGCTAGCAAATCCGCCAGAAGTTCGTTTAATTGTGCGATCGCAGGAACCAGTCACACCTCGACAAGTACAATTATTAGAAAAATTTATCGAGCGCGAAATGGGTCAATCCTTCACCCTAATTTTTGAAGTTGGTCAGGTAGAAGAAGTTCGCGCACAAGAAAGTCAAGCGAAATAATAGTATTTTCAGAATTGTAGAGACGCGATTCATCGCGTCTTTACTCAAGAGTCAAGGATTATTTTTACCCAATCCCCAGTCCCCAATCCCCACCTATACCTCCTGCGTCATTTTAGGATTTTGGAGATGATATTTCGCAATCAAATTTTTAACTTGAGCCACTACTAGAGGATGTTTGTCTTTTTGCAGCTGGGGAAGTAATTCTAAAACAACACGACGTGAAACTACGCTGAGGTAAGTAATTGCTGCTTCCCTGACAAAGCCTGTGGGATGGCGTAAAGAAATCATAATTTCGGGGATTGTCAAACGAATATGGCTAACTTTGGCAAAGTGGAAACAGCAAGCTAAACACCAGTCAGATAGGAAGTTGGATAACATTAATAAGCGACACAGGCGATCGCTAATTGACATTTTTTCATATTCTCCTAACCCAGCTGCACCCAGAAGATAGAGTTTTTCTTCAGGCGATCGCCGATCTAAAATATTCAATAACAATGTTTTGCAAGGCAAATTCACGGTATGGTCTAGAATTTCTAACCCTCGTGCTAAATTAGTGCCGGAATCAGACCGGAGATTAAACGCTGCTGCTTGCATTTTGTCTGGTGAATAAAGCAACTTTAATAGCAGTAATATTCTTTCTCTCACATCAATTTCTAACTCTGCAAGGGAACGTTGCAGTAAGTCAAAAACTATTTTTGACTGTTGCTCTTCGCTGGTTTGTTGTTTATTAAAATCTATAAAAGCTGCATAGATTTCACCTAAAAACTTTAATTCCTGTTCTATAAAAATTCCAACTCTACCTTCGTAGAATCTATCTTCTAAACTCTTAATTTCTGGTTGTTTATGTATTTTCAATAAGCTACGCAGAATATGATATCTAGTAGCACCCCAAGATTGTTCTAAGTTTTGCCATAAACAATCTACAGCTTCCGCAGTGCCTATTTGTCCAATGGTACGCCAAGCGTACATCCTGACTATTTCCGGTTTGTAATTATTGGTAGCCAATTGCAACAGCATTTCTAGAGCTTCATTTTCTAGTTGCACTAAAGCACGCATTGCTGTGCTGCGGGTGGATTTATAGTATAGTGCTGCTAATAATGCTGAATAGTATTCTTCTAACCGAGTAGATGCAATCATTTCCAAAACGGCACAGCGTACCCGTAATGATTCATCTTGCAATAAATTTGGAATATGAATCCGCAAGGCTTGCAAATAAACTGCTTCTCTTAAGGCTTTAACTCCATTCACCCGTTCTCGCTCTAGTTTATGAGTTAGCATCCTCCGCATGGTTGTGGTCGCTGCCACCTTTTGCATTGGCGTTCCTTGACGCAAAAGCAAGGCGGCGGCTGTAGCACGGATGAGTGAGTGTTGCCGGGGATTGAGGTAGTCTTCTAGTGCAGCCAAATTAGGATGTGGTTCAGCCAGCCAAACGTAGCGCAGAGCTAGGGCAAATACTTCTGGAGTCACACGCTGTTCGGAATATTCCAACAAAGGCCGCACATCGGGTAAATATTTAGGATTGGCCTCTGCCATGAGCATGACTTCCAAGCTTTGACATTGCAAATCTGGAGCTAACTTGACTAGTAAAGGTGCTAAAACTTCCACCGCACCTTGAAGATCAATTTGGGTTAAAAGTTCAATACAAGAACGTTTATCTGCTAAGCTACCCTTTTCTTCTAAAGCTTTGACTACACCTTGTTGCAGCACCCGCAAACCGACGTTTGTCGCACTTAGCTCTCCGCGATCAGCACTAAGAACTAATAAATCGACATAGTGCGATCGCAGTAACATCACTACTTTTAAACAGATAGCGGCTACGATCACTGTTTCCGCAATAAATACCCACCTTTGTAACTCTGGGGGAACAAACCTGCTACAAACTATCAAGGTAATAAAAATTACTACTCCCGCCAAACCTGTAGCGATCGCATCTGCGGTTCCTCCCGATAATATCTGCGTTCTGTTCCGAATGCGTTCGGGGATTGGTTGGTACAGTGCTGGGCCGCTACTCATAATAAAGGTGTAGCGCAGCAGTTCATCGCAGAATTTGAGAATTATTAATCCCCAGAAAAAACTGGAGAATTGCATTGTGGGAAAAAGATTGAATAAAGCAATTCCAACAGGGATGAAACAGCCTACGGTAATTGGTAACAATGCTGCAGCAAAAAATACTCCAATCCTTTCGATTAAGCGGCTGGAAATAAACCACTGTGTCATTAATTCACACAGCCCCACCATTCCACCAAATAGGCCTAAGAAACTCGCCAGTTCTCGCTCACCAAAATTAGATTTCAGTTCGCGCAGATATTGAAAATCGATTAACAATCCCAGTACTTGCAACAGACCAACAAAGGCGAACAATTGCCAAATATAAACTTTAAGTGGTTTTTCTAGACGACGATGTCGGGAGGTTGGTTCTGGGGCCTGTAGTCTTTGTGGTGCGTCGGGGAAAGAAGTGCGATAGTGATGACTAAGATATAAAAGAATTACTGATCCTAAAATAATTACTACACAAGCGATAACAATTACGTTACTGAGCTTGGCATATTGCAGTAACCAGGGCAAACTAAAACCGCTGATCACATCGGCTACTAACAAACCACTGCTTACTAGTGGATAGGTGCGTTTAATCTCGCGAATATTAAATAGTTGATTAGCGACTATAGAGGTATTAAGGTCATTAACTACATAAAGTGCGTCTACCCATAACCGCATCAAAAATACAATAACTACTGTTAAGTAGGAAATTTGGATTTCTAAATGTAAAAATACTAATAAAACTAATGGCGTAACCATGCAAGGTGCGATCGCCACAATTACCCAGCGCAAAGGAAATATCTTTTGTAGCCAAGAATATAAAACAACTAGTCCAAAACCGATTACTGCGCTGGCAATATACATTAAAGGCAGCGGATCGGCTCCATATTCGTCTAAAAACAGCGCTACTGTACTGTCTTCAGCCCACCGTAAACCTACAGATACAGTTGTATAAAAAGCAAACATCATCCATGTGCGTTCGCTTTCTTCAGGCCGGAGATTCAACCACTGTAGCAGTCGTGCCACAGCTCCTCTATTTGCAGGTAACCAGTTATTTTTCTGTTCCATTTAGTTTTACTTTCTGGTAGTTTTATCGTGTGTTGGGTGTTTGGTGTTTGTTTCCCTCGTCTCCCCAGTCCCCATTCACCAGTCACCAATCCCTGACCAACAGAACTTACCTAGAAATGGCAAAAGTCCTGAACAACTGAGTATTATTTTTCCCACTCAGTGTTCAGGACTATCATCTTTGGATAAATTTTACCGACTTATATGTCGAGGTGAAATCTTCAGTTGTAATTTATACTTCTTAGATAAAACAGCTGGAAGATTACTTTTTGGGAGAAATCAGCATCATCATATTTCTGCCTTCTTTTTTCGGTGCTTGCTGCACTTCCCCAAACGGCTCCAAATCAGTAGCCATCCGCTTGAGCAATTCTTCTGCTAAGTCACTGTGTTGAATTTCTCGACCCCGGAACATGACAGTAGCTTTGACTTTGTCACCATCTTTCAAAAAGCGCTCAGCTTGCTTGACACGCACGTTGTAGTCGTGTTCTTCAATTTTATAGCGCATCTTTACTTCTTTGACATCAGCCGTGTGCTGCTTTTTCCGGGCTTCCCGCGCCTTCTTCTCTTGTTCAAACTTGTATTTCCCATAGTCCATAATCCGACAAACTGGCGGGTCGGCCTTGTCACTGAGTAGCACGAGATCTAACTCTTTTTCTTCGGCTAGCTGTAGTGCTTCTGAGGGAGTAATAATTCCTAATTGGCTGCCATCAGTGTCAATGACCCGAATTTTCGGGAATCGAATACGTTCGTTAATTTGGGGCAGATCGCGAGTTCTTTTTTTCTCAATCACAGGCATTATGATTTGTGGGAGCTCTTTATTTAAGAATTTGGCTTGGTTTTGATTGGCCTAGGTTTTGGTTGGTACGCCTCAGAGTTAAAATAGAAAAACGACTGAGGACTTAAAAATCAGCCATATAGTTATAGATTAACTAATCCACAAAATGGTTGTGTCTGATTCTGTATTTGTCATTCTACTCATTCTGAGAGAATTTCTCTAAAATCGTTAATCTAAATTACACAACCAGGCGAAACGTTAAGTATTGTAACAAGTATTTAACACTTGGTTGACATAGAGTTTTACAAGTGTATTTTCAGAATAACAAGTTTATAGATAAAATAGGTTTTCGCCAATAAAATGTAATATTTTATACAATAATTTACAATTCGACAGAAAGTCAAGCCGTAAGCCTGAAACATTCTTGATTTTACTCTGTTTGAGGTAGTAATCCGGAATCAATGAACTGAATAAATGCGATCGCTCTCTTTGCCCTCTTAATATGGAAGTTGAGAGGGTTTTGATATTGAAACCAGGGAGGGATATGTGACCACTGGATTACATTGGCAGCAGCGGGTTGGTAATCAAAGAGACTGGATTTGGCGAGGTTGGCAAACTCGCTATACTTACATCCGTTCTACCCAAAATCACCAAAACACAACGCCCCTCATCTTGCTGCATGGGTTTGGTGCTTCTATTGGTCATTGGCGACATAATTTAGAAGTTTTGGCAGAACACCAAACAGTCTATGCTCTGGATATGCTGGGTTTTGGCGCTTCGGAAAAAGCCGCAGCTAATTACAGCATAGAATTGTGGGTAGAGCAGGTTTACGATTTTTGGAAGGCATTTATTCGTCAACCCGTTATCTTAATTGGTAATTCAACTGGTTCACTCATTTCCTTAGCCGCTGCTGCCGCTCACCCAGAGATGGTAAAGGGTATAGTCATGATGAGCTTGCCCGATCCTTCATTGGAGCAAGAGGCGATTCCACCTGCACTGCGACCAATTTTAATGCCGCTGATTACGACAGTTAAAAAGATAGTCGCCTCACCAATCATACTTAAACCTGTGTTTAATTTTGTACGCCAACCGAGTGTACTACGTCGCTGGGCTAGTCTAGCCTACGCTAACCCAGAAGCCATTACCGATGAACTGATAGACATTCTAGCTGGGCCTCCGCAAGACAGAGGTTCCGCCCGTGCATTTAGTGCCTTGTTCAAAGCCACTATGGGCGTTAACTTTAGTCCTAGCGTCAAAAAAGTATTACCAACCCTAAAAATTCCTATGCTGTTGATTTGGGGACAAAAAGACCGCTTTGTTCCTCCTATACTGGGTAGCCAATTTGCTCAATACAATGAGAAATTGCAACTGCTTAACTTAGAAGATGTAGGTCATTGTCCCCACGATGAATCACCAGAGCAAGTCAACCAAGTGATTTTAGATTGGATTAATCGGTGTCTTGAGGATAACCAACAGCCTGTTATCATCCCAAATCCAGAATCTATCCCAGAAACTCAACAATTTTGATGGGTATCTTTGATGTCATTAATCAAGACTGAAGTCTTGATTGTTAATGTGCTAGAAACAAATGTATTTCACTAGCCTATCGTTACTTGGTTAGTCTCAACGCCTGTAGCGCCATTGACTGAACGTGCTACAGAAACCATGCGGTTGAGAATGTCCTGGCTGGGAACTTTACCTTTAAGGACTACAGTACTACCTGTCTGAGCCACCCAGAGAGTATCGACATCGTCAAGTTGCTGATCTTGGTCAAATGCTAATGCTACCCGCTTTGCTAATCCGCTTTGATCGTATTCTCCGTTTAAACCTAACCGTTCTGGGGGAATAGTTTGAGTAGCAGCGGAAGCAGCGCTAGTCTCAGGAGCAAAGTTAGCGTTATTAGAAGATTGTGGTACTGCTTGGGGAGTAGGATTTACTTGTGCATTTTGCGGTTTTTCTAAACCAAATAGTCTTTTTAGCCAACCCATAACATCTTTTCTCCTGTAAGAGGTCTGTACAATTTGAGGATAAAATTTTTACAGACACTCCACATCTGCCAGTAAAAAGATATCAATGCTCAGGGGTTTCTGCTTACAGGATGATTTATATAGAAATTTAAGTTCTATCAGAAAGTGTAATCAGTGCAGCCTTGAGTTTAAAATTAGAAAACAGATTTACTTATAAATTTAGTAGGCAGTACTTGTAGGGTGGTCATTAGCTAATGTTTGTATTAGTAAAATGATGCCTGAGCCTGTGTTGGCAAAGATGAAACATACCCTTTCAGTTTTGGTAGAAGATGAGGCGGGGGTTCTATCCCGCATTTCGAGTTTATTTGCTCGTCGCGGCTTTAATATCGAAAGCTTGGCTGTTGGGCCAGCTGAGCAGGGAGGAGTATCCCGAATTACGATGGTTGTACCTGGTGACGATCGCGTGATCGAACAACTCACCAAACAACTCTATAAGTTAGTTAATGTTCTCAAGGTGCAGGACATTACCGAAACTCCTTGCGTAGAAAGAGAATTGATGCTGATTAAGGTTAATGCTACTAGCAGCAACCGCTCAGAAGTCATCGAACTATCTCAGATTTTCCGGGCGCGAGTGGTGGATGTCGCAGAAGATTCTCTCACGCTAGAAGTAGTAGGTGACCCCGGTAAAATAGTGGCGATTGTCCAAGTGCTACAAAAATTTGGGCTAAGGGAAATCGCCCGGACTGGCAAAATTGCACTGACACGTGAATCTGGTGTGAATACTGAATTGCTTAAGTCTTTGGAAGCAAAGGTGAGTTAGCAAGACTTATAAACCCATTGAAGCTAAAACCAAACGGTCATAAACTTTATCGGGTAAAAAATACTTGAGCAGTGAAGCAATTTTCGCGTCTTGTCCTACGAGATAGCTCCTTTTGGGCTGTTTTGCTGTTAGTGCATGGACAACAGCCTGAGCGACAAGATCCGCTGCAATTCCCTTACTTGCCATAATTCCGACTTGTTTGCGGACTGCATTCATCGCCTGTCCGTAGAGATGTTGCGCGGATTCGGGAAGAGTTTCTCTATCTATGTCAGCTTGTGTTAAAGATTTATCCCAAATTGGTGTAGCGATTGTTCCAGGCCGAATAATTGAGACCGAGATTCCCCAAGGTCGCAACTCCAGGCGCATCACTTCAGTAAGTGCTTCTAGGGCAAATTTGGAAGCATTGTAAGCACCGAGAAAGGGAGCTGCACTTTTGCCACAAATCGAACCCATATTGACAATTCGACCCTGACCTTGGCGCAATAAACCGAGAAATGCTTGTGTGACTGCCAGTTGTCCGGTGACATTAACTCGCATTTGATTTTCAAATTCGGCAAGTGGGAGCAGTTCTAAAGGGCCAGGAATGGCAATTCCTGCATTATTGACTAAACCAGCCAGCTTTCCATTGCTGGCTTTGCTGACGGTTTCAACTGCTAATGCGATCGCATTATTATCTGTAACATCTAAAAAAATTGGGGTCAGTCTGGGTGAGGCTTTAGCTTTAAGCTTTTCAGCATCAACTTCTTGACGCACACCAGCAAACACACAAAAGCCTAATTTATCTAAAAGCAAAGCTGATGCTTCGCCAATTCCTGTTGATGCACCTGTAATTACTACTGTACCTGGAGTTTCTGCCAGCATTCTTCTTCTCTGGTCTACAACCTCTCAAATATAGAATCACTGGCTAGCTACAAATGACAGCTTTGTGACGGCCGCATCTTTGTCACGCTTTTGTAATACTCACGTCAAAACCCTGTGTGATATTGGACATGGTATTTGGTTACAAAATGCTTTCAATTCGGTTAGAGGTAGGGTTTCTACCTTTAACTGATTTTTTTATGAGCAATTTTTTTGTCACAGTATAGACACAAGATAAATAATTCGTAATTCGTAATTCGTAATTGAGTAAGCTAGAGTAGTGGACTAATACGATTTTGGATTTTAGATTTTGGATTGAGAATCAGTCTTTATATCACAATAAGCTTGGGTGAAGCTCATTATCGATTGATTTGTCACTTATTAAAGGAGCCAGAAGATTTGGGGGAGAATCCCCCAAACCCCCGATTGGGTGACGGTTGCGTCCCCCAAACCCCCTCCAAAATTATTGTTCTGTTTTTTTGTTGAGTAAGTAGTTTTTTGGTTTTGTTAAGCTGTTAATTTTCTTAACTGAACTGTACTTCTTTATACAAGATTTCTGTCAATCCATCTGTCGCATTCCTTTTTCAAATTGGTATAACACAGCTAATACCAATTTGAAAAAAAGAATGCGACAGTAGGGGCACGGCACGCCGTGCCCTCTAGGATATCCCTCTAGAATATATTGATGTGTCGCAAACATTATTTGAATTGGTATAATTTGGTGCATTAACAAAAATCTATTTTATCCGCATGTATCAGCGTTTATCTGCGGTTAATTTCATCAAGCTTGTGATAGATAGTTCACTTGAGATAGATCAGCAAATTCAATCCGGGGATGGTGCGGGAAAGTGTCCACAGAACTAATGTGATATATAGTAAACCCAAACCCCACTCATACCAGCCTAATGTGGCGATAATGCTGGGTAGATGCTCATCTCGCATCCGAATATCGTTAAATCCTAACCTGACTAAATTATTCAGGCTAAAGTCATAATAATTCAGCCAGTTCCAACGCCGATCCCACAATAGATGCATATAGCGTTCGCGAAAGGTAGGATTTCGGGGAATTACAGGTAAGCGTCCAATGAGTAATCGTAGCTGGCGAAAGGTACCGTCTTCTGTGAAGTAGGAAACCTCTAGTAAATCGTGATAACGACCTTGCTGGTAAAGTCTAATTAATAAAATTATCGGTAATGGGACAATAATAATCAACAGACATCCCAGCGTTAGCCAAGGTTGTTCTGCACTGCGGAAAATGGCTAATAAACTCAAAAATTCTAAGCAGCTGAAACTAATTAATATAGATATGGTTTCATAATAGGTGGGAATAATCGGCACGGGACGCAAACGTCGAAAGCGATCAGCTAGCCAAAATAGTAAGCCAAAAAAAGCGATCGCTACGCCACCTACGCCAAAAACTAGCCAAATATTTGTACCATAACCACTCAATAACAGCAGTACACTCAAAGCTAGCCAACTCCAAGCTTGGAGTAACCACACACCTATTGATAGGGGTTCGGTGACAATTAGGCGATCGCGTAATTGGGTGTAGGTTTCTAAATCAATATCTGCTAAAGTTAGCAACTCATTGCTGTTGCGGAATGGTTTTACTTGACGACGTTGGGCGATCGCGTCTGCTTGAGTTGCAGAAAAACCTAGTTTATTCAACCTCGTTACGGTAGCACTATTGATATTTGTCCCTAGCAAACGCCGAGTTAACTCCATCAGTCGCAATCGCTGTTTTGTATATTCCAACTGATTTGCATCGGCTATTTGCTGTTGCTGACGAAAATTTTGCCCCAAATTCCGCAAGACATTTTGATTTCCTTGCAAGCTAGTGACGCAAAATCTCTTGCCAATTTCGCCAGAATTACCTAATATTTTTGCCTGATTAGAATTAAAGCTAAGACCAGATACACCTAAAAAAGCTGCTTTGGCAAAGTTAGCATCGCTAAAATCTGCCAGATTAAGAATGCTAGCACCTTGCAGGCTCACAGGTTGATCAAACTGTGCTTCACGAAAAATCACTGCTTGATCAAAAGTCGCTGCTTTTAACAACAAAAACTGATCGAAATTAGCTTTAGTGAATTGTGCTTGATTGAAAAAATGCACATCCGAAAAATCAGCATTTCCTAACCACTGCACATTACTAAATTTAGCCAACTGCTTAAAATTTGCATGATTAAAGTTGGCGATATCTTCAAAGATACTATTTTGAAAGTCAACAACTTCCTGAAATTGAGTTTGTTTAAAATTAGCTTTGTTAAAAAAAATACTTCCTTGAAAATTGCTTGATTGCCGGAATATAGCACTAGTAAAGCTGACAGTACGGCTAAATCTGGTTTCTGCCCAGTTTGTAGGTTGAATAAATGTTGCGCCTTGGGCATCTACAGACTGAAGAAAGAAAATATTAGGAAACCATACTTCGCCATTGAAGCGAGTATTTACTAGTGTCAACGAACCACGAAATACAGTAATTTCACTAGATGTATCTGACTGCGTTCCTAATAGCGATCGGCAATCTTTAGCGTTGGGTAAGGTAACTGCTAATGATTGTAAACAAACAAAGCGCAAATTTTCTAATTGTTCTTGTTCAGTTGGAGTAAAAATTGGGGCAATTTCTTGGGCGTAAAGAGGAGTTCTTAAACCCAAATCGCTACCCATAAAATCCCCTTGAATCAGAGAATAGCTCAGATCTAAACCCAAAGGTTTCGCGCCAGTTTTTTGTAATTCTTTACGCAACAGTTGATAAAAAGCATCGCGGAAGCTGGCATTTTCTGGGCGTAAATCAATCACCATCTGCCGCAAATCTATTGTTAAATTACCTTCCCGAAGTATGGGTGTATGTACCCTTTCTTGTAAAAGTTCCAGAGTTAACGGTGTACGTTGTAGAGAGGTTTGAACTGCAAAGGCTGGGAGAGAAAAGCAGAAGAGAATTAATAAAACGCAGAGGAACGCAGAGGTAAAACGCAAAGATACACAGAGTAGTTTCTCTGGAATCATTTGCGCTTTTCTCTGCAATTCTTTGCGATTCACAAGTAATTTACCCAAATTGTTTTATGGTTATTCATCGCTAATCAGCAGAACAATTTTACCTGTGATAGAACCACTTTCAAGTAATTGGTGAGCTTTTGCTGCTTCTTCTAAAGGCAATTTGTGGCTAACATGGATTTTTAACTTCCCTTGATCGATCCAAGTGGCGCATTGTTCGAGAATTTCTGCATGGTGTTGAAGACTTTCTACTAAGCTTTGAACCATCGGAGTTAACATCAATTCCAAACCGATGCGGAGGTTGCGATTTCGCGCAACTTTCCAAACAGTTTGGGGATCGGGTTCCAGAATCGTCACAATATCGCCATAAATTCGCACGGCGGGGAAAGTTTTACCAAAGGTTTCGCCACCGACAGTGTCAAAAGCCAAATCTACGCCTTCGCCATTCGTCCAATCTAAAGCAGCTTGCACAAAGTCAGTTTGTTTGTAAAAAATGACTTCATCAGCACCTAGTTCTTTGACAAAGTTCGCCTTATCTTGTGAACTGACTGTAGTCGCGACATTCGCACCTTTAAGTTTAGCTAGTTGAATTGCCACATGGCCAACTCCACCAGCACCCGCATGAATTAAAACATTGTCCTTGGGTTCTAGCCGTCCCCGTTCATATAAAGCTTCCCAAGCGGTAATCAATACCAAAGGTGCGGCTGCTGCTTCGGCAAAAGATATAGAATTGGGTTTATGGGCAACAAAGCGCTCATCCACAACAGTATATTCAGCATAATTGCCTTGGTGTGCGCCTAAGCCGCCATAGCAAAAATAGACTGCATCCCCTGGACGAAAGCGTTGCACTGCACCACCTACCGCTTCCACTACACCTGCACCATCACATCCTAAAACAGCAGGCATTTGTTCGGGGTAAAAAGTACCTCGTTGACGAAGTTTTGTATCGATGGGATTTATACCAGCTGCTACCAAGCGTACTAAAAGTTCCGTATCTCCTACAGGAACACCAGGATTTGTAATTTCCTGCACTTTTAATACGTCAGGACTACCTGCGGCTGTCATTAAGACTGCTTTCATAAGTTTTTTCCTCCTAACTCCAGCTAGATGCACGCACATTTGCAACTTTAGCTTAATCGGGCGTATCGAGCGATCGCTTTTATGGAGTAGTTGAAGATGAAAACTTTGTAGAGACGCGATTCATCGCGTCTTTGCAACTAGTGATGCGAAGATTTGTCGGTTAAGGGTAAAAAGGGGAATGGGAAAAGGGAAAAAACCTTTAACCCTTCACCTTTAGCCTTTTCCCCAAAACCAATTTTGGGTTCAAAACGCTTAACCGAGTAGTATTGCTAGTGATGCAGTATCGATTGTACTTGCTGTGTACTTTGTAATGGTGCTTCTGGAGTTCTGTTGAGTATAGTCACGGTTACCCCCAAAGCCGAAAGCGCAGCCACAGAGACCCCAGCTAGCCATCGGACTTGCTGACGCAAAGTTTTAATCTCTAGACTCATCTTGTTTACTTCTAACTGAGAGTAAGGTTTAACTTCTGAAGCTGCTACAGCGATTTCTTGAGGTAAATTTGTGGGATCTTCAAAAGCAACCTTTATTTTTAGCCAATCAGCAATTAATTGCGGACAGTTCTTATGAAACCAATGCCATGCAAAAATTCTAAACACTGGTTTAGACATTCTGGCAATTGATTTCACTGTGCGGTTTAAAATACGCGATCGCAATTTCTGATTAATTAAGTTAACCGAGCCAATATCATAAAGACAATCAATAATTAGCTTAATAGTCGCTTCTTCACTATGAGCTAAATTTTGTAGTAATAGCTTCACATCTTGCATTCGCTCTGCTGCCAGACGTTCTTGAGCTAAACTCTCAGGAGCTATTACCGATTGATGCAGACGATTCCTGGTAACTATTGTCATATTTGTATATTAAAATCGCGATCGCTGAAATAGGAGTATCTTTAGTTAGAAATATTAAGTATTAAAAAAGCATTTAAACAAATAATATTTTTGGGTTTTCGACAATCTGTCTAAAGGCACAAACTAAAAATAATATAGATAGAACTAACCAATTTATATAATTTTTAATTTTGTTTTTGAATCACATTTTTAGTAATTCAAAATATCCTCAGATACCAGGATTATAGTAAAACATTGATTTCAACAAAAGCTACTTAGTAACGATAGCAGGCTAATACTTTTGATAGAAGTGATTTTAATCTTATGATAGACGTTTAGGCAAACGACAGCAGTTATTCTTAATCAAAGTTACCTTGACCGATAGCAAACCGTCGAGGGGGTTTTTACGAGGGTATGGAAATATTATTTCTTTAATGTTGCAGATCTAAGTCAAGTACCAGGATCATACTAAAAGCAGAACTTTTTTAAGAACATAAAGATCCTTATGAAGATAACGGTAAATCTCTTGTTCTTTCAATATCCCTGAAAACTGCCCAGGCTTTCTTCTAATCTTATCTATTCGGATGTTTTAAACCTTTCATCATTAGTTGAGGGGTTCCTCAATCTGTCGTGTTTAAAAAGACTGAATTGAGTAGCAGATTCATTTGCAACAGCATTTTGACAATCTATCAAGCACAGAAATCTAAACTATATAAGGAACCATAATCATGAGGCGTTGGAATTTATCTCAAGTTGTTTTGGCTGGTGTGTTTGCTCTCAGTTTTACTACAGTACCCTTAAGTATGTCTGCCTCAGCCCAGAGTGGCTCTTCTGGTAGTGGCAGTTCTTCTGGTGGTAGCACGGGTACAGGTACAGGCACCACAGGTACTACAGGTAACGGCTCTGGACTTGGTACTTCTGGTACAGGTACAACAGGTAACGGCTCTGGACTCGGTACTTCTGGTACAGGCACAGGCACCACAGGTACTACAGGTACAGGCACTGGATTCGGTACTTCCGGTACAGGCACTGGCTCAACAGGTACAACAGGTAACGGCTCTGGACTTGGTACTTCTGGTACAGGCACAGGCTCAACAGGTACTACAGGTAGCGGCTCTGGACTTGGTACTTCCGGTACAGGCACAGGCACTACAGGTAGCGGTACTGGACTCGGTACTTCTGGCACAGGTACAGGCACTACAGGTAGCGGTACTGGACTCGGTACTTCCGGTACAGGCACCACAGGCACTACAGGTAATGGCTCTGGACTCGGTACTTCTGGTACAGGCACCACAGGTACTACAGATAGTGGCTCTGGGCTAGGTACTTACGGTACAGGCACAGGCAGCACAGGCACTACAGGTAGCGGTACTGGACTCGGTACTTCCGGTACAGGAACTGGCACCACAGGTACTACAGATAGTACAGGTACAGGTTCCACTGGTAGCGGTATTAATAGTACAGGAACTGGCACCAGTACTACAGGGACTGGGACGGCTACTGATGGTACAGGCACTACAGGTCTTGGCACCGATGGTACAGGCACTACGGGTACTGATGGCACTAGTACAGGAACTACAGGCACTGGTACCACAACCAACCCCTCATTCCAAGGAACTAGCGATGTCAGAGGCGATCGCGGTAGTTCTAATTGGGGTTGGTTAGGTTTACTTGGTTTAGCTGGTTTAGCGAGTTTAGCTCGTAAGCGCGAAAAACCCAAAGCTTACCCAGATCCTAATCAAGTCACAGGTTCTGGTTCCTCAACAAGATATTAATCCCTGAGATATTGTGGTTAGCGACTAAGCATCAGGCGATCGCTTTTTCAGAGAAATAGTTGTCTTACTGCCAAAAACACAGCCTTCATGATCATAAGTGAGGGCTTTTTTGCCATTTATGTGCGAACTAGTACACTGCGGCGTAAATAAAGCTACCCTTTCAAATTGTCAAAAGTCTTGATATATGAACTTTTTGACTTTTGACTTTTGACTTCCGCGCAGCGGTACTAGGGTAGTTGCCAAATTTTTATAGTCTTATCTTTGCTACCGCTGACTAAAGTTTTGCCATTAGGACTAAAAGCCACAGCATAAACTTCGGCTGTATGTCCTTTAAAAGTTTGGATTACTTCTCCTGTAGTTTTCTGCCAGACTTTGACAGTTTTGTCATCACTAGCACTAGCAAGATACTCACCATTGGGGCTAAAAGCGATCGCATTGACATCAGCTGTATGTTTTTCAAAGGTACGAATGGGTTTACCTGTGTTCAGATTCCAGAGTTTGATAGTTTTATCATCGCTGGCGCTGGCTAATAACTGGCCATTGGGACTGATGGCTAAGGCATTAACATCGAGGGAATGTCCTTGAAGAGTATGTATTTTTTTACCTGTTTGTAGCTGCCAAATTTTGATAGTTCTATCGGCACTAGCACTAGCAATTTTCTCACCATTGGGGCTGATAGCAACAGCTAAAACTTCTCTTGTATGCCCCTTGAGGGTGCGAATTTCCTTACCTGTAGGCAAATCCCAGAGTTTAATAGTTTTATCGTAACTGCCACTCACTAAAGTTTGACCATCTGGGCTAATCGCTACAGAATTGACTAAGCCTTGATGTCCTTGGAGAGTGCGAATTTTCTCACCAGTATTGAGATTCCAGATTTTAATAGTTTTGTTTTGATAACCTGCGATCGCAGTTTGGCTATCTGGAGTAACCGCCACAGCATAAACCCAACCAGAATCTGCTTTCAGGGTGCGAATTACCTGTTTTTTCTGCAGATTCCAGATTTTCACACTCTGATCGTCGCTACCACTCGCTAAGATGCCCTCTTGCCCTGTAGCTACTTGCTGGAGTGGTAGAATTGCCACATTTGTTTGTTTACTTTGGGAAGTAGAAGATGGGGACATCGGGCTAAAAGCAAGGGTATTAACTTCACCCCGATGCCCAGTCAGGGGTAAACTTTGCCAATATGTATATCCTGCCAACCCCACTAGCAGAATTGCACTCCCCATTAGTAGTTGATATGGTAGGTGGATTTTGCTGATCAGCGTGTTTTTTAGATGAATTGAAGGTTGGAGGCTAAAACCAGAAACTTTCGCTTTACCAGCACGATCCTGGAGAAAAGTTTCTGGTTGCGGTTGCTGTGGTAAATCTTGCAAAACTGCAGTTGCTGATTGGTAGCGATGCTCAATTTCTTTTTGCAATAACTTGTCTAATATCTGTTCTAATTGTGCAGATATGGGATATTTCAGATGTTCTCGCCAACCTTTCACCCAGTTATATCCTGCTTCCATGTACAGATGCGATGGCTGAATTCCCGTTAACAGGGAAAAGCAGGTTACTCCCAAACTGAATAAATCGCTAGCTGGTGAGGCTAAGCCATACTTCATTTGTTCCATTGGCGCGTAACCATAAGAACCAATGCTAGTACCTGTGTGTTCTATCGAAGTGGCTGTTAATTGCTTAGATACACCAAAATCAATCAACACTAAATTCCCCCCTGCACTTTGAGACTGGGGGGAACGACGCATAATATTATCGGGCTTAATATCGCGATGAATTACCTGATTTTCGTGAACAAAATTGAGTATAGGTAATAATTCACCTAAAAGTTGCCAAATTTTTGCTTCGCTAAAAGTTCCTTGCAGTTTTAGTTCCTGTCGTAAACTTTGGCCTTGGATAAACTGCTGTACTAAGTAGAGGTAGCTATCTTCACCAAAGTAAGCATACAAAGTGGGAATTTGGGGATGTTCTCCTAGCTGCTGCAAACGCCGTGCTTCTTCCTGAAAAAGTTCAGTAGCTTTACGCAGCGCATTAGTTCCTTTTACTTGCGGTGATAGCTGCTTGACCACGCAATTTTCTTTTAGCTTATCTTCATCTTCTGCTAAAAAAGTCCTACCAAATCCACCCCCTCCCAGTGGTTGAATAATGCGATAGCGATTCCGTAATAGTGGTGTCAATTTTGTCCCACAACTTTGACAAAAATTGGTGTCCTGTGGGTTTATAGGTTTATCACAACTGGGATTGAGGCAGTAGCTCATCGTTCAGTATCTATCAGCCTTCGTAATATATGATATATACTCTTGTGCATTTATTCCTAGTTGCGATCGCTTTTCTCTACAATTTCCCTTCACAGTTTGTCAATAAGCGCAATTAAATTGAAATATGTCAAGCTTTATAGGGGAAAGGTGAAAAGGGAAGGGGTTAAAACCTTTTACCTTTATACCCTTACCCCTGCCTTCCTTAGTGAATGTTAAATTTAACTCAGAAATTTCCTCAGTAGGGAAATGTAAAGATGGACCCTATCTCCGCTACAATCGGCTTTATTGTGGGCTTAATTGGCTTTATTGCTAGCACCGTGCAAGTTCTAGATTACATAGACAAACGCCGAGAAAAGCAGCTAGCAGTTGAATCGGTAGAGACTCCACGCCCAATTCCTCAGCTAAAGCCTCAAACTGCACATCGTGTAGACTGGGGCGAAGCGGTTGATGTATTAGTTTTTTATGGACGTGCTGAAGAAATTACCAAGCTAACACAGTGGGTTGTGCAAGAACGCTGTCGTGTAGTGGCGCTTTTGGGAATGGGAGGAATTGGCAAAACTTCTCTAGCTATTAAGCTGGTACAGCAGATTCAGGATCAGTTTGACTATGTAATTTGGCGTAGTCTGCAGAATGCGCCACCCATCCAAGAAATTTTGGCGGAGTTGATTAAGTTTCTCTCGGATCAGCAGCAGATTGATATCCCCAAAGATAGTGGTGATTGCATTTCTCTAATAATTGAGTATCTGCGTTCATCACGCTGTTTACTAATACTAGATAATGCCGAATCAATTTTTCAACCTGGTGCTTTAGCATATCGCGAAGGTTATGAGGCTTATGGTGAATTACTCAGGCGTATTGGTGGCACATCTCATCAAAGTTGTTTAATTTTAACTAGTCGGGAAAAACCTCCAGAAATTGCCACATCAGCCGGAGAAAATTTGCCAATACGTGCTTTGCAATTAACTGGCTTAAAAGCAGTAGATGGCGAAGAGATTTTTCATAATCAGGGGCTTTTAGGTACAGATGCAGAACAAATTCAACTGATAGAATTTTATAAAGGTCATCCTCTGGCATTAAAAATAATTTCCACGACAATTAAAGAACTATTTGATGGTAGAATTGCTGATTTTTTAGCACAAGATACTGTAGTTTTTGGGGGAATTAGGGAGCTTTTAAACCAGCAATTTCATCGCCTATCAGAGTTGGAAACAGAGGTG
Organism: Calothrix membranacea FACHB-236; assembly: GCF_014696315.1. Taxonomy (GTDB): domain Bacteria; phylum Cyanobacteriota; class Cyanobacteriia; order Cyanobacteriales; family Nostocaceae; genus Aulosira; species Aulosira membranacea. Next base: position 127,453 of record NZ_JACJPX010000011.1, read on the forward strand.
ATGTTTTGGCTGGCAATAAATCGCGAACCTGTAGGAATTGCCGAATTACGGGAAGATATAGTTGCATTACCATCACAATCAAATTTGATGGAAGCGTTGCAGTCATTAGCTAGACGTTCACTGATTGAGAAAAGTAATGCTCTATTTACCCTGCAACCTGTGGTCATGGAATATTTAAGCGATCGCCTAATTGCAGAAGTATGTGAAAATCTTATTAGTGGAGAAATTTCTTTTGCTAATCGCTATGCTTTAATGAAAGCAACTGCTAAAGATTATATTCGAGAAGCGCAAATTATATTAATTGTTAAACCTCTAGCTGAAAAGCTGCTTGATAGGCTAGGAAGTCAGAAAAAAATTGAAACGCAACTAAATCAAATTATCGCCGCCTTACAATCAAAATCTCCTCAGCAGCCAGGGTATATTGGTGGTAATATTTTAAATTTACTTTGCTACCTAGAAACAGATTTATGCAATTATGACTTTTCTCAGTTAGCGCTTTGGCAAGCATACCTGAAAGGTGCTAATTTGCAAAAAATAAAATTAGCCAACGCTGCGATAGAAAGGTCAGTTTTTACTGATATTTTGACAACTATTTTCTCAGTCGCCTTCAGTCCTAATGGCAAAATTATTGCTACAGGTGATGCTAATGGTGAAATTCGCCTATGGCAAATAGATGATGGTCAACAAATTTTAATTTGTAAAGGTCATACAGGTTTTGTGCGGTCAGTCGCATTTAGCCCCGATGGTCAGATTTTAGCTAGCGGTAGTGTTGATAAAACAGTTAAATTATGGTCAATCAGTGATGGTAAATGCATCAAAACTTTACAAGGACATAGCGATCGCATAGAGTCATTAGCAGTCAGTCCAGATGATAAATTGTTAGTTACTGGCAGTGTTGATCAAACTTTGAGAATCTGGTCAGTTAATGATGGTCAATGCTTGCAAATTCTCTCAGGACATACTCATCACATTTGGTCAGTTGACTTTAGCCCTGATAGCCAAACTGTTGTTAGTGGTAGTTTTGATCAAACAGTCAGACTGTGGTCAGTTAGCGACGGTCGATGTTTACAAATTTTCCAGGGACATACTGATGGTTTGCGATCAGTAGCATTTAGCCCTGATGGTAAACTGCTTGCTAGCGGCAGTCATGATGAAACAGTCAGACTATGGTCGCTGAGTGATGGTCAATGCTTGCAAGTTTTAGAAGGACATAGTGATCGAGTGTTATCAGTCAGGTTTAGTCCTGATAGCCAAACTGTTGCTAGTGGTAGTTACGACCAAACTGTGAGACTGTGGTCAGTTAAGGATGGACAATGCTACCAAATTTTGCAAGGACATGGCGATCGCGTTTGGTCAGTAGCATTTAGTCCCGATGGTAAAATTCTTGCTAGTGGCAGTTATGACCAAACAGTAAGACTCTGGTCTGTTAGCGATGGTCATTGCCTGAAAGTTTTTCAAGGCTACCTTAATGGTGTAGAGTCAGTAGCATTTAGCCCCGATGGTCAAACCTTAGCTAGTGGTGGTTTCGACCAAAAAGTCAGGCTTTGGGCAGTTAGTAATCATCAATGTCGCAAAACCTTAAGTGGACATACTCAGCAAGTAAGGTCAGTTGCTTTCAGCCCCAATGGAGAGATTTTAGCTAGTTGCAGCCATGACCGCACAATCAGATTATGGTCGGTGAAAAATTGCGAGTTTCTCAAAGTCTTAGCTGAACATACTCATCGAGTCGGGTCAATCGCATTTAGTCCCGATGGTGAAATTTTAGCTAGCGGCAACTATGACAGCACCATCAGGCTATGGTCTATTAGTACTGGTAAATGTCTGCAAGTTTTACACGAAAATACTAATCAGGTATGGTCAGTAGCCTTTAGCCCAGATGGACAAATTTTGGCTAGTGCTGGTTATGATCTCACGGTCAGATTATGGTCAATCAAGGATGGTAAAATCGTCAAAATTTTGCAGGGACACACTGGGCCAGTTGGGCCAGTAAAATTCAGTCCCGATGGGCAAATTTTAGCTAGTGGTGGTAATGACCAAACAGTCAGACTGTGGTCAATTAACGATGGTAAATGCTTGCAAGTTCTCTCAGGGCATACAAATTGGATTTGGTCAGTTGCTTTTAGTCCAGATGGACAAACCTTAGCCAGCAGTGGCGATGACCAAACAATCAAACTATGGTCAGTTAGTGACGGCAAATGTATCCATACATTACAAGGACATATTAATAGAGTTTGGTCAGTCGCATTTCATCCCGATGGACAAACCTTAGTTAGTGGTGGCGGTGATGGCACAATTAAACTTTGGAATGTCAAAACAGGTGAATGCTTCCAAAATCTCAGAGTAGAAAGACCTTATGAAGGTATGAATATCACTGGAGTTACAGGCTTAACCCAAGCACAAAAATCCACACTCAAAGCCTTAGGTGCAGTGGAGAAGTGATACCAATTCAAAATTCAAAATTCGTCTTCTCCCAAAGGGAGAGGCTACGCCAAGGAAAGTTTGACGGCAGTTGCTACAAGTCGGGGAACCCGCCCAACGCACTGCCTCCTCAACGGGGGACGCAACTTTCCGCAAAATTCAAAATTAGAATCCAGATAGGACAAGGTTTATGGCTGTGTATCTGTCGCATTCTCTTTTTAATTTGGTGTGACAAATGGTTAGGGGCGCACAGCTACCTGTACACCCCTACTATGTTGCAAATATTTTTTAAATTGATATCAGATTCTGTTCTTATAGCAATACGCAAGCCAGTATTGCGCCAAAATTGTGATGTTCTATCTAGCTTTTTCGGAAGTTAGATGTCTTTCAATGCGGCGGTCAGGGATCAGCCACATAATCGCAACCATAATGTATAGCCCACAAGCTAACCATGAGTTAACAAAGGAAAGTGGAATTCCCACAGCATACAATCCTAGCGATATCTTGCCCTTTAAGTCTCGCCCCAGTGCAGACGCTAAAGTTGAGTCTTTACCGTGATGACCAATCAAACTCAGGGTCAGAATATAGTAAGCGATCGCGGCAAACAACAGTACAGCACCATAAAGGGCAACTGGTACAGGAGCAAAGTTATTCTCGCCCATCCAGCCAGTAGCGAAAGGAATTAATGACAACCAGAACAGCAGATGTGCATTTGCCCAAAGAATACGTCCATTTACGTTACGGACTGCTTGCAATAGGTGATGGTGGTTGTTCCAGTAAATACCAAGAAAAATAAAACTCAGTACATAGCTAAAAAATATTGGAATTAGCGGACGCAGAACGGCAAAATCAGCACCATGCGGCACCTTCAGTTCTAACACCATGATTGTGATGATAATCGCAATCACCGCATCACTGAATGCTTCTAACCTCCCCTTCCCCATCTGTCTATGCTCCTTGTGTACTTAATTTAAAGTTAGGTGGGACACTTTAATTTGTACTTTACCGTGTCTCGGAACTGTTGTGGGAACGCTTATTTATTTTTTCATTTAAGGGCAATACCTTTACTAAAAAAAGAATATAAAGAGAGAGGGCGCTTTGTAGTAGATTTATTGTTTCTCACAACGTGCGAGTTATCTTATCACTGCTACAATGCCTACTACCACAAATAAATCGTTAATTGGCAGAGGTATTGGGAAATAAGCGAGATTTAACCTTTTCCCAATACCAATTTCAATTTAAAATTTTATCCCTGCCACAATATTTATTAAGTCAATCCAGAATCAAAAATTCAAAATCTAAAATTGATTCACCTCATATCGTAGCCAAAGAGATTGGGGTCAACTTCGCCTAATTGCAAATCTGCTAAACCATACTCAGCCCAGCGTCGATCAACCATTGCGGCGACATCGGGATCTGATTCTAGTGGCGCGCCCCATTCATGTTCGGTTTCTGGGGGAATTTTGGTAGTAGCATCAATTCCCATGCGTCCACCTAAACCAATTTTCTCGCTGGCAAAATCTAAGGTATCAAAGGGTGTATTCGGTAAGATAAATACATCCCTGGTGGGGTCAACTTTAGAACTAATCGCCCAGACAACTTGGCGCGGATCGCGAATATTAATATCTTTATCTACCACAATCACGAACTTGGTGTAAGTAAATTGTGGCAAAGCACTCCAAAAAGCCAAAGCTGCTCGCCTTGCTTGTCCGGGATATGCTTTATCAATAGAAATAATCGCCGCTTTGTAACTCAAAGCTTCCATTGGTAAGAAGAAATCGACAATTTCGGAGACTTGTTGTCTGAGAATTGGCGTGTAAATCCGATTGAGTGCGATCGCCATCATCGCTTCTTCTTTGGGTGGACGACCGCTAAATGTTGTTAAGTAAATTGGATCTTTGCGGTGTGTCATACACTGAAAGCGAATTAATGGCGAATCCTCAACACCGCCGTAATAGCCCATGTGGTCGCCAAAAGGCCCATCTGGTAATACTTCCCCTGGTGTAATCGTTCCTTCTAAAACAAACTCTGCATCTGCGGGAACTTCCAAATCTACAGTTTTACACTTAGCTAACTGCACCCCAGAACCGCCATATAGTCCAGCAAACAGCCATTCTGATAAATCTACAGGTATGGGTGTCGCCGCAGCCATGATAATTAAGGGGTCTACACCCAAGGCGATCGCAATTTCTAATTTTTTCCCACGTTCTGCGGCTTTCCGCAAATGTCTCGCCCCACCCCGCACTGATAACCAATGCACGGTCATCGTATTTTTAGATTGCAGTTGCAAGCGATACACGCCCACATTCGGTGTACCTGTCTCACAATCCTTGGTAATTACTAGCCCTAGGGTGATAATTTTCCCAGCATCACCCACATAAGGACGTATCAAAGGCAACTTATTTAAATCCAAGTCCTCGCCTGGAATTACCACTTGCTGACAGGCGGGGAAGAAGTCGCGTCCTGGTTTAGCTTTCAGGACATCAAACAGCACCTTACCAAAATCTATTGCTTGGGAAATCTTCTTTGGCGGCTTGGGTTGTTGCAGCATACTCAGCTTTTTACCCAGAGTTTCCAACTCTTCTGGATGCTGCATATTCATCGCCCAGCAGATCCTTTCCACAGTTCCCATCAAATTCACCGCCACCGGGAAGGATGCACCCTTAACATTTTCAAACAGTAACCCCGGCCCGCCTTGTTGCAGCATTCGGTTAGAAATCTCCGCAATCTCTAACTCTGGGTCAACTAAAGCAGAAATTCGCTGTAATTGTCCCCTTTCCTCTAGAATTTTGATAAATCCCCGCAAATCTCTCGCCATTGTTTTAGTAAAGCTGAATAATTAAGAACTGTGAAGCGCTCTCTTATATTATTAGCTAATTCTTCACCCTTTCACACCGCAGGCGATCGCAAGGGAACAGGGGGATGAGGGAGATAAGAGACAAGGGGACAAGGTGACAGGGGGAAATACTCAATACCAAACACCTAAGACTAAATTAAGCAATCTGACATATTATTTTTTGCAGTGGAATTTGCACGATAAATTCCGTTCCTTGCCCAGGAGTAGAATTACAGTAAATTTTGCCATTGTGTTTTTGAGTGATAATTTGATAGCTAATAGACAATCCTAATCCAGTACCTTTGCCTATAGGTTTGGTAGTGAAGAAGGGATCGAAAAGTTGAGAACGGATTTCCTCTCTGATACCAATACCGTTATCAGCGATCGCCATTGTCATCCAGTTATCATTGCTGACAAAGGTGCGAATGGTAATTTGCGGTGTGGTGTTAACCGTTGACTCTTCCAGCGCATCAATAGCATTACTCAACAGATTCATCACTACCTGATTGAGTTGGCTGGGGTAACATTCCACCATTGGTAATTGTCCGTAGTCTTTGATCACTTGAATTGTGGGATGATCGGGGCTACCTTTGAGGCGATGTTGCAAAATCAGTAATGTACTATCAATACCTGCGTGAATATCGGCGGCTTTGAGTTCGCTTTCATCTAAACGCGAGAAATTGCGTAGAGAAACAACAAGTTGACGGATGCGATCGCTCCCCAATTTGAGAGAATTGAGCAACTTGGGCAAGTCTTCTGTGAGATAATCCACATCTACTTCTTCCATCCAAGCTTGAATTTCCGGATGTGGTTCGGGATGACATTCTCGGTATAAGGAGATAAAAGTAATCAAATCTTGGATATGTTCTTCAGCAGGTTTGAGATTGCCATAAATAAAGTTGACAGGATTGTTGATTTCGTGGGCTAAACCTGCTACTAATTGCCCGAGGGAAGACATCTTTTCACTTTGCACCAAATGCACCTGTGCCTGTTTTAAGTTGTCTAGTGCTTGTGAGAGTTCGGTGGTACGTTGTTCAAGAACTTGTTGGGAATTGTGCAGTTGTAAATGTACTCGAATTCGTGCCAATGCTTCTTCATGTTGGATGGGTTTGGTAATATAATCCACAGCACCCAAACTCAACCCTTTGACCTTATCCACTGTATCAGAAAGGGCGGTCATAAAAATTACCGGAATGTCGCGGGTTTCGGGTTGGTATTTAAGCCGTTGGCAGGTTTCAAACCCATCAATTCCCGGCATCATCACATCTAGCAGAATTAGATCAGGATGGTAAGACTGGAGGCGTTGTAGGGCAGCTTCCCCACTTTTGGCGATCGCCACTCGGTAGCCAATTTCACTTAAAATATCAAACAAAACTTGAATATTGGTAGGGTTATCATCCACTACTAAAATTGTTCCGGTGCGGGCAGTGGTTTCAACAGTCATGGATGAACTCCTTAGAACAATTAAAAATAGAAAATTAGAGCGGACATTTTTAACGGTTAATATTACTATGTATAACTACATACTTGTTTGTAGCAAATTAATAATACCTTCGTCATCAAACTTCTGACTCAAATCTAGTAGCTTGTTAGCAAAGGGCGCATATTGGGGATTGAGTTGCTTCAGTCGGTTGGCTTCCTGCTGGATGTCTGCCATAAAGCCATCTTGTGCTGCTTGATACAGGACTGTCAGTTCTGCTGGTGCTGGTACAAGCCAATCTGATGAATTGTCTTCTGCAGCAGAGGTTTCATCAGTCTGCAGAGGAGTTTCGTAAATCCAATGTAATTCTAGGTGGCGCTGCAACTCACGCAACAATCCGGTGAATTCAATTGGCTTGGGGAAAAAGCTATTACAACCTGCGTCCACCGTTTCTTGCATATCCACCTGAGACAGACTAGCAGGAGAAGCAATAATTGGAGTTTTGGTAAAATCTGGCAGTTGGCGCAGGCGGCGAGTCATTTCCAGCCCATTCATCTGTGACATCATCACATCGGTAATAATCAAATCTGGACGCATCTGGATTGCTTTATCCATTCCAGTCTGCCCATTGTCTGCCTCCATCATCTTGAAACCCAAGGGTTCCAGCATTCCAATTACCACAGCACGATTCTCTCGGTGATCGTCAATCACTAAAATTTTGCGCCGTTCGCCTTGATAGCCGATCACCTTTTGATGGTTAGTCCCACTTTGGGAAAGCCAATCGGCGGCGGTGAGTAAATCTATTTCAAACCAGAAAGTGCTACCTTTACCGAGAATGCTTTTCACCTGAATTGTGCCACCCATCATCTGGACAATTTGCTGACTGATAGCCAACCCTAACCCAGTACCTTCACTATTGCGATCGCGTTTGCCGGCTTGTTCAAAGGGTAAAAAGATAACTGCTAGTTTTTCTGCTGCCACACCGATGCCCGTATCTGCTACCTGGAAGCGTATTCTGGTAGAAAGGCGATCGCCAATTTCTTGATTCTCTAAAGCCTCAACGGTAAAATTCACGCTGCCAAAGTCGGTAAATTTCACTGCATTGCTCAGAAGGTTAAGCAATACTTGCCGTAGGCGTTTATCATCAGCATAAACAGCGATTGGTAGATTGCCAGCAGGGTGGTAATTAAAAGCTACCCCCTTTTGCTCGGCTTTGATACGGCAAATTTCTACTGTGGTACTGAGGAAGTTAGCTAAATGGAAATCTTGAGGATAGAGATCCATCTTTTGTACTTCTAATTTAGACAGATCCAGAATGTCATTAATTAGGGTCAACAGATGGGAACCGCACTGATGAATCACGCCTAATCCCTTTTGTTGCTTTTCGGTAGTCGCTGGATCGCGTTGGAGAATCTGGGCATAGCCAAGGATACCGTTTAGCGGGGTTCGCAGTTCGTGGTTCATATTGGCAAGAAATTTACTCTTGCTGTGGTTTGCGGCTTCGGCGGCTTGCTTTGCCTGTTGCAGTTGGGCGGTGCGTTCTTCTACCCGTGCTTCTAACTCTGCATTACTTTTTTCTAAAGCAGTGAATGAGTCACGCAATTGCCCTGCCATGTGGTTAAAAGAATGGGCCAGAATGTTGAATTCCTGGATGTTGCCATCTTTCACAGTCTGATCTAGATCGCCCAGTGCCATTGCTTGGCTAGCTTGATTCAGGCGCAAGATGGGACGCGCAATCCAACGGGAGGTCAAGAGTCCAACCACCGTTGCTACCCCCAGCGCCCCAATACAAAATAAGATAGTGGTTTGAGTGTTGGCGTTAATCTGTGCCATAAAACTACTTTCTGGCACGCTAGTCACAACCAACCAATTCAAACCATAATCATCGCGCCAGGGATCAATATGCACATGGTAATGTTCTCCCTGAAAGTTGACATTCAGTTTTTGTGTATTGGTGATGGATTGTAAGTTGGGAATGCTTTTTTGCAGTTCCTTAGCAATACCTTGCACTACAGGATTGGGACTCTCTGTTGCTTTCAGGCGCTTAATTTCGTTGTTGACTAACTTAAAAGGTTGTTCTGGTGCAGAATTGGCAACCAACATCCCATCCCGCTCTATAATTAACACTTGCCCAGCACGACTGATATCTAATTGGCGTAAAAATTCACTGAGTTTCAATAAATGGATATCAACCCCGATTACACCAATCAGATTTTTGTTGCCATCATAAATTGGTCTACCTGCTGATGCGGCAACATAGGGAGGTAAGACAGGATCGTAGTAAGTGTAGATGCGAGACCAAGTAGGTTTTCCGGCTTTCACTGGTGCAGTGTATGTCGGTTCGTTGAGAGTATCCCACGGTACTGTAGTCAAAACTTGACTACGGTTACCATCGTTGTCTGTTAAGTAGGTTGTGGAATTATTTGGGAGGCTGGGTGTTTTCTGGGCTACATCATCTATAGTCACAGTCTTGCCATCAAAACGAGCAGCTCCAGCGCCTTCGCCGTTGGGGAGGTATAGACCGATATAGGTGAGATCGTAAGCTTGCATTTGGTGCCAAAAGAACTTACCAACAGTTTTGCGATCGCGCAGATTCAGTAAACCCATACGCACTGCATCAGTGTTGATTTGGGTTACTTCATGGGGAATCGAGAGGTAGGCATCTAAATGGTTATCTATCTCACTGGTAGTGCGTTTCATCAACTGCTCTGCTAGCTCCTGAACCGCTTTTTCACCGTTTCTAAATGACAAATATCCCACCAACCCCACTGCGCTAAACACTTGCATCACAAAAGGAACAATGAGAACAAGTTGTAATGGCAATACCCGGAATTTACTGAATGATGGCTGGGTCTTCATAAGCTATAAATCTTAGTTCATCAACAGTCGGTGCCAAATTATCTACCCTGATAACTAGTTGAGGTTGCTCACTACCGACTTGGGGTCTTGGGCATTGAACTCTTTGCCATGCCCAAAACTCTATCCCTTTGTCGATGGAGTTTTTGATGGTGAGGGCATTGGCACGGCTTTAAATTCACTGGCTGGCACAAGCAAAAACTTTTGCCCTCATTAATGAGGATTCCCCAAAAATATCTAATTTGAACAAAATTCAGGCTTAACTATCTACAAGTTGGTTCGTACATGAGTTTTTATCCACAGACCTCATGCAGTTGTTGGTAGGCGATAGTTTTCTGTTAACGACAACTTAACCTATTTCTTTACTCTTCTTAAAGACTAATGATGCACAATTTAGTTAACGTAAATAAGGATAAAGCATTATTTATTACAAATAAGCGCTAACCTGATCAAACATGGCCAGAAAATACTAAAAACCCCGGTAGGTGGGCTGACTATAGCCCCTACCGGGTTTATCTATTGAAAGCGGTGGGAAACTCCATCCCTTTGTGGGTGGAGTTTTTCATATTAATTTCTGCGTCTTTTGTGAGCAGCTAGAAACTGAATGTCGTTCTGAGCGCACCAATCACAACATTATCGTTTTGCTCGTTATGATCTGGTGCTGTCAACCAAATTACTCCAGGGGTAATGGTGATATTGTCGCTGACTTTGTACTGGTAGAAAGCTTCAATATGATAAGAAGTATTCGTGTCTTCCGGCAATCCATCAATGGTGGAACTCGTAACTTTTGGTTCCATACCGAAGATGAAACCTGCTAAGTTGCCTTGTTTACCCAGGTCTGGTAATCCTAAAGTCACGGCCCAGTTCCAGATATCAACACTACCTCGGTTGATTAAGTCTCCACCTGTCGATAAGTTACGCGTGTTGGTATATCCTACCCAACCACCCAGCACAAATTTTTCACTCAGAGCAAAAGAGGCTTCTAACCCGTAAGAATTACTAATCGTCGCTACAGGTTCAGCTCCTCCTAAATTGAGAACAACATCATTCAGAAAGGAAGTAACGTTGGCGCGGTTGCTACCTGTTCCCAGTTGTTGATTGTAAGCATTGATGTAGGTTAAGCCAACCTTTAAGCGATCGCTTGGTTTAAATGTTAGTTGGGCTAAAGCACCATATGCACCATTAAATAAACCATTTCCAGGAGTTGGATCATTAGCTGCACTACTTAAATAACCCAAACTCAATGCTAATTGCTCACTAAAATCATAGTTGATGCCTAAGCCAGCACCATCCATCTGATAATAAATGGAGTTGCGAGTCCCAAATGTAGACAAGGCTCCAAAGCTACCATCCCCATCAAAGAGGTTAATTGTATCAGTAATGTCATCTGCTGCCCCAGCATTAGCTAAGGCGATTACTTGTAATTTTTCGCCAATAGGAAATTGGTAATATAGCGCATCGATAAATGCATTCGTATTACCATCTTCCCCAGCAAAGAACAAGCTACCCTCTGGTGTACCAATATTAGGGCTGAGAATATTATTTACTTGAATTCTCGTGAACAGTGTATCTTTACCTGTGAAGCTAGTCACAAATTCGACACGTGCCCGCGCCCCTAAAGTTGTATTCTGGTCTGTAATTTCTTCACCGTTGACTTGGCTACCTGAGAACACATCGCTAACTACAGCCACAACTTCCCCTTGCAGTTTGGAAGTAGTGGAAAACTGGTTCGCTTCTAACTCTGCAGTTTTCGCTTCTAATGCATCTACTCGACCCCGTAAAGTCGCCAGTTCTGCAGAGAAATTCTCTTGCAATCTTTGCAGCGTGGCTAAATCTTCTTTTGTGACTAACTCCGCAGTGCTAGTAGCAATCAGTTCATTCACACGATTGAGACAAGCATTTAAACCAGCAGCAAACTCATATCTTGTGAGTGCGCGATTACCCCGAAATGTGCCATTGGGATAGCCTGCAATACAGCCGTAACGTTCTACCAACGATTGCAATGCTTGAAATGCCCAATCTGTAGGTTGCACATCTGACAGTTGAGAGACTGAGGTAACTTGGGACATTACCTGTTGTTGCGGGGAATTCTCAATCTTTTGTTCTTCCTCAGTTGCAACAAGCGGCTCACTAATTTCACCCGCAACGGCTGCTGCACCTAAAAACAGCATTGCGCCGCCAACTGCTGAGCCAGCCAGCAGAGACTTCCATACTTTCCGCATTTTTTTCCTCACCCCTATTGCTAGTAAATAGCTTTACTACCCTGCTGTTAAACCAGGTTTATTAAAAACTATTGTCAGTATCTTATCAGGAGCCGACATTTTTTTTGTATAAGATTCCGTCAGGAAATCATCATGTATTATTTGGAGCTTAAATTGCCAACTCTACTAGTTGCATTAATAAAAAGTTGCAAGTAATTGCTGACACCTTAATTGCTTGAGAATGAGAATTATTATAATATGAGTTTAGATTCAATCTCATTAGAAGAGTAGTGAATTTAAAGCCTTGTTAGCAGTAGCAGGGCGTTTAGTCCGTGCTGAGTTAAAAACTGTCTACCAAGGGCGGCTTGTATTAAGTACATGAGTACCGAAAAGTACTTTTTCTTGACTCATTACTGAACTTTGTCAATAGAAATTTTCACGAAAGCAGCATCAGCTACTTTCCGGAGGGGAAAACACTGTGGTTCGGACTAATATAGAACCTAGAACAGGCAGAAAACGAAGTAATATTCTGCCTTTAATTGCTCTGCTCATGCTATCCATTGCAACTGGTTGTAACCAATCACCTGCAAATCAGCAAGCAGCATCTAACATATCGCCGCCTGCTAAAAAAACTAAAGTAGTAACAACATTTTTACCAATATATTGGTTTACAAAAGCTGTTGCTGGGGATGCAGCCGAGGTAGAAATTTTAGTACCACCAGGTACAGAGGTACATGAGTATCAAGCCAAACCAGAAAATGTGAGAGCGATCGCTACAGCTAATGTACTAGTTAAAAATGGTTTAGGCTTAGAAGAATTTTTGGAAGAAACTGTCAAAAATGCCCAAAATCCCAAATTAACTGAAATTGATGCTAGTAAAGGGATTAAACCTTTAGCAGAGATTTCTCCTATCGTCAGCACTGAGAAAGAGGAAAAAGACCACGATCACGAACATACTGAGGGTAATCCTCACGTTTGGCTAGATCCAGTTTTGGCAAAACAGCAAGTAACAAATATTCGGGATGGATTGATTGCAGCCGATCCCAAAAATAAAGCTACCTATGAAGCGAACGCCACAGCTTATATCCAAAAATTAGACAGCTTAAATAGCGAATTTCAACAAACTTTGCAGAAAAATCCTAACTGCACCTTTATCACCTTTCATGATGCCTTTCCATATTTAGCCCAACGCTATAACCTTAAGCAAGTTGCAGTAGTAGAAATTCCCGAAGACCAACTTTCACCAAGTGATGTACAAAATGCAGTTAATGCAGTAAAAAAATATAAAGTTAAAGCCTTATTCAGCGAGCCTGGAATCGATAACAAATTACTAAAAAGTCTATCTCAAGACTTGAAGTTAAATTTGCAAACCCTGGATTCTTTAGAAAATGGCGAGACAGATCCGCAGCATTATTTCCAAGCTATGAAAGCTAATTTGCAAAACTTGGCGACAGCTTGTAAATAGTGGTTTGTCATTTGTCCTTTGTCATTTGTTATTGGGTAATAGGTAATTGGTAATTAATTAGAATTAACAATTTCCCTCTGCCCCTCTGCCTTGCCAAATCCCCAATCCCCAGTCCCCAATCATCTATGCTAAATGACCAACAAGCAATAGCATCCCCAGTTTTAAAAGTAGAAGGATTAACTGTATACCAAGGTAGTTACTTAGCCTTAAGAGACGTTTCTTTTGAATTATTTCCTGGCACAGATACAGCTATAGTGGGGCCAAACGGTGCAGGTAAAAGTACTTTAGTAAAAGCTATTTTAGATTTAATTCCCCACAGTAATGGCTCTGTAGAAATATTTGGTCAACCAATCAAAAATTTACGTAATTTACGCCAGTTATTAGGCTATATGCCGCAAAATTTTATTTTTGACCGCAGCTTTCCCATTTCTGTTAGCGAATTGGTAGGGTTGGGGTGGATGAGAACTTTTAAACAAAAACAAAATCAAGGCTCATTATTAAAAAAATTATGGAGAAAAGAACCAGAGAAATCAGCAGTGATCGCACAAGCTTTAAAGCGAACTGATGCTTACCACCTACGCAATCAAGCTATTGGAACTTTGAGTGGTGGTCAACTCAAGCGAGTATTATTAGCCTATTGTTTAGTCACACCTCGCAAACTGTTGGTACTAGATGAAGCCTTCGCCGGAGTTGATGTACAAGGTGCAGCAGATTTTTATATTTTGCTCAATGAATTAAAGCAACAGGAAGGTTGGACAATATTGCAGGTTTCTCATGATATTGATATGGTCAGCCGTCATTGCGATCGCATTCTTTGCCTGAACCAAACTGTCGTTTGTACTGGTAAACCAGAAATTGCACTTTCACCGCAAAACCTGTTAGCAACCTATGGGCCTGGGTTCAGCCGTTATCAGCATCATCACTAAATTAATACAAAATTCACAAATCATAAAATTAGGACTTACCCAAAAGTCACAAAATTACATCATTACGAGCATAGCGACGTAATCGCCTAAAATTATGGGATTGCTTCCCTACACTACGTTCCGGTCGCAATGACAAATTTCGCTTGCGTAAGTCCTGAAAATTACCGATCAATCTGTGATAAATAAAAGGCTAATCAGTTCAAAAGCTTACAAATGAATTTATTCACAGATTGCCAGATAACTTGGCTAGCTGTTAGCAATACTCAAGATTTGGTGGAATTGTTAAAATTTCCCTTTATGCAGCGTGCGATCGCAGGTGCTGTGATGATGGGAATACTTGGTGGTTTATTAGGCTGTTTTGTTACCTTGCGCCAGCTTTCCTTTTTTAGCCATGCGGTTGGTCATGCAGCCTTAGTCGGTGTAGCTTTGGGAGTATTGCTACAGTTAAATCCTACATGGATGTTACTACCATTTACCTTAGTTTTTGGTGTGATTGTCCTCTACTTAATCGACAAAACCGATTTAGCTAGCGATAGCGTACTCAGTATAGTTCTCTCAGGAGCATTAGCGATCGGTGTAATTCTCACCAGCCTCATCCAAGGCTATCGCGGTAATTTAATGGGCGTGTTATTTGGCGACATTCTAGCTATTGATGCCACAGATTTAATGTTAACCTTGCTTTTGCTCCTAGGCAGCAGTATTTTCTTAATATCAACCCTGCAACAGCAAATTTTATTGACTCTCAACGCAGATGTAGCCCAGGTACAAGGCATTCCCGTCCAGTTGTACCGCTATGGATTTGTGATATTGCTCTCATTAGCCGTGGCTGTAGCCATCAAAGCTGTTGGCGTTTTGCTAGTGAACGCCTTTTTGGTAATTCCTGCTGCCACTGCTAAATTAATGAGTCACCATTTTAGCCGCTTCCTCATCTTGTCAGTGATTATCGGTTCTAGTAGCAGCGTTGTCGGCATGATGGTTTCAGGACTATTTAACTTAGCCTCTGGCCCCAGTATCGTTCTAGTTCAGTTTCTCGTATTTGTAGCTGTTTTTGTCTGGATCAAGTTGACGATGAAAACAGCATAAAAATTTTTTTCCTTATGCCCTTGCACAATCGTTATAAGTTTGCTACATTTATTAATCGTGGCTAACAAACGCGCCTGCCGGGATAGCTCAGTCGGTAGAGCAGAGGACTGAAAATCCTCGTGTCACCAGTTCAAGTCTGGTTCCTGGCATATTCAAAAAACCCCTGGTAGTTAACCCTCCCAGGGGTTTGCTGTTTCTCCAGAAACCCCATCTCAGCCCCTAAAATGGGTGTAAAGATGGTGTAATTAAATGCAACTTTGGACATGGTTGGCAAAATTTTGGGGATAAATTGGGGGTAAATTTGAGCGTGCCGATCCTATGGCAAAGTAACCCCCCAAATCTAAATCCTCTAACCGCACAATTCGCAAACTGAGAGACTGTGGTATTGAAATTAAAAGCAGTACTCACAGCCCTTATGAACTTGTCGAGTCAAATTTTCCTGTGCTTCTCTCGACAGAACAGCGAGAAGCCTGAGCAGTAGCCGCATATTTCTTAGCAGATATGGGCTTGTCCGCCCAAGCCAGCCAAATTCAACGCATCGGTAATTTAACAGAGTTGGATATACCAGCGTTTGTGAAATTTGATTTTAGTCCTCCTGTTGATTATAGCGATCGCATCTAAATTGCGATCGCCCACCAACTTCAAGAACGCTTTGTGCAACAATGCCGTTATACTATCTGCTATCAGAGCAACCCAGGTGTAGAAGGACGAATCTGGGATATTGACCATCAAAAAATATGGGAAAACATATCTGCAAGTGAAAATAGTAAACATCAAAGTTAAACATATATTTTTTGTCTGACTTAACAAGATTTCCATATACAACCTATTTCAAGTAAATGAGGTACGCAGGTAGGGATATGGCATTGCCTTGTCCTGAAAATTATATGTATCTCACTAATTTATAATCTGCTGTATCTATAATATTTAGACACTTATAGGAATCATATTTGATTTCTGGAAAAATCTCAGCATGAAAAGCGTTGTTACTGATGCAGTACTCTCGCTGCTAATGCATCCTACATGAACTTGCAATCTGCTGTATGTACCTCACTAATACCAAGGTATTGATATGTGGCCGAATTTAGTTGTAAAGTGACAATGTGGGATGGAAAAAGAATGGTAAAAATCGGCTACATAGAGTTAACGAAATAAGCAAACTGTAAAACTCACAAGCATGATAATGTTGCTATTTTGCCGATAATTCCCAAGCCCCAAAAGTATTGATCAATCCAGATACAGTAAATGTCTTCCAAAATTAATCGTCTCATCCAATTCAGCCAAGATTTATTTTTTGTGTGGGTATTAATTGGTGCTATGAGTGGTTATCTGTTCCCAAAAATTGCTGCTAGTGGTAGTGGTAATATTTCTACAGCGCTAGGAGTGGTGATGTTAGGAATGGGTTTAACAATCACTCTTGAGCAACTAAAAAGCTTACGAAATGCTGGTAGAGCTTTAATCTTAGGAGTGTTACTACAGTTTACGATCATGCCACTTCTAGGATGGTTAGCTGCAACAGTTTTGCAATTACCACCGATGTTGGCATTGGGTGTAATTCTTGTTGGTGCTAGTCCGGGAGGAACAGCTTCAGAGGTAATTACTTTTTTGGCTCGTGGGGATGTATCTCTATCTGTAGCTTTAACCACTGCTTCTACACTAATTAGCCCAATTATGACACCTACTTGGATTTGGTTGCTTAGTTCAAATTGGGTTGATATTAAACCGTTATCTTTAATTATGACTACCTTATATCTTGCACCTCTGGGGATAAACCACTAATTAAGCAATAGGAGTGTAAAAAAGTGACTCCAGAAGTGAGAAGGGTTATTAAGTAGAAAAAAGAAGC
>NZ_JACJPX010000110.1 GCF_014696315.1 Calothrix membranacea FACHB-236
GGGTTTCCTGTTCGCGCTCTTGCTTTTCTACTCATGATGTATCACTTAGAACATCAGAATTGATATTCTAAGATTACATCTTATGCTTCCTTTTAGCTTAAGTTGACACCAATGAGGCAGTGCCTTGCCCCTACAATCTGTCGCATTCTTTTTTAAAATTGGTATTATCTTGTATTATTTCTGGGTAAATAAGCGTTTAAATTCACCCTTTTCCCCTTCCCCCTTACCCTTTCCCCCATTTTCTTACCCTCTCCCCACCAGGCTAGCAACGACTGTGGCTAACTCTGCTGGCTCAATGGGTTTGGGTAAATGGAGTTGATAACCTTCTTGAATGGCGCGCATTCTATCTTCAGCCCTTGCATAGGCGGTGAGGGCGGCGGCGGGGATATTTCCGCCTTGTTCTGGGGGGAGCGATCGCACTTTGCGAATTAATGAGTAGCCGTCTTCCTGTGGCATCCCAATATCACTAACAATAACATCAGGTTGCCACTGGGCAATTAACTGCAATGCTTCTTGGGCGGATGCGGCGGCTTGCACTTCGGCTTGCACTTGTTGGAGTACGGTGCTAATAAATTCTCGGCTATCGGCTTCATCGTCTACAATCAGCACACGTATACCAGCTAGGGAGGCTTTGAGGAGTAAGCTGGAATCGGCTTCGCTACTTTGAGGTAAACAAATATCTCCTTTAGCTGTTGACAAAAGTGGCAATTTGACGGTGAAGGTTGCGCCTTGCTGTTCACCTGGGCTATCAACTTGGACTGTACCACCATGCAATTCCACTAAATGACGGACTATCGCTAATCCTAGCCCCAATCCCCCATGCATTCTGGTACTGGAACTATCAGCTTGGCGGAAGCGATCAAATACGTAAGGGAGAAATTCGGCGCTAATACCAATTCCTGTGTCGATTACCTGAATTTGAGCGTAGCTAGTTAAATTACCTTGGAATTTTTCCTCAATTTTGGCCAGTTTGATGTCTACTTTACCGCCAGGGGCTGTAAATTTGATGGCGTTGGATAGCAAATTCCAGATAATTTGTTGTAAGCGTTCCGCATCGCCGGAGACTAAAAATTCTGAATCCAGCTTTTGCACTTGGCTCAAATCGCTGAGGCTATAGGTTTTGCTATTTCTGGCTAACTCTAAATTTTCTGGGATGGTAAAGTGCAAATCGATGTCTTTGGCTTGGGCTGCGAGGCTAACAGTCTCTAAGCCTGATTTTATAATGGTAATTAAATTGCAACTAGCAACCGTGAGGCGCAATTTACCCCTAATCATGCGCGAAATATCCAGCAAGTCTTCAATTAGCTGGGTTTGCGCCCTGGCGTTGCGTTCAATTGTTTCTAAGGCTTTAGCTGTTTGCGTGGGGTTGAGGTTCCGGGAACGCAGCAATTGCGCCCAGCCAAGGATAGCATTGAGGGGCGATCGCAATTCGTGGGACAATATCGCCAAGAATTCATCCTTCATGCGGTTGGCTTCTTGCAATTGCTCAGTTTGTTGTTGCAAGGAACTAATTAACCTGGCGCGTTCCATTGCGATCGCAATTTGATCGCACACTGCTTGCATCATCCCTTTTTGATTTTCTGTGAAGCGGGTGCGGGTGCGGGAACCAAAGGATAGGGTTCCTAAAACTTGTCCTTGGGCCATCAAGGGGTAACTAAAGTAAGCTTTAATCCCGAGGGCGCGAATTAATTCTGTTTTGGGATCGGTTGATTCTTGGACATTCTCTAATGCTGTCTGACATCTTGTTTGGGCGGTAGTGCCACATACAGCTGCTCCCACTTTCAGGTATTCAATTTCCTTTGCCAGTTCTGGGGTAATACCTGTGGATGAAGCGAGATGCATGACCCCAGAGTTGTCTTCAATTAAATAATTCAGGTATAAATCTAAATTGATTTGTTCAGCAATTTTGCGGAATAAACTATCAACCAAAGCTACAGGATTCTGGCTGGATAATAATTCATTGGCGGTATGAAATAGTAGCTGGAGCCTTTGATTATTAATGGATAAGGCTTTTTCAGTATTCTTGATATTGGTAATATCTTGGAATACTAATATACAGGTGGCTGGATAACCATGCATTGCTGGTATAGTGTCAGCAAATACTAGTAAGGAAAGGATGTCCTGATTGGTATGCCAGTCTACTTCCAAACTATCCAACCGTTCCCCCCGAGCAACGCGCACCCCTGGCATTTGCTCATTAGGAAGGCTCATGCCATTGGCATCGGTGAAATGGTAATATTTATCATATTCTGATGCTGGGATACCCTTGGGAAATTCGCCCCCAGCTAATTCATCAGCTGCACGATTGGCAAAGGTAACTCGCGCTGTTCCTGGTTCGATAAATAGCAAAGGCCTAGGCATGAGATTGAGCACATCTTCCAGCCATCTTTGGTGATTTCGCAGCAGTTGGGCGCTTTGCTTGCGTTCTGTAATATCCAAAAATGCCCCAATACAGCCTCTAGTGTTACCTTCTTCGTCAAACAGAGGTGCAACATACTCCACTAATGTCAAGGTTGTGCCATCTGCTTGCACAATATCAAATTCATAATCCAGCACTTCTACGCCATGAATTGTGCAGTACTGCATAGGAAGTTCTTCAATGGGAACTTCTTTACCTTCACGGTAAACTTTAAAATTGGGTCTTTGCTCGGTTGGGGCAATTAAGGAGGCGTTATTCTCTGGGGAAATTCCCAATTTTTTGGCGAAGGCGGGGTTGACTTTGATATTTTGGCATTGGGGGTCTTCAGCAATGCCAATACCAATGGGGATGACATCAAGTAATGTTTGTAACTCAATAACGCGGCGTTGGAGATTCTTATTTAGCTGTAATATTTGTTCCCTGGCTGCTTGGCGTTCGCTCAAATTCACAATAAATACTACCGTCTCTTCTCGGTTTTCACCTAGCAATACATAACCAATAAAAACCGGAATGCGAGTACCATCTTTGCGAATATATTCTTTTTCATAGGGCGTACAAGCACCGTTGGGATTGGCTTGGGCTTCAGCGATCCGTTGCTCATCTAAATGCAAATATTCTGGCGGCGTGATATTATTCCAGCTAATTTTCCCTGCTAATAAATCTTCGCGGGTGTAGCCAATCATCGCCAAAAATTCGTCGTTCGCTTGTTGGATACCGCCGTAAATATCGCCAAACAAAATGCCAATTACGTTGGCATCAAAAAAGCTTCTCAGTTTTTCTTCGTAAAATTTGAGTTCACCTTGAACGCGATCGCGTTGACGACTGAGACGTTCGATAACAGCTGCACTTTGCCAGATTAGAATAGCAAAAATCACCATAATAATAATGGCAAACATCGATATGGCAAAGGCTGTATCATAGCCGCCAGCTTTTTGGCCTAGAACAATTAACCACCCCAGTAAAAAAGGTACAGCGATCGCAGCAAATAATAACCGACGAGACAATAAACCGCTGTCGGTATTGCTTGTAATAACTCGCATTAATCCCTGGTTTGGATGTGTCCACATAATTCCTATACACAGCACGAAAAACGTGATTGCTGTGTGTATAGCCATTGAAGTTGTATAACGGGTTCCGTACAAGATGCTGACTTGATAGGTATAGCCAATCACAGCCTGTAAGGAAATTAAACCAGCTATGAGGGCGAGAATTTGGGAATACCAATAGCTACGGTGGGTTTTTTGATGCACTAACAACTCTAATGCTCTCCCCACCAGCATAAAGTTGAGTGCAGTGTTAAACCCCATTCTCCCTGGATGCAATGTCAATACAGCATTGGGTGAATCACGGAATAGAAACTCGTCAATTCCTAAATTTCCCCCAAAGACGTATTGCACGACTGTTAAGAAACCAATTAACGTCACTGCTACCGCACCCAGCCGAGAACACCAGCGGTAGAGGTTGTGATGCTTAACACCTTGATTAAGATTTAATTTCTGGGCTAACCACAGTGACATACCAGAGAGGACGAACCCTAGGGCTGTATTCGCCTTCATTGTCACCATGTGGGCATAGCAACCACATTTAATAAATTCAATGTCAAAACTCCAACCAACGAGTACAAATACACCTACCAAAATGGCGATCGCACTGCTTACTTTTACTATCAATGAGTTAATGGTGGCTGGAGCGAGAACCTGCAAACGCAGGCGGTTTACTTTTAACATTGAGGTCTTTATAACCCCATCTAAACGAGCTGGTTAAAGTTCAACATAATTCGTAATTTGTAATTCGTAATTAAGAAACTATTTAGAGTTTTTACTCTATCCCGGTGTGAAATGCAATTACGAATTTTTCATGTTGTTTTGGGGTTAACATTACTAGTAATATACGCTACAGGTAGTTGACGCTGATTTTCATCTACCTATATGCATATTTTATTATTTCAGAAGTAAGACAAAAGAATTTTAAATTTTATGAAATCTACACTGAGATAGATTTTAGGAAATA
The DNA here is from genome assembly GCF_014696315.1 of Calothrix membranacea FACHB-236. Classification (GTDB taxonomy): domain Bacteria; phylum Cyanobacteriota; class Cyanobacteriia; order Cyanobacteriales; family Nostocaceae; genus Aulosira; species Aulosira membranacea. Next base: position 4,430 of record NZ_JACJPX010000110.1, read on the forward strand.
ATTTGAAAATGGGCATGGGGCATTGGGCATTGGGCATGGTAAAGACAGATTTTTATGCTTGGTTGTGCTAGAATCTGGCTTGATTGACTGACTTGAAAGTAAATATTAAGTAGGATGTGTTACGGCTGTGCAAGGACTTCGGAACTCATGAGAGTGAGAATTAGCCGTAACGCATCGCATCATCTTTCTTGGTGCCGTACTCTCTGCTAACGCACCCTACAATTTTAGGTTTACTTTATAAATCTTCTCTAAGCAACAATTCCCGAGAATTCCCAGCGATAACTTCCCCCATCATCAGTAAAACCTTTCTCGCCAACTCCCACTAGCTCCACAATCACTTCTCTTTGTGGTTGTGCCCAATTTCCTTCACGTTGATTAATTTCCACAAATGTTTGATTTGCTTGGGTAGATACAGTGATTTTTCTTAAGGAATAATTCTGATTTTCCGCATCGTTTTTACCATCATCTTCAAACAAAATATATTCGTTATTCCCTGGCCAAATACGTAAATGTAATTCGTTCATTGGCTGTTCATCTACATATTGCGTCACAGGTTGCATGGGGATAATTGCACCACCCCTAACAAAAAGCGGCATTTTTTCTAATGGTGCATGGGTGAGAATATGGGTAGGGCCTTGATAACGCTCATTACTCCACCAGTCATACCAAGTGCCAGCAGGTAAATAAACAGCGCGATATTCCACCCCAGGGCGATAAATTGGTGCCGCCATCAGCGAAGCTCCCAGCAAAACCTGATCGTAGAGCGTGTAGGTTGTGCGATCGCTCGAAAAATGATAAAGTAGGGGTCTTAAAATCGGAGCGCCTGTTTGTGCCGCTTCCCAAAAAAGATTGTAGATATAAGGTAATAGCTGATAACGCAGATTAATATATTCTCGACAAATATTTTCTGTGCGATCGCCAAATACCCAAGGCTCATGACGCGCCGTAGACATCGCCGAATGTCCCCGCATCAGTGGGTACAACATCCCCACCTGCATCCACCGCGCGAACAACTCCGCCGTCGCATTCCCCGCAAACCCCCCAATATCGCAACCCACAAACCCCACACCCGAAAGCCCCATATTACAGAGCATCGGTAGCGACATTTCCAAATGCTCCCACAATGAATGGTTATCCCCCATCCACACCGAAGACCAACGCTGTACCCCCGCATAACCCGAACGCGTCAACACAAACGAACGCTCATTTTGCCGATGACGCTGCAACCCCTCAGCACAAGCCCTCGCCATCATCAACCCATACAAATTATGCACCTCCAAATGAGTCACATCAATTTTAGATTGTGGATTTTGGATTTTGGATTGAAAATTCCCCCCTGCTCCCTGCTCCCTGCTCCCCTGCTCTTGCTCATCCCCCTGCGGCGCATCCAAGGGAAACCAAACCTTCTCCCCCCCATCCCCAAAAGGACGATTATCAATAGCAGGTTCATTCATATCATTCCAAATTCCTGCTATCCCGATATCAGTCAAGCTTTTGTGTAAATCGCCCCACCACTGACGCACATCAGAACGTAAAAAATCGGGAAAAACAGATTTCTCCGGCCAAACATAGCCGTGAAACAACCTACCATCGGCTTTACGCACAAAATAATCGTGATTTATCCCCTGATCAAAAACATGATAATTAGCTTCCGGTTCATACTTCACACCCGGATCGATAATTGTCACAGTTTTAAAACCGTCTTTAGCCAAATCGCTAACTAACTTTGCTGGATCGGGGAAACGTTGTGGACTCCAGGTAAAGACACGATAACCCCGCATATAGTCAATATCTAAATGGATGACATCGCAAGGAATTTGACGCTGGCGAAATTCTCGCGCCAGTTCGCGCACTACAGTTTCTGATTCGTAACTCCAGCGACATTGATGATAACCCAGCGCCCATTTTGGCGGTAATGGCATTCTCCCCGTTAGCTGCGTGTATGTACGCAAAATATCCGCAGGTTCCGGGCCATAAATAATATAGTAATCAAGCTCACCCCCGCGCGTTTCCATTTTCAAAACACCGGATTTTTCCGCGCCAATATCAAACTGACTCCAAAAAGTAGTGTTAAAAAATATGCCATAACCGACATCTGGACGCAAAGCCATAAAAAACGGAATGGCTTGGTACATTTCATCAGTCAGCGCATCGTAATCTAAAGCATCCGTCGTCCAATTCGTTTTAACTTCGCTGAGTTTATCGAGCAAACCTGTGCGTTCGCCAAACCCATAAAAATGCTCATCAGCAGCGATTTGCTTCCAAGCTGCAACAGCACCCAAACGCCAACCCATCCCCATATCTAAATTATCTTGAGCAAAGGGACGATTAGCTTTGTCAAAACAGACGATGCAACTCTCCTGCTTTTGTACGCAGACACGAATTTGCTCAGTGGTAATTTCTACTGCTGCTTCCGTATCTTGCACCTCAAAAGGAAATGTCGGCCATTGCGAATCATCCAACGCCACCGCCCAAGAACGACGAGGTATAAATTCGCCATTAGGTGCAAGCCGAACTCGCAGCAAATTGGGTGCAAGTATACTGATTTTCAGACGGGAATTACCACAATCAAAATCAATAGTGCGATCGCCTTTGGCGCTGCGCTCTGCGCGATCGCTCCAATTTACAGCTTGTACACTACCAATAGTTGTCCAAGGTTGGTTAGTTGTGGGTAATTTTCCAAAATATTGTGGCATGGGGACTGCACATTTTATATTTCCTTATTTATGTTTTATTTGGAATATTTAGTACTATAAAAAGTCCAGCATAAGCTGATACGCACCTAAATCAAATATTCTGGCGTTAGGACTGTCAAGGGTCAATCGTCCAGGGTCAAAGGCTAGCTTGGACTTTGGACTCTTGAACGCCAGTTGCTTCAAGTCGGCAAAGCCGCCCAACGCACTGGCTCCTTTTGACAACCTCAGTGCGAAATATACAATTTAAATGCATAACAGCTTATCATTCTTAATGGAAAATCAATAGATGATTAATGTTTAGTTAAATTTTCCTGTTATTTAATAGAAATATTTGATAATTAGTGAGAAGCTGCGAATTCCAAATATAACTTGTTAATACTATGTTTGCACCTAGCATAACCATCTGATAAATAAAATTTTATTCCTGTAATCATCAATAAAAAATACGATGAATTTATTTAATGAGGTTACTTGCAATTTGTAGCGAATAAATCTCCACAAAAGCAGATTTGCGCTTCTATCGCAGTGTAGATACGTAATAAATCAATAAAAGTTTAGACTATTATATTAAGAATGCGCTGGAAGTAACTTTTCAAGTAAGTTCTGGTAAGGGTCGAAGATATACGAAGGCCTAGGAAGACAAGGAAAAATTTAGTTAGAAATTTTTCCTTGTACCTTTTCTTGAAATTAATTTTGAGAATGCATTTGCTGTGGGGCGGAAAATCACTTCATTGACATCAATATTTTTCGCCTGAGATAGAGCATATTAAACTGCTTGAGCGATCGCATTTTAAATTTTGCCCATCATTATTAAACACATATTTGTGTTTTTGTCAACGTATAAATTATTTCATTGCTGAATTAAATACAGAAGTATAGCCATTGTATGATGGCTCTGACAGCTTATTCGCTAATTTCCCCAAATTTTGCATAAGTTACGCCCAGGGAGAAATATCTTTCAATATGTCATCTCAGTCCTAGTTACATCCATGCATCTTGAAAGCAACCTTTTAATAGATCGCAATTATTCCAATTTAAGAAGATACAACTGGCTTCAGTTGTTACTGTTCTGTAGTGCCCTAGTACTGACAAGCACATCTGTTCGCGCTCAGATTACTCCAGACAATACCTTAGGTGCAGAAAGTTCTCTTGTTAGACCTGATATTTTGATTAATGGCGCAAATGGCGATCTCATTGAAGGTGGTGCTAGGCGAGGAAGCAATCTTTTTCACAGCTTCAGTCAATTCAATATTAATGATGGGCAAAGAGTTTACTTCGCCAACCCCAATGGAGTTGAGAATATTTTAACAAGGGTGACTGGCGGACAAGCTTCCAATATTTTCGGCACTTTAGGAACCCAAGGCAATGCCAATCTCTTCTTAATTAACCCCAATGGGATTTTGTTCGGTGCTAATGCAAGGTTGGATGTTGGTGGTTCGTTTGTCGCCACAACAGCAAATGCAGTTCGCTTTGGCACAATAGGGAACTTCAGCGCTACTAATCCCGAAGCCCCACCCTTGTTAACTATCAAGCCTGATGCATTGTTATTTAACCAAATTACCAGGGGTGCGATCGCTAATAACTCCGTTGCGCCTTCTGGGTTAGATCCATCTTCTAGTTATCTTGCTCAGGGTTTGCGCGTACCCGATGGTAACAGTTTGCTGTTAGTAGGTGGCGACATCCAAATGGATGGCGGAAATTTATACGCTTTTGGTGGACGAGTCGAGTTAGGCGGTTTGGCTGCTGTGGGAACAGTGGGATTAAATGCAGATGGAAAGAATCTAAATTTAAGTTTTCCCGAGGGTGTAGAAAGAAGTGATGTTTTCCTCAGCAATGCTGCTTTAGTCAATGTCCTCGCAGGCGATCGCGGAACTATTGCGATAAATGCTCGGAATTTAGACATGACAAATGGAAGTACGCTGTATGCAGGTATAGCGAATGGGATAAGTTCTGATAGCAGTCAGGCAGGAAATATTGATATCAATGCCAGCGTTGCCATCAATCTTAACAATGAAAGTGGGATTCTGAATTATGTACAAGAACAAGCAAAAGGACAGGGCGGCAATGTCAATCTTAGAACTAGCAAGTTATTACTTCAAGGTGGATCGGGAATAGCTGTTGTGACATTAGGTGAAGGTAAAGCAGGTTCTTTAAATGTTGAAGCTGAAGACATACAACTGATTGGTGACAACTTGTTATCTTACACGCGGTCAACAGGGGATGCAGGAAATTTGACAATCAAAACTAATTCCTTGCTAGTCAAAGATGGGGCACAAGTATCTACTGTTACATTGGGTGCGGGCAAGGGAGGTGTGTTGACTATTGAAGCTCAAGATGTGCAACTGATTGGTAGAACTCCTGACGATCAAGCTCCCAGTGGCTTGATTACTGGCTCACAGCGCAACTCAACAGGGGATGCAGGAAATGTGATACTGAAAACCAATTCCTTGCTGATCAAAGATGGAGCACAAATATTTGCTGGTACATTTGGTGCAGGTAAAGGGGGTTCTGTAGCTATTGAAGCTCAAGACGTGCAACTTATTGGTACAGGTGCTAATACCCGCTTAGGCAGTGGCATTCTTGCTTCCTCAATCCCAAACTCCACAGGGGACACGGGAAATATAACCATAAAAACTGATTCATTATTAGTCAAAGATGGCTCACAAGTATTAATTAGTACATTTGGTGCAGGTAAGGGAGGTTTGTTGAGTGTTGAAGCTCAAGATGTACAACTCATTGGTACCAGTGCTGATAATAGGGTTCCCAGTGGCTTGTTAGCTGCCACAACAGAAACCTCCACAGGGGATGCGGGAAGTTTGACATTGAAAACTAATTTCTTGCTAGTTAAAGATGGGGCAGTAGTGAGTGGTTCTACCTTTGGCGACGGCAATGGGGGTTCGTTAAACATTGAGGCTCAAGACGTGCAACTCATTGGTACAAGGACTGATGGTCAGATTGGCGGCGGCTTGTTTACTTCTTCATCCTCTCAAGGAAATGCTGGAAATTTGACATTGAAAACTAACTCCTTACTAGTCAAAGATGGAGCAGTAGTGAATGCTGCTACCTTTGATGAAGGTAAGGGAGGTTCTTTAGCTATTGAAGCTCAAAATGTGCAACTTATTGGTACCAGCGCTGATGGTCGAGTTAGCGGTTTGTTCGCTTCCACAGAGTCAACAGAGGATGCAGGAGACTTGACATTAAAAACTGATTCCTTACTAGTTAAAGATGGGGCACAAATATTTACTGGTACATTTAGTCCAGGTAAGGGTGGTTCTTTAACTATTAATGCCTCAAATCTGGTAGAAGTTATCGGTAGCTCGACAAATGATGCGTTTATTAGTTTTATCGGTACATCTACAAATAGTTCTGGTGATGCTGGCAATTTAACCTTGAATGCCAGACGCTTAAATGTTCTTGGTGGTGGTTCTGTGGCAGCAGATACATCACAAACAAGTACCGGTAGCGGCGGTAATTTGGTCATTAATGTTCAAGATGCGGTACAAGTAACAGGAATTTCTACCATAAATGAGTTTCCCAGTTCTCTGTCCGTTCGCAGTCGCGGTCAAGGAAAGGCGGGAAATCTGACTGTGAACTCATCACGCATCAGCGTTAAAGACCAAGGCACAATCAATGCCGAATCTTTTGCCGTTGATGGTGGGAACATTACACTTAACACTGATTTACTGCTGCTGCGGCGTGGTGGTAACGTTTCTGCCACCGCAGGCATTAACCAAGGTGCGGGGAACGGCGGTAACATTACCATTAATTCCACAGCGATCGCAGCTGTTGCCAAAGAAAACAGTGATATCCGCGCAAATGCTTTTACAGGTAACGGTGGTAACGTCACCATCAATACCGAAGGATTATTTGGTATCCTCCCAGCTTCCTTACCAACCGACCAAAGTGAAATTACTGCTAGTTCGGAATTAGGAGTGCAAGGACAAATTGACATCAATCAACCAGAACTGCAACGCACCCAGGGAATAATCGAACTGCCCTCTACTATCATTGATGCTAGTACTAAATTTGCTCAAGTCTGTCCTCAAGGCCCAAATGCCAAACCCCTAGGAAAATTTATCATTACTGGACGCGGTAGTTTACCCCCTAGTACTTTCGAGCCAATGACAGGTACTTTCAACTTAGTTGAACTAGCAACATTGGATGGCAAAAGTTCCCCAAACGCACGAATAGAAGAAGAAATCACAAGTTTAGATATTGATTCCAGTTCACAGACTATGATCGAAGCGCAAGGATGGATCAGAACTGCGGATGGTCAAATTGCACTTATAGCAGGGGTACCGGGTGATGTATCCAACTCTTCCATGATTACTGCCTTATGTCCAGTTTCTTCGTAAGATAAAAATCCCATTTCTCTTTCATGCTTGGCTGTAACATTTGTTTTCTTGGGACTGCGGCCTTCACGATCTGTCTTTCCCCAAACATGATGTGATTCCTTATTACCTGTTCCCTATTCTCTTGCTACGCAAGATAAATTTCTTGTCGGGGCACGGCATCCATAATCTTTTGATATATCAAATTATCTTATTGGTGCCGTGCCCCTACCCATCTGTCGCGTTGTTTTTTTTAAATGGTAAATTTTCGCATCAAACCTGATTCTTATTTAAACAAGTATCATCACAGCCTAATCAGTAGTTGCTAAATTACTCAATTATCTTTCTCCGGTGCTTCAGTTTTTAAAGAGCGAATTAATTCCCGAATCACATCAGTAGCCGGTCTACCCGTGACAGCGCAATATTTTTCAAGTTTCTCGGCTTCGTTGGATGTGAGATTAATTGTGATGCGTTTAACAGCCCATCTTTTATTCATAATTTTAGGCAAGCAATAGTTGGAATCTACTCTTCAAATATCAATCACTTAGAGTGTTACTACAATGATATAAATCAGCATATTTAATTTAAGTAGTGATGAAGATAGTACTATTTGTTTCTAAGTAGAAGTAAAGAAGTAAGTAAGTTGGAAGAGTATAAATTTTATCTATTTTTTAAGAGATAAATTGTGAAAGAATGGTAAAAGATATATGTAAATATTGCAAAATTAAATAAAGTTTTAAAAAACTAACTCTAATACCGACTAAGTCCAGATAGCGGTAATAGGAACCTCAAATTTGGGAAACGGCTTGATAAAGGTTTTTTTGTTAGTAGTAACGCTAATCGCCCTGCGATCGCAAATTTATTTCCTATTCCTGACAATATCTGCTTAGGAAGGTAACAAAGACGAAATCTAATACTGCTCGGTTAAGGATTTTCAACTCGGAATTTGGTTTGGGGAAAAGGTGTACCCCTACGGGGAAGCAAGCTACGCGTAACGTCTCCGCAGGAGAAAGGATAAGGGTTAAAGGTTTTTTCTTGCCCCTTTTGCCCTTAACCGACAAGTATTGAGAAGAAATCCGGGTATAGTGTAATACAGTTCAGATAAGCTCATTAGTGATTGATTTGTCACTTGTGGAAACAGCTAGCACAATTGGGGGAGAATCCCCCAAACCCCCTCCAAAATTATTGTTTTGTTGTCAATTTATTTTCTTAACTGAACTGTATTGGGGTATAGTGCATATTTACAAAAATCGAATCTGACTCTTATAAAAGTTAAGTTTTTCATATATGCAATCTTGACTGCAAATTTGTAGAAATTACTTTAGGGACTTCCAGAAAATAAATTATCCCCTTCTCATAGTGGCAGATTATTCCTCCTCAGCTTCTTCTGCATACACAGCGTTCGCGTAGCGTCCCGCAGGGATGGAATATTTTTTTTAGTTGGAAGTTCCTTAACAGGACATACAAGAGTTTTTACAATTATGACAAACAAGGGTCTATTATTGTTAAATAATTACACAAATATTACTAACGGAACTAATAATTCAAAAACGCAATCAATTATCATGAAATTACTAACTGGTAATTAATACAACATGAGATTTTTGCGGCTAGCTTACTTCAAACATCTAACTAGAGCATTTATACTAAGTATTTTTGTTTTACTGCTACTGTGGTTAAGTTCACCACTACTACCAATACTAGCAAAGCCAGAAAATCAACTGTTCGAGCAGGTTTGGCAAACAGTAAACGATAATTTTTACGATCCCAAATTTAATGGCATAGATTGGCAAGCTATCAAAAAACAATATCAACCTCAACTAATAAAAGCTGAGTCCGGCAAAGATGTTGCTATTGTCATTAATCAAATGCTTTCTCAACTTAAATCGTCCCATACTCGGTTTTATACTCAAGACGAACCTGCTTACTATCAGCTTTTAGGAATTTTTTTGCCTAACAGTCCGGACTTGAAAAAGCAATTAAAAAAGTTTTTTCCGCAAGGTAAAGTTGAATACACTGATATTGGCTTGTTCACCAAAGATATCAATAATAAAACATTTATTAGTTCTATTCTGGATGATAGCCCTGCTGCTAAAGCAGGTTTAAAAGTAGGTGACCAAATTTTAAGTATTGATGGTCAGTCATATCACCCGATAAAATCGTTCGCTGGTAAAGCAGGTCAAACTGTCAAAATATTAATACAGCGATCGCCTGAACAAAGCAGCCAACTAGAAATTGCTGTGGTGCCTAAAATTTTTGATGCTAGTACGATGTTCTTGGAAGCTCAAACAGCCAGTGTCGATCTAATTGACCTTGATGGTAAGCAAGTAGGTTATATCCATATATGGTCTAACGCAGCTGACCCCTATCAGCAACAACTTCAAGATGAACTAATTTATGGACGCTTAAAAAATGCCGACGGTTTAGTTTTAGATTTAAGAGATGGATGGGGTGGTGGAGATATTAGTTATCTCAACATATTTAGTGCTAAACACAATCTCAGTATTACTAGCATTCCCAGATCTGGGCGCAGTTATACCTATAACTATCAATGGAAAAAACCTGTAGTGATGTTAGTGAATGAGAACAGTCGTAGTAGTAAAGAAATTCTCGCGTTTGGCTTTCAACAAAATAAGATGGGGTTAGTTATTGGAACTCAAACAGCAAAAGCTGTACTTGCAGGCCGTCCTTATTTAATGCGCGATGGTAGCCTACTTTATGTAGCAGTTACGGATGTATTCGTTAATGGCAACCAAAGGCTGGAAGGTAAAGGTGTGATACCAGATATTAATATTCCCTTCCCTTTAGAATATGCCCAAGGAGTAGATCCTCAAAAACAAAAAGCTATAGAAACTGTGTTACAAGCAAACTCTCCAGCAATCGATAAATAGATTGAGCTTGTCGTAGAGATTTGCTATGACCGACTATCCTTTTATATGAACAATATTTTTACCTCGCTCTACTTACTCTGTATTAATTACCATTTTGAAAAAGGATGTTGGGCTAAATTACTATTAAAATACTTATGGTCGTCCGAAACTTCTTCACCAATCCAGATTGGTAATTCAACTTGCTGTTTTTCGTGGCTGAGTTCAACTTCTGCTAATATCAGTCCTTTATTAACACCATCAAACTCATCTATTTCCCAAATCAAATTACCGTACTCTATCTTGTAGCGAGTTTTTTCTATGAGAGGCTGTTCACACAAAGTATTCAACATTTCTTGAGCATCTTCTAGGGGAATTGGGTATTCAAACTCCGCTCTACTATATTGGAAACTTATTCCCTTAATTGTTAAGTATGCCTGGTTTCCTACTATCCTAACACGTACAGTAGCTTCTTTTTTTGTAGAAATATATCCCTGAATATATAGGCTACCCTCAGCTAGGTTTCGCCAACTATCGCCACTGACTAGAAATTTTCTCTCTATTTCTGCTGCCATTGTAATTGAAACTTGGTAATAGATACTTAAATTTACCAATAATTTGTAAATGTTGACAACCAGGCAAAGGCTGCAAGAGAGCAGGGAGGGAAAGCACTTGCAGATTTTTACATAGATACGGAAGCTCTAATTAATCAGATGGACATAAGTAAGTCGGTGGAAATCAACTATGTTAAGAAATATAAACTAGGCTTGAAATCCTTACCTAGTAAAAATGACAGCCTCAGCCAGTTATCTTTAATTTCGCAGACCTATTGAATATTTTTTTAAATTCAGATGCTTCCTCCCTGCTCCATTCCTACCTTACAAACCGTTCATATTAGTAGTAATTCCTAATTCTTTTTTAGATTTTTTTAACTGCTTCCATACGTTTTTTATCTGCTGATAAGCTTCATCTGGCGAAAGTTTACCGCTGGTTTCCAAACAGGAAATATAAGTAACTTTTTGAGTAAACTCTTGGAGATTCGCATTAAATAATAAATTTTCTGGTGTAATTTTGCCGTAGTAACGACTGCGAGGATAGATAAAGTTGTCTTTGATAATGCGGTTTGATTCTGTCATAATAAGCACCTTACCACTTGCAAAAAATTCAATTATTATCTAAAAATCGGAATTCATAATAACTATACTGAACTACTGTAAGTTATTATTGACGTTGCTTGCAGAGCGCCATAAACTTTTGAGAATTTGCTTTTATTTAAATTCACCTTGAGTGTAAATCTTTCCAGATAGGGTTATTATAAGTTTTGTTAAGCTCAAGACTTTACTAGACTCACCATTACTGCTTGTTCGCAAATGTCCTTTAGACTTACACCGATCAGGCCTTACGCCCATTGCCGAATATCTTGATACATAATTTTATCTAAACTGAATTATTGGTGCGATCGCATGACTGCATAAAGTATATGTAGGGAGTATTGTAACTACCAAATATAGAATTTGACAGTTAGCAATAAAACTTATTGTCAAGATTTATTTATCTATTAAGATAATCCTCAAGAGATAGATTTTTACTAAAAGCTTAAGTTAAACTTAATCTGTGATTAACTTGTGGCGTGTATCTAGTTGCGTAATTGATAAATGGCTAAAACTATCAGCAGTCAGGCAAAATCAAGAGCGTCAGTTAATTTATCTTCTGATTTACTCTCTACACAACCACAAAATCATCAAGATATTGCCATTAGTAATTGGCAAATAGTTCATGTAACTACCGGACTGGTAAACCCTTAGTCAAGTCAGCGATTAAAGGCGGAATTAATCTTTACGAAAAGAGCAAGGGAACCATTGCAGAGTTAGGCGAAACCTGGGAAGACATGGTAAAGATTTTACCTCATCTGTATGTCCAGTTAAGGTATGTAGCAATTTACCTGTAGCTAATTGCCAAAGTTTGATAGTTGTATCCGCACTACCGCTAAACAGAATTTCACCATCCGGACTAATCAAAATTGATTTCACCTCACCTAAATGTCCGTTTATGGTGCGTAATGGATCGCCTGTGCGTGGGTTCCAAAGCCGAATTTTGTTATCAGAACTACCACTAGCGAGGATTGTAGCATTAGGGCTGATTGCTGCGGCATTAACTGCAAATGAATTTTTAGTTTTTATAAGTAAGAATAAAACATAAGCTATCACGACCATTAATTCCAAAATATAATCAGCTTCCTCAATTTTTCTTAGAGGAACGTCAGGAAGCGATCGCAGATTGACTATGTGTTGTATCTTACATTACTAGCCAGTTGTATTGAAGCGATGACCGCAGGCTGTAGGTTAGCTGTTGAGTGATTCTACAGACGTGGGTCAACAACTGGCGATTTGTACTTTCCGTTCTGTTGATATCTTATTTAAACCCTAAAACAGCGACTTGTGATGCCAAATTGGCAAATTCTTTGAGGTGGTGCTGTAACTCCTATCCTCATGATTATCTTGGGGTAAATTTTAGCTTGTGATCGCAAAGCACGTACAGTAATGTTCGGTTGTCACTCATCTGCGTCTAATAGTTATTAGTCAGAATGTAGTGGTGCAAGCAATTGCACTGTTACAAAAGCTAATTACAGAGGTAAACTATGTTTCCTTTTTGGGGTAATACCTGCTATGGAAGCGAACCTATTTCGCATAAAGCTAGCTTAGAGCGGAAATTAAAATTCTTGGTTTGGATCAGAGATGATTTAGAGTCCAGACTGGCTGGTATTAATGCTTCCATTGATACCATTCGGCAACAAATAGAACGTTCAGATTCCGCTGTGTAGAACTTAGTTCTTGCAAAGGTTTGTAATTGAGCCGATTGTAACTACTTTGTGGCTGGACGCTGTCAAGAAACTGCATCAGTGCTGTAATTTTTTGTGCAACGTTCTGTCACTAAGTAGCCTACAAAAATATCTGTATTGCTGAACAATTAGGCATATATAAAGCTGCGCTACTTTGCTTAATTATGCTTAAGTTAGCCAAATTAAAGTTAAACTTAAATACCTATTTTTAGCCCTAAAGATAGAGACATTTTAAAAAAGTTGCAGCACACTAGTAAGAGCAACTTCAGTTAAAATCATGGTGTGAAAATGTGGCTGAAATATGGTATAAATCGAGATAGTATATTAGTAAGTATTGAAGATATCACCAGTGGTAAGACCATACTTAAGTGCCCTTATTGCCAGGGTGGTTTAATTGCTAAAAAAGGCAAGGTTAAAGAACATCATTTCGCCCACGATGAAGAAACTTGTCGCCCTGTAGCTAACCGAGAATTTCCCACTTTACCACTGTATGATAACTTTAATATTCAACTATCCGGCAAGGATGTAGCACAGCTAAAATTGCTATGGCAGGAGTACGGAGCCAAAAATTACCCGATAAGTTCTTATTTAATTACTCCTGGATTGCTGAAAGCCGGAATGTTGAGAAAAAATGTATATTTCAGTCCGCCTGAATATGAATTTACTGAATTAGGTAAAATTCCTGTTGGAGCCTTAGAATTAACGAGATTTAACGAAGTTCAAGAACCACTATTACTGAAAAAACTGCTGAAACTACAGCTAGTTGCAGAACACGCTCTGCATAAAAATACTCCTGATTTAGCATACAGACTCACTGATTTAAAACTTTACCGCGCTCAACTCAAACGTATCTTATCTTGTACATTATATTTTTTAGAGGTTGAAACAAATAAAGGAACCCTATACAAAATAGGAGTAACTGAGCGTCAAGTAACCGAACGAGTAGCAGAAGTTAAAAAAGATTTACTTACACATTATCAAAGTGTTGCCATTAAGGTATTAGGAACCTGGGCGAATCGCGGTAATGTGGAATTATATTTTAAACATCGTTATCGTGAATTTAATTACAAAATACGTAGTTTAACAGAGTACTACAAATTCAATCCTGATGATGTTTTACTCGTGTTTCACGATTTGCAACAAATGAAACTTAAAACAGTTTCTCAAGTGGAAAGAGATATTCTGGCAGAGAATTCTACTTTCATCCAAATTGCTGTGTAATCTATAGATTTGTATAAACAGGGTTGCAATTACTATTATTTAAACTTTGTTGTTCAACGGTTATTTATAAAGTAAAAATAAAATTATTGTAGGATGCGTTAGGCGCTGGTTTCCAATATGATTTGTCACGAAAGACTATCTTAGGGCTTAACGCATCATCCATGCGGCGGTGCGTTACGGCTAAATTCCATTGTCTCTGTGTCCCAAATCCTTTCATAGCCGTAACACACCCTACTGGACTGACACTAATTTTGTGTATTAGATTTCTAGTTAAAACGGCGCTAAAGCGCAACTACGAACATTTTCTGATCCAACATTTTAGCTGTGTCAGTCCACTAATAAATAATTTTTGTCAACTCTTCTAAGTCTTTTGGTATCTATCTTTTGGATGTCTGCTTTACCTCTCAGTAGGAGGACGCATTTCCTTAGCTGATTTTCTTAGTATGGTTAATGCTAATTATTGGCTGAGTCTGTCTATTAACAAAAAAATTTACCCATTGCAAGTAAGCATTCAGCACAGATCCTAATTTGTAAACTGTATTAGTTCCAAAAACTTTCTCAAATACAATCAGAAATTAGGATTTTTATCACTCAAAACGTGATTTTGGTAATCAGACCACTGCATAAATATTGATAGCAACTACAACAAGGAAATGAGAAATGCTATATCGAGAACTTGGTAGTACTGGAGAAAGAGTTTCTGCAATTGGGCTGGGAGGATGGCATCTCAGCTTGAAACACGTAGATGAGCAACTGGCAATTCGTCTTGTTCGCATGGCGATTGATAGGGGTATCACTTTCATGGATAACTGTTGGGACTATAACGGTGGTGAGAGCGAAATCCGTATGGGGAAAGCCCTCCATGATGGTTATAGAGACAAAGTTTTCCTCATGACAAAAATTGACGGACGCTCTAAAAAAGAAGCTACCAAACAGCTCGACGAATCTCTGCAACGCCTACAAGTCGATTGCATTGATTTAGTACAACATCACGAAATCCTGCGGTTTGAAGATCCGCATCGCGTCTTTGATGAAGATGGGGCAAATGCCGCGCTAGTTGCAGCACAAGCAGCTGGAAAAGTACGCTACATTGGCTTTACTGGGCACAAAGACCCAGAGATTCATCTGCATATGCTCCATGTGGCAGAAAATTATGGCTTTAAGTTTGCTACAGTTCAGATGCCACTGAATGTCATGGATGCACATTACCGGAGTTTTGCAAATCTGGTTGTGCCAGAACTAGTGAAACGCAACATTGGCATTTTGGGGATGAAAAGTATGGCAAATGGCATTCTGCTGCAGTCCAACACAGTAACGCCAATTGAATGTCTCCACTATGCGCTCAATCTACCCACCTCGGTAGTGATTACAGGAATCGACAGTATAGAAATTTTGGAGCAAGCATTTCAAGCAGTAGACACATTTAGACCGATGACAGATGAGCAAGTGCAAGCTTTGTTAGCCAAAACCGCAACAGCCGGATCTCACGGTGAGTTTGAACCTTTTAAAACCTCATCTATTTTTGATGGTACTGCCAAAAATCCAGATTGGCTGGGAGAGGAACCAAAACGCCTTCAGCAGTTGATGTCAGCGTAATTGCAGACTCATATTCAGTAGAGCGTGGCAATTAATAAGTTCCTGTTTGCTTGCTGAATGCGATCGCCAATAAAGCAGCTGCCCCAAACGCTGCTATTGTTCGTACATGGTTCCAGAATGTCCAGTTGGCAAGATATCTAGTCCATAAATTTGCGCTCTCAGGACTATCTGGTTTGGCGATCGCCAGAGCATCATTTAGCGGTACATTAAAAGCGATCGTCACCAGAATTGTACCCACGAGATAGCACAGGCTACCAACCAGCAAGTAGACTGCACCAGGTTGATGCAATTTTGACAGCGAGGCGATCGCCAGAAACAAGCAAGCCAATGCCGTGCCAAATAGTGCTACCATAAACCACGGATTGATTGCTGTAATATTGATCGATTGCATAGCAACAATGCCTTCTCTAGGCTGAAGTCGAGCTAGAGCGCTCATGACAAAAGTTGAGAAGGCAAAGAAGACTCCCGCAACCAAGGAGCAGCCCAACACTGTGAAAAGTTTTAATGCCATTGGCAAGTAGTCAACATTGCTCATAAGTACCTCGATGATAAAAATTATCGTTATGGCAAGGGATAAACTTGATTAATTGCGCCTCAATTGACAAAAGTAAATACATTACCTTTAGCTTAAGAAAAAAATTGATTCTCTATTTTAGGACTTATGCAAGTGTCATATTTTTTTCGTTTGGGTTTGTCCATAGTCAAATGTCAAGAGTCCAAAAAACCTAAATTTTTGACTCTTGACTCTTATCCCAGAGGATCACTGTGCCAGTTGTGTAAATCCTGTAGTTATCTGATTCTTGTGCAACTATCAACAGCTTGCAGTTAGTTTTTCATCCTGATACCAATGCCAATAATATTTACGCCAGATAAATTTTCGTAAGGTTACAGTAATGTAGCGATAAGTACAAAGGTACAAACGAAACTTGATGAAGTTCCAGAAAAATAGTAAATTTATTCTAATTGCAGATTAATTTCACATTAAAACTATAACCAAAGATAGTAGTTAAGTCATATGGCTGTAACAATACAATAATAAGTTTCACTCTTTGGCTAAGTGGATAACATCATGCAATCTATTACGAGATATTACTAACCGAATTTAGTCAATAATTTTGATGAATAGTATCTCATAGGTTTCAGGTAAATAATTATCCCAAAAATCTCAATTATGACCATGTTTATTTAGGTGCCCCATGAAGAAATTAATTAGAGGTTTGCGCGAATTTCAAAGTAGTTATTTTCCTGCCAATGAAGAACTATTTGAACAACTTTCTCTAGGTCAAAAACCCAGAGTACTATTTATTACTTGTTCAGATTCGCGTATCGATCCCAACCTAATTACACAAGCTGGGTTAGGTGAATTATTTGTAATCCGCAATGCAGGTAACATTATTCCGCCATTTGGTGCTACCAATGGTGGCGAAGGGGCAACAATTGAATATGCAATTCAAGCATTAGATATTCAACAAATTATTGTCTGTGGTCACTCACATTGTGGTGCCATGAAAGGGTTAATGAAATTAGACAAATTGCGGGTAGAAATGCCGCTTGTACATGACTGGCTCAAGTATGCAGAGGCCACTCGAAGGTTGGTGAAAGATAACTATAGCAACTATGAGGGGGAAGAATTATTAGAAATAATTATTGCTGAGAATGTACTCACCCAAATCGAAAATCTCCGGACTTATCCAGCGATTCGTTCTAAGCTTCACCAAAAACAACTTAGTATTTATGCTTGGATATATCAAATTGAGACAGGAGAAGTTTTGGCATACAATCCACAACAGCACGCTTATGTATTACTCCCAAATCATCTACCCCCATCAGAGATAGATGAAACTTTAATTAGCCCATCTTTAACTAGCGATGGGGATATACATTTCCCTACCAACCAACAAAGTGCTGTGCGATTACCAAAGCAAATCCCTAGTTCTGAATATGAATGGTTTCCTATGACAGAACTTTCTCCAGAACAATGGGAGCGCATTTATCGAGGCTCCAAAACAAACTAAGAGACTTCCAACTAAAAAAAATCTCAGGCAACTTTTAAACCTTATACAGCATTTGGGTTTGGATGTTCATTTCCTAACATTATGGTAAAAATCATGTACTTTGCCTGAAACTCTTGCGTGGCAAGGATTATATGTTTTTCCGCTGGTGAGAGTGATGAAAGAGCGCTAAAATCTAAAATTTAGTGAGAGTGTGTAATCTAGGGGTAAAAATTATATGTTTTGCTCAAACATTGGCAAACCAGACCAAGAAAGCCACGCTCTTGTTATTGGAGGAAGCATTGCGGGATTGCTAGCAGCGCAAGTGTTGAGTAAATACTTTCATCGCGTAACAATTATCGAACGCGATCGCTTGAGCGAGCAACCAGAACAACGTTCTGGTTGCTCGCTCAAGCTCTTCACTTACACATCTTACTCAAACGGGGTTTGGATGTCATAGAGCAGCTTTTTCCAGGTATCCAGAATGAATTAGCCGCATCTGGTGCGATCGCTATTAATGCCAGTGCTAATTTTTTGTGGTATGGCATAGGAGGATGGACACCCCGGTTTAATTCCGATCTGAACGTCTACAGTTTAAGCCGGAATTTGCTGGAATGTACGATCCGCCGTCGATTATTTGCTAACAAGCGTGTTGTATTTGTGCAAGTAGCAATTGTTGAGAGTTTGCTGTCTAATTCCAATAAAACTCAGGTTACCTTATATCTTGCACCTCTGGGGATAAACCACTAATTAAGCAATAGGAGTGTAAAAAAGTGACTCCAGAAGTGAGAAGGGTTATTAAGTAGAAAAAAGAAGC
>NZ_JACJPX010000111.1 GCF_014696315.1 Calothrix membranacea FACHB-236
GTAAGCCAACTTCTACTCCCACCTTACGTTGGGTGTTCCAATGTTTTATGTCGATTCATTTGGTTACGATTGCCCAAATCAAGCAAATTACCAACTTAACCCCGGAAAGGCAATGGATTCTCCAGTTTTTTGGTGCTCCTTGTCGAAAATATTATCTTCTTTATTAACTAACCTGCGGAATGTCGGATAGATGGGTAGGGGCACGGCATCCATAATCTTTTGGTATATCAAATATCTCACTTGTACCATGACCCTAAAAAGAATTTATCTGTCTCAAACATTATTTGAATTTGTATAACAATACCGCAATTAACATAACTATATTGAAGAGGGGAAAAGGGATAAACTTTTCCCCTTTCCCCTTTAACCAATAAATATTTTAAGTGAAATTAATTATGATAGCCATGCAAAACCCCCTTGAAAAAAAGGGGGGTATTCAGTTGTGTCTACAACTTGTGACACCTGATTTTGCATTCATAGCTTATAAGTTCTCACGCAACAACAATTAGATAAGAACTCTTACAGCCTAACTCATACCAGCGTGGCTGCTGCCATAAATTGCGCGAGCATCTTGGTCAACCTTACCTTGAATGGGGTTCCAGTAGTGGGACATTTCTTCAGGAAGACCGAGTTCTTGTGCGCTACGCATTAGCATAGATTGTTGGCGCTTCTTGACTTCTTGGTATTGACGCGCCATGATTGCACGAGATTTTTCTTGAATAGACATAACTAAGTCCTCCGTAGTTTTTTCTTATAGATGATAGATGAGATGTTCTTTCTTTATTTAATATACCAAATAATTCTGTAACCAAAGTTACAAAATCGATATTTGTAATGAAAGTTAATAATTTTCCAGATTTTTATGAGAACCAACGCCAACAGCAAACATTCGCAACCAGCCTGAAACACCTATTGAGATAGGACATCTGGCTTCAGTTTGGGATAGTTTCACATGCACAACTATCCCCCGATTGATGATTTATTCGTTACACTTATTTATATTTGTACGGTTGTACTATCAGAAATCTGAGAAATTTAATTGGGCATTGGTTATTTATGACCCGGGAATAGGCAATAGGCAAGAGCCAAGTAGATTTTTGACATCTGAAGTTTAAATTTTGAATTTGGAGCAAAGCGACGTGACCGTTATTTACCCACGGAAATTTCAGAATGCGATCAGTGCGCGGGATATCCTTAAACAAGTAGTACGCGATCGCGAATTGCATTTAATTACCCTCAACCGCTACCGTTATAGTGAGCAGCGCAGTTGTAAAGACTTAACTGCGCTAATTGAATATCTCAATGGACAGCCAAAGCAACTCATTAAGGATTTGTCGCACCACATCTCTGATGAAGCGCGTCATGCAATGTGGCTAACGGATTTGTTAGTCGATTTGGGAGCAGATATTGGCAAGCCACCAGGTTCTTCCTACATCGACGAATTTGAACGGTTACTAGACTCAGAAAATCAAGACCCAGTTGGCAACCTAGACGATTTTGTAATTTCTACCCTAGCCACAATTAACATTACCGAAAAGCGTGGTTGTGAGTATTTCTCGGCTCATATCTATGCCTTAAAACAAGCACCACAAACTGAGGAAAACATTAAAATTCGCGAAACTATCGAAAAAATCTTGCCAGAAGAAGCCGGACACGTGCGTTGGGGTAATCGCTGGTTAGCGCAAATAGCCGATAAAAGTCCAGAACATCGGCAAAAAGTCGAGCAAGCCAAGCGCAAGTATGCCGCAATTGAGCAAGCTGCCTTTGAATCTGGTATGGATATTACTCTCGGTGCAGAACTGCGTCGGGTCGCTACCTTGGTGGAACTAGCAAATAATATGCCAGTTTGGCAACGTCCCCAATACCTCATGGAACGCTTACCGCAGACTTTGCTAGCACCTGAGTTGCAAATGGTGAGAATCCAAGCAGCTCAAAAAGCTTGGCAGCGCGATCCCCAAGCTTTTATGGAGAAATTTGTACCCATGTTCCTCAACGGGATTCAGAAGAAGAGGGATTAGGGATTGGAAGCAGGCAGGGGGGCGGGGAGCAGGGAGCAGGGGGAGAATAAATTACCAATGCCCAATGCCCCATGCCCTAATCCTGTAAATGAGCAAATTTATAGCCACCCCAGAGAGTAAGTGCGATCGCAATTACTGATAATATTGGCAAGCTGTACCAGGGAAATTGGGATAATGGTAAATGGGTGATTGCCCGTAGTCCAATGCTGGTATAGGTTAGGGGTAATAGGTAAACTAAAACTTTGAGGGCAGCGGGTAAAGTACCAGGGTCAAAGAAGGTGGCCCCTAAGAATGACATAGGGATAATTATAAAGTTATTGTAGAAGCCTACCGATTCGAGCGATCGCACAGTCAATCCCACAATTACCCCTAACCCTGCGAACACGGTACAGTTGAGTACCAGTAACAACAGAAAAAGTGGATGCAAAAAGTTCCAATTACCTGTTAACAGCAGCGCCACTAAAATTACAGAGCCAGAAGTCATCAAACCCCGTACAACTCCTGCTAGCATTTTGCCGATATGCAATGCTATGGGCTGTATGGGGACTAACAAAAATTCTTCAAAGGTTTTGGTGAATAACCTCTCGCCACAAATTGAAAATGTTGTGCCACCAAAGCTGATAGTCATTGATGATAACGCTACCATCCCCGGCAGAATAAATTCTAGGTAGTTATTATAGTTACCACCAATTCCTGACCCCGGACGGATTGAACTCCCTAAGCCTAAACCAAAGGCTAAAATATATATTAGTGGAGACACTAAACCTGATGCCGCAATTTGCACTATTCTTATACGTAAATCTAGCCAATCTCCCCAAAAAATTGTCAGGCTATCAGCCAAGAGAATTTGTAATTGCGAGATTTTAAAGCCTTTGCCCCTGATTAGCTGTCTAGAAGATGTCACTTTTTTATAGTTATATAATCAACTTGTTTTAACTATTACTTTATATTTCTTCATGTATACTTAGCAAGCTCATCAACTGCTCCCCTGCTGCCTATGTATAGCCATAATTTTGGAGAATTGGTATTACTAGGGTCGATTAATATAGCGTGGAATTTTCTCGCTGAATGCTATGTTACTTGATAGCTTAGTCTCGACTATTTGTGTATGAATACTCCACAGAGCCAATCTACAGCATATGCCGCAGATACATTCATCAATAAAATTTACGATGTTGTCATAGTTGGTGCTGGGCCTGTTGGTTTAGCCACTGCCATTGGTTTACGCAAACGTGGTATTGAAAATATTCTTGTCATAGACCAAGCTCGTGCTTTTCGTCAGGTTGGCCAAGTTGTGGATCTGCTACCTAACGGTTTAAAAGCTTTGAAATATGTAGATCCTCATGCTTACGAAGCAGTCAAAACAGCAAGCTTTACTTTCGTTAATTCTCCGCAGCCTGATAAAGAGCAAACTGCTGAAGTCACAGAAAAAAATCCGCCTAAGCCTTCTCAAGAATGGGTTTCTAAAAACTTCCAGGGAAAAAAAGTTAGGTCAATTTCTTTGAGTTTTGATGTTTGGTTTCAAAATTATGGTGAGGGTCGAGTTTCAATTTCTTGGTATGATTTGCAGAGTACCTTAAGAAAACTGCTTCCCGAAGACCAAGTTAAACCTAATCATCGTTGCATCAATATTGTGGATGAGCCAGAATTGGGATGCGTTCGCCTCGATTGTCTTTCTGATGCCAGCGTAGAAGCTAACCCCTATGCATATTGGGCAGATGGACAAAAAAATAACGATCCATTAGGCCAAAATTTAGACAGTGTCTATCAAAGCTCAGTTACAAAATCATTCCGAGCTAAGATAGCTATTGCAGCAGACGGTATTAACTCTACAGTTCGTAGACTACTTTATGCAGATAGCCCTTACCAAAGTTTTGCCAAACCAGAATATTCTGGGTTTGCAGCCATATTTTGTAGAGAAATACCCGACATACCAAAGGAACTGCGATCGCATCTTGAAGAGAAATTTTTTGCAGGCTCACCAATTTTAACAGTAACTAATTATGAGCTAGCCAGCGAGCAATCTTTTAGTCAATGTCCGAGAATGTTGTTACTTAACAGACAAAGTATTAGCTACCTGGTACATTTGCCTGTACCATTAAACTCATTGCAGAGTGAGTCTGGTAATGAGTTGATTAACTTAGCTTTGCAAGAGTTAGAAAAAGCAGGTTATCCCGATGAACTTAAACAATTAGTGCAGCTATCTCCTCCAGAAAATATGTTGCAACGTCCGTATTACATTCATCGCGCCACTGGTGCTGAGAATATTTTTCCAGCTTGGAGTGCAGGACGAATTATTTTAGTTGGTGATGCAGCACATGGTATGCCTCCTTTTATGGCTCAAGGAGCTAATCAAGGACTTGAAGATGCTATGGCAGTTACAACATTAATTAATCATATTGCCAAAGAAAATAATTGGGATAACAAGCAAGCTATAGCCACAGCCTTCGAGAAATATGAGCATCTTCGTCGCCCGTTTATGGAATATATTCAAGCAGCCACGTTAACACAGTTTCCTAGCTCATCAGAGCAACAGTGGCAAGAATATAACCAAAAAGTATATACCCGCAACTTTGACCAAATAATTACAGAATTACAGCCTATTTCACATAAATGAAGTGTAAGGGTAGGGCCATCTTATCTAATATCACAAGTTGCAATCTGCTGTGATTTCTGCAATTTTCTAAGAAGTCCCACCTCTAAGCATGAGCGGAATTTTTCAATTATACTGTGCTGTGCGTGTTTAGCCCTTTTGTCAGGAAGGCTAGATCTAGTCCCATTTGGCATTTGTCAAAAGGAATAGAGAACCAAAAATTACAGTTGGCTTCCTTATCCACCTTGTTCCCTCTGCTTTCCCATACCCTTAACACCCTATATTTTTGAATGATGCTGTAAAAAGTCAAGAAACTAGGAGGCAATTCCACGCAATAATCGTCATACTTAAATAGGGAGAGCATTGTAAAAAACTCCCTGCTATCTGAGGCGTGAAGGTAAACCAGCGACAATGAGACGTACACCTACTAGATCAAGTAATAGTTCCAAATCTTCTCCATTACAATCTTCCCTCTTTAACTTCACCACCATAGCAATTTTGGGGGGAGTATTTGTCTTGGGGATTGGGATTGGCATTGCTTTTAGCTCGACAACAACTTTGTCCCCATCTAACGTGGCTTCTCGTGAATTCATTGATACTAAAGCACCAAACCCTGAGATTTGTGTGCAATACGGAGCCAGCGCTATGGTGATGGACGCAAGACTTTTCGTAACTCTTAACCCGTTTAATGTTTATGTTGCTCAACCAAGTATGCGCCCTGGATGCGTTCTGCGGCAAAATAACTGGGCACTTTTAGAGCAGCGGAAGTTAGTAACATCTGACCAAGTAAGAGAATGTAAAAATCGCTTAAATACTTTTGGTTTTACAGGTAATTTAGATACTGACAAGCCTGATATTAGATGCATATACCAAAATGAAGCAGCGCAAAACTTCTTTATGTCTCAACCGGGAGCAGTTGCGCCGACTCAAGAAACGGATAGATTCTAAAAGACTTCCACTAAAGAAGTAGGGGAAACGGGATCAAGGGGAAAGAAAGCCGTTTTGATTTATGAAATTCGACAATTAATACCAATTTGAAAAAAGAATGCAACAGATAGGTAAGGGCACGGCAGTGCCCAGAGGTGTAAACTTAACTTGAAACCCTCTTGGCGACAACGTTCTGCCCTCACCCCCAGCCCCTCTCCCACGAGGAGAGGGGAGCAAGAGATTTAATTCCCCTTCTCCTGGGGGCTACGGTGTACACACAAGTGGTTCTAGAGCGAGTTTCCAACCAAAAAAGGTGGATTCAAATTGATAAAGTCCGCGAATTAAAGTAGTAATTCCTGGAGGTTTTTGAGACCTGTAACCAGACCAACCACCAAGTCGAGCAATGATCCAAGTTGCCCAAGGAAAGGAATGAGGAGGAAAGGGATTTTGTTGCAATTGAGTTTTGCCTTCAAAGGTAGGAGCAATCTTCAACAAACATTGCTGTTGCTCATCCGAAAAGGCTAGATTTGCAGACAACTCAGGATTATCCCGTCCCTGAATCATTTGTAAAATGCCAACAGCAACTGACAAAGCAAAGATAGTCAGTCGCTGGATAGCCGCAATCGACTCAAGCTGAGTGGCTTCGAGATTTAATCCGGCAGTTTTGAGAATGGCAAACAATTGTTCAATTCGCCATCGCCATGTGTACCATTTAATTACTTGCAGTGCTTGTTCTAAACAAACGACTTGGTGTGTGGTGAGCAATCACCAATGAATTGGTTCTTGATCTGGTGGTGGGTTGACTTCCACCGCTTCAACTGCGTAAAGAGTTACACTAGCAGGATAATCTAAGCCACTCAACTTATCTGGACGTTGAATTTTCACTACTGCACGTCGAACAATTAATAATGCTTCTCTTGCGGTTCTTCCCACACGCGGATCTGCGGGGATATCCACCGTATAAGTTCCTTCACTTGGTTGTTGGTTTAAATACTTATAAAGTGATTGGGTTTTACCGACAAGACGACGGTCAATCCTGGCTCTGACCAACACATGATTATCTCGATTTGGTACAGTCGCGAATTCCTCATACATATCGCTTTCTCTATCAGCGATATGAGTCACTAATTTGGCATTACCAATACTTAAACATCGTTGCGTTTCATCAGCTGAACGCAGCCATTTGTATGATTCTTTCTCCTCTATCGGTAATTTTTTGTAATTGCGCTCATGCTTATCCGCATGGTTTATGTCTCGTGTCCACAGTTTTACTGTGCTTATCCCCAACGGAAATCCATTTTCTGCATCTAATACTAGAGTTGGATGAAGATAAAATCCCACATCTGTGTTGTTTCCGACTACACCTATACCCAAAGCTTTCAATCTGCCTACATGAGACTGCAAGTTAATTTCGCTCGTATCACTTATTGCTAATATATGCTTGTCTTCTACTTGTAATACACAGTGGTCTGATAGACTTCGGACTAATTCCCCAACGCTGACATTCTCGTTCTCCAAAAACCGATAGTATCCCACTTGTTCTGCTCTGTTTTTACTTATTTGCCGAATGCTCAGTGATTGATGTTTTTCCAAAGCTTCGTACAATGCTGCCCCCTTTTAGAGAGTCGCGGGTCTCCAAATGCCTTTCCCTGTGACTTTTGAGCATGAATTTTAATTGGATTTTCCACCGCTTTTTACTCCCCACAACTCCTTCCCTTAGTAGTTTACTAGCACTTGTGTGTACACCGTAGCTCCTGGGGGAGAAGGGGTGAGGGGATGAGGGCGAGGGTATTTGTACAACACTCGCCGTATATAGCTTTTAGCTTAAGTTGACACGTATGAGTGCCCTTATCCCTACGCACAATATATCTGTATGAGAATTTTGGTGAATTGGTAAGCTGATACGCACCCAATACTTGTCGGTGAAGGGTAAAAGGGAAAGGGGAAAAGAGGTAAGAAAAAACCTTTAACCCTTACCCTTTTACCTTTTCCCCAAACCAAATTCCAAGTTTAAAATCCTTAACCGAGCAGTATTGGATATGCACCTAGAGCAAATATTCTGTCGTTAGGGCTGTCAAGGGTCAAGAGTCAAAAGTCCAAGCTAGCCTTTGACCCTGGACTCTTGAACGCCAGTTGCTTCTCCCAAGGGGAGATGCTGGGCGTAGCTTGCTTCCCCGCAGGGGTACAAGTCTGTCGACCGAACGCACTGGCTCCTTTTGACCACCTGAGCGCGAAATATACAATTTAAATGCTTAACAGCTTATTAATTCTTCATCTCAGTTTTTTGCTGTTGATAACGCTGTTTAAACTGCTGTTGCTGAATTTTATGATCCACAATAGGGTCAGGATAGCCCACTGCACGCCGTTCTAGTGGAGTTATTTTACCAGTGACTAAATATTCAGTATCTATAGACCGCAATTCTGGCAACCATTGGCGGATGTATTCGGCATCTGGATCGAATTTTTGTGCTTGGCTAGCTGGGTTGAAAATACGTATGGGTTTAGGGTCCATGCCACTAGAAGCACTCCATTGCCAACCACCATTATTGGCAGATAAGTCTCCATCAATCAATCTCTGCATAAAGTATTTTTCTCCCAACTGCGGACTAATTAATAAGTCTTTAGTCAGGAAACTGGCAACAATCATCCGACAACGATTATGCATCCAGCCGCTTTCATTCATTTGGCGCATGGCTGCATCAACAATGGGGTAGCCTGTTCTGCCTTCACACCAGGCTTGATAATGTTCTTCATTGTTTTCCCAAGGAAAACTTTTGAAGGCTTCGCGGTATGCACCTTCAGCTAATTCTGGGAAGTGATACATGGCGTGTTGATAAAATTCCCGCCATGCTAGTTCTTGTTGCCATGTGCGGATGCTGGTTGTGGTTTCATCGCTACGGCTATTCTCTAGCGCTTCTAGGGTAGTTTGCCAAACGGTGCGAATGCCAATTACGCCAAATTTTAAAGCTGCGCTCAGCTGTGATGTCCCATCCATAGCTGGAAAATTGCGCTGTTCCTGGTATTCATTAATCGCACTGGCGCTAAATCCCTCTAGCCGTTCTTGCGCTGCGGCTTCTCCTGGGGGAAGAACTAATTCGCCATCCCAAATAAATCCTAAATATTTGGCGCTTGGTAGTGGTATTGCTCCGTTTTGTTGGGCAATTTCTTGTTCAATGGCTGTTAACCCCTCGGCATTTTGCAGAGTTTCTACTGGTTTAGCCTTGGCTTTGCTAATCCAATTTTTCCAGAAGGGGGTGTAAACAGTGTAAGGGCCATTACCACCCGTGCGAATTTCTGCTGGCGAGTGCAGGATTTGATCCCAGTTTTCTGTTAAAAATGCAATGCCTTTTTCTTGGAGAGCATCAATTATAGTACGATCGCGTTCTTGAGAATAGGGTTCTACATCCCAGTTCCAAAACACAGCTTTGGCATTCAACGCCGCAGCTAAGGCGGGAATTGCTTGCATGGGATTACCATGAAGTATTAACAACTGGCTACCAGCTTCCGCATAGCGCTTTTGTAATGCTTGTAAGCAGCCAATCATATAAGTTACCCGCACCGCGGCAATATCGTCTCTTTGGAGAATATTTGGATCAAGGCAAAATACTCCTACTACCTTGGGACTTTGTTTGCGGGCTGCGGCTAGTCCTGTATTATCAGAAATCCTTAAATCGCGGCGATGCCAAAATAGAATTAAGTCAGACATTCCATTATCTTAATAGTTCGCTTGTACTAGCTTATAGTCTCGGTGTACATATCAGCATCATTCTGCCGATAAATTTCTCGATTGGGGAATTAGGTTTTGTCCGGGAAAGGAGAAAGTTATTCCCTTGATCTGGAAATACATTGATAAATTTTGTTTCGCTAACCCTACTGTTTAGCTAAAAGAGTAATTTTACAACTTACCTAGGATTTTTGACCGAATCCTCTAACTCTAGGAATGAGATCGCTTAATAATCACAACTAAACTACTAATACAACAAGCCTCATATCAGCATCCTTGTAATTAGATTTGTTTATTTTAATTACAAATTATTGTAATTAAAATTACAAGTGATCTTCACACTTTAATTATTAAATAATAAAAAAATCTATTTTTGTCATAAAATGACTATAAAATTTTGAATCCTACTAATTTTGATGCTTCACAATAATTCTTTTATATGAATAAGACAAAAAAGATATTTATTTGTGATGATTCTGTAGAAAGTGCGCTATGGTTAAAATCAGCACTATTAATCAATGGTTTTAACAGTAAGATTTTTAATTCTGGGTTAGGATTACTCACTTTTTTAGAAAATAACCATGATGTCCCAGAATTATTAATAGTAGACTTGCGAATGCCTGTAATCAGCGGATTAGAGATTATTCAACAGATAAAACAATCCGAACGGCTGAAATCTATCGCTATTATTCTAGTAACAGCAATGGATTCAGTCGATATTACAAATATGAGGCATTTGGAAATCAAAGGATTTATTAGAAAGCCTATTGATTTAGATATTCTCATTTCTCAAGTTACAGCAATATTGCAAGAAAATTAAAAAATATGTGCATTGAAAAGTTGCACCATTATACTTTTTGATTAATTAAGTGAAATTAATCAAATCCGAATTACATGAGTAAAATAAAAATATATATCATGCAATATGTTTGCGAACGAATTCAATTACTTCTGTTAGCCCTTGTTGAGTTTTTAAATTAGTAAAAATAAATGGTTTATCACCGCGCATTTTTTTAGCATCTCTATCCATAACATTTAAATCTGCGCCTACATAGGGCGCAAGGTCGATTTTATTAATCACCAATAAATCAGATTTAGTGATACCAGGCCCACCTTTGCGAGGAATTTTATCACCAGCGGCAACATCAATCACATAAATTGTTAAATCTACTAATTCTGGGCTGAATGTAGCTGCTAAATTATCGCCGCCACTTTCTAAAAATACCAAATCTAAATTAGTAAATCGCTGCTCTAATTGTTCAATTGCAGCCAAATTCATCGAAGCATCTTCACGAATTGCAGTATGGGGACAACCACCTGTTTCTACACCCAAAATGCGATCGCTTGCTAGCGCCTGAGAACGCACCAAAAATTGTGCATCCTCCTGAGTATAAATATCATTGGTCACTACAGCAATTTGATACTGCTCACGCAACGCCTTACATAAAGCATCTACTAACGCAGTTTTCCCCGAACCAACCGGGCCTGCAACTCCTACTCGAAAAGTGTTATTTGTCATTAGTCATTTGTCATTGGTCATTTGTCATTTGTCATTACCAATTACCCATTACCCATTACCAATTACCCATTACTCAATCCCTAACTCCTAAACAACCTTGTATACTGTGTTTCATGCTGCATACTAGCAAGGGATAAGCCCCAAGTACAACAGGCGAGTTCATCATCTTCTAAAGCTAAAATTTCTACTGCTGCAATATTTAATAATGGCTGTAAGTCTATTAATAACTGCTGTCCGGTGGTTTGTCCTAAAGGTATCAGTTTTACACCAGCAGTAATTAAATTACTAGCCCAACTCTGCAGATATCCTAGTACAGCAGCTTGAATGTTGATTTGCCAATGAGCCGCAGCAATACCAAATGCGATCGCATAATTGCTAGGATTACCAACAGCATTCACTATCGGTATGATTTCTGGTTGTAGTTTACCAAGTAATTGCATGAGCGATCGCCCCATCTGCCAGCTAGCATTGCGTAATTCTGTGGTTTCTCTTGCAGCCGATAACCAATGGTTCCAATAGGATAATGCTGCTAAATCTTCGATTTTTGCTGATTTATAAGCTCTCAGCATTACCGCAGCTTCTATGCGAATTGCGCCATAACGTAGTTGAGATGTTAACCAGGCTTGCAGATTTTGCTGATTGGTAATAGTATTTTGTTCAACTAAGGTTTCTAATCCTTCCGAATAACTATATGCTCCTACTGGTAAAGCTGGGCTAGTTAACTGCAAAATAGCTAAAAAAGAGTTATCAGTGAGCGTGATGTCCATAAGCTCCCTGTTCTGGCTGAAATGGTAAAATTTCTGCTTTAATTTCTAACCCTAATTGTTCTAACATTGTTTGTAAAACTGAGTCGTTAGATAAGCGTAAATAGTTAATTGTAATTTCTACAGGAACATGGCGATTTCCTAAATGATATGCTGCCCTGAGTAATAATTGTGGTGTGTCAGCAAAAACAGTTAAAACTGGTTCTGGTTTTGCCTTAATTCTCATTAAAATATCTTGCGTTTCTTCTAGGAGAATATCACCATCTTGCAGTACTGTACCTCTAGGTAAACGCAAAAATACAACCTGACCATCTGCTGTTTCAAAACGATGACGGCTGCGGTTACGTTCTTCGGCTGTGAGAGGTAAAGTTAAGCTGACTACAGCATCGGTATCGGGCGGATTACGTTGGGTAAAGGTCAACATAAATTAATTAATTTAAAATAGCAAATGGGGATTTGGCTGACTTTTAATATTTGTATCAATTGCCAAAACTCTTAAATACTATAACAGTTCCAAATCCTACTATTTCACTTTAATTAATTCGATTTTTGCAATTTTTCTATTTCATCACAGTGCCTCTCTTTGTGACTACTCAGAAGTTATATTAAGACCTAGCTGATTCTGCAAGATTAGCACCTGCTGAGAAAGCCAACACAATTGCTGATCCTTTATTCCTACTTTCATTAATCCGTTAACAGTTTGCATCAAGTAATCAGCACAAGAACCAAGCTCTCCAGATGCGGTGGCAATACTGTTAATCATTGTTTCCAAAGAAATTTTACCAGCATAGGCACGATGCTGGCGGTTAATGACAAAGGTAATCGCTGGAAATTGTTGTATTCCATCAAATACTTTTACCCAATGAGGAATATAAGAACCGACTACCATTTCCCGCCGCCAAAGCAGTGGGAGTTCCGACGATATATCAGCAGCAGCTATTCGATATGCAATACCTCGACAACTACCACCACTATCTAAACCTAATACTAATCCTCGATTTTCTGGTGTACCACGACCTTGAGGTACCCACAAGCAAAAACGGCGATGCCAACCGTAAATTTTACCAACGCGTTGCTCTGCAAATTTAAAGATAGGGTTCCAAATAAGCGAACCATATGCAAACAACCAAACATCAGAATTTGGCTGATGTTGCTTCATTGTTTGGCTGAAAGATTCTTGTAACTGTGCTTCACTTAATATTATGCCAGTCCCAGACTTGACAATCGTCTGTTGCAAGCGTCTAGATTCGAGATCAGAACGTGTGAGTGACAAAATGTAGTCTCTTGATCGTACTCAATCGGTAACTATCCTACCAGAGTCAGTGCATCTCAGCTGAGGTTGATTAGTTTTTTAAATTTATTTACCGATGGCAAAATCAAAGAGATAATGTGCCATTTGCAATTTAGAACAAGGCGGAATTTCTACTTTGTTTCCTTGTTTATCTAAAAATACTGCCTGATTATTATCGCTGCCAAAACCACTATCAGTTTTATCGATGGGATTGGCAACAATAGCATCTAATTTTTTCTTCTCTAGCTTTTCTAAAGCAGGGGTAATAATATCTCCCGTTTGGGCAGCAAATCCAATTAATTTTTGATGTGGTTGCTTGAGTTTGGCTAATTCGCCCACAATATCTGGTACGGATTCTAAAGGTAAAGATTGGGGAAGCGATCGCTTGGGTAATTTCTCTGTACTATAATCTCTAGGCTTGACATCCGCGACAGCTGCGGACATGACTATCACATCTGCATTGGTAAAATACTCCAGCATGACTTGCTGCATTTCTTCGGCATTAATTACGGGAATTGCTTGCACTCCTAAAGGGACATTCCAACTAGCTGGGCCATGTACTAGGGTGACGTTTGCCCCACGATGCAAGGCAGCTTGAGCTAAAGCCAAACCCATTTTACCTGTAGATGGGTTGCCAATAAACCTAACTGGGTCTAGATATTCTCGGGTTCCGCCAGCACTAATTAATACCCGCTTCCCGGCTAAATCTCGCTTGCCGCCTGTGTGTAATAGCGATTGAATATAAGTCAAAATTTCTGGAGGTTCTGCCATCCTTCCAGCACCAACGCGATCGCAGGCTAATAATCCTGATGCTGTACCCATTCCATGATACCGACTATCTGTTAACAATTGCCGCCAATTGCGCTGTACAGCTAGCTGTTCCCACATATCTGTATTCATTGCGGGTGCTAGTAACACTGGACAGGTAGAAGCCAGCACTGTATTTGTGAGCAAATTGTCAGCCATGCCATAAGTTAACTTGGCGAGTGTATTCGCTGTTAATGGCGCAATCACCAGCAAATCTGCCCATTCACCTAATTCTATATGTAATGGCCGTGAGTGAGTTGACTGCCAAAACATATCATCTGTATAAGCCTGATGACGGGAAAGGGTAGCTAAAGTTAAGGGAGTGATAAATGCTTGTGCTGAATTGGTGAGGATGACGCGCACTTCTACACCAGTTTTAAACAGCGAGGAAACTAATTCACAAACTTTATAGGCGGCGATACCCCCACCTACGCCAATTAAAACCTTAGATGTGGAATCAGGCATGGGTAAAAAGGATGAAGTATAAAGAATAAAGGCTGAAATGAAGAGTATTGGGTAAATATGCAGTTGATTTCATCCTCATGCTTCATCCTGATGCCTAAACTATTTTTAACGAATAGACACTACAGTCATGGAAAAGGATGGAAGATGTCAGCCAGGTAATTTCATCTTTCATCCTAGCCTGCGGCAAGCCGCTTCTCTACGAGAGGCTACGCCAACGCGTCTATATCCTTCATTTAAGCTTCGTCATAGGGTTCTAAGTCAAGGAGGTGGATATAGGGTTCCACTAACTCCGGCCGCTGAAATGCGATCGCTCGCAGTATATGCCAATCGTTTAAACCCTCAAAAGCATTGCTATAATTATCTAGCTCTAGACGTGCAGCTAGCTCCTCAACTTCTGCTGCAGTCATGGCAGCAATTTCTTTTCTGGAAATGCCTAGAGTTTTCATAATGCTTGCCCCTCCCTTATGCAGCATTCGTACCCAGCATGGGTTGGGTTATGCTTTTCACGGCCACCCAATATATCTTACTCATTAGATGGCGTGGATTTTGTAAAAATTTTCCGAATTTATACGTTAATTTGTAAAAAAATTACAATCGATACTAACCAATTGCATTCACAACAAAATTCCGTAGCAGGTCTAACATTTGCTGACCAATTTCATGCCCCATATTAAATTCTTGGTATTGCACCTCTACCCCTATAGATTCTAGGGTGTCTCTGGCTTTTACTGCTGCTAAAAGGGGCACAACCTGATCTTCTGTACCATGAGTAATTAAAGTAGGCGGAAAACTATTTTTAGCTACCTTACCAGCATCAGGATGCAAGTAACCACTCATTGCCACTAAACCAGCTAAAGGTAAGTTTAATCCCACATCTAATGTCATTGCTGCCCCTTGCGAAAATCCACTGAGAACTGTCCGCGATAAAGGCACACCAGTAACACCTTCTAAAGATAGTAACCAATCTGTCAATATTTGCCGACTTTCTGGCAAACCCTCATACATATTTTCTGATCTCAAATCATACCAAGCCCTACCAATAGGGGCATAAGGATAGGGATAAGGTGCATTAGGAAAGACAAAGTGATAATCTGGCAAATCAAAAAACGGCAATAGGGATGCCACATCATCGGCATTAGCACCCCAACCATGTAAAGTTACGATTAAGCCCAAAGGTGCTTGTTCGGTTTCTGGAGGAACTGAAATAAATTCTAAAGTTTGAGTCATCAGTAAATAACAAATCGCTGTTAAAAAATAATCCTAATGCAAAGTGAGGCATGGGGCATTGGGGATTAGGGACTGGGGACTGGGGACAA
This sequence comes from Calothrix membranacea FACHB-236, assembly GCF_014696315.1. GTDB lineage: Bacteria > Cyanobacteriota > Cyanobacteriia > Cyanobacteriales > Nostocaceae > Aulosira > Aulosira membranacea. Next base: position 15,425 of record NZ_JACJPX010000111.1, read on the forward strand.
GGAGAAAATTCCTATTACTCATTACTCATTACTCATTACTCATTACTCCTTACTCATTACTCCTTACTCATTACCCAATCCCCCATACCCCATGCCCCATGTAAAATAATCTTCTGTCTTTCAATGTTTGTACCAAAGGAAACTGGGGAATTATGGCGCGTCTGGCTTTGCTGAGTGTATCTAATAAAACTGGTTTAATTGACCTTGCCCGCAGCTTGGTGGAAGAATTTAACTTTGATTTAATTAGCAGTGGCGGGACAGCTAAAGCAATTAAAGAAGCTGGGATTCCTGTTACAAAGGTCTCTGATTATACGGGTTCACCAGAAATTTTAGGAGGTAGAGTTAAAACCTTACATCCCAGAATTCATGGCGGGATTTTGGCAAGAAAGGATTTTCCGCAAGATATTACAGATTTAGAAAATAACCAAATTCGTCCGATTGATTTGGTTGTAGTTAATCTTTATCCCTTTGAAGAAACTATTGCCAAACCAGGTGTAACATTACCAGAAGCGATTGAACAAATAGATATTGGTGGCCCGGCGATGTTAAGGGCTTCATCAAAAAACTTTGCTCATCTGACTGTATTATGTGACCCTGCCCAGTATGATGAATATTTACAAGAATTACGTCAACACAATGGTGAGGCTTCTTTAGAATTTCGCCAAAAGGCTGCCTTAAAGGGTTTTTTACATACTGCTAGCTATGACCAAGCGATCGCATCTTACCTCGCCAAGGCCCAGGATGGTGAATCTTTACCTCAGCAATACAGCATCTCTGGTAACCTCCTGCAATCTCTGCGTTATGGCGAAAATCCCCATCAAGCGGCTGCTTGGTATGAAACAGGTAGTACCCCAACTGGTTGGGCGGCTGCAAGTAAATTGCAAGGTAAGGAACTTAGTTACAATAACTTGGTGGATTTAGAAGCAGCGCGCCGCATTATCTCCGAATTTACAGATACCCCTGCTGCTGCCATTCTTAAACACACTAATCCCTGTGGTGTGGCTGTGGGTGATTCCCTTAAAGAAGCTTATGAAAAGGCTTTTAATGCTGATGCTGTTTCTGCTTTTGGTGGCATTGTTGCCCTAAATCGTCCGATTGATGAAGCGACTGCGAGTGAATTAACTAAAACATTTTTAGAATGTGTGGTGGCTCCAGGCTGTGAAGGCGATGCTCAAGCAATTCTCACTGCTAAATCTAAGGTGCGCGTCCTAATTTTACCAGATTTGATCAGCGGCCCCAAAGAAACAGTAAAAGCGATCGCAGGTGGTTTTTTGGTACAAGCTGCGGATGATGCGATTTCTGATACTAGCAAATGGCAAGTTGTCACCGAACGCCAACCCACCCAAAGCGAATTAGCCGAATTACTGTTTGCTTGGAAAGTTTGTAAACACGTTAAATCGAATGCTATTGTTGTCAGCCGCGATCGCACTACACTAGGAGTAGGCGCAGGGCAAATGAACCGTGTTGGTTCTACGAAAATTGCTCTAGAACAAGCTGGAGACAGAGCTAAAGGCGGCTTTCTCGCCAGTGATGGCTTTTTCCCCTTCGATGATTCCGTACGCGCAGCAGCAGAGGCGGGAATTACTGCCATTGTTCAACCTGGAGGTAGCCTGCGCGATAAAGACTCCATCAAAGCTGCCAATGAATTAGGCTTAGTTATGGTACTAACTGGTGTAAGACACTTTTTACACTAGTTTGCTTTACGTGGTTGTGACAGTTAATCAACTGTCACTTAGTCTACTTGTGGTTTGTTGACAATAATGATATTTTTTAGTTGTGTGTGAGGAGCAAGTTGAAAAGAAAAAACGCCTGGGGTGGAAACACGGCAACACTCCCGGGCGTTTTTTCATTGGTACACATCTCTCAAGAGGTTTTTCAAGGAACTTCCAACTATCAAAAATATCTGCTCAAAGTAAGAGCAGGGGCGCAGGGGTGCTGGGGAGGAAAACTGCCATGCTGAGTCCATAAAAGGAAATAATTTATACCAATTTGTGAAAATAATGGCAACGATGGCTAGAGGCACAACAATGTTGTGCCCTGATAAATAATTTAATTTGTCGCGAACATTATTTGAATTGGTATTATTTGTTGGAGTTACTTAATCACAAATTGTTATTACCTTCTATGTACAAAGGGCAATTCAGGCAAGCAATAGAAATTTGACTTTACAGAGAGAAATCTAGCTTAAAAAGCCCATTCTTACTGAACGTTCGAGTTTTCCCTTTTCCCTTGCCATTCTTATAGTTGCAATCTCAGTAGGATGCGTTAGCAATAGCGTAACGTATCAAGTTCGGGCTGAGATTTTTTCACAACTCAAATTGGATTCCTATAGACAATGATTATCTAGGATTAATATGCCGTCTAGGGCCCCATCCCGGATTGATAATACCTGCCAAATCTTCCTCAGATAAATTATCGAGTTCAGTTTCTAGTTCATCGACTGTGAAGTCGTAACCGCGTTCTTTCGCAATTTCAACGAAAGCTTCTGGATTGGCTGTTGCTCTGAGCTTTTGTTTTAATGCTTGATCCTGTTTTACAGCTTTTAAAAGTTGGGCAGCATTTTGTCGTGGCATGACAGTCCATCTCCTATTTTAAAAATTAGATTTGAATCTATAAATTTGACTGCTGTCGTTTTGCCAAATCTAAAACTTTAGTAGAGAAGATTCTCACTAAGCTTATAAATTTAGATTGTAAAACCTGAAGATAAAATAAATTGATTTTGACAAGAAAATATAAGTTTCTCCTAGGAGATGGCAGCAATTAACAATTAATTTATATCTATAGGGGGAAGACAAAATCAATTAAGAAAAAAGGTTAAAGTTTTAATTTATCACTGAAACGTTTCTCAACACTCTTTTTGAAATTTTAAGTTTTATCCCAATTTAAATATATAGAAATCCGATTTTATTTCTGCAAAAATCTCAGTAAGTCGTAACGCACGAAAAGCTTTAGCACTGATGCCATGCTCTCGCTGCTAAAGCAACGCCAGTTGCTACAACGGAGGAAACCTCCGCAACGCACTGGCTCTCCTACGTGGATTTCACAAATCAAATATGAGTCCTATATAATGTGATAAATAGGTAGGGTCACAGCACTGTTGTGCTTTCATAAATGTATTGAGATGTCATCAAAATTAATTTGAAATTACTATCAAATTCAAATTCTGAAATTCGATGAGTTTGATTAGCAATTCAAAATTGTTATTGCTCAATCAATTTTGCATCTCTTAAGTTTGACAAACTTAATTGAATTTTTGTATCAACTAATTGATTACCAAGTGCTACTCGTTTACCAGTAATCCAAACATCTTGAGGTTGACATTGATAAAACCTCCGGGGTGAATCATTTAAATAGTCTAATGCTGTGCGATTGTGCTTTTTAGTTGCTCGCTGCAAAAGTAACTGTAATACAGTTTCAGTTGCATCTGGGTTCAATTCTGATGCAGTTCCAGTAATATATAAACCTTCTACTGCACCTTCAGAAATGCTGGAATCAAAAATAGCGATCGCAACTCTGCCATGATTATTGTATATGTGCTGCGAATGCTGAGATGCGATCGCGGAACTCCAATAAATATTCCAGTCCTGATCATAGGCAAACAATAAAGGAGACACCCAAGGATAACCATCAGCCGAACAAGTAGACAAAGTGCAATAAATATTCTTGGCGATAATCCGAGATGCTTGAGCGATAACTTCAGGATTTTCAGAATCGATTGTATTTACCCATCTGTTAGTGGGGCTTGCTGGTTCGAGCATGGGAAATTGGTAATTTTTCAAATTACTAAAACTGCTGACCCTGTAATTTTGCCACTTCGTAGGGCATCTAAAGCCTCATTTGCCTGAGTTAACGGAAAGGTATTAATTTCTGTGCGGATGGGGACTTGGGGTGCTAAAGCGAGAAATTCTTCTCCATCTTGGCGAGTAAGATTTGCAACAGACCGTAATACCCTTTCTTCCCATAAAATTTCATAGGGAAAGGCTGGAATATCACTCATGTGGATACCTGCACAAACTACCGTACCGCCTTTAGCGACTGCCCGTAAAGCAGCGGGAACTAATTTACCTATGGGAGCAAAAATAATTGCCGCATCTAACGGTTCTGGGGGTAATTCCTCTGAGCCTCCAGCCCAAACTGCACCTAACTGACGGGCGAATTCTTGCCCTTCGATATCTCCACCACGGGTAAAGGCAAATACTTGACGCTGTTGATAGCGAGCTAGTTGAATCAATATATGAGCAGCAGAACCAAAGCCATAAAAGCCAATTTTTTCTGCATCGCCAGTCATGCGATAAGCGCGATAACCAATTAAGCCACCACATAATAAAGGTGCAGCTTGCAAGTCAGGGAAACTGGGGTCTAGGGGAAAGCAGAAGCGATAATCTGCGACAGTGTAATCTGCATAACCACCGTCAATATTGTAACCTGTGAACTCAGCATAATCGCAGAGATTTTCACGACGGGAAAGGCAATAACGACAGCGATCGCAAGTGTGACCTAACCAAGGAACACCAACCCGTTGCCCAATAGTAAATTGCTCAACGCGATCGCCTTTTGCTTCTATAGTACCGACTATTTGATGCCCAGGTACTAAAGGTAATTTGGGATGAGTCAATTCTCCATCAACTATATGCAAATCTGTACGGCAAACAGCACAAGCATGAATGCGAATTAATACTTGCTCAGGATTGGGCAGAGGCACTGGCAAGTTAGCTAATCGCAAGGGTTGGCGTGGTGCCTCTAGTATCATTGCACGCATAATTAATGAAGAAAACAGTATCCCTATCTTAAAAAATAGCAATGTTTTCTTACAAATATTTCTGCGATACTTTATGTACGGCGGAAGCTTTTTGTACGAGATAATTTGTCAACGCGGACAAATAATTAGTTATTTTACAACGAGCGCGGAGGGATTTGAACCCCCGACCCACAGAACCGGAATCTGTTGCTCTATCCACTGAGCCACGCGCCCTTAATCTTCTGGATTATAACATGCCTGTGATAGAATTTGCAGCTTTGTTGACTCGCACTTCTTTTGCTTAGAGATAACTGGCGGGGTCTACAGGTGAGCCATTACGCCGTACTTCAAAATGCAGGTGAGGCCCGGTAGATAGACCAGTGGAACCCACAGATGCGATCGCTTGTCCGCGTTGTACTCCTTGTCCTTCCGTAACGAACAATTCGCTGGTATGACCGTAAAGTGTAGTAATGCCGTTACCATGATCAATAATTACAGCTTTACCATAACCCCCATACCAGCCAGCAAAAATTACTGTTCCCGAATCAGCAGCGCGAATTGTACTCCCATAACTAGCGGCAAAGTCTAGTCCAGCATGAAAGCGACGATAGCCCAGAATTGGGTGTATCCGCCAACCAAAAGGACTGCTAGTAGCTGCTTCGCTGGGATATGCGAACATCCCTGTACCACGAATAATCACGCTTTTACTATTGCTATTGGCTTTCGCCTGAGCTTCTGCAACCTTTTGTTGAATCAGGACTTCTAAATTTTTGGAATCTTGTTCTAGCTGGTTTTGTGCTGCTTCTAAAGCCAAGCGATCGCTATTGAGGCGTTGAATTAACTCTGATTGTGATTGTGCTTGCGCTTGATAATCAGCTTTTTGTGCTAGCAATTGTAGACGAATCAGGGCAATTTGGTTTTTTTGCTGCTCTACTGCGGTTTTTTGTTGATTAATTAACTTTGCTTGTTGATTAAGCTTGGTCAAAATTTGCCGATCTGCTTGGTAGACTAACTTTAGCTGATGACGACGGCTAATAAAATCACTAATATTTTCACTTTGCAGTAAAATTCCCCATCCTTGATTCCCAGGCGATCGCTGAAGAAAGCGCAATCGTGCAACTGTGGCGACTTGTCTCTCCTCATAGGAAACTTCGGCCATAGCTAAATCAGTCTCTAACTCGTGCAGGCGTTGATTAGCTTGGCTTAATCGCAATTCAGAGTCTTGAATATAGCTATCAGTGGTTTGTAGATTTCGTTGTAACCCATTGAGGCGATTTTCTGCGGCCTTTTGCAAATTAGTTAAGCGATCGCGTTCTTTAACTACATCCTGACGTTGCTGCTGAACTTGTTGCTGTTGCTGCTTGAGGGTGTCAATTGATGGCGTATCAGTTGCATAGATTGGCAAAGCTAGAATGAATATCAAAAAAATGACACTAAAAATCCCTGCTAATGACATCTGCCACCAACCGCAAAATCTCTTATTCATGGTGTGAAATTGCCAAAATCTATGACTCCAAGCCAACACCATGAGGATGATTTTCAAAATCCGGCCCACCTACTCAAACGCAATCAATATGTATCAACTTTGTCAGCCAAGTTTTAACACAGACTCATGGTAATGTCATGAGGACTGAGGAGAGGAGGGAGGCTAGAAACAATTACAAATTACCAATTACCCATTACCTATCACCAAACACCAAATACCAAACCCCAAATTAATTTATATGAATATTCGCAAAGCAATTCTTCTACTAACTTTAGTTATTCCCGGTTTAGCAGTGGTAGGAATATCGCTGTATTGGTTTGTTTTGGATTATGACGCGCTAGGAAAAGCTGAAAACAACATAGAAAGGCTAGCAAAAGCAGGTAAAGTTAGTGATAGGCAGTTAGATTATGCCTATCATCGGACTTTAGCTCATCGGATCAATGTATTCGCTGATGGAACTTGGGGATTGCTGGGAGGCGTAATTACAGGACTAGGTATACATGGGTTAGCAACTCTTCCCAATCAAAACCGGAGCAAAGAAAAATCAGTTTCAGAGTTAGATAAGTCTTAACAGCATGTTTGTGAATATAGAATCCCCCGAATCTTTGAGCGAGCAGTGAACATTTGCACAGCGTGTCGTTCCCAATTCCTATAGTTTATTTAATATTGAACTATAAAAAACTGAGTTTAACTTTTTGAAAATTAGGCTTGCCAGACAAATTACAATAAAATATATGAAAAAAGTTATGCTAATGTTTCCTCTAAAAAGAATAAAATCAAAAGAATACATAAACATACCGTGGAGAAGATAAAGCTCAAAAGCAATATCTCCAATCCAATTGAGAAACACAGAATATGTGTTAAATTTAACCATTAAAGATACAAGTAAGAATATTGCACAAGCCGAAAAGATGCCTGACATATTTCTTGATATATGCCCAGCAATATTATAATCAGAAGATATAGGAATCCGATTTGATTTTTGAAAAAGATTACGAGAAAATACGTAGGGGTTAATATGTCTAACAACAAACAATGATAAGCCAGCAGATACAAGCCAC
>NZ_JACJPX010000112.1 GCF_014696315.1 Calothrix membranacea FACHB-236
CCCCTTAAAAAACCCCCCAGCAACATTGCCCCCCAAATATTAAGTTATGCCTCATCGCAAACAGTCAAAAAGACTCGTTAGGAATCATCTCTTCTCAATGCGGTTGAGCGATATCGAATTGGATTTGTTGCGAATAAAATCACAAGACGCGGGAATGTCAGCCAGTGAATTAATGAGGCGTAACGGATTGTTGCGACCACTGCCAAAACGACTGAGTAAAATTAGCTTACAAACATATTGGGAATTAGGACAAATCGGCAACAATTTAAATCAGCTTGTCAAAGCCACAAACACAGCCATAAAAATGGGGCGTACTCCACCAGCAAACCCAGAATTGTTGCAAGAACTTTTGTCAGTGTTGCATCAGTGCAGACGAGACATTGCACAAGTTGACACCGAATCGGACGACTGGTCAGAAGATGAGGAGGAAGACGATGATTGGGAAGCAGACGAAGGGTAGAGGTTTTCGCAAGTTACTGGATTATTTGGAATCGAGCGAAAATGCCAAACTAATTGGCGGTAACATGAGCGGTAGAAATTCCAGAGAACTAGCCAAAGAATTTCGACTGTCTCGACAACTAAATCCAGATGCAGAACGTGTTGTTTATCATGTTTCTCTGTCAGCCGCCAAGGATGATGTAATTTCAGAAGATAAATGGTGTGAAATAGGCAATCGCTACATGAAAGAAATGGGCTTTGATGCCAATCAGTTCGTCATCTTCCGCCACCAAAACACCGACGACGATCATGTCCACATTGCCGCCAGCCGCATCAGAATGGACACAGGTTTACTGGTTGATGATTCCTGGGATTACGTGCGCTCTGAAAAAGTTCTACGCCAGATTGAAATTGACTATGAATTAGTCCAAGTCAAGGGCAGCAGAGAAAGACTAAATCGCACACAAAGCACAGGACAATTTAGACGTATTAAACGAGAACAAGAAGAATACGCAGAAGGTAAACGCGATACCCCACCACAACCGAGTATTAAACAACTCGTTCAGCAGACAATTGACAATGCATCTGTTGATCATCCTCAAATGCCCGAATTGATTATGCGATTGCAGCAATCTGGTATCAGTGTCAGAACAGGATTTACCAGAAATGGTAAGTCAAAAGGCATTTCCTACGAGAAAGATGGAATTGCTTTCAGTGGCACACAATTGGGTGCAGCTTACACCTTCCCAGGACTGCAAAAACATCGCGGTGTTGACTACCAACCAAAACGTGATGATGCCCGGATTGAGTATCTGTTGAACAATCGTGTCGGGCGAGCAGTTGACAACCTTGAACTCATAAATGCGATCGCTGAGTTTATTAAACAGTCAGCAGCCGAGTCAACTTTAGTTGAAACGTTACCACAAATAACACAACAACTGTCCCTGTATCAGCAGCAGCTAGAAGAAGGAAGAACTACATTAGCTGACCTGCGAGCGTTGATTACTCCTAAGGAACAACGACTTTCATCTCAAAAAGCTGTGGATGCGATCACTGATTTTATTGAACAGTCAGCAGCCGAGTCAACCTTGGTGGAAACTTTACCACAATTAATAGAACAACTGTCCGTCTATCAGCAGCAGTTAGAACAAGGAAGAACCACATTAGATGACCTGCGACCGGTAATTTCTCAAAAGGAGCAACAACTTTCATCTCAAACAACAGTGGATGCAATCGCTCAAAATAAAGCTCAACCTTTAACCACCGATAAACCAAAGCTAAAAAAGAATTCTTTAGCCGAGTTATATAAGTATTACAGTACCGAATTGCAAAACTTATTGTTGACTGACCGAGACAAAGAAATTGCTAATAGAGCGTTATTAGATAATCGGCCAGTCGCAGAAGTTGAGGAAATCATACTAGCCAGTCCCGCCCGATGGACTACTGAGGAAGCTAAAGCATTAGTTTTAATCGCTAACAATCAACTGGCATCTAATAAAGAGCAAAAACAGAGTTCACCCCAGTTCACGCCACCATCAGAAGATGAGAAGCTATGGCCTGCATTAAAAAATTACCTAACTCAGCAACGCGGCATCTCGTCAAATTTAGTCGAAACATTACATCTAAAAGGCTTGGGTTACATAGACCAGCAGCGAAAAGTTATATTTATCAAGCGTGATCTAAACGGTGAAAAATCAGGCGCACTGGTTTGGGACACCCCACGTCAAGACGATCGCTGTTCCCAGAAAAGCGACAACACCCAATCAAGACAGAGTTGGTTTCACATTAACTTGGGTAGAGAAACAGACGATAAAATCGAGAGAGTATTTTTGTGCGATTCACCCATTGATGCACTGACGTTAGCACATATGGATATGAACGCACACAAGGGACTACCACCAGTTAAAACAATGTACTTGGTAGTGGATGACCCGGATAACTTGCCACTAGAATTACTCAAAAATATCAGCAGAATTGGTCTAGCATTTAGTAAAGATGAGCAAGGTAAAGAAACAGCCAAAACTGTATTAAAACTATTGCCTCAAAGTAAGCAACTTCCACCTAATAATCATAGTTGGAATGAGGATTTGCTCGAAATACTGCACATAGAGCAAGAAAAACGCAGACAGCAACAGCGCGGTTTAAGTCGGTAATCTCATGCTGCGCCGACGAACTCGTTGCCGCTTCGCTCGCTCTCGGCGGTGGCTCTTACGGGCAATAAATTACTGGTTGGGCCAACTAGATCCACAAGCCCGCAAGAGCCACTCCGCTGTCGCCGCCGAGAGCGCAACGAGTTCTTAAATCAGCAGAATTGATTTGTCAATCCGGTCAGTTTTCTGCCTTAATTGCGGCATACAACACGACCGGAACGAAAAATATAAACAAAGTCGGGATATGGCATTGCCACGACTCTAAACGGGCGCTGAGACGGAATAAGACTGCTTCGGCAGCATCTGTCAGCGAAGTGTCAAGAATCATCGCACCTTCAGGTCGGTGAGTATATCAAGCTCATCTACTTCTGTCTTTTCGCTACACCTATGAGGCGTTCAACTTGGACGGATATATCAGGAAAAGCTAGGGGTGAAATAGTCCCTGTGGTTAGTATCAGTTCAGTTGTGTATTGCCCATTTTTTAGATCACGAAAGACTTGCAATTGCGGAGTCTTCAGGTTGACAACCCAATATTCAGTAATGCCAGCCTCGGCGTAAATTTCTTTCTTTTCACCTAAATCTTTACTGAGGGTGGCTTTGGAGAATTCGATAATCCAGAAAATATCTTCAGGGTAAGGATGATGTTCTAGGTAAACCTCACCTAAAGGTTTGACAATGGCAACATCGGGGGCTGGTTCTGAGTCGTTTGGCAGGGTGATGGGTTTGGCATCGCGGATTTTTACGCGTTCACCAAGCAAGATACGGAGATAATCAGCGGCTTCTGTGTTGTAGTATGCGTGAGGTTCTCGTTCTGGGGGCATAACAATAAGATCACCGCGCAATAGTTCAATCGGCTGGTCATCAAAAATGCCTGCTTCTATTGCTTGGTGATAGCGTTCAATTGTCCATTTATAGGTAGTTATGGTCATACCCTTATTTAGCCTTTTTCTACCAATTAGACAAGAGGTTTAGTTTAATTTTAGTCTTTGAGTTAGCAAATAAATTAGAATCGTGATTGCTCCCCACCGTTCTCAGTATAAGTTGCAGCTACTTTCACACTACCTCTAGATTTCGTCATGATTTGAATTGAAACCACATTCAGCATAAGAAAAAAGTAAAGTTCCAATTCCAATAGAGAATTGGGACGGATAATTAATATACATTTGAAAGGGTAAGTATCTTATATTGGTGCTTTATTAAGGCTGTGAACAGAGCATGGCAATAACGCTGTTAAACAATCGCTATCAAGTTATTCAGGTACTGGGTGATGGTGGGTTTGGTCAAACTTTTTTGGCTGAAGATACTTATATGCCTTCTCGTCGGCGCTGTGTAATTAAGCAGCTCAAACCTATCACCAATGACCCCCAAACCTATCAAATAATTCAACAGCGATTTGAGAGAGAAGCGGCAACTTTGGAGTATTTGGGTGAACACAGCGACCAAATCCCAAAACTTTATGCTTACTTTTTAGAGAATGGGCAGTTTTACCTTGTGCAGGAATGGATTCAAGGTCAGACCTTGAGAGAGATTGTGGTAGGCAAAGGTTACGAAGAAGAAGCTACTGTTAAAGCCATTCTCATCAGTTTGCTATCAGTTTTGGATTATGTTCACAGTAAAGGGATTATTCATCGGGATATTAAGCCAGATAACATTATTCTCCGTGAGCGTGATTTGAAGCCAGTGCTGATTGATTTTGGTGCAGTTAAGGAAACAATCCGTTCGGTGGCTGGTGCTAATGGTTATGCTACGCGCTCTATAGTAATTGGTACACCAGGGTATATGCCTACTGAACAAGTTGCGGGTAGGCCCGTATACGCCACTGACATTTATAGCTTAGGTTTAACAGCAATTTATCTATTAACTGGCTTCAACCCCGAACAACTGCAAACAAACCCCCAAACAGGAGAGATTCTTTGGCAGCAATACGCGCCTCATATTTCTCCTGATTTAGTAAGTGTACTGAATCAGGCGATTAAACCACAGGCAAATGATCGCTACTCCACCTCCAGCAAAATGTTATCTGCTTTGCAATCTCTCAGTTCTATTCCTTCAACCTCATACCAGTCAACTCAATCTACAATTCCTTTGTCACCTATTGCAGCACCTACTCAGCATTTATCTTCTTCCCAGAAATCTACTTTGATTTTTGGTGGTTTGATTATGGGTGTTCTGATTGGTGGAACAGTCATCGCTAATATTATTCACCAGTCACAACCTGAAACAACTATTGCTACATCACCTGCACCTGACACTACACAAGAATCTACCGCTATAAATCCATCACCTACACCTATTGCTCCTACTAGCGAACTTGAAGATACGCCAGTTGTTTCCCAACCTTCTTCACAGCAGCCAATCACTTCTGCTTCTCCCTCACCAACACTAACTTATACACCAGAACCACAAGCCAAACCCACACAAGAAAAACCCGCTTTTGTACCACCGTTAAAGCAACAAAATCAACAAAAAGCCGCAACTACTACTAGTAAGAAAATTCTTGAATTTCCCAGAGGTACAGAATTGAGTCCATCTTCACCAAATATTTCTCAATCAGCCAACCCTGAAACGGTGGTTTCGCCACAAGAAAGTTCTTCTATTCAGCAAACTATTCATAGGGGATATTGCACATTTCTTTCTATTAATAAGAAGGAAAATATTGTTGATGATCCTTGCTCTATTCATGACTATAAAAACGGAAATTATCAACTTATCTGGTCGAATGGTCAACAATCGTACATCGCAACTAATCCTGGTGTATTAGTTGATAACAATCCTGCCGAGATTATCAACAGTGGAGCTAATCATATGACTGTAAAATCGACTCAAGGAAAGATTGGATTTTGTTGGAATTGTCAGCCTTGATATGAGCTATATAAATCAGTTTATCTGGCAAAGGGCAGTACAAAAAAGCCGTTAATTGCTATAAGTTTACAAGCTTATTTCTTCAAGCAGAATTATATGGCTGCTGCATGTTCTGGTAGCTTCACCCGTAATCCATTAAACTCATAAAGAGGTGGTTGAAAATCAGTATTAGTTACTCCTCCCTCATTACCAAATCAATAGCAGAGTCAATTAACTCAACCGCCGCAGTCTCATAGTGATAGGTCTTAAACCGAAACTTGCCCACCTGTTCGAGTTGCTTCGACGGGCGATGTCCATATTTATCCTCATACAGTTGCAACGCGATAGTACCGATAGTCGTCATTTGTCCAGGTGTGGCAGTAAGTCCACGTTCGCGCAGCCTAGACGCGACAGTGACCTTAGATGGTTTTGCACTTGCAAAACCCTTAACTTTACCTAAGTTAGAGAATGTTTTAGTTAGTTCATCAATGGGTGAGATGAGTAGAGCCATTAACCCAGTAAACCGTTTGGCTGGTTTATCTGTCGTTACAGCAATCTTTAATGCTTCAGGTTGCCCAACCGCGATGAATGTCCCTTGAGCGCGAGTCATCGTAGTGTAAAGCAGTTGACGGGTTAACATTATGTAGTTGGACATTAATAAGGGAAAAATCACATACTGAAATTCACTACCTTGGCTCTTATGGCACGTTATACAAAATGAGTGCATGATTTGCTCAAAGTACCCAGGATAGTAGTCAACAATCGCGCCTCCTTCCCAGGCAATCTTTACCATTTGTTTTTGCTCATCTACAGCCATCACCCGCCCAGTCTCGCCGTTCATCACTGGCGGGACTGTATCATAACGATTTTTCAGTTGTATCACCCTATCTCCGACTCGGTAAACTACCGACCCAGAAACGATTTCTTGCTGCTTGGACTTTTTGGGATTAAAGATAGGCTGTAGCAGCTTATTGAGATTGTAAACCCCCGCTGCCCCTTCCTTTTGGGGTGCTAACACCATCACTTGTTGATTCAAATCTACATTCTCTTTCTTCATAGATTTGACTAACTCAACAATGCTTTTAGCAGTCATTTCTGGTGATTGCGCTTCTAACATGGCGCATTCCCCCACATCCATCCACGACTTAGCCTGATTAAATTTATCTAGTGGGGGGATTGTGCCAAAATTTACGTCACTAGCTGCATAAATAATTGGGCTTTTGTCTCGCTGTCGAAAAATTGTTTGCAATCTCGTTGTCGGTACTATTTCAGAATTCAGCAAGTCTCGCAACACCATTCCTGCCCCGACACTGGGTAATTGGTCAGAGTCTCCTACTAACAGAATTTTGGTTTTTGCGGGTAAAGCTTTCAATAGGGAATTGAACAAAAATATATCCACCATTGAAAATTCATCAACAATTAACCAATCAATATCTAAGAGATTATTCTCGTTATAGTGAAAAGCGTGCCCTAGTCCCTGCCATTGCAGTAAACGGTGAATGGTACTGGCTTCCATTCCCGTTGCGTCTTTCATCCGGTTTGCTGCCTTTCCGGTCGGGGCTGCAAGAGCTATAGTTGCCCCAATGGATGCCAACCATTGCACCAAAGTTTTTAGCACATGGGTTTTACCGCGCCCTGGGCCGCCTGTAATTATACTAATAGGATGTTTAACTGCCATGAACAAGGCACTGATCTGTTCATCACTCAAGCGTGAAAGTTCCTTATATTCAGGCGCTTCAAAATCAGCTAACCAGTGTTCTAGATGTTCTGTTGAGTAAGTTGGTCGGTTAACTAAAGTTTGAATTTTTAGCGCTACAGACAGTTCAGCACGGTAGGCGGCTCTTTGATAAACACTATTGGCAACCTCGCCATAAACTAAAGTTTGGTTCTCAACTAACTGACTAAGAATATTACTCAAAGATTTATAATCGGGTGTATGCTCTTGACGCTGGAGTAAAGACACCGCACGCGCCAGCAAATGAGATTCAGGCAGAAAACAATTGCCTTCACTCAATGCCTCTTTCAAGACATGGAGTAGACCTTTAGAGTAACGAGTTTCACTTGAAAGGGGGATGCCCAAAGATATTGCCAATTCATCAGCAGTTTTAAAACCGATGCCCTCAATGTCATCAATTAATTTGTAAGGGTCGCTTTTGAGTACCGATGAGGTTTGGTGTCCGTAATAGTCACAAATCTTTAAAGTTAACCTCAATGATGTTCTCACAGCCAAAAGTTGGGCAATAGCTCCTCTTATCGGATTTGCTTTACTCTCTGACCAAGCTTTGGTAATTTTATCGATTCGAGATTTCCCAAGTTGAGGAACTGCAAGAAGCTTTTCTGGAGCAGTATCTATTACCAATAAAGTGTCATAGCCAAAGTGTTCTACAAGAGTTTGGGCAGTTTTTTTCCCAATTCCCCGGAAAAGCCCACTTTCTAAATACTGCTGGATTTCGCTCAAGGTTAGCTCTGGAAGTTTATCGACTTTAGGGAACGAAATCATCAAACACCATCCTCCTTGATGCCAGCGTTCTTGTCTAATTTGATCTGCTATAACCTATTTGATCCATTTTTCAATAAAATAGCAGCCACGAACAAAAATAAACATAGCCTATTGACATATCACCGTTATCTTAAGTTGTAATGGTGCAGGTAAACAAACTCACTTATGAGCCGAATCATCGCAGTTTTTAATCAGGCGGGAGGTGTTGCCAAAACCACCCTTACCCAAAACCTGGGCTACCAAATAGCACAATTGGGGCATCGCGTCTTGCTCATCGATATAGACCCGCAAGCCAGCTTAACGATTTTTATGGGCTTGGTTCCGAGAGAATTAGAGCAGACTGTCCACAGTGCTATTGTGGATGAACAACCCCTGCCAATTCATGAGGGAATTCATGGTATGGATTTAGCCCCTGCCAATATCTCTCTGAGTACGGCAGAAATGCAATTGGTTAATGCTTCTATGCGCGACTTCCGTCTGAGAGAAGCCATCGAGCCAATTGAAGACAATTACGATTTCATATTAATAGATTGCCCTCCCAGCTTAGGGCTACTCTCTTACATCTCCCTTGTAGCTGCCACTCATGTTCTTGTGCCTCTAGAAACCCATTTCAAAGCTTTTGAAGGTACAGGCGAACTATTAAAAACGGTTGCTACCGTCCGCAATAAACCCAACCGTAAACTACTTCTAGCCGGGTTTGTACCCACAAAATACGATGCCCGCAATTCTCAGGACACTCGTACCTTAGCAGCTATCACCGAACAACTAGCGAACGCTGGAACAATATTCCCACCCATTCCTCGCTCCACTGCTTTTGTTGATGCTTCAGAAGAACGAATGCCCCTGGCGGTTTACGACCCCAAGCACCCATCTATTGCCATCTTGAAAAAAATAGCCGTTAGTTTGGAAGCATTAAAATGAGACGCACCAAAGCCAGTCAACCTCTCAAAAGCAAAATAGAAGTCCCTTGGGACACTACAGGCGTACTTAATGCTGGTTCTCCCCAATCCATGCCATTAGAGCAGATTATTCTGCCACCGACACAACCACGCCGTTACTTTGACCCGGAAGCATTAAAGCAGTTAACCGAATCCATAAAACAGCATGGCATCCTGCAACCGCTTTTAGTACGCCCCCTTGATGCAGAAAAACACGAACTAGTAGCAGGAGAACGTCGCTATCGCGCAGCCCAAGAGATTGGTTTAAAAGAAGTTCCCGTTGTCATCAGAGAATTAGACGATAAAGCAGCTTTTCAACTGGCACTGATAGAAAACTTACTTCGGGAAGACCTTAACCCAGTCGAAGAAACCGAAGGTATTCTGCAACTGCTAGCTCTCAAACTCGGTCGCAGCGTTGAGGAGATACCGCCATTGTTGCGACGTTTGCAACACGAACGCAAAGAAGCAGCTTTATCTTCCAATAACGTTATTGGAAATCAAAAATCAGCCTCAGATGATGCTGCTCAGGATGATGTTGTCAAAGATGAAAACGAGAAATTAGATGCTGACAATAATGTTATTGTCAAACAAGAATTGGATGCAGAGTCAACTTCCAATAACGTTATTGGAAAAGATGAAAGCAATGAACAGCAAGGCTCAAACCCAGTCAATCCAGTAAATCCCGACCTCAAAATTGTTGAGGAAGTATTTGAAGGCTTAGGTTTAATGACTTGGGAATCATTTGCTAATAACCGCCTCCCCTTGCTTAACCTCCCAGAAGATATCCTTGATGCACTAAGACAAGGTTCACTAGAGTACACCAAAGCCAAAGCCATCGCCCAGATTAAGGATACTTCAGAGCGTGTTGACTTTTTAGAACAAGCTATTGCTAACAACTGGTCTTTAAGCGAAATCAAACAACGCATCAGTGAAAAGAAAAACCCAGCCTCTACCCCCAGCACCGAGTCTAATGATTACAAAGAGCGCTTTACTGCTGCAACCACCAAGCTAAGAAAGTCGAGTATTTGGTCAGACCCGAAGAAGCGCAAGCAAATAGAAAAATTACTTGCACAACTAGAGGCACTGACAAATGTTGAGTAACCTTACCTACTCGAACTATGACGTAGAAAGCAGAAGGCTAAAATATTTTTTATACTAAGCTTCAGTGCCTTTCAATGTTTAAGTTCCCATGCTAGAGTCAGAAAAACTTATCCAGATAGTACAAGCTTGGTTAAGCTACATCAGGTTAGAAGAACTGACTCAAGCAGAGGTCGAGCGTTCTTCAGATATTTATTCAAAGGTAGTAGATAAGGGAGTGCAGCTTGTTAATAACAAGTTACTCTTAGATAGCGAAGTCTTTACAAGATTCCAGCAACAGCAACAAGCAGCTAAAAGAGGTAACAAAAACGATGTTCAGATGGCTGTTGCCTTCCCACAAATCTATATAATCCAAGGCAAGGGAAAAGAGCAAAAGCTGAAATACCTGCCTCTATTCACCATTGATATTTCACCCATTCTCAAAGGTAATTATCGTAAAACAGGCTGGGACTTGACCGAATACGAGTTTCAGCCAGTGGTTGTTAATTTAATGCGGCTGTACTCTTTAGAAGAAGAGCAAGCTGAATCCCTGATTGTTTCGTCAGGAATTTTGAAATTTCTAGAAGACACATTTAAGGGGAGCTTCCCAACGCTTCGAGACTTTCTTGAACTGGTAGACTTGCCCGACGGAAAATATAAAACTTGTCGGCAACCTTACTTGCTGCGTTGCGATTTTACGCCTTATAACGCCCTGCTGAAGCAAGACAAGCAAGAAATCCTCAAGCAACTGCAACAACCAGGCTCTTTGAGTGAATGGCTAACTGAAACTCACCCTGCGATGCAGTACCTCAGGGGTCAGCCACAATCACCCACACATGAGGTGATGTTCTGGGGAGCTTTCCCTTCTCATCCGCCTGATGAATTTCAAGCGTCCGTCCTCAAACATACCCAGGAGAATTTACTAACTGCTGTTTGTGGCCCACCGGGGACTGGAAAAACAGAAGTGTTTCTGCACCTCATAGCACAGCAAATAGTGGAGCGGGCTTTACGACTTGTTCACGGTGAAGATGATGCAAATAATTTAATATTCTTTGTTGCCACTAATAACAGCACCGTCAAAAAATTCCAACAACGACTGACTATCAATTCTCCTGCTCAACAGTTTTATCTTCCAGGCGGCAACCAAACTAATATCCGTAAGGAAACCCTACCCAAACTGCAATCAACCCAAGATTGGCTGCGTCATGCTGAATTTGATCAATCTGCTTGGCAACAAACCAAACTGGAACTACTGCAAACAGAAAGCGAAATTCAGCGATTAATAGAGCAAAACTACTTTGATGCCAACCAACAAGTTACCGATGTCGTACGGCGATCGCAATTGGATGTAGAAATCCAATCTCTCAATAACGAGATTGCTGCTAAGTCTTCCCAGTTACAAACCCTAACTGAACAGCTATCAAGTTTGTCGGATTATGCAAATTTTCCCATTGATGCCTACCAGCAAATAAAAGAAGCTTTATCCCAGGCAGAACGCGAACTACCAAAAGAGTCCGACTCTATCACAAAACGCGCCTTGGACTGGCTGAGTGTGACTACCGATAAGCTAATTTTCAAACGTCTGGCAAATCGAATTAACGCTGCTGTTTTAAACACCTTGGCTACAGCCCATCCCTTTCAAATGCCCCTTGACCGCTCCAGTTTAACTAATGCATTGGTTTCTGTTAACCAAAAACTAGAGTTCAAAAAGCAATGGCAAAGTCTTAACCGAGAAGTAACTGAAATTCAAAGCCAAATAACGGTTTTAAATAAGGAACTAGAGTTAAAACAAGCAGCACATCAACAAATTCAAACACAACTTGATAGTTACCCACAAGGGGATTTCTACAATCGTTTTTACCGTGACCACCACTCATTGCAGCTAGAACTTTTTCAACGCGCCTGGGCGTTTCTGTTGCAAGAAACTCTCCGGCGCAAGGATAGCGTGATGAGAGCATTAGAAACTTATGGCAGCGTATTGATGGGCGATGGACAGGCTCTGCTCAAACTGGAAACTGAGAGTGATGCCATCTACCGTGACTTGAGTTTGATTTTCCCTGTGATTAGCTCCAGCCTGCAATCAATACGTAATATGCTGCCAATTCTTCATCCCAATATCGTAAAGCAGGCACTGGTGGATGAAGCAGGGACAACTCTTGTACATCAATTATTTCCTTTGCTAGTGCGATCGCAAAAGGCAGTAGTAGCTGGCGACCCCCAACAAATTGAGCCAATTGTTAACCTTTGCGACGATACCATCAAGCAATATCTGAGAACTGCCTTTCTGGATGTAGGCATGGGAAATGAAGACTACTATCGCTATGCCCCCACAGCCAAATACACAGCTACCGCTTATCATCGTGCAGCTGGTGTTAATGGTACGGAAGGAGACTTAGGCAATGGCATTATCCTCAGAAATCATTACCGTTGCACCCCAGATATTATTCAGTTTTGCAGCCCTAATTATCCTGGTGGTCTGCAAATCCTTTCAGATGATCACCAGACTGCAACAGAACTGCATCTACTGGCTTACCATGTCGAGGGAAGCCACTCCCATAACACCAATCCAGAAGAAATTGAAGCCGTAGAAGCTGTAATTACATCATTGCAAAAACGTGGCTATTCTATTAGCTCGGACGGCAACTCAAAGACAATTGGTGTAATGTCGCCGTTTTTGCAGCAAGCTAATGCGCTCAGGTATCGGCTATCTAATCGGTGGCGAAACTTTTCTTGGGATGATATTGGCACAGTTCACACCTTCCAGGGTGGAGAAAAAGCAGCTATTATCTTTTCCCCTTACCAGTGTCACCAAGAGCATAGTTTTTGGTTTCTCAACCGCAAACCCAATTTACTAAATACTGCCGTTAGTAGAGCAAAGGAATTATTTGTTTTGGTGGGCAATCTCAGAGAACTAGAATTAGCAGGCGGTGAAACCAAGCGGTTGGTTGAACACATTCGGCTACATGGTGAAATTCGCTCTGCCTTATAGAAAAGTAAATCTTATGATATTGGGGGTAGCAAACTGTGAGGAGCTTTGGTATTGAAGCAGTTCCCTAACTTGTTTCCAGAGGACTTGCCACGAATCATCCAAAGATCGCAGCTTGTCTTTCGAGACGGAAAATGGCGAGAGGTTGGATACAAACGTGAAGAACGCACTGCATCAGGAGTGTATAATTTTGTCACCCTAGAGGGGAAAGTGTTTATTTATAAAGCCAGTGCTAGGGTTGGAGGCAGACCAATTGGTCATGTAGATTTAGCAATGGGAAAGGATGTAGACTACGCTGGTCGGCTCTATTTTTCAGGACGCGCTACAAGGGGTATTCTCCGCAAGTGGACTAATGAATCTGGACATTATCGACCGACTCCTGAGTTTATGATCAACGCAGGCTTACCTGAAGAACTTTTTGAGCCGGGTCAATTTAAAAGTTTAATCAGTGTAATTTCAAACCCTAATAATGATTAAAACAGAACAGCCACTGCCTTGATAAATAGAAAATACTATTTGGTGACATCAGAGTGTACTTAAGTCGGATGAGAAACGTCATAAGATATTAATAGGAAAGATAATATGACTGGCCGGTTTATTACTGATAAAGATTTTGAAGACCATAAGGCTTTACAACGGAGGTTGATGAGTTTACCGGAATCAGATCAGTTCGATGAGATAAATGCCCTTATAGATCATGATTCTGTTATTGGTTTAAAATTAGCTAATGCCGTACTGAAGAAGAAAGAATACTTTGAGCTGCTTCTAGAGCGAGGACTAGAGAAAGCAAATGCGAGTGAAATAGAACTTTGGCTCAAGTATTTACTCCCGCGTATTGGCTTCCGGCGAGTCATAACCATTCTATCTAACAAATTATCACAACAGCCTCAGCAAGTAGCTAAGGCTTCATACTGGTTACCCAAATTTCTACCAAAAGGTAATGAACAGGCTGCAAGTTTGCTGAAAAATCTTTTGAATCAGGAGAAACAGATGTTAGGTAGAGAGTACAAAGCTATTAACCCCTCAAGGCAAGTTTACAAATTAATTTTAAGAATTAAAAGTACAGGTGAATTTGCAGTTTTTGGTGGATATCAATTGGGTAGTAAGGGTTCTAAAATAATTGTAGAAATTCTCAATTCAGAAGACTTATATCCAACTGGTGGAGTTAGGCAAGTATCGCCTGGGGATATTGAAATTCTCGACCCACAACCTTATGATGATTGAGATTTAGAGTATTAACAGCTTGCACGTACCGAGAAATCACCAGCCATCAACCCATATAGCAACAGTAGCGACTTTCTGGCAAACTTTATCTGTGTAGTATCTTATGGCTTTCTATTTGCTAACTTACTAATATAGTACATTAATACTAAGCAGTTTGATGAATTCAATTCAAACATATGAGACAAGTAGTTAAGCAAATTAAAGAGCGTAAGAAAGTTGAACTCAAACGGAAAGATATTAAATACGAACTTTGGCGTTTAGATGACGCTGAATTTAGGAGGCTTAGGCAAAAGAGCCTTCCTATTAGAGATGATCATATGTTTTATATGCACTTTTATCTTTCCGAACGTGAGAATAAAAATAAACTCAATTTAGCTGAAATTTTCGTAACTTTAACAGACTTGTTTGGCGAAAGCAGTGATTGGATTGATGATTGGAAAGGTTCTTTTTCTTTTCCCGTATTAATGATTTTAGAAAAAGTCCAAGGGAAATTTTTCTATTTGATAGATATTTATGATAATCGCGGTACACTCTATTTCAGCTTCTACAGAGTTTTAGAGAGCGATGTAGAAGGTTACGATCATCAAGTACTGCGTGAACCTTTTGAACTAGAATTTTCTCGTCAAGAAATAAACTATTTTATCAGCTACTTTTATGGTTATCTTGAAGGCTCTTTTCAGAGTAGAAAACTCTTGATACCATCTGAGCAATTTTTTAAGAAAATTGGTTCAAATCTTATTATTTATGGGTATAAATATGAACATTATTTTGAGGAACAGTACTTATCTCCAGAAGACTATCAAACAGCTATTGAAAATCTAGAGTCTATCGGAATTAGTTCTAACACTTCACAAGATGTCAACGATATTTTGCAAACAATAACTAGCGAAAATGTCGATAAATAAACGTGTGAACTAGTAGCGATACTTAAACTTTTTTGAGTAAAAACAAGCGCCCTAAAGGTATGCAGCTTCCACTCTCTCTAAAGTTTAAAGGTGAGTGCCTTTTAGCACCCCTGGATAATAATGGTATCTTTTAGATGTGCGGGAAGTGGTCAAAAGTAGCTAGTAAGGGCGCTTATGGAGAAAAACTATACATTCAAATTCAATTCTTCAACTGCCTTAGAAGCCCTGAAAGTCGGTAAATATGACCCAATCAACTTTTACGAGGCGCGTCTTGACCTGTTCAACCTCTCGGTAATGGCAGATTACGATCAGCTAATTTGCTTGCCCACCCTCACTGCTATTGATAAATACTGGTATCAGATTGAAACAGCCCGAAAAGTCCTCAGACAACTGGGGGGACGGGCATTACTAGCGGATGAAGTAGGATTGGGCAAAACCATTGAAGCTGGACTAATAATAGCCGAATACTTAGCCAGGGGTATGGTACAGTCCCTCCTAGTGTTAACTCCCGCATCCCTAGTTTCCCAGTGGCAATCAGAGTTAAGTGACAAATTTAATATTGCTACTATCACCACAGATAACCGTGACCCCCAACAACCTATAGAATCTTTTTGGGCAGATAATCCGCGAATTATCGCTTCATTAAACACGGCTAAGTCTGCTAAACATTATCCCCACGTCACCAGTCGCACTTGGGACTTGGTTGTTGTTGATGAAGCCCACCACCTGAAAAATCGCACTACCCTCAACTGGAAACTGGTCAATGCCCTGAATAAGCGGTTTATCCTCATGCTCACTGCTACGCCAGTGCAGAACTCCCTTGTGGAATTGTTTAATCTGCTAACTCTCCTCAAACCGGGACTACTACAAACAGAAGCTGCTTTTAAAAAAGAATATGTCGATTCCAGAAATGGACGAGTCCCTAAAAATCCAGAAAAGTTACGCTCTCTGATGCGGGAAGTCATGGTACGAAATACCCGCGCCTTAGTAGATGTCAAACTGCCCAAGCGCTTCGCCACCACGATTACTGTTACCCCGGCAGCTGGTGAGGAGAAACTTTACCAGGACTTGAGCGAGTATTTGCGGAAAGAAGAGTACTCGCTTGATAGACTCTCCCGTACCAATTTGCTGATGCGTGCTGGTTCATCCCCCGGTGCTTTGGCTGACTCCCTCAAGCAACTGACTCTTCGCTTACCCGATGAAGAACTCAAGTCTTTAGCAAGACGAGCTGCCCAAGTAAAGCAGGTCGAGAAAGCAAAAGCCTTGGTAGAGATGCTGTCAAAATCTCGCCAGAAAACCTTAGTTTTCACAACCCATAAAGCAACTAGCACTTATTTGGCTAAAACTCTGGAAGCTGCAAATATCCCCTTTGCGGAATTTCAGGGTGGGATGTCCCTTAAACAGAAAGATGAGGCCATCGCCGCTTTTCGGGACAATGTTTCTGTACTGCTGGCATCCGAAACAGGTGGCGAAGGACGTAACATTCAGTTTGCCAATGCGATTGTTAATTATGACCTGCCTTGGAACCCAATGAAGATAGAACAGCGCATTGGTCGTATTCACCGCATTGGACAAACCCAAGATGTGTTTATTTTTAACTTTTGTCTCAAGGGCAGTATCGAAGAATATATTCTGCGGATATTGCACGACAAAATTAATATGTTTGAACTGGTGGTTGGAGAGATTGAAACAATTTTGGGGAATGTGGATGATGAATTTGACTTTAGTGAAATTGTCATGGATATCTGGCTTAAACATCAGGTCAAACCCGAATTAGATACAGCCTTTGACCAATTGGCAGATAATTTGTTGAAAGCCAAAAACCAATATCAGCAAACTCAAGAACTGGATGAACAGATTTTTGGCGAAGATTTTGAAGCTTGAGAGATTTATTTAATTAGATATGATTTCCGACCCGATTATTGCGACCTTAGAAAAAATTGTTTCTCTGCATGACGGAATAGCAGAACCTGCTAGTGAACACATTTTAAATGCGTTATTAACTGAAAATATAGCATCCCTTCTTTCACTCCCCGAAGAAGTTACATTTACAACTAAAGTTGATGTACCGCAAAGTGTTTTTGTTACCTATCATTCAGAAGTATTAAATAAATTATCAGACCTCTTAGCTACTAAAGGACTGATTAGTGCCTTGGGTGTGAAATTTGATGGTTATTTAAAAACTATAGGGTTTGAAAAGACCATCTCAGAGAGATTCGTAGTGCAAAATGGTCTAATTCGTTTTGTAGAAGCTAAACCAGAAATCACTCGTTACATTCTGTGTAATGTGGCTTACACAGCGAATGCAGATGAAAAAAGAATTGGTTTAGTTTCGTTTCTTATCAATGAACTAACAGGAGTGACACCAGTAGAAATCGGTGATGCTTTGTTCTGGGAGTCTGACAGAATTTCTGTTGATAATGAAGAAACATCATTATCTATCCCTTTTGATGAATTATTGAAGTTAATTGAACATCAAAGTGCAATATTGATTGGAACATCTCTAGAAAATTGGCAGGCTAAATTAACAAGAGCTAGAGCTAGAGATGAAGACAGACTCAAGGCTTATTACAATACAATAAGCTCAGAAATTCGCAACAAGATTGTGTCAAAACATTTGGAAGGCGATGATAAAAATAAGGAAGTAGCACGAATTGAAGCCACTAATAGAGAGTTAGAAAGAAAATTGTTAGATATCCAAGAGCGTTACGCAATGAGTGTCGAAGCTTGGTTGCACAGTGCCATGATTATTCATTTACCTACGGTACATATTCAATGTGAATTGCAAAGAAAGAAAGCAAAACGAACTGTAACAGCAGTTTGGAATCCATTCACTAAAATTATCGAGCCGTTACGCTGCTCTTTATCAGGAGAACCTGTTTACGATTTCTATTTAGATGACAAGGAAGCTAACATTATCTCACCGACAGTTTGGAAGAAGTAATTGCTGATATTTCTGCTACTAAAGGAGGTTTAGATGAAATTGTTATACCTACCTAAGAGCTTACCATTAGATGGTGCTGTCCGCATCGAGCTAGTAGGAGAAGTGCCGATATTTCGAGCTTCCAGCTTAGTACAGGGGCGACTTGAAGCATTATTAATTAAGCAAAAAGAATCTGCACTTACTTCAGAGGAAGAAAAAGAATTAGATGAATATGAGGAATTAGACGATTATCTGAGTTTGGTGAATCGGATGATCAGAAATTCATCGCTAATTCAAAACGAAAGTTAATTATAAGGAATTAGAGATTTGTCTGCAAATCGTTATATTAGTGAAGCTACTCAAAATCAAGTAGCGCTTTGCAAAAAAACGGGTCTGAACCGCGAGAATCTTTACCGCCCCTTGTCACCAGAAGGCAACCCCGAACTGCGAACCATGTCAATTTATAATGCTCACGCAGATAAACAGATATCATTTACCGACAAATAAAAGCACAATTCCAAAGAGAATATCACGTATATTTCGTGATTAAGTCTCTAGTCTCCCCTGCTTCTGCTTTTCAAGTTCAGCAGCAGCCGTATCTAGCTCCATCTCCAGTTGTTCCACCGTTGGCATGATACCTTTAAGCTGTTCGGGAACGTCTTTTCCTACCTTATGTGTAGAAACGCCAATAGGCTGTGTCATTCCTTGGAGTGCAAGTTCGGCAATAGTCTTGTTTTTAGACTTGCAAAGAATGATGCCGATGGTCGGCTGATCATCAGGATGCCGCAGAATAGCGTTCACTGCGGACACATAGAAGTTCATTTTTCCAGAAAATTCCGGCTGAAATTCCACCATTTTAAGGTCGATGATAACAAAGCAGCGCAGCTTGAGGTGATAAAACAGGAGGTCAAGCCGATATTCCTGTCCGCTGACCTCAATAGGATACTGGCTTCCCACGAACGAGAAACCTGTCCCCAGTTCTAGGAGAAAGTCACGAATACGATCCACAAGCGCCCGCTCCAAATCCCTTTCCTGCGCTTCTTTGCTTAATGTCAGAAAGTCAAAATGATACGGGTCTTTAATAAGTTGCTGCGCCAAATCGGATTGGGGTTTAGGCAAGGTCTGGCTAAAGTTGGTAACTGCACTCCCCTGGCGTTCATACAGACGGCTCTCAATTTGCATCTCCAGGATGGCGCGGCTCCAGCCATTTTCAATAGTCTGCTGGATGTACCAAACCCGCTGCTCTGGCACTTTTACACGATCCAGCAACACGCAGTTATGAAACCAGGGAATTTGTCCAGCAGCCTGCTGGACAAATTGATCGTCAGGATAGGCTTCCGCGAAAGCCCGCATATAAAGCAGGTTTGTACGGGAGAACCCCTTTATCTCCGGGAACTCCCGTTTTAAATCCTTGGCTATGCGCTCAATTACTTTAGTTCCCCATCCTTCATCTTGCTGGCGTTGTAAAATCTCCCTGCCGATCTGCCAATAAAGCAGCACTAATTCCTGGTTAACAGCAAGTGCCGCCCGCACCTGCGCGGTGCGAATGCGCTGTTTAAGGATGCTTAGAAAAGCATCATAGTTGCTTAAGTTCTCAGGAAAAAGGGAATCAGTCACTCGTAGAAGAACGTATCAAGCAGTTACTGTATTGTACATGAACTGTAGTAACCGACGCTGCGTGAATACAATAAGCTCAGAAATTCGCAACAAGATTGTGTCAAAATATTTGTCAGGTGATGATAAATATAAGGAACTAGCACGAATTGAAGCCACTAATATAGAGTTAGAAAAAAATGGCTCAAGACAAAGTGCAAAAGTTAATTCAACAAGCCGAGAAACTGAACGACTAGGAGATACTCAAGAACAATTAGTATGAATTTAAATTCTAAAATAACGTCTCAAATTTTCTCTGACTTTTTGAATTGTGAGTATAAAGCTTACCTTACAACAACTGGACAATCCAAAAATATTACGGACTTTCAGAGTTTGAATAACGAAATCCTTTATTCAGTTCGACAGCAATATAGAGAAAGGTTTTGTGAAAACTTAACCTCGTTTTTTGGAGATCCAGTTGTAAAGACTTCCATTTCTTCACAAACTTTAAAGAATGGGTTTGAAAAAATATTTAATGTATCAATTGAAAATAAAGAATTAGAAACACAAATTGATGTGATTGAAAAAATCTCATGTGTCTCTAGCTCACAAGACTTTTTATACATCCCTATTTCTATTTTGCCAAACTATAGAGTCTCAAGAAATGATAAGCTAATGCTAGCATTTAGTGGTCTATTATTGAGTGATTTACAAAACAAAGAGGTGGAAATTGGCAAGATATTTTACGGATATCCATTGAAATTTTTGACAGTTAAATTACAGCCTTTAATTGGTGAGGTTTTATCTATCATTGATGATATTAGAAAGTCTATTGTCGAAAAAAAAGTGCCAAAGCATATTCTCAATAGCTATTGTGAAATATGTAATTTTAAGGATATCTGTTATCAAAAGGCTTTTAATGATGACAATCTAAGTTTATTGAGAGTTTTAAATAAAAAGGATATTCAACTGCTTAACAATAGAGGTATTTTTACAGTATTGCAATTATCCTATACTTTTAAGCCAAGGCGCAAAATAAAAAAGAGAAAAAAGCAAATAGGAACAGTAACAAAACATATTCCTTCTTTAAAGGCTCTGGCTATTAGAGAGCAGAAAGTTTATATCTATAAAGAGTTGGACTTTCCTAAAACTAAAGTAAGAGTTTACTTTGATGTTGAGGGAGATCCTGATAGAGATTTGTTTTATTTATTAGGTCTCATTATTGATAAGGGAAATTCACTAGAAAAACATTCCTATTGGCTTGATAGTGAGTTAGACAAGGAAAAAATAGTAGAAGATTTTTTAGATTACTTTGATCAACTCAACGATTTTACTGTCTTCCACTATGGCAGTTATGAAATAAGATTTCTCAAATCTCTACTGAAGAGTCTAGGCGGTAAAAAAGAGAGTTCTATAAAGCGAATAATCGATAATAGTATAAATGTGTTATCAATAGTCTATTCATCAATTTATTTTCCAACTTATTCTAATGGGCTAAAAGAAGTATCAAATTATTTAGGCTTTGAATGGTCAGAGCATACTGCTTCGGGACTATACAGTATTATGTGGAGAAGATTATGGGAAATAAACCATGATGAAGAATTATATAAAAAGTTGATTTTATACAATTTAGAAGATTGTTTTGCTCTAAAAAAATTGACAGAATTTATTTTATTTACTGGACAAGATGAGGAAACTTTCAATACTGAATTTTCTTCTATAGAAATTACTTCCGAGTTTTATAGTGAGATTTCACAAAGATATGGAGGTCGTAATTTTGGATTAAAGAAGTTCGCTTTGGACGATTTTGATTTTATCAATAAGCGTGCATACTTTGACTATCAAAGAAATAAGGTCTTCATTAGAAGTGAAAAAAGACTGGATAGAATCAAAAAGCAAGTTAAGCAAGGAGTAAAGTTTAAGAGAAAAATAAATAAAGAAATAAGCATAGAAACATCAAATGTGTGTCCAATTTGTGGTTCAATTGACGTTTATAAGCTGAGTAGTACTGTTTCTAAAGTTGTTGTTGATTTGAAGTTCTTTAAGGGTGGGATTAAAAGGTGGATTACCAAATATAATTGTTCTCACGGTAGATGCAGGAATTGTAGAAAACAATATCTTTCAAAAGAGTATAAAGAAATACGAGTTAAATACGGTCATAATTTAATAAGCTGGGTTATTTATCAAAATATTGTCAATCAAATCAGCTTTGAGAAAATTGAAAAAACATTGGCTGATAGCTTTCAGATATCAATAGGTAAAGTTGGTTGTGGAAATTCCTATTACTTTAAGAAAATTGCTGCTGATTACTACCTGGAATCTTATGAAGAAATAGCTCGTCGCATACAGGGTTGGAAAATCATTCATGTTGACGAAACCAGAGCTAGTGTGGGAGGAGAGAAGGGTTATGTATGGGTTTTCACAAATCTGACTGAAGTATACTTTCTGTATACCGAAACAAGAAAAACGGACTTTATTCCAGATCTTATAAGAGATTTTAGCGGTGTTCTAATTTCAGATTTCTATAAAGGGTATGACAGCATAAATTGTAAGCAGCAGAAATGCTTAATCCATTTAATGAGAGATGTTAATGATGCTCTATTCGGGGCGTGAGTAGCAATGGAACAGAAAACCGGGATAAGAAAAAAAGCGGGAAAAATTAACTGTTCAACCATGTATATACATGATAAA
>NZ_JACJPX010000113.1 GCF_014696315.1 Calothrix membranacea FACHB-236
GTGGCTTGTATCTGCTGGCTTATCATTGTTTGTTGTTAGACATATTAACCCCTACGTATTTTCTCGTAATCTTTTTCAAAAATCAAATCGGATTCCTATATTAACCCCTACGTATTTTCTCGTAATCTTTTTCAAAAATCAAATCGGATTCCTATATACAGCAAGTAAATAGTGGAATGACATAGCTAAATTAGTGCAATAAATTTTGTATGTTGGGTCAAATAATAAGACCCAACACATAGATCAATGTTGGGTTGAGGAACGAAACCCAACCTACAATTTTTTTGCATCATTTTAGTCGTGTCAGTCCAGTAGGGTGCGTTAGACTAAAGCACATAACGCACTACCAGATCCGCATGGTACGTCAGGCGATCGCATAAATATTTTCATAAAAACGATGATTAAAACACATGCTTAACACATCCTAAAGTGATTTTATTTTTACTATTTATTGAGCCATATTTTTTATTAATACAAAAATGCAATTTTTTATAATCATAGTCCGTATGCCAATAGGTTTGATCGGTTCATTTGTCAGCATAATATTTTGGTCTACAACTTTTATTCTGGAAACAATAATAGTTTTTATTTGTTTCCCTATAGCTGCAATTTTCACTACTCGTAGTTATATTGAATCTTCTTTTACAGGTAATTATCCTAATTCAAATCCCATTGGAAATATTAGCGAAAATACACGCAATATTTGGGTATGGATTTTTGATACATGGTAGCCACGCTAGGAAGTAGGGTGCGTTATGTCAGTAAAAATACTAATACTGATGCGGTCACAAGACTTCTTCACCAAAAATTTATATATTAGGTCATTGTCTTAATACACTTGTAAAAATTATTACTATAGAATGACCTTGTTGTTTATTATACTGCCTGTCAAAAAGAATAATGAATCAAAAAATACAAGTACAGGAATTAGCAATTACCATCGCGGCGAAAAATTTCAATCCGATTATTTTGAATCCAGACTTTTTAAAGTACGGTGATTTAATACCAGAGGATTGGGAATTAGCTCGTTCTCCTGTGTATACAAAAGATGCTGTACAACTGATTTTTAAAAATGGGGTGGGTATTATTGCTCAACCAAAGCGCATAGTTTTTGTAGAAGCACTTAACACCAAAAATTTTGATGAAATTGAAATACCAGATATAGCACGCAAGTTTATAGAAAAGCTACCTAAACTTGATTATCAGGCGGTGGGAATTAATCCTAGAGGTTACGTCAGCTATAGTTCAAATGATGAAGCATACAGGTACTTTCATCAAACTCTATTGAATTCTGGTGAATGGCAAAACTTTGGAAAAACACCAGTTACAGCATCATTGCAACTTGCTTATAGCTTGGAAAATGGTCAATTTAATTTGACACTCAATCAAGGCACATTAAAGTTACCAGAAGACAAATCAGTTCCTGTATTACTATTTTCTGGGAATTTTAATTATGAAATTGCTAGTCAATTACAGTCAGAGCGATTGCGAGATTTAAATCAATTGATTCTAAATTGGCAGAGCAATTTAGAAACATTTAGAGAAGTAATTGACAACAAGTTTATGCAACAGAAAGTTGAACAGAAGAAGCTAGCTTTATTAGGTTAGTAACCCTAGCTTGCACAAACTCGGTTTATCAAATAAATCGGGTTTTTCAAATAGGTGACAATACACATCCATTATCAATATTTAATAAAATTCTCGGCTATAGACAATCGCTTTGCTTTTCGTTACTTTGAGCTTGCTGTATTAGTTTTATCGCAAGACGGTTCAAGAAGTGATCACTGCATATTATCAAAAATCATTGAAAGCCAATCATGAAATTATCAGATTTGCTGGTTTCGGATGTTAGCGCTTCAGGTTCTGCTTTTATCGGAGAGAAAATTCCGGTTTCCTGGACTGTAAAAAATCTAGGAGAAGAAACGACTACAAATAATTTTTGGGTAGGTTCTATTTTTCTTTCTACTGATGAAAACCTGGACAAAAATGATGATATATCTCTTAATGATTGGAGCGAAGATGATTCAATTGCTTTAGAATCTCAAGGGAGCTATGAGGTAAACACAGAGATTTATATTCCAACTACAACACCAGGAAATTACTATCTGCTGTTTGCCACGGATAATGATGATAATGAGACAGAAGCAGATGAAACCAATAATGTCTATGCTCATCCTCTAGAAGTTAAGTTTCCAGATATTGCTGGTAATATTTCTGCAAATAACGGTAGCATCAACGGTGTTTTAAATACTGAGGACATAAGAGTTGAGAATAAATATTATGAACTTTATCAGATAACTGATTTTAAGCCTGGGGATTTTATTACTGTTAATCTCACTTCTTATGACTTTAATACTGACTTGTTTTTATTTAATAAAAGTACACTGCAAGAGATTAAAATATATGATGACTTTGGTGGAGGGACAGGCTCTCAATTAAGTTTCGTTGCTCAGGATAATATTGACTATATAGTACAGGTTTCCAGTGACCAAGATGATGGTATAGGGAACTATACTTTAAGTGCTACTAGTAAGAAAGCGCCGGATTTAGTAGTAGAGAATGCCACTGCTCCTGAGTCTGCGATTTTAGGCGAAAATATTAACGTATCGTGGACTGTTAAAAACCAAGGTAGTGTTAGTACAACTGCTAATTGGGCTGATTATATTTATCTTTCAGATGATGATGTCTTCGATGTCAATGATAGACGAATTAGCTCTTTGTGGGCAGATAACAATACACCACTAGCGTCAAATACCGACTACACTGAATCCAAAAATATCACTATTCCTAACGATGTCAATACGGGTAACTACTTTCTAATATTTGCTACAGATAAAGGTGATTATAACAGCAATGGTAATCAAGGTGAAACTGATGAAACTAACAATACCTTAGCAAAACAAATTTCAATTAGTGCTCCGGATTTAATTGTAGAGAATGCCACTATTCCTAAATCTGCAATTTTGGGTGAAAATATTAGCGTATCTTGGAGTGTTAAGAACCAAGGAAGTGTCACTGCCCCTGCTGATTGGTATGATTATGTTTACCTATCTACTGATAATGTTCTGGATTTTTACGATACAGAAATTGGCTATTCGTGGGAAAAGGATAATAGTCCATTAGCGTCAAATAATAGCTACACAGTTACCCAAAATATCACTATTCCCAAGGGTGTTAATACGGGCAACTACTACCTAATTTTTACTACAGATAAGACTTACTATGGCTCTAGCTACGGCAACCAAGGTGAAACTGACGAAACAAATAATACCTTAGCAAAGCAAATTTCAATTGTTGCTCCGGATTTAGTAGTTTCTGACGCGAGTGCTACAAGTTCTAATGTTGTGCTTGGGCAGACTTTTTCTGTATCTTGGACTGTTGCTAACCAAGGTAGCTCTGATGCACCTGCTGATTGGTATGACTCGATTTATCTTTCTACGGATGCTCAGTTTGATATCAGCGATATATATTTAAACACCCGCTTGGCAGGAGAGAATACACCATTAGCAGGTGGAACAGATTATACAGCTACTCAAAATATTACTATTCCTAACAAAATTGCCACAGGTAGCTATTATTTACTATTTATTACCGATAAACATCCTTTTATTTACAATTACGATAATCTCCAAGCAGAAACTGATGAAACGAATAATGTCCGATCACTAGAAATAAATGTAGCTGCGCCGGATTTAGAAGTTACATCTGCGACAACTCCCACAACTGCTGGCTTGGGTGAAACTGTAGAAGTATCGTGGACTGTAACTAATCAAGGAATTTCTGAAGCACCTACTGATTGGTTCGACTATATCTATCTTTCCGATGACCAAATCCTTGACAATAACGATACACTTTTCAACAGTTATTGGGTGCGAGAAAACACCCCATTAGCAGCAGGTGCTAGTTACACAGCCACTCAAAACGTTGCCATCCCTACGCAAACGGCAACAGGTAATCGCTATTTATTGTTTGTTGCAGATGGTTCTAAGTCTCAAGGTGAAACCAATGAAAATAATAATGTGTATGCAGCCGCTATCACCTTGGGTTTACCAGATTTAGTAGTAAATACTATCAAATCTCCCGAACAGGTATCATGGGGCGAGACGGTAGAGATTTCCTGGACGGTAGAAAATACAGGTGATTCTGTTGCACCTGCTAATTGGTACGATTCCGTATACATTTCCGATGACGAGATTCTTGATGATACGGATAAAGTTGTAACTTCTTACTGGACAGACTCTAATACTTCCTTAGAGGCTGGTGATAGCTATACCGCTACACAGAATATCGATATCAATAGTTCTCTGGGAACTGGCGATCGCTATTTATTATTTGTCACCGATAATGATGACAATCAAGATGAAACGGACGAAAGTAACAATATCCAAGCAGTAGCAATTAATATATCCGCACCTGATTTGGAAATCACTGCTGCAACAAGTCCAAAATCTGCTGCTGTGGGTGAAACTGTAGAGTTATCTTGGACTGTTACTAACCAAGGTGATGGTGCTGCTATTGCTGATTGGTTTGATGACATTTACCTCTCTGATGACCAAGTATTTGACAACAACGATAGATTTCTCAAGAGATATGAAGCGCAAGAAAACACGCCATTAGCAGCAAGCGCTAGTTACACAGCTACTCAAAGCGTGACAATCCCTACTCAAACAGCAACAGGCGATCGCTATTTATTGTTTGTTGCAGATGGTTCTAAGTCTCAAGCTGAAAATAATGAAAATAATAATGTATACGCAGCAGCCATTACCTTAGGCTTACCAGATTTAGTAGTATCTACTACAACTTCTCTGCAACAGGTAACGTGGGGCGAGACAGTAGAGATTTCCTGGACGGTGGAAAACACAAGTAGTTTTGTTGCACCTGCTAATTGGTTCGATTCCGTATACATTTCTGATAACGAGATTCTTGATGATAAGGATAAAGTTGTAACTGATCCGTTAACAGGTTCCAATTCTCCCCTTGCTCCTGGAGATAGCTATACCGCTACAAGAAATATCGATATCAATAGTTCTCTGGGAACTGGCGATCGCTATCTGTTATTTGTTGTAGATGGTTCTAAATCTCAAGGTGAAACCGACGAAACTAATAATGTCCAAGCAGTAGCAATTAATATATCCGCACCTGATTTAGAAATCACCACTGCAACAGCTCCAGTATCTGCGGATTTAGGTGAAACTATAGAGTTGTCTTGGACTGTTGCTAACCAAGGTGATGCTGCTGCTACTGCTGATTGGTATGATTCAGTTTATCTTTCTACTGATGCCAAATTTGATATCAGCGATACATATTTAACTACCCCTTTGGCAGCAGAGAATACACCATTAGCAGCAGGTGCAGATTACACAACTACTCAAAATATTACCATTCCTAACAATATTGTTACGGGTAGCTATTATTTACTATTTGTCACTGATAAATATTTTAATTACTACGATAACCGCCAAATAGAAGCCGATGAAACCAACAACGTTAAAGCAGTACCCATCCAACTCGGAGCGTTAGATGTTGATTTGGTAGTCAGCGATGTGTCTGCACCGATAGAAGCACTTACTGGACAAGAAATTGAAATCGCTTGGACAGTTACTAACCAAGGTACTGAAAATGCTACTGGTACTTGGACTGACTACATTTATTTATCCGACGATACTAACGTTGGAAATGACCAGTTTTATGGTTCTTTCTTGTTTACAGGAACTATTGCAGGTGGGGAATCAATTGAACGTCGCCAAAGTATTACTTTACCTGATAATTTGAGTGGCGATCGCTATTTAATTGTCCGCACAGATGCTAATAATCAACTGCTGGAATATGGTAAGGAAAATAATAATACCACAGTTGACAATCAGGCGATTTTAGTCAGTGCTTTCCATCCCAATTTACAAGTTACTAAGGTTACTGCTCCGGAAACGGCATTTTCTAGTCAAGAAACCGTTATTGAGTGGACTGTTACTAACAATGGTAATGGAGCTACAAGCACTCCGATTTGGTATGACAAAGTTTGGTTATCCCTTGACCAAACTTTTGATGATAGTGACATATATTTGGGCAGAGCCACAAACTCTAGCTATCTTAATGTTGGCGAAAGCTATAACAATAGTTTGACTGTGAAGTTACCTAGAGGTATCGATAGTAACTATTACTTTCTAGTCAAGACTGATGCTGACAATCAGGTTAGTGAATTCCAAAATGAGGAAGATAACTTTGGTGTAAGTAATCCCACTGATGTTGATCTGACACCACCACCAGATTTACAGGTGACTTCTGTTAACGCGCCATCTCAAGGATTTTCTGGTCAAACAATGTCTTTAAGTTGGGTTGTCACCAACCAAGGAACAGGGCGCACTTTAGAAGAGAGTTGGTACGACGAGATTATTATGTCTGCTGATGAGATGATTGACGAGAATGACTATCGTCTCGGTAGACTAAACCACACTGGTGTTTTGAATGCAGGTGAAAGCTACACGGCGACACAAGATGTTACTTTACCTGTTGGTGTAAGCGGTAACTTTTACGTCTTCATCAGTACTGATTCTGGCGATGGTGTTTTTGAAAGCGTCTTTGAATCGAATAACACTGGCTTTGATGACACACCCACTACTATCAACCTTACACCACCGCCAGATTTAGAAGTCGAATCAGTGGATGTTCCGACAACTGCGCGTGCTGGGGACAAGTTAACTATTAATTACCGCGTCACTAACTTTGGCGCAACTGAGACACCCAATTCCTTTTGGACTGATACTTTCTATCTTTCGATAGATGACAAACTTGATGTAGATTCTGACGAGAGACTTGGAGATATCAGTCATTTCGGAAATTTAGACGCTGGTGCTTCCTACGATAACTCGGCTAGTTTTACTCTGGATCATCAATTAACGGGTGACTACTACGTTTTTGTAGCTACTGACAGTAGTAACAGCGTTTTTGAACTGGATAACGATAATAATACTGCTTTTGATGCGACTCCAGTGACAATTGCTTCCCAACCAGCAGATTTAATTGTCAGTGAAGTTATTTCACCAACTAGCGCAGAAGCGGGTAAAGCTATCCGGGTTAACTGGACTGTCAAAAACCAAGGTACGGGTAATAGTATTGCGACTTCTTGGTATGACCAAGTTGTTCTTTCAGCCGATACAGAAATTGGGAACAATGACGATATTAGACTCAATTGGTTTACCCATGAAGGTTTATTAGATACAGGAGATTCCTACAACCGCAGTGGATTGGTAGAAATTCCCTTTAATGTGGTGGGAGATTATAACCTGTTTGTTGTCACTGATACTAATAAAAATGTATACGAAGCAGCGGAAAACAATAATTTTACTGCCAAATCAATTACCATTACGCGCCAAACCCCAGATTTACAAGTTACTGAAGTTACTGTTAATTCTGCTACAGGTTTAACAGCAGATAAACTGACGGTAAATTGGACGGTACAAAACTTGGGTGCTGGTCAAACCAACAGTAACTTCTGGTATGACAAAATATATCTGTCCGCAGATGAAAATTGGGATATTAATGATAGTTATCTGGGAGAATTTCGTCGCGCTAATACCTTAGCTGCAAACGAGCAGTATGATGCTAGCGAAACTTTCACCGTACCATTTGATGCAGAGGGTGAATTTTATGTAATTGTCCGCACTGATGCTGATAAAAATCAAGTCTTAGAAGCATCTCTAGAGAATAATAATGATGGGGTTTCTGCTGACACAATTACTTTTATAACCAATCCCAACCCAGACCCAGACCTACTTTCGATAAATGTACCACCACAATTTTCTCCCGATTTGATTGTAGATAGTGTCGATGCACCAACACAGGGAGTTAGTGGTCAATCGCTTGAAGTCAGTTGGACTGTAAACAATCAACGCTACAGCACAGGTAAACGTTCCTGGTATGATGCAGTTTACCTCTCCCGCGACCAAATCTTTGACCGCGAAGACGATATTTATCTCGGTTCCCACTTCCAAAATAATTTAGCTGCTGGGGATTCCTATACTGTCACCAAATCTTTTGATATACCTAGAGGTTTATCGGGTTCCTATTACATATTTGTCGCTACAGATGCAGGGGATAAAATCAACGAACCTGATGGGGAATCAAATAATATTGCTTATGATCGCAATCCAACACAAATAACTCTACCTGCGCCTGCTGATTTTGATTTGGTAGCAGGTACGATTAAAATTCCAGCGAATGGTGTACCGGGACAAAATGCGACCATTGAGTATACGGTAGAAAACCGAAGTAGTGAGGCTGTCATTGGTAATTGGTACGACTCAATTTATATCTCAGCAGATGATAAGTGGGATATAAATGATTCGTTGTTTGCTCAAGTGCAAGTTTTTGAATCACTTGAAAGTGGTGAAAGCTATAGCAAGACGGTGAATGCTGCACTACCAGGGGTACTTCCTGGAAATTACCACGTCATTATTCGCAGCGATATCCGCAATAATGTACCGGAGTTAGATGAGAGTAATAACCTTGGCGCTTCCCTTGACCAATTTGCCTTGGATGCAGAGTTGTTGGAGTTAGGAACTCCCGATACTGGGACTTTGGGACAAGGACAAGCAGTTTACTATCGGATTGATGTAGGTGCAGGTGAAACACTGCGAGTCAAATTGGATAGTAATTCGACAACAGCAGCAAATGAGTTGTATCTGAGTTATGGTGAAATACCGACTCGGAGTCAGTTTGATTTTGGTTTTACTGAAGCATTTGCACCAGATCAAGATATTCTAATTCCGACTACAGAAGAAGGAGTTTACTATGTTCTTGCTTACG
Source organism: Calothrix membranacea FACHB-236 (assembly GCF_014696315.1). GTDB lineage: Bacteria > Cyanobacteriota > Cyanobacteriia > Cyanobacteriales > Nostocaceae > Aulosira > Aulosira membranacea. The sequence goes on from NZ_JACJPX010000113.1 coordinate 8,803, forward strand.
GTGCTAACTTGCAAGGTGAACCAGCACCGTTCTCAATTATCGCTGAAACTGTAGACTTTGGCATCTTTGATATTGACCAAAAAGAAGTAGGTAATGGTGGTTATGCAACGCTAAAAATTCGTGGTGCAAAACTTGATAATCTTAGTTCAATTTCTCTTCAGGCAGCAGATGGTTCTAAAATTGAAGCAAAAAATATTGAACTTGAAGATAGTACAACTGCTTACGTCACTTTCAACCTAGATGGTTTGGAACTAGGACAATACGATATTATTGCCAGTAACGAAAGTAATGAAATCAGTTCACTAGAAGATATTTTAGAAGTTGCTCCGGCACAAACACCCGAGTTAGCTTTGCAAATTACAACACCTCCTGCTTTACGACCAGGACAAAAATTTACGGCGACAGTCACCTATGCTAACTTAGGCAATAACGATACCCTCCAGCCACTGCTATTTATAGATAGTAACGAGTTTGCCAAGATTGCTTTAACACCAGGTAACTTTGAGGAAACTTCCTTATCTGTCTTAACTAATTCATCTGAAGGGTTGAGAGGAATTCTACGTCCTGGGGAATCTGGAACATTGCAGATATTTGGTCAAATCAGTCCTAATGCTCACCCAGGTAGTTCGTTAGATTTGCAAGTAAATGTTATCGGTGCTTCAAATAATCCAATTGACTTTGAGCAAATTGAAAATTCATATCCATACAAGGAAATTTACGGTGATAAAGCTGAAGATTTTCTCACAATACTAAGTGCTGTAACTGGTGAGACTAACCAAGAGTTTTTAGCAAATTTACATAACAGTGCTGCTGCATTAGAACAATATTCCTCAATCCCTGTCAGCTTTGAAGAGATTTTCTATTCCCAATTTGGGATGATTGAATACATTATTGACAATGACCTTTTAGATGAAATCCTTAAGCAGGAAAACAATTTATCCACCATTGATTCTTTTGCAGCAATTGAAGCTTTTTCTGAAGCTAACTTATATGTAGCAAATAGCACTGATGATAATCCTAATGTCAGAATTAAAACTGTTTATCAACCCGATGATGAGGAATGTAATAGTGAACGTGTGAGATATGTTGTGTGGGGTTTCACAGGTTCAGAAGATTATAAGTTTGACCCCAACTCTAATAATCCCAATCTAAACGACCCTAACAAATCAAATGCTCCAGCTATGCAGATGGTTAGAGAACTGCATCGCATTTATCCAAATGACACTATTAAGGTAGTTGAATGGCCATCAGGTACGATAGCGGGTCTAATAGCAGCAGGTTTATCTGGCGCAGCGCTTGGAGGAATTAGAGGTGCGTTGATGGGAACAGTAATAGGAGCTGATGCAGCGATTTTAACTTATTATGCCGCAGCAGCAGCAGCTACCCGCTTGGCTGGAAAAAAAATAGCTGAAGACATCAAAAATAATTACAAACCAGACAAAGTAACCATCTATGGTTACAGTTTAGGAGCGCAGGCTGCGGGATTTGCAGGTGAAGAGCTTGGAGATAATGTTTTAGGTAAAATTGTTGCTTTTGACCCGGCAGGTCCTTTATTCGGAAGTGGAATATCTGGAAATTATGCGCTAAAGCCATTAGAACTTTACAAAGATGGCAATCTTCCAGAAAATCGACTTGATCCAGACGATGCAGTAATAGTTGAAGCTATCCATGCTTCAAAAGTTTACGGGCAGTATCGTGATGTAGGGGATGATGGCTATAATTATTATAAAGATAATCGGAGATTTCCCTTACTTGTTCCAGAAATTCTTTATCATGAAGGTTCTCATCAAGACTACTTAAAACTTCTGAGAAGTGTGACTGATGGAGAGCATAAACCCGAAGACTGTGATGATGAAAACTCCTCATCAGATAGAGATCCAGATTTAAGTCAGAAATATTCTTCTACTCCTCCTAATTACCAAATAGGTCCAAAACCTACAAACCGTGATGCAGCAAAACCAGATAAAAGTGGCAATGGCAAATCACCCATCGTAAGAGCTGTTGACCCCAACGATATTATCGGACCTAAAGGCTTTGGCGACGAAAACTGGATTGCTTCTAACTCAATCCTTCCCTACACCATCCGCTTTGAAAACGTCTCCACCGCCACCGCACCCGCACAAACCGTCACCATCACTCATCCCCTCGATACCGACCTTGACTGGCGCACCTTCCGCTTGGGTAGCTTTGGTTGGGGAGGCTTAGTCTTCCAAGTTCCAGAAAATCGCTCCTTCTACCAACAGCGTATTGACCTCACTGAAGATTATGGCTTCTATGTTGATGTATTTGCGTCCATTGATATTAATAAAGGAGAAGCATCCTGGACAATTACCACCATTGACCCACAAACTGGAGAAGCACCCCAAGATGCTTTAGCTGGTTTCCTCCCTCCCAATAATGAAGACGGGGTGGGTGATGGTTTTGTGACCTATACTATCCGTCCTGATAGAAATGCTCAAACTGGCGATGTAATCGATGCCAAAGCTACTATCGTCTTCGATACCGAAGAACCTATCGACACCCCACCCATCTTCAACACCCTTGACGCAACTTCTCCCACCAGCACCGTCGCAGCATTACCCGCCAAAATTACTGATGAAAACGGAGAATTTACAGTTAACTGGGGTGGTAGCGATGATGAGCAAGGTTCTGGTATTGCGGGTTATACAGTTTACGTTTCGGAAAACGGTGGTAATTTCAAGCCGTGGTTAGAAGATACTACTCTTACAGAAGCTAGTTACATCGGAGAAGCTGGGAAAAAATACGCTTTCTACGTAGTCGCTAAAGACAACGCTGGTAATACTCAGGAAATACCAACCCAAGCCCAAGCTACCACACGCATAGCTGGGGGTACGGCAACTATCGGTGACTTTGTGTGGGTTGATACCAACGGTAACGGCATCCAAGATACAGGCGAACCCGGTTTAGAGCAAGTAACCGTTAATCTCTACGACAACGGGGAAACATTAGTATCCACAACTACTACTAAGACCAGTGGTTTCTACAGCTTCACAGAAATCGACCCCGGAGACTACTTCCTAGAATTTATCGCTCCAACTAGCTATTTGTTTACTCCGGAAAATCAAGGGGATGACGATATCACCGACAGTGATGTTAACCAAACTACAGGTAAAACCCTAATTTTCACTGTTGAAGGAGGAGAAGATTACTCAAACTGGGATGCAGGTTTATATCAACTAGCAACCATTAGCGGTCAAAAGTTCCACGATATTGATAGCGATAGCGTCAAAGATACCAACGAATCAGGTTTAGCAGGTTGGACAATTTACTTAGACACCAACCAAAACGGTGAGTTAGATGATAGCGAAACTTCCACCCAAACCGATGCTAACGGCAATTATAGCTTCAATGACCTAGTTCCAGGAACCTACACCGTTGCCGAAGTCATGCAATCAGGTTGGCAACAAACCTTCCCTGGTAACAGCAGCGTCTTGGCACAATCAATCACTACTACCGCCTCAGATGCTCTCATTTATACACCTAGCACCCCCATCACAACAACCGACACAGCTTTAACTACAACTGCTAGTTCTCTGATTAACCTCAACGCCTTCCGTAATGACCCTCGCTTCACAAATATCGACGGTAGCGGCTTGACATCAGTCATTATTGATACTGGTATTGACCTCAACCACCCTTTCTTCGGCGCTGATAAAGACGGTAACGGTATTGCCGATCGCATTGTTTACCAATACGACTTTGCCAACAATGATACCAATGCAAGTGATGTTAACGGTCATGGTTCCCACGTAGCCAGCATCATTGCTTCTAGTGATAGTACCTACACAGGTATCGCCCCCAAAGCCGATATTATCGCCCTGAAAGTTTTCAAAGATAGTGGTTCTGGCTACTTCTCAGATTTAGAAGAATCTCTCCAATGGGTGATTGACAACGCCGACACTTACAATATTGCCAGCGTTAACCTCTCTGTGGGAGACGAACAAAACTGGAATACAAGGGCTTCTCGTTACGGTATTGGTGATGAACTCGCAGCCTTAGCAGGTATGGGTATCATTGTTACCTCCGCAGCTGGTAACAATTTTGCCAAATTTGATAGCAAACAAGGACTTGCTTACCCCGCAGCTGACCCCAACGTCATCGCGGTTGGCGCAGTTTGGGAAAATACAGACCAAATTGCAGACTTCTCCCAACGTCATCAAACCATGAGCGATATTTTTGCTCCTGGTATTCCTATCGAAGCCGCAAACGCTAATGGTGGGGTGACAACAAAAGGAGGAACATCCCAAGCCGCACCTTATGTCGCCGGAATTGCAGTCCTGGCGCAGCAAATCGCTATCCAAAAACTTGGTCGTAAACTGAGTGTGGATGAATTCCGCTATCTCCTCGAAACTACCAGCGTTACTATCAACGACGGCGACGACGAAAAGGATAACGTCATCAATACTGGACTGGACTTTTCCCGCGTTGATATTTTGGCACTCGCCGAAGAAATTCTCAACTTCAACGGTGAAGTCTCAAACCCAGACAGCGTTCAACCGGATACTAACTCAGACAACACATCATTATATATACCCAATAATGTCTCAGGGTTGGTACACACAGTTACCGTTAAGTCCGGTGAAACCGTTACCAATCTTAACTTCGGTAACCAAAAACTTAACCAAACACCAGAGTTAGCTGTTAACAACGGTTTAACTCTGAACGAGGAAGACACAGCTGTTATCACTCATCAAGAACTGCAAGTTACCGATGCAGACAATACAGCCAGTGAAATTACATATATTCTGACCGATGTACCCGATAACGGTATTCTTCGACTCAATGGTTCTCAATTAGCAGTCGATAATACCTTAACTCAAGATGATATCGATAACGAACGACTGGAGTATCTACATAATGGAAGTGAAACTAACAGCGATCGCTTTAGTTTTAGAGTCACAGATGGTAAAAATGGCAACATTGACACCACTGACTTCCAGATTACCGTTAATCCTGTTAATGATGCACCGACTTTAGAAAATGCGATCGCCAACCAAACCGCCACAGAAAATGCAACATTTACTTTCACCATCCCAGAAAATACATTTAATGATGTGGATGCGGGAGATGAAATTACCTACGCTGCAAGTCTAGACTTGGATAGCGCATTACCGACTTGGTTAAACTTTAATCCTTCTACTCGCACGTTTAGGGGAACTCCAACTAACTCTGATGTTGGTACGTTTAACATCACACTTCTAGCAACCGATAAACAAGGTGTAACAGTTAGCGATACTTTCACTATAACTGTAGAAGAAGCAGTAAACACTGATTTTGACGGTAATCAAGACGGTAAACCTGACATTGAGCAACCTAACGTCCTTTCCCTAAAACCGCCCACAGATAATACCGAAGACATCCTTACCTTTTTCTCCCAACCTGGTAGTATTCTCAAGAATGCCAAAATTACAGAGAATCCTGCTATCGATGACTCAGATAATCCCGAGAATAAAGATATTGACTTTCCCGTTGATTTCTTTAATTTTGAATTAGAAGGTTTAACCCCTGGTACAGCCACCACCGTTAATTTGTTACTTCCCCAAGACCAAGCTTACAACACCTTCTGGAAATACGGTAAAACCCCAGACAACAACCAAGATCATTGGTATGAATTCCTTTACGATGGAGAAACTGGCGCTCAATTTATTGATACCAACGATGATGGCAAAGCTGACCAAATAGTACTGCACTTCGTTGATGGAAAACGAGGCGATGCAGACTTAACAGCCAACGGCGCTATTATCAACTCAGGTGCACCAGGAGTAACTAATAACTCTTTAATTCTCAGTAAAGCTAACGAAGATGTTTGGGAAATTGAAGGAAAAGCAGGTGCAGCTGTTGCTAAATTCTCTCTCCTTGACAAAAACAGCAAACAAGTTAATGAAGTGGGAGTATTTAAAGTTGATGCATATAACCGCGTAAATGGTATAGCACCGGGTGAAGCAGGGTTCGCCAAAGTCGCACTTCAACAAAGTGAGGTTATTTTTAGCGCCTTAGCTGACGACTTGTTAAACAATATTGACCTAACTCGGAAATTGCAAGTTGGTGTAGGAGAACGATTAGCATTTTATTTCATTTCTAACGGTACTGCGGATAGCGCTTTGAGTAAGAATAACTTTGGTAACGTTTTCTTCTCTATTAACCAAGCCAATCCCAACAGTAAAGATTACCTGCAAGTCTCTGAGACTAATGGTGTCTACACCTTAAATTGGGAACAAGGAAACGATAATTCCTTCAACGACTTGGTAATGAAATTCCAGTTAGAAAATACACCTTTAAATACACAAAACCTCATCGGTAATTACCAAGGTGAAAAAGAAGGAGAATTAATTAATTTAGAATCCTTCACAGATAGAGAAGTTAAAGCAACTTTCACCCTATACAGCGAAGCTGCTTACAACAACTTCGTCGGTTTCTACAAAGTTGACGACGCGCAAGGAAGCATCACCGATGAATTAACAGGAAAGACATTGAAACCAGGTGATGCAGGTTACGCCGAGTTAGTTGTCAAACAACGCATACCGGGAGTTGAATTGAGTGTAGGTAATAACCAATCAATCACCATCGAAGATACCCTAGAAGGCGGCTATTTATTTGCGCCGTTTATCATTGCTAATGGAAATGCTGGTAATATAAACGCTAATTATAGCGAAATTTATACACCTTACATTCTTGGTAACTCCGACAAAGTAGACCACATTCGCTTGCTTGGTGATAACATCTTCGGCTTTGAAGACTTACGCGGCGGTGGCGATAATGATTTTAACGATATAATTATCAAAGCTAATTTCCAGGTTATGTAAGTATAAAAAATACTAAGGTAACCTTTGATGAAAAGCTCTGCTTAATTTTCGGAGTTGGCCATGGAGCGAAGCTGTATGTGTTGTACGCACTTGGCATCCGTCCAGGAATTGCGCTCTAAACTATCAGTAACGATATCAAACCCTAATTGTTACGTTTAAAGAGAATCTGCAAGGATTGGTCTCAAAGCCTTGTAGATATTGGCTTGCAAGTTTTAAGACGGGTCTATTTGCGTGAGCAACTTTTGTAAACTATCTTTGCACTTAGTCAGAGCTATGGTTGTATTGTGCCTATAATAAATTAAGGCTAACTATAGCTATAGATACAGACTATAGCATTTACAAAGTGTGTATCGCTTGAATTAGGCATCAAGAGCGATACTAAATACAACCAAAATTTATCGGCAGCGCAATAGTTCTTATTCTCGTTGCCAACATGCTCCATCCACGATCGCATGTTGGTGGAAGTGTTGTGTGTTTGGGGAAGAGGTATTAATCGGAGTTTTTGTCGGATAAAAGATAAGGGTATCTTATTTTTTATTCACGGAGCTTGTAGTATGTGTCACTGTAAGCATAAGATGAGCAATTTGCTCGCTTTATGGTTTCAAACCGGGTTGCTCAATTTATGCGCCCCAAAGTGAAGACAGTGAACCTAAAGAGTGGAAATACCTCTGTTGCTTGATCTGATGTCACTGGAAGGATAACTTGGCAGTAAAAGACATCTTATGCTTCCAATCGCGTTCCGGACAAATTATCGTTCTAAGCCCCAAACTTAAGCGAGGTAAAGATGTATAAAATATATCCAGTGTTTGTCCAACGTTTTTATTGGGTTTAAAGGATGCAAAATTTTGGGACTTACGCATAGCTTTATGCTTCCATTTTGAGTCAAAGGACAAGTTATACTTCCAATGTTAGGACTTACTGACAATCCAGTAAGGCAACAATAAGGGTTTCAGATATTTAAAGACTCGGTTATGCTTCCAGACCCTGAAATCTTTTGGGTATAGTGACACATATTATATTGATTATCTAATCAATAATTTTGCTACGAAATAAATTATATTGTAATAAGTGTACCTAGCTATTTTGCTAATAATTATTGCTATTTTTAGAAATAAGTTGCCAAATCCCTTATTTAACATAGAAGGAATTAAGCCGATGAAGACAAATATAAAATAACAACATATAGCTAAAAACAAAGAAATTCTTTTGGCAATTTTATGAGCTTTAATTTGTTGATGAGATAAAATAGATGTATCCAAATCATCTATTTTATCTATGTATAAATTTGTTGTAGAAAACACACTTCACTCCTGTAATTAAAATGAAAAATTGCGAAAAATAGAAGCCGTCAAAATACAACGAAAAACTTAAATATAAAACTTTATGTATACTCTCATTTCGCCCGAGTGTGCTTTTTTACTATTAATAAAAACTTTACCCTGACAAGTGAATAGCAAAATAAATATTGGCTTCACCATCCTCATTGGTATAAATAACTTTTAGACCTCCACCCTAAGGTTTATCTATATAGACTTTTAGATTTTTCAGTGTTTTTCTAGTTTTATTTTCAAACACTTGTACTGTAATCATTATTTTTCTCATATTAAATATCAGCTTGTAGAAGCTGAGTGTTAACAAGATGAAACTAATCCTTACAAAATGAGTGGATAGCCAACTCTCCCAGTGGGTCTGTCCCACTATCCGCACGTAAAAGAGTCATTGATTCCGCTCAGTATAACAAACTGAGAAGAGGATGTAAACCTAAATTTAATTCATCACAAAAAGAAAAAATTAGACAGTGGACGAAAGCAGAACAAAGACAATTAAAACAGGTAATACAGAAGGGAAAATAAGAATGGGAATTTGCAGTCAGTTCCAAAACAATTAAAAGAATAATTAAAATGCTTTCCATGAGTTGGCATCGGATGCGTCGATATGTTGAAGGAAAGCCAAAACCTATAGAGTACAAGGATAAACAGGCACAACCAGAAGATTTTAAACAATTAGAGTACACTGTTAAACGCTTTTTAGGGTTATCTTATTTGTGGACTGGTTCTATTGGTGTGAAGTTACAAGTGTGGGCTACTTGGTTATTTTATGCGGTTGTGATTGATTTAGGAGACGCTGTTGCTGATGCACATTTATTAACTGAATTTACATCTATTGAGGTTATGCCGATTATTGAGATTTCATTAAATATCCCTCAAGCTTGTTTGTTGCTATAAGTATTATCTGGCAAGTCTTTACTCTGCTTTCTTACCCATTATTCACTTCACTTTGGGCTGATTTTTCTTTTGTTCTGCGATTACTGAATCGGTGCTCTAGGCGGAGTGTGAACTTTGCATTCAATACTATTATTTTATTGCTTGAAATAGTTGGAAAGTGAGCTAAAATTACTCAGGTAGGATTTGGAGCAAATATACTGGAAGCATGTAATTGATGTGCAAAAAAAACAAATATGACTAAATATATTGAAGCACCCTCAGAATTTGATGGCGAAGGAAAAGCTATATTTTTTGCTGGTGGAATTACAGGTTGTCCAGATTGGCAATCACAAATAGTGGAATTATTAAAACCATCACCTTGGATAATCTTAAATCCTCGACAAGCTAATTTTCCCATTCATGACTCAAGTGCTTCTCAACAGCAGATAGCATGGGAGTTTAGGCATTTGCGACTTGCCACAGCAATTCTTTTTTGGTTTCCATGTGAAACTCTGTGTCCAATAGTTCTCTATGAATTGGGTGCTTGGTCAATGACTAATAAACCTTTATTTGTGGGAATTCATCCTAACTACGCTAGAAGACAAGATGTGGAAATTCAAACTTTTTTGGTGCGTCCTGAGATTCAAATTGTTTATTCTTTAGAAGAATTAGCTAACCAAGTTTATAAATTTTAGTTGCACTTAATTACAATAATTACTTTAACAATAGTGTTAAATGCAGCAACTAATTAATTATTAGAATTACCAAAGTAGCACTAAATACAACAATATAAGGAAGGTTTGCCCAAGATAAAAGAGCACTTAAATATTGATTGAAAATCTGTGCTAACTTAATTTTTTCTAATACTAAGAAGTTCCCTTGAACATGCTTTAGAAGTTCCTCCTCGTCCTCATTTAAACCACATATTAATTCTGTTAAACGATTGAAATTACGACGAAAACGCTTTTCCAAGTATAGGTAATAAGCATCAAAAAAGCCAAGTATAGCAAATGATAAAAGTGCCAATAAAAATAAAGATTTGTTTTTGTTAGCAAATCCAAATCCCATTAATGTTGTCCATATTGTTAACCCCAATTGTTTAATTGTGAGTGAATTGCTAGCCATTCTGCCAATGATTGTTTGTAGCATTTCACTTTGCTTAATCAGGTAATCCCGATTTTTGTATACTAAATTTTCGTTATTCATTAAACTTACCTACTACATACATCTAATTGCTACTAGATTGAATTCGCCGTCTACGCCGTCTTCTTCTGGGTTCTTGATAAAAGCTTAACCTATTAGGTTTTCTGTCAAGCATCTCAAGTGCTGCTCGGGTTTCTCTCAAATTTAACCTAAGTAGCTGTTCAAATATTTGGAGACCAACTTCTCGGTATTTATTCTGTCTATGTAACTGAATAGCAAGTGTTGTGAGACTGTCTGCTGCAAAAACTAAAGGTCTTGTGGGATTGTCTAGTTCCTTGCCCAACTTACTTAGTAAGCTTTGGCAAATTTCAGACACCAGTTGAGGCTCTGCATCAACAAAACTATTGTTTTCGATAATCTCAATAATATCTGAGGCGGCTTTTAGCAGTAATTGTTTGCTTTTACACACTGCTTGAATTAGCAAGCGCATTCCAGAATCTAGCTCAAAATGCTCACGACTTTGGAAAAAGACGCTTGCTACTATGCTTTGAATTGCCTCATTGTTAGATGAGGCAAGATTGTAGAGAATTTCTGCTGCTTTCTTTCTGCATCTTCTTTGAACCCACATATGGCTGGCTACGTGAGCTAATCCACACAAAACTGCCTCGTCGTCATGATGAGCAAGATGATGGTCGATTTTTGCTACTGACCACTCATCTTGATATTGAAAATAATGGATAAGTAGCAATTCTCCATATGCTTGACGGCAAAAATTTGATCCATTTGCCCAAAGCATCTCTAACCAACCTTGAACCGTTTCTTTTGGTTCAAACCATCCTATTGTGTGAGAAATAAAGTAAAGCGCCCATTGATAATGCAATACTTCGGGACAGTTGTGAATCACTGTATCAAAAAGTTGGGTGGCTTGAGTGCGATCTCCATTTAATAAAGCTGGCATATCTGCCAAAATATCTACCCAAACTGCTGGGTGTGGCTCTACCCCTAACCTAGATTGAATTACCCTAGCCCAGTTTTGTAAATCAGGAGGATTTTGCTTAAGGTAGCCAGCAGCAATTGCTCGTACAATATTACCCCTACCACTTGGTAAAAAGTGTGAGCCACCCGAACCAAAAAGAATTGTTGAGTTTAGTTGGTGCGAACGTGACTCCTCGCTTCTATGATGGGCTAGATCAGGCTGTGAATGTGCTGATAACCAATTTTCCAGCAGAGATAGAACTGATTGTGGAAGCCCTTGGTTGCGTTCAGCAATTTTATCTAAAGCAGATGCAATATCAGAACGAAAATCTTCCGAAACAAATCCACGTTGTTCGAGATTTACTACTAACGCAAGCAAATTATTTACTGGGAAATCGCTTTCTGCAAGCTCTCTAATTGCATGACCTGCATAACGTTCATGACGCTGTGGCTGAAGTTGTGGAAGAATGCGGATAAAACGTTCTGGATTGTCTTTAACTAGCTTGCCAAACTCATAAGCTTGCGAAGATGCACCCCCAGCACGAGATAAGTCTCGTTGACGCTTCCAATAATCTTCTTCTGTAATATCTGCCAATTCATCAAATAAGTTTAATAAATGTTGGTCAGATGCACGAGTCATTTCCTCGACATTCATAGGTGAACCCACTAGTACAGTTCGGCGGAAATGAGCCAAGTATTAGACAGCCAACACTTTACCTTTATATGTCCACTTAAAAGGTTTAGCCATTGTTGTATTGAAATAGTCGATAA
>NZ_JACJPX010000114.1 GCF_014696315.1 Calothrix membranacea FACHB-236
AGGTTTTCCTGGTGTCTATTGCGCGGTGGAACCACACTGACCCCATCCCGAACTCAGAGGTGAAACGCTGCTGCGGCCACGATAGTCTAGGGGTTGCCCTACGCCACAATAGCTCGATGCCAGGTCTCTTATTCACACAAATTGCTCCTAGCTCACTTCGCTAGGGGCTTTTTGTTTCACTCATATTACTCACCCTCAGACATTTGGGCGATCGCTTAGTGATAGTCATGCTAAAATTGCATAGGATATGTCATAGCATGTCCTCAAATTCACAGGTTTTAGATAAACAAAAAATACTTGAATCTGTGGATCAATAGCTGGAGAGGTGGCAGAGTGGTTGAATGCGACGCACTCGAAATGCGTTTTGGGGAAACTCAACGGTATCTCCCAGCTTCGCTGACCCCCTTTTTACAATACTTTCAGCTTTGCAGCACACTCTCCACGAAGTGCAAGCGAAGTGAAAAAAAATACAGTAAAAGCACTTAGAACTAATGTCACAATCGCCGCTTACCGTGGCTACTGGCGATTACAATTGTCACGAAAGATTGCTGGCGGGAAACAAGCGCATATATATACGGGGCTTGATGCGACTACCCAAAACCATAGGAAAGCTTCTATCGTAGCTCTGCAAATTGAAGCAGATCTAGAAGCAGGATGCTTTGATGGCACACTCGAAAAATATCGAGCTAGTTTTGAGGCGGAAAAAAATAAACTCAGGAATCAAGTAATAATCGCTCCGAAATACCCTGACCTTAAGCAGTTATGGTCAGGGTATTGCGACTTTAAAGAGTCTCAAGTGTCTAACACGACCTTTCATCAAGATTTCCTTGGGCGCTACTTTAACGCAATCAAAAGCTTACCCAGCTTAGATATTAAAAATGCGATCGCAATTCGCGATCACTTAATCGCTACACGTCCTACATACAGTGCGAAGCGGCTACTAATTCAAATTAATGCCTGCTGTAAATGGGCTTTGAAATCTGGATTAATAGCTCAAAATCCTTTTGATGGACTAGCAACAGACATTAAAGTGAAGCGATGGGGCAGGGATAAAATCGATCCGTTTACCCCAACAGAACGCGAAGCAATCATTCAAGCTTTTGAATCACATACCTTATATAGCGGGTACACATCTTTTATAAGATTCCTCTTCCTCACAGGTGCGCGACCGGGTGAGGCGATCGCGTTGCGGTGGCAGCACATCAATTCTAAATGCACAGAAATATACTTCTGCGAAAGCTTCAGCCGACATGGGCGAAGCCCTACAACCAAGACTGGCGAAAGTCGCAAATTTCCGTGTAACAGTCAGTTACAGCATTTTTTGTTGAACATTAGACCTAACAAATACCGTAGGGATGCTCTGGTATTTCCATCTCTTACGGATGAGAAGGAAATCAAAATCAGCTACTTCACATCTGTTGTTTGGCGATCAGGTGTTATTAACAACCTTGTACAAGAGGGATTGGTACAAAGATACCGTCCGGTTTATACGTGTCGTAGTACTTTTATTACCGAATGTTTGGAGGTGAAAATATCAGCCCAGCAGGTAGCTAAATGGGTTGGCAATTCTCCAGAAATCATTTTTCAGCACTATGCCGGAATATTGAGCGATACCGATGTACCCGAATTTTAGTCACTAACTAAAATTCGCCGCTAATCACGGCGTGAGTTAAAATTCTGATCGTTACGTAATAGCACTGAATTCTTTTTATTTTTAAAATTTTTAAAAGTGTCTAAAAATACATTTAAATACTTGCTGATACAGGGTTACAGCGTTCGGAAAAAGTCCAAAAAACTCTGGTGTGTATGAGTTTGGGCGATTTTCGTAGACTTGATTTCTACTGATTAAGGACGGTATATATAGTAAATACACAGGAGGATGTAAAAAATGGCAAAAATAACAGAACTATTGAACATAAGATTACGCCCCGGTGAGCGCGAAATAATCCAAAAAGTAGCTGCGGAACAAAATATGACTATCAGTAATGCTTTCCGCACTTTCTTTGGGATTCCCGTATCTAATGTTCCCGCTCGCAAAAAAGCCTCTACTTAAGCGTAAAAAAACAATAACCCCTTCCAAATCACAACACAGGAAGGGGCTATTAAAAGGGGTTACACACAAAAAAACACCTCCGAGTTAGTCGCTCAGGAGGGAATTTCTAAAAATAACGTGGTTTAATTTTATGACACTAGACAAAAGCCTTGAAACAGTAAATGCCCGGGATTCAGAAGTAACAGGCGCTACTAGGGTATTCACTGATTTATATATCAATTCTAAAGTATTGAACTTTACGCCGTCAAGCTCCGTAGGCGAAAATCTTCAGAAAAAAGTTGAGGAGTTGTCAGGCGTTAAGTTTTCGATCAGGGCTAACGCCGATGCCGAATCATACGAAGATGACGAGGACGGTGAGTACGAGGAAGAGGGCGAGGGCGGTGTGTACGAGGGCGAGATAACCCCAATCACCATTGACCCAAACCTACACCCCGCAATCAAACACGCTTTTGCGCTAGGTTTTCGTCCGGGTGATAAATTTAATGGGCGAAACCTTCCCCCAAAAGGTTCTAAAACTGGGTGGGCGGTTAACTGGGAAGGGACTTTAACTCACAACAATATAATTGTTACTCCACTGGTATGGGTTCCAACTGAAAAATTTCACTCTGAGGGCAGACCAAAAAATAAGCAAGTGCCATCAAACAGAACGTTTACTGATGGTCTACAGTGGCTTAAAGAGGAAAACAAGCTTAGGGCTATTTATTTTCATGCCAACGTCGGGAGGGACAACGAAGCCCAGCACAGATTTAGAGCAACATTCTTTGAATCGGATAACAAACCCATCCCAGAGCAGTTACAACAAGCACGATCTCTAGGTATTAAACCTTCAGCACTCGTTACCACCCGGAACAGTGTCCACGCTTACTTTAATGGCAAGGGGCTATCCGGTGAGGTTTGGCGATACCTACAAAATGTATCAGCTTACATAATGGGTAGTGATCCGGCTCTAAAAGACTACCCGCGTCCCATGCGTTTGGCCGGATTTGATCACCTCAAACTCGTTGACGGAAAAATAGAAAGAGTAGAGTGCAAGCTTGTAGAGATCAACTCTGAGGCATTTTACACACAAGAGGAAGTTTTATCAGCCCTAAACAAATACGCTGAAGGGAAGGGTATTAAACCATTCTCGGAAACTCGATTTGATGAGTATCAATGGGTAGTCAGAAAATTATCTCAGCATAAAAATGGCGTTAACTACACTCATCCAAACTTTGACCCTGACTACTTCCGCACTTGTGAAGAGAGCGAAATTAGCGATCGCGCTAAACGCGGACGTGATTGGGCAAGGCTTAAAGAAAAGCAACACAAAGGTAAGGACTGCCCAGACCCAGAGCTAGCTTGGACACAAGATATTAAACAGGTTGCCAAGCGCGTTAAGGCTGAGTTCAAGCTACCCTTGCAAACAATCGCGCCACTATCGGAACCAATTACAGTCCAGTTAGCAAGGAACCACACTCAGGGGTTTACCGAGTTAGGGCGCGCTAACTACCACACCTGCAAATGCCCAGTGCATAACGGTAATAGTTTCGATAGCCTTCACATTAATGTAAATACCGGATTTCTACACTGCCAAGCAGGATGTGAAGCGGAAGAGATCGAAATTACCTTACGCCAATTAGCCAAAGACACTGACGATCCACTCTGGAACAAAACTAATAAAACTATTTATTCGCTGGGTGAAGATGACCAAACTCTTGAAGCTCCACAATTAGCGCGGCTTTATTCTCTCGCTAAACTAGGCGCGAATGTGTTCGGTTTAGATGGCGCAAACCTTCCACCGTTAAGAAATCTCAGTTTAATCTATGACAACAATACCCCTCTAGTAATTAGCACACCAGAAGGAACAGAAACGCTCTTATCAAGTGGCTATGCGTCTGTATCCCTACCAAAGTACTTACCTAAAGATGTTGTACTTGCCGAATTGGACGAAATAGCGAAACCAGGGAGGGTGTTTGTACTGGATGATGAAAGGTTAAACGCAAACACAGTAGGTTGGCTAAATTACGAATTAGAAAAACGTGATTGTCAGGTGTTTTTGGGTGTAGAGGCTCAAAAAATCCCATACGATCGCCCGAAAACTTTGGACTTAATGCTTGGCTACTGCGAATTACAAGTAATTAATGATGATGAAGATAAAAATGTAGGGCTAAAACAAAAAGTAAGCTACCAAGCAGCAGAGGTTCTCAACAAGTTAAACATCAAACCTTTCGACAATTACGTTTTATGCCCTAACGGATACATCAGAGATGGTGTTTTAGTTGATGAACTAAAAAATAACTTGCCTAAAAAGGGGATTCTCGTACTGTCCGCGCCGATGGCAACTGGTAAGACAACAGTCATCGACAACATTATTAACAAAGAATTTCCTTATTCAAGAGTTCTGAGCGTAGCCCCCACGATTGCACTTTCGCATAATTCAGCGGAAAGGCTAAAGCTCCCCACGCGGGAAGCAGTAGAAGAAGTTGGAGACTTAACCCTAAACGAAATATGGCGTGTAAGCGTGGTTTGTCCAAGTCTGCACAAGGTAGGCGAACGTCAAGCACCGGGACACAGCATCCTTATCTTGGATGAGTCAAGACAAAGCTTAAAATTCCTGCACCAAGCAAACGAGTGCAACAGGGAGGAATTAAGGCCAGCGAACATAAGAGCATTACGAGATTCAATACAAAATTCAGATTTAATCATCCTGAGTGACGCATACCTCACTAATGCCGAACTAGATTATGTTCGGGCTAACCGCCCAGACTTACCCGTTTATGTCTTTGAAGTGCCTGTTTCACCAAAAAAACGGGAAGTTTACATCATGCCAAGTAAGCAAGTATTAGAGGATTTACTTAAGGAGGCTCTAGACGAAGGCAAAAAAGTCCTCATCGCTAGTGATGGTCAAAACCAAGCAGAGGCAATTGATAAGGATTTAAGCGCAAAGGGTACTAAAGTTTTACGGATCGACCGCTACACGAAAGAAGAGGAACAGCAATCAGATTATCTAGCCGATTTAACAAAGGACAAATCATACCTCAACACCCATAAACCTCAAGTGGTTGTGTACACACCAACTCTAAGTTCGGGTGTGAGCATGGAAGAGGAATATTTTGATTTAATGCTCTGCTACAACTTCCATTTACTGCCCACTGATTTTATGCAGTTGATTGGCAGAGAAAGACCACAAATACCTTTGTATGTATGGGCTGATAGTGACATCAAAAACAATAGCTCTTGGACTCCCAGTGGACAACAAGAAACTATTTTAGGAAAAGCCGAAAACATCAAGCTACTGTGTGAACACGCGATTTCAGCAATGCCAGATGCCGCTAATATCAGTCAGGTTGTGGCAATGCTCCAAACTATCTTGGAACAGTCTAAGCAAGGCACTAACCTTGATTTAAACTTCCTTTGCCAAATCAAAGCTAGAGATTCTTATCAGGATTACGATCGCAAAAAAAAATTGATTAATACTCTTCAGGCTTCTGGTTACACAGTCGAAGAAATGATTATTCTAGAGCGTGACGGTGCGTTATCCTCCGACATCCAAGAAGCTAAGAAAGATATTAAGCATGAGTTCGCTGTCGAAGTGATCATGTCTGAACCAGTAGAAGAGGTCGAAGGGGAAAAACTTCTAGAAAAAAAAGTTTTGACTCAAGCTGAACGAGTTAAGCGCGATCGTTATCGTTTTGACAAAATCTGGGGTGGTTTTTTGTCGGACGATACCTTCCCTAAGTCAATTCTGATTGCTTTTTACGAACATTACCTAAGCGATCGCGGGCGATGGTTGGCAACGGTACGCGAAAGATATGCATACGAGAAGCAGGGCGAGTTGTCATCCAAAGAACTAGAAAGACTGTATGCAAAATTAACTCAGTTCAAGGGTTTTAAATCCAGTCCGTTGAATGACCTTGCTAGGTTCAAACCAGCCTATTACAAGTTCGTTGCTAATTGGGGAATCTTAGAGAAGCTTGAGAGCCTTGAAAAATGCACCAGTGATGACGTTGTCAAATTTATGTACAAACTTGATGATGCTGGGCTAGAGCGTCTAAAAGACACTCTCAAGTCTAAGGACGAACGCCGGACATCAGTGGAAGTTAGGGAGAAATTTATCAACCAACTACCCCAGGAATACGTTAAGGGTCTAAAGATTTATTTTGACCTAGTTTTACCAACAACTAAAAATGGGGTGGATAAGTTAATTTGCAAAGTTAGGACAGCTGTGGAGCGTTTTGGATACACGTTAGTTTCTAGCAAAAAGAAGGAAGGGAGGACTTATACTTTTGCATCGGTTGACGACTCAACCACAGAGTTGGGGCAATGGAAAAGTAAGGTCAGGCGTTGTCTGACAACCATCCTAAAAGAGAAGGATCAGACCCAAAACCAAGACAACGCTGTTTTTGCACATCGACCCCCCTCAAACGTAGACACCGTAAAGGTTCCAGCGGGTGACGTTCTCCACGAAGTATATATAAATAACTACCCAGTAACGTCACCGCCTACAACGTATACACAGCAAGGGTTGCAGCCGTCGAATGTGCAAAAACCCGTTATTGCTCAAATCCATAGTCAGTTTATTAACCTGGGTTTAGATTATGACTATTTTTCTGATGCCGATACCGACTACTTAATTAGTTGGGCCGAAAGATTCAACTGCACCGTTGCTGATGTCAACGCCGCGATCGCAATGCTTGGATCTTCACTAGTAGCCCCCGCTTAGGCTAAAAAATAACCCTCTCTAAAAAAGAGAGGGTTCAAGTAATGGCAAATAAAACTTATTTTTTAGGAGTAATGACAAATGACTAACTCACAATTCCAAGCTATCGGGTGTCTAAAAGCTAAAGTCGATTTTAGTGAAGAGCCTAAACTAATTCTAATTGAGAAAGGGCAAGAATTCGAGTATAAGCTAAGATACCCCCGCCGTTTTATTAAAAGTTGGGTTGCCCTAAAAACCGCTTGGGAGGCTAACCCGGATCAAACTTTTAATTTAATCGTTTATCCCAGGATTATACATTTCCCTGATCGTGACAAAAAACCACTCATTTACTTTGAACTAGTAGCTTTTAATCCTGCCTCTAGTGATTTTGTTCCCGGCGAATTTAAACTAAATGGATTATGGCAATTTATCGCCGTGTGCAGAACGCCTGTTATCACCATTCAAAAGAACTTTACAGAGCAACGCAAGGAACGGATCAGAAGCTTGGATGAAGTCTCTAAAAAACGTTTCTTGAAAGGTTCACACCTGCCCTTAATGTGGCGTGATGCCCTTGTTTCACCCTTCAGATTTAATCCTAAAGCCCCCAAGCCAGTCTCAGACACTCCGGCTCAAAAACCATTTTTTGTGAGCCTTAAAGCAAATTTTAGCCCTAGCTGTGAATGCTTCTTTTTCAGCGCCCTATTAGCGCCCCCGTTAGAGGAAGCCCCCAGGTTTTTAAAACTACCAAAGCAAGGCAATAAACCACAGGCTAAGTCTATAAACAATGCGGACAAGCCTAAGAATAGTGTCTAGATCAAGTTTCACTTTTGTGCTACTTTATACACTAGAATACTAGTGCAGGTACTAATTATTAGTGCTTCTAAGAAACATTTATTAATAGAAATTAGCCATAAATTATGAGTAATTCATTAGTAGTAAAAAATCGTAGAGCATGGGACTTCGACCCAGCACTAGATACAAATAAGAGTTATCAAGCGTTCTGCATTTACAGGGATTTAGGGGTAGACAGAAGCCTAGGCAAGACCGCACGAACCTTAAGCAAAAGCGAGGGCTTAATCAATAGATGGTCAACAGCCGGAAACTGGAAACAAAGAGCTATTGACTTTGATATCTTCAACGAAGAAATTCAGAGAGATTTAGAGAGAAAAACAGAAATTGATGATCATAAAAATAAATTAATACGTTTCCGTAGCTTCTGCGAGAAACTAGGCTGGGAGAGCCTTGAATTAGCTTGTGATTGTTTAGAAGTTAGCAAAAACGCACTGAAACTTTACAAAGAAACTCCTCATGAAAGATTGAAGCCATTTGAAATTAAAGCATTAGCTAATGCTGGTACAAGCAGTGCTGAAATTGGTCAAACATTACTTTGTGAAGCATTAGCCGTAAGCAAGCTCTTAGAGCTATTGCCGATTGATATTGAAGCTGAAAATGTCGAAGAATAATATTAGGAATTGGATAAAAAAATGATTAACACAGCTTTAGATGATTAAAAATATTAACAGGCACTTATAGTAGCACCCAACGAACTCACCGCAGTTTTATCAGATGCCAGGGGTTATACTTACAGATTTGGCTCTTAAAAGTAAGGTAGTCACTGCGGATTCTTAGCCAGCCAATTTACCAACTGGTATTAGTTACGAAAATAGATTGATCGCAACTCTAACTGAAGCTGACAAGGTTACAACTGGCAACTTTAGATTAATTCCGGTCGTGCAATCGCGCTTAGGCTCACTTACAGATAACTTTGGCGAACGGGTACAAGGGGTAATGAGTGTTACGTCTCGATATAACACTTAGCTATTATACTGAAAGTTTTGAGTTTAATACCAAAATATACTTAAGCATTAAAGTTGCTATAAGTAAATGAGCGTATAATTAATGACTTATATAAAGATTGGATAAACTTTGATGTTTAAGCGGATATTACAAGTAAAGTGCGACTAATATGTAGCAGATGATATATCAGATGCTAAGTATGCCAATTGATTGCAAGTCTAAATAAATGACCAGTAAAAAACCCTTGGTGATGAGCCAACCAGAAGTTGCACAGTTCATTCGTGAACTACGGCTTTTGACGGGTCTAACCCAGGAACAATTCGCCAGTTCCTTGGGTGTCACTTATCCCACAATTAGCCGTTGGGAAAACGGACGTACCAAGCCTTCACCACTAGCAATGCAGAAGCTCCATGATGTGTTAGAGCAGATGGGCGATCGCGCCAATGACCTATCGGCGAAGTATCTATTGAATTAGTTCTAGATAAGTAGGCGATCGCTTCTTTTAGGAGCAACGCTTAGATAGCTTTAATGTAGCAATTACAGCTTACTTGTTAGTTACGCCTTTGATATGGCAGTTGCAAAGCAATGTAGTAATTGCAACTTCAGCATGAATTTATAAATATAACTGATCGCATCCAACAGCGACCGCAGATGTGAAATGCGGTATAGCTTAGAAATTTTTTCCAATAGAGTTCAGATGAACATGATACAAAGTGCTTTCAGAAGTCAAGCAAATCCTGAACAATTAAAGGCAATTCAGACTACTGAAGGCGCTTTGTTAATCATTGCTGGCCCCGGTTCAGGTAAAACTTTCACTCTGGTTGAGCGGATTGTTTACTTAATTACACAGAAAGGAGTAGCACCTGAAAATCTTCTGGTTGTAACTTTCACCGACAAAGCAGCCCAAGAACTAACAACCCGGATTTCTAATCGTCTCCTTGAACTAGGTGTGCGTTTCAACCTGAATGAGATGTATTTAGGTACTTTTCATTCCATCTGCCTGCGCTGGCTGGATGAACATCGGGAGTTCACCCGCCTCAAGCGCAATTTTATGATGATGGATCAGTTTGACCAGCAGTATTTTCTCTACCGTATCTCGGAATTTCAAGCCATCCCTGATATTGAGCTTGTCATTGGTGGCCCTAAGCAATCTGCATGGGACAAGTCCGAGAAGTTGATGAAATGGATTAATACTGTTAGTGAGGAAGCTTTAAACTACCAAACCCTCATTAATGCTCCTGAGCCAGAGGTTAGGGCACTGGGTCATTGCTATGCCCTCTACCAAAAACATTTGGAAGCAGAAAACGCCATTGACTTTTCTACTATCCAGTATGAAGCCCTCAAGCTCCTCCAGCAAAACCCACAGATTCTTGCAGAACTGCGAGCCAAAATTAAATATTTGATGGTGGATGAATACCAAGACACTAATACCATTCAAGAATTAATTTTGAATTGTCTTGCAGGCGATCGCCCAAATCTTTGTGTTGTTGGTGATGATGACCAGGGCTTATACCGCTTCAGAGGAGCCAGCATCCGCAACATCCTACAATTCAAAGACCAGTTTCCTCAAGGGAACTGCGAACAGGTATATTTAACTACTAACTATCGCTCCCATCCAGATATCATCGACTTTTACAACCGTTGGATGAAGGAGCAAGAGTGGGAGGATAACGGTAAGGAATTTCGGTTTCAAAAGGTAATTCAAGCCAGGGAAGACAAGTCATTTCCTGAAGTTCCATGTGTAGTGAAAGTGTCAGGTAAAACCCAACAGGCATGGCATCAGGAAGTTTTAGCATTTTTGCACACCCTCAAACAAAAAGGGCATTTAACAGATTGGAACCAAGTTGCTTTTTTGTTCCGCTCTGTTAAGAGTGACAAAGCCGTTGCTCTGTCACAATTCCTAGAGGAAAATGGCATTAACGTTTACTCCCCCCGCTCCAACCAGTTTTTTGAGCGGGAAGAAATTCGCTTGATGATTGGGGCGTTAATCTTTCTCTTTCCCCAATACCCCAACATCCGCAAGTGGAATGATGATGCTCACCTCGAAATTTGGGATTACTACGATAATCATTGTTTCCAGCTATTCGCCGATCAAATTCGCAAGCCTGAGAATGCAGATTTACTCAAATGGGTGAGAGCGATCGCTAAAACGCATTTGACCCTCAGCCACAACACTGACTATGCTTTCTCAGGGCTGTTTTACCGTCTGCTACAGTTCCCTTTGTTTAGCCGTTATTTAGATGAAAGCTTACTGCAACAAAAGGGTATTCAAAACAGCCGCTCTATGCGAAACTTAGCAATTTTCTCACAGCTGCTTGATAAGTTTGAATATCTCTACAACATTGATATTTTGACCCCTACTTATCTAGATAAGTACCTCAAGGATTTATTTAATCAGTTTTTCAGATTCTTAGAGGATGGGGGTATTGATGAGTATGAGGACAAGTCAGAATATGCTCCTAGCGGCTGTGTGTCATTCCTAACGATTCACCAGTCAAAGGGGTTAGAGTTCCCTGTAGTGATTACAGGTTCACTGGAGGCTGTACCCCGCAAGCAGTACACCCAACTAGATGAATTACTAGAGAATAATTACCTGCTCCGCCCACCCTTTGAACCACTGGAGTTAATCAAGTTTTTTGACTTCCGCCGCTTGTTTTACACAGCATTTTCTCGTGCCCAAAACATACTAGTTCTGAGTTGCATAGAGAAAGACGGTAAGGGGCAAACTCCATCAAAGTATTTTACAGATTTTTACAACAGCTTGCCTTCATGGAGAAGTCCCAACTTTAAACCAGAAGCATTGCCCTTGGAGAAGGTTAAGGATGTGAACTTGAAGCGGGAATATTCATTTACGTCTCACCTAACGCTTTATGAAAACTGTGCAGAACAGTATCGCTTTTTCAAAGAGTTGGAATTTGCTCCTAGTGAAACTAACTCAATTCTGTTTGGTACGGTAGTACATCAAACTATTGAGGATATTCATAAAACTGTTATAAGAGGCGAGGAACATAAACTTTCAGAAGAACAAATTATTCGTTGGTTTGATACTAATTATGCATATTTAACTAAGCGAGAGAGAGCATATCTTGCCCCCAATGTAAAGCGGGCTGCTCTTGAACAAGTGGTGCGCTATTACCGGAGAAATGATGGTGATTGGGAGCGAGTAAAAGAAGCAGAAGTAGATATTTCTTTGGTCAAAGACGATTATATCTTGAAGGGCAGCATTGATCTAATTCAAGGGGAAAATGACACTGTTGAAATTGTTGATTTTAAATCAGAGAAGAAGCTAGATGTTAATAACATCAAAGACCGGGAAAAGTTAGATCGTTATCGCAGGCAGCTTGAAGTGTACGCTCATATTGTTGAAGAGCGTACTGGTTTAACAGTGAGTAAAACGCATCTTTACTATACCAGTGAAGAATCAGGAAATCCGTATATCAGCTTTTCAAAAAATAGTCGTTCAACTGATAAAACTATTGCCACATTTGATGAGGTGGTAAGGCGGATTGAAGCTAAAGATTTCAGTATTCCAGAGCGACCAACTAAGCTCTGTAAGGGCTGCGATATGAGATTTTATTGTGATGCCAAAAATTGGAGTTTTAGGAAGTAATTATGAGCCAAGAGCAGCAGTTATTAACAGGATTATCTAATATACAGCAAATAAAATCTGTAGAACGCTACCAATTTGATACTAGTCAGCCTATAAAAGGCTACCCTGAATTACGTTGGCAAGGCAAACGTCCGTTTACTTCAACTCAGTATTACCCTGCTCAATTAAAGGAAGTGCATGGCGATGAGGTCAATGCGTGGCGGAATAAAATTTATTGGGGTGATAACCTTCAGGTGATGAGTCACTTGCTGAGAGAGTTTCGGGGCAAGATTCATTTGATTTATATTGATCCACCGTTTGATTCTAAAGCTGATTATAAGAAAAAGATTCAATTGAGAGGGAAAATAGTCACTAACGACCAGACAACTTTTGAAGAAAAACAGTATGCAGATATATGGATTAATGATGAATATATACAATTTATGTATGAAAGGCTTATTTTAATTAGGGAGTTATTAAGTGATAGCGGTAGTGTATGGATACATTGTGATTGGCACAGAAACCATCATCTACGTTGTATAACTAGTGAAATCTTCGGTGAAAGAAATTTTATGAATGAGGTTGTCTGGCAGAGAACAGATCCTCATAACGATGCTACATCTCGTCTAGGTTTCATTCACGATAATATACTTTGGTATGCAAAAAATAAAACTAAAGTAATTTATAATTGGCAGGATGTTGCAGTTTCTATCTCGGAAGCTGCTGAACGTGAATATAATTTAATCCAATTAAACAACGGTGAAATTGTATCATTTTCTGAAAAATTAGAAGGAAAAGGAAGACGAATCAAATTAGAAAATTGTACTTATAAAGGCAATGATACCTCTCGTCAGTTTGAATGGCGTGGAGTTAGACCATCAGCAAATAGAGTGTGGACTTATAAAACTCCTCAAGAAATGGATGAAGCTCTAGAGAAGGGAGAGCTATATCTAAGAGATCCTAAGAAAGGTTCAACTCGTTGCAAAGTTTATTATCTTGATGAAAGTAAAGGTCAAGTATTACAAACTATATGGACTGATTGCGGAAGAATGAAGGGAGGTATTGATTACCCAACACGAAAACCTGAAGCACTCTTAGAAAGGATTATCAAAGCTTCATCTAACTCGAATGATATAATCTTGGACTGCTTTATGGGTAGTGGCACAACTCAAGCCATCGCAATGAAACTAGGTCGCCGATTTATTGGTGCAGACATTAACTTAGGTGCAGTGCAAATTACCACCAAACGTCTGTTAGCGATCACATCCGAACTCAACCAACAAAATCAACAACAAGAGTTAGAAGTTACCGAAGAAGAACCCACTACCTACTACACGGGTTTTGAAGTATACAATGTTAATCACTATGATGTATTTCGTAACCCCGTTCAAGCTAAAGAATTACTGCTAGAAGCATTAGAAGTGAACCCTCTAGAGAAAGGCAACTTGTTTGACGGTGAAAAAGATGGGCGGATGATAAAAATTATGCCCATCAACCGTATTGCTACTCGCGCTGACCTGAATGAATTAATTTCAGGGTTTGACTACGAAGTTTTTGAAAAACGTCAAGCAGAACATCCTAACAGACCTGTTGAAAAACTCACCCTTGTTTGCATGGGTCATGAACCTGACCTAGCTGCTCAACTGGAGACAGAAGCTAAACCTTACAAAATTGATGTTGAAGTAGTAGACATTTTGCGGGACAAATCTAACCTGGAGTTTAAACGAGACTCAGACGCAAAAATAATGATCCAAGGGCAGTACCTTGTAATTGAGAAGTTCTACCCCATGAACTTGCTGCAAAAACTCAGCCTTCAGCAAGAAAATGTAGAAGATTGGCGGGAACTTGTAGAATCTATCATGATTGATTGGAACTACGACGGGGCAGTTTTTGAACCCAAAGATGTAGATATTCCCAATAAAAATGAGGTAGTCAAGGGCAGGTACAAAATTCCTGATGATGCTGGCACAATTTGCATCAAAATCACTGACTTGCTTTCAGAATCTTTAGAAAGAGAGGTGCAACATGACTAAAGCTAAAAAAACCTCCAAAAATGTCAACCTGGATTTTGCTTTCTTTACCCATCTGCATAACTTTTATAAAGCAAATCGAGGGCGTATCCGCACCTACTACCGCGGCTTAACCAAAAAATTTTTAGACTACAACGACCCTGAAAATAACGCTAAAGCTTTTCTGCGTCAACCCCAGTTTGAAGCATTAGAAATTTACGTCTTTCTTAAAGAGTATTTGGATAATGCAGCCTTGCATGAAATCTTTAAGGAGTGGGCAGATAACACAGGTAAATTTGAGGGACGTAAAATTGCAGAACGCTCTGGACAAATCCAGTTAGATGTACTCAAGGAAGCTTCTAAGGAACAGTACGAAGCGGTATTTGAGAGAATGCGCTCCAATGCCCGTACTTATTCCAACTACATCTTTGCTTTGACGATGGGTACAGGTAAAACCATCCTCATGGCAACTTGCATTTTCTATGAGTTCATTCTCGCTAACAAATTTCCCAAAGACAGAAAATATTGTCACAATGCCCTTGTCTTTGCCCCAGATAAAACCGTTCTCCAGTCGCTACAAGAAATTCAAACCTTTGATATGAAAAAGGTAGTCCCACCAGAATATGATAACTTCCTCACTAGCCATATTCAATTTCATTTTCTTGATGAAGCTGGGGCTACGCTTACTGTCTTAGACAAGTCCCGTTTTAACGTTATCATTTCCAATACTCAAAAAATTATCCTCAAGCGTCAGCACAAGGAAAAAACACCCATAGAGAAGCTGATGGGTAGTGGTAAGCCTGACTATCAAACTAATAGCGTTTATGCCCAAAATGCTGACCTCTTCGGCTTTGACCAACTGGATGATGAAGATTCTCTGACAAGCAACCAACGCTTTGAGAAACTAAGACGCATTGAGCAGCTGGGGATTTACATTGATGAAGCCCACCATGCTTTTGGCAACCAGCTAGCCAATGACATGGGAATCAAGCAAACTGCCACAAGTCTACGGTTAACAGTTGATGAGCTGGCCGCCAGCCTAGAACGGGCAGGAACTCATGTAGTAGCCTGTTACAACTACACAGGTACACCCTACGTTGGTAAGGAAGTATTACCTGAAGTGGTTTATGCCTATGGTTTAAGAGAAGCGATTGATAGGGGCTTTCTCAAAAAAGTCAGAATCAATAGCTACACAAACACCCGTAGCAGCGAATTTATAGAAATTGCGCTTGCAGACTTTCTCAAACACAATTCTAATCAACGGCATGAGGGGATGCTGCCAAAAATAGCATTCTTTGCTGCCACGATTGAAGAACTCCAACAAGAACTACGCCCCGCCGTTGAAAAAGCTTTGGCAAAACACAATATTCCTAGTAGTTCGATTCTCGTCAACGTTGGGGATGAAAAAGTCACAACCAACGATGATATTCGTGAGTTTAATCGCCTAGATACACCTGAATCTGATAAACAATTCATTCTGCTCGTTAATAAAGGGCGTGAAGGTTGGAACTGTCGGTCACTGTTTGGTGTCGCCTTATTCCGTCAGCCCAAATCAAAAATCTTTGTCCTCCAGGCTACCATGCGCTGTTTACGTGCAATTGGTGAAGGTCAACAAACAGGTCAGATATATCTGAGCGAAGATAACAAACAAATCTTAGAAAATGAGTTGCAACAAAACTTCCGTATCAGTATTCAAGAGATAGGGGATATTGGTAAAGACAGAGAAACTGTGAAAGTTCATCCAGTTCCACCGCCTGTAAAAATCAAACTGAGAAGAGTTCGCAGACAGTTTGATATGAGGGAGAAAAATCTTGTAAACGGTATCAATCTTGAAATAAATAATATTCCTGAAGATTTCTTGGATAAGTATAAAATAATTAAAACTGAGCAAGAAGGCATATCTATAAAAGATGCTTCTCGGAGCAAAGTTAAAACAGAAGATTTAACTTATCTGCGACAGAAAAGAAAATTCAGTGAACTCACATTAGTTGCTGAAATATCTCGCTATCTGAATAAATCATGCATATTTATTGAGAATGTTTTGGCTACTACACAGGAAGGAACTGAAAAAATTCTTGAATCTGTGAATGAATACAATGAACTTCTTTATGACTGGGTTATTCCTCGTCTATTTAAAGAATTTTATGAAATTGACCAGCAAGAATCTACTGAAGAGTATGAAGTAGAACTTGTTAAACTCTCAAAAGAAGGATATACAATCAGCGCTAATAAAGACTTAATAGTAAAGCGAGAAGAAGCTGGACAGTATATAACGAAAAGCTTTCATCTTGATACCTATTGCTTTGACTCAAGCCCAGAGCGTACCCTGTTCTGGAACTTATTGAGAGAAGGTAGAGTGAAAACAATTTACTTTACCGGAATGCTCACACATGGTCAATCTGACTTTTATATTGAATACATTGATCCTGATTCACATTCAGTTAGGAAATATTATCCCGATTTTCTCTTCCAAAAAGAAGATGATTCTTATGTAATTGTTGAAGTCAAAGGTGATAACAAAATTGAAGACCCTGTGGTGCAAGCCAAGAAGCAATTTGCTGAACAGATGGCTACTGCAAGTAAGATGACCTACAAAATTATCGCAGGTAGTGAAGCGGATAGTGGGCATTATAGCTCTCTCTTGACATAACAATACAGGAGCAAAAGGCTTGACTTAACGTGAGTTTTTTCAAAACATAATTAAGATTCTAGAAGTATGATGAGCATTAGTAGACAGCTTACACAAGTTAATCTTTTTAAACGCAAATCAGACGGAGAATGGGACACGGGTCTCTTTGTAGGCCGTCCCTTTCGTCTTAGTTATAGCAAGGCAGAAATTCTTGTAGCTGATGCTTGGAAACAAAGAGCTAATGGTATTCCGCAGGGATGTTTCCTGTTGGCTTACTATGACAATGAGCTAGATGACAAAGCGAATATTGAGGCAATTTTACTCCGTGTCATCCAGCCAACAAAACTGCCTACGGATCAAGAAGTTATTAGTAGTATGGTTGAATACTACAAAGATAATATCCGTACAGGTACTAATCAACGCTCTCAGTTAGACACATTTACCCGTTATGAATTCTCCTTCAGCGGACTTGAATGCTCTGTATTGGGTTCTTTCTATGTTGACAACGCAGGGAGGACTCGTTTCGGTGCAGATTTAGAAAATTTCTATAGCGCACACAATTATTCCGTCATTAAACCATCCTCAGACGTATTAAAAGCTATTGTCAATTACAGAGAGAATGGCAATCCCGGAGGAATGGGAGATATTAAAATCGGGAAAGTACGTTACAGTTCCAGCCGCCGCTTCCAGCAAACTGAAACGGATGTCCCCGTATATGTCCAGGCTCCTGATTTTGCTGGTAAAAGAACTGCTTTATTTGGAATGACTCGAACGGGTAAATCAAATACAGTTAAAAAGATAATTCAAGCTTGCGTTGAAATGAGCAACAACGCAACATTTGAATTAGATAAAACCCAGGAAAATCCTGATGAAATTTTAAAACCATTCACAGAGGACAATAACCCAAAATATCCAATTGGTCAAATAATATTTGATATTAATGGTGAGTATGCAAACCCAAATCTTCAAGACCAAGGTACAGCTATTTTTGATTTATATCAAGGGCAAACAGTTAGATACTCAACTGTACCAAAACCAGATTTTTTGGAAATGAAGGTTAATTTTTATAATGAAGTTGAAAATGGTTTTGAACTAATAAGAAGCTATCCGACGATTGCAGATGATAATACTCGGTTTGTAACAAACTTTAAGGCAGTAGATTTGGCCCAACCAGAAGATTACGCTACAAATAAGTCAGCTTCTACTCGCCACGACCGCAGAATAGCTGTTTATCTTTGTTGCTTGCATCGAGCTGGTTTTCAAGCTCCATCAAATTTTCAAGTACGTTTTAGTGCAAATCAGGATGTTCGCAACGCTGTTCGTCCAAGTGTTGACCCTAGCAGGGGAATATCCCTTGAGGAGGCTGCTAATTGGTGGGAATCACTATGGGAGATTTACGAAAGCGATCCTGCTTTTACTAACTATA
This sequence comes from Calothrix membranacea FACHB-236, assembly GCF_014696315.1. Taxonomy (GTDB): domain Bacteria; phylum Cyanobacteriota; class Cyanobacteriia; order Cyanobacteriales; family Nostocaceae; genus Aulosira; species Aulosira membranacea. The sequence goes on from NZ_JACJPX010000114.1 coordinate 18,182, forward strand.
GACAACAAAACCAGCGTGAATGGGCTGATGAAGATTTAAAAGCCCTGTTAGTCATGCTCACTCGTAAAAGTAGATCTGGTGGAGGAGCTAACTGCTCAGGTTTCAGAATTCTCAAACCAGTAATTGAACAGCATACTAGTGCAGTTCAGGAACCTTTTGACCAAGATATATTAAATAACTTGAGGCAGGGCAAGATTGTAATTGTTGACTTGTCACTAGGAAATCCTGAAATTCAACGGATGTTCAGCGAAAGAATTTGCGGACGCATTTTTGCAGATGCCATCACCCGTTTCACGAGTACACTTCCCAACAATTTTATCCAGTTCTATTTTGAAGAAGCGCATAACCTCTTTCCTAAAAAAGAGGATAAAGATTTATCTCAAATTTACAACCGCCTAGCTAAAGAAGGGGCAAAACTGAATTTGGGTCTCATCTATGCAACCCAAGAAGTTAGCTCAATCAGTAGCAATATTTTGAAAGCTACACAGAATTGGTTTATCTCACACCTCAATAATGAAGACGAAATTAAAGAACTGCGAAAATATTATGATTTTAGCGACTTTACCGAAAGCTTAATCCGCTTTAGTCAAGATACAGATAAAGGCTTTGTGCGTATGAAAACTTACAGCAATCCCTTTGTAATCCCTGTCCAAATTGACCGTTTCCCACCCGAAGAATTGTTGACTACCTGATATTATAAATAACCGTATGGGCTATTCCAGCAGAAATAATCGCCGCCCTTTCGAGGCAGCAAGTAAAGCATCCCATCATCACCTCATCAATGACCCAGAAGTGCAGGCATTGATGGAGCGAATTTATAAGCCACCTCGTGCAGAAGATATTCCATTAACAGACTTGATTGTAAATTTTATCCCACCTGCTAGTAATCCTGTTGAGGCTATCATTGCGGTTGATGGAGGTTATACCGAAGCTATTCTAGAAAAAGATTTCCCTTCCCGGAGCGTTCACTTCTCACAATTTGGTGCATTGTTTTTTAAACAAGAGGATTTAGCCAAAATTGATTCTAGTCCTTTTATTGCACCAGAAGACATGGTGAAGCTCAAAAATATTAGTCGGCTCAAAATGGCATTACCAACTAGAAATATTCGTCTAAAAGATGAACATACGCTTAGAGGTAGTGTTCTGAAAACTATTTTTGAGTTCTTTACGAAGAATACTTTAGATGAAAATAAAAGTTTGATTGATACTTTGGCTTGGTTTATTTTCCGTCGTTACAAAGGAGGACAAAGAACTGAGGAAGACAAAAAATGGTCTTTAGCTACTAACCCTCTTAGTCCAGACGGAAATCCAGTCGTACTGTTAGAGCAAAATATGGACAGAGATTATACATTTCCTTGTCCAGAAACAGGAGGAAGAATTCATCTTACTGATATTTTTCGGTTACATGAAATAATTGATGAAGAAACTGGGGCTGCTGGAATACTAGGCTATTTAGTAAATGTTATTGAGCATATCATTATTATTCATTTAATTCGCCAGTTATTTAATACCCAGCCAGACATACTCAAAAAGATTTTCTTTATTAAAGACGGGCCAACAGGCTTTTTTGGTCAGACTGCTGGTTTACATAGACCAATGCGTGACCTGATCAACTGGCTTCTAGATAAACAGAATATTCTTTTGGCAGGTTTAGAAAAGAGTGGTGCATTTGTGGATCATGCTCATGAAATTCAAAAAACTTTGAATCCAGGGGAAGCCCTTGTTTTAAACGATGAATACATTTATCGGTATATTTTGCCTGGAGCGGGAGACCCCAATCGTCCTTACGCCGCTACTAGCAATTATGGGCATAAAGTCATTTTTAAAACTCGTAGTGGGCAGATGCACGTTGTCTCAGTACCAGTTAGAGAACTTAAAAAGAATCCTACTGAAAACGATTTACCAAATTTACAAGTCATCTTGGCAAATGTAGAGGCATTGCACTGTGATATGTATGATTCGGCATTGTTCCCAGTAGCCCTTGTTAATAAATTAGTCAGCCTCTCTGCTCATCCTAGTCAGCGTATCCTTCAAAAATTTGCTAGTCGCGCAACTAGCAAATAGGGGTTACATCTAGCCCTCATCACCCAAGCGATCGCTCCTCACCAAATTCTTAGAGGAAATCTACCAAACAATGACCTACTGGCTATTTCAAGGCAACCCGAAGTATTACCGCATCATAGACGGCATCCGCGATTTTGAGCAGATGCCCTGGCTGGCAACGCGCTATGCCAAAGACATGGCTCCTGGTGATGGGGTGCTGATTTGGAAAGCAGGGGATAAGGCAGGGATATATGCGATCGCAGAAATTATTGAGTCACCTTATATCTTGCACCTCTGGGGATAAACCACTAATTAAGCAATAGGAGTGTAAAAAAGTGACTCCAGAAGTGAGAAGGGTTATTAAGTAGAAAAAAGAAGC
>NZ_JACJPX010000115.1 GCF_014696315.1 Calothrix membranacea FACHB-236
CTCCAAAATTATTGTTCTGTTTTTTGTTGAGTAACTAGTTTTTTGGTTTTGTGATCAATTAATTTTCTTAACTGAACTGTATTCCAATATCACTAGTAGTCCAGGGCGTAAATTCGGATAGGGCTACTTATACCGGAAATATTAGCATCCTTGAAGGTTGACCCTGTCTAAACTTACGCCGCAGTGTACTAGTCAAAAGAGCGATCGCAAAACATTTTTTGAGCACTAACAAAAAATCAGAATTTTCTCCCTCTGCTTCCTCTGCTCCCCTGCTCACATTTACTTGGAATCACCGGAACCACGCTCATCACCACTTCCTACACCAGCCGCTACTTGTTCCTCTTGTCTATCAGCGTTAGGCGATTTGGTTTGATGAGCAGGTTTGCGTTTTAAGAAGCGTTCTTCCAAATTCTTGATGATGACATACAAAACTGGCACAATCAGCAAGCTTAAAACTGTTGCTACCAGTAATCCCCCAAATAATGCTGTTCCTAATGACCAACGGGAGGCGGAACCTGCACCGGAGGCGACGACAAGGGGGAAGAATCCTAGCAATGAGGCACTGGATGTCATGACGATTGGTCGAAATCGCTCTTTGGCGGCTGTTAAGGCTGCTTGGGTAATTGTCATTCCTTGCTCAAAGGCTTGGTTGGCAAACTCGACAATCAAAATGGCGTTTTTGGAGGCGAGTCCAATTAACATTACCAGGGCGACGTTGGCGTAAACATCGTTTACTAAACCGCGCAATGATAGCGCACTCAATGCACCTAACAAGGCTAATGGTACAGTTAACAGAATAATTACGGGGTCAACATAACTTTCATACTGAGCAGCTAGGGTGAGGAACACCATAATAATCCCGAAACCAAAAATCAGAATCCCCAAGTTACCTGCAGATAATTCTTCCCGGGCGGTTCCTGTCCAATCGCTACCAACACCTGGTAATGCGGTGGCGGTTACTGTTTGCTGCATGGCTTGGATTGCTTGTCCGCTACTGTAACCCTGTGCTTCTCTACCTTGGATACTGATGGAACGGAAGCCGTTGTAGTGAGAGATGACAGATGGCCCTGTAATGGGTGTGAGTTTGGCTACTTCACTCAAGCGCACCATTTGGTTGTTTGCCGATCGCACATAAAGTTGATTTATATCATCAGGCGATCGCCGATAATTGCCTTCAGCTTGGACATAAACACGATAGCTCTGCTGTCCCAAGGTAAAATCGTTGACATATTGTGAGCCGATGGCTGCTCCCAAGGTGTTGACAGCTTGCTGAAAATCAATATTGAGTGCTTCTAGGCGATTGCGATCAAAATCGATTTGAAACTGAGGTGTACTGGCGGTAAACTGCGTAAACACGCCACCAGCTAGGGATGGCTGTTGGTTTGCTTGAGCAATCACCGCTTGGGCGTTGGCGAAGAAGTCATCAATTGTCAACCTGCCATTGGTGCGGTCTTCTAGTTGTAATTCAAATCCCCCCAAGGTACTAAAACCTTGAATTGGCGGCGGATTAACTGCGGTGATAATTGCTTCTGGGATAGTTTGAAATGCCCCATTAATTCGCTTTAAAATTGCTGAGGCGCTTTGTTCTTGTTTGGTGCGTTCCTCCCAAGGTTTCAGCTTGGCAAAGAATACACCGCGATTTGAGCCACTACCTGCAAAACCAAATCCGGAAGTTGCAAAAACGTTTTCAATTTCTGGTTCTTTTTGCAGAATTTGTTCAAGTTTAGTTATTACTTCATCTGTATAATTGAGGGCAACTCCATCGGGGCCTTGAATAATCCCTAAGACAATCCCCTGGTCTTCATTGGGTACAAATCCTGTGGGCACCTGGGTGAACATAAAATAAGTCCCGAATAATCCCACCACAAACAAGGCGACGACAGCATAACGCAGGCGAATTAAAAACCGGACGATCGCCAAAAACTTGTCAATAATCCATGCCAAAATCTGATTAAATTTGGTAAAAAACCAGCCCAAGGGGCCGCGTTTGGGTTGCGGTGGACGCAGCAGAATCGCCGCCATACTTGGGCTGAAGGTAAGGGCGTTAAAGGTGGAAATAACAATAGAAAATGCAATGACTAAGGCGAACTGCTGATACATTTTTCCGGTGGAACCTGGGAAAAATGCCACGGGAATAAACACCGCCATCAATACCAGCGATGTTGCAACTACCGCCCCCGTCAATTCTTCCATCGCTTCAAAGGAAGCTTGCAGGGGTCTGACTCCCTGTTCAATTTTGCGAGCGATCGCTTCCACAACGATAATCGCGTCATCCACGACTAACCCTGTGGCTAAGATTAAGCCAAATAAAGTTAAATTGTTGAGTGAAAATCTGAATATGTAAGCAAATGCTAATGCGCCAACTAGGGAAACCGGAATCGCCACCAGGGGAATAATTGTAGCGCGCCAGTCTTGGAGAAACAGAAAAATCACCAAGACAACTAAGGCGATCGCTTCTAATAGAGTTTTCACTACTTCTTCTAGGGAAGCTTGCACAAACCCCACGGTATCGTAAACGACCTTGGTTTTTAATCCGGGTGGAAACTCTTTGCTTAACTCCTCCATCTGCGCTTCAATGTTTTTCGCTACATCTAGCGCATTACTTCCTGGTGACTGATAAATTGCCATCCCGATGGCTGGCTTACCGTTATTTCTGGCATTACTGGTGTAAGTTTCTGAGCCGAGTTCAGCTCGTCCTACATCTCGGAGTTTAATTAAATCTCCATTATTCCCCGTTTTAATTACCAGGTTCTCAAACTCCGATGCATTTTGGAACTGGCCATTCACCCGCAGGGGAATTTCATAGCTTTGTCCAGGGGGTATGGGTGCTTGTCCTATAGTTCCGGCCCCAGCGAGAATATTTTGCGATCGCAATGCTGTCGCCACATCTGCCACGGTTAATTGCCGACTCGCCAAGGCATTGGGGTCGAGCCATAACCGCATGGCATAGCGCTTTTCCCCAAAAATCGTCAAATCGCCTACCCCAGGCGTTCGCAGCAGTTGATCGCGTAAATTTAGGTCAATATAGTTACTGATAAATAGCGGGTCGTACTCGTTATTTTCGGCATAGAACGTATACACCAACAAAATACTTGTGGAAGCCGTTTGTGCTGTCACACCAAGTTGTTGTACGCTTGTTGGTAAGCGGGGTGTGGCGCGGGCAATGCGATTTTGTACGTTAACCTGAGCAATATTTTTATCAGTTTCTGCCCCGAAATATACTGAAATTTGACTGCTACCGGCAGAACTGTTCGAGGTCATGTATTGCATACCCTCGACACCGTTAATTTGCCGCTCTAGGGTTGTAGTAACTGCACTTTCAACGGTAGACACATCTGCCCCCGTATAGTTAGCTGACACCTGAACACGAATCGGGGCAATATCTGGCAGATAATTAAGTGGTAGTAGCGGAATACACAGGCACCCCAAAAGCAGAATCACTAGGGTACAAACGGTAGTTAATACCGGGCGTTTGATAAAATTATTCGCGATCGACACGCTCAATTCTCCTGGATTTTAGGATTGGGGTTGAATGGGTGTGCCTTCTCTCAGTTTGAGAATGCCAGAGGTAACAATGGTTTCGCCTGGTTTAAGCCCATCAAGAACTTGATAATTTGTTCCTTGAATATCACCAAGGCGCACTAAACGCTGATGCACAATTTGCTGTGGTTTGCCGTTAACAGTTGTATTTTCTGTGACAAAGACAAAACTCTGTCCACCAATCCGAGAGATGGCGACGGTGGGAATTAATATCCCTGGTTGGCGATTCCAAATAATCCGCGCTTGCACATATTGCCCATCACGCAATCGTCCTGGGGAATTATTAAAACGTGCCTTGCTTAAAATCGATTGTTGATTAGAACTAACTGTAGGAGAAATATAGTTAATTGCCCCCGTACCAATTACTTGCTGCGTCGTTGGATCAACTAACTGCACAGGTAAGCCAACTCGCAGTTGCTTCAAGCGATTGGAAGGCACAGAGAGATTTAAATCCAGGGCATCATTTTGAATAATTGTGGTAATAGTTTGTCCAGTAGAGACATAATCCCCAATTTTTACAGGAAATTCACCGACTATGCCATTAATCGGTGATACTACACGTTTAAGATTCACATTTACTTGCGCCGCCGCCGTACCTGCTTGGGCTTGGCGAATATTAGCCTGGGCTTGCCTAATGCCAGCATTAGCGGCTGCAACTTCCTTATCTGCAGCTTGTAAATCCGCGATCGCAGCTTGTACATTATTCCTGGCAATATCTAACTGCTGTGTTGCCAATGCCCCCTCACTGACTAATTGTTGGGTGCGGTTCAATTGGGTTTGCTGGAGTTGAAGATTTGCTGCTACCTTAGTACGCTGTGCCTGGGCTTGTTGTAGCTGTGCTTGCGCTGTTTTTAACCCCGCTTGGGCAGCATTAGCCGCGGCGATGGAACTAGCAACATTCGCCTGAGTCTGATCTAAACTCAAAGATGCGATCGGCGTTCCCTTCTGCACCCGTTGCCCGCTAGACACGAGAATATTTTCAATTCGCCCCTGAATTTGCGGTTGTAGCGTCACTTTTTGCTGTGCTTCTAAGGCTCCTACAAAATTGGTACTTTCTTCAGTTGTGCTAGTGCCAACTTGCTGAACTTTCACTGGTAATGCCGCATTTTTAGCACTGGCTGCGGGAGCAGATTGAGTAGGAGCAGCTGCACGCTGATTACCAAAACGAGAAAACATCGTCATCCCGCCAATAGCTAAGACTATACCCAGCCCCAACCCTACCAGCAGCCCTTGTTTTCCTGAAAGCTTTCTGAAAGCAGAATTATTGATTTTAGGATTAGGAGTTTCCATGAGTGCAACCTTCCACTGCCCAAGCAAAATTAATTAGATGTAAATTGGTAATTTAGATCCCCGACTTCTTGAAGAAGTCGGGGATCTCGCAGCCCAACAATATTCATGTGATATAGACCAATAAAGTAGAACAATTAATTATTAGCTGATCTAAATAATTAGTCCTCCAACCTGAGTAGGAAAATATTCACCTCAACTCTCAATACTGCTCGGTTAAGGATTTTTAAGTTGGAATTTGGTTTGGGGAAAAGGTGTACCCCTGCGCTTAAGCAAGCTACGCGTAGCGTCTCCGCAGGAGAAAGGGTAAGGGTTAAAGGTTTTTTCGTGCCCCTTTTCCCCTTCCCCTTTTGCCCTTAACCGACAAGTATTGCCTCAAAACTTCAATCTTGGCTGTTGATTACTGGTGAGACTTGATTCCAACTGCCAGAGAACACATAGGTTTCTAAAGGTTTGCGGCTGCGTAGCGCCAACTCTCGCTGCTGTAAACTTTCTGAGAGAGTTTGCGGATCGCCAAGATAGCCAAGGGCGATCGCAGCCACAGGCTCATAACCATCTGGAATGTTGTATACTTCTTTGGCTTTAGCTACATCAAATCCCGCCATTTGGTGAATAAATAGCCCTAACGCCATTGCTTGGATTGCTAAAGTAGTCGCCGCCGCGCCGACATCATGAAAAGCGTGCCGATTTTCTACACCGTTGCGCTCAAATTTAAGTTTGGCTACAGAAATCATCAAAACTGGGGCATTTTTCGCCCATTCTTGATTTCCTTCTGCTAGGCAATCTAATAAACGTTGAAATTCGGCTGGATTATCTTTAGTAGCAACAATAAAATTCCACGGCTGCTCATTATAAGAAGATGCTGCCCATCCTGCTGCTTCTAAAATAGTGCATAATTTATCTGTTTCCACTGGTTCCTCAGAGAAAGCTAAAGGACTCCACCTTTCCCGCAGCAATTCTTCAACTGGATATAGAGTATCAGCTGTTTTGTTAGTCATTAGCAGCTCTTTTCTGGCAGCAATATTCATTAGACCTTTACCTCAAACTTTTATGCGCGCAGCAATCTATTAATAGTGTGTGTCAGAGCTAGCTAAAAAAACTCCACCCAGAAGAGGATGGAGTTTTACGCCGATTTCTATTTGATGGAGATTTATTTTACTTGTAGTGGATTTATTACTCTCTTTTTCAAGCTTGAATAGCAAGCCAAAAGTAGCCCTATGAGACTAGGTAATGTTGAAGTTGGTTCTGGTACTGGTTTTATTTGATTACTCTCTGAGAAGTAATCACCTTTCATGAAACCGAACTGAGATGAGTTACTAAACCCTAGTATTTGAATCCCTATTGTTGATCTTGTAGGGAAGTCCAATGGTGCTACCAGTGATTTGCTTGAATCTGAGATAGTAGAAGGTGTTACTGTATCTGCCACAAACTTTGCAAAGAGATTTGCTGAAGTGGATGATTCCTCAAAAACGGTGCCTTTGGAGGTAAAAGTACTCCAATTAATTGATACGGTGTCTGTACTGGTTTCAGGATCAGCAGTGTTCAGTGTATTGATGAGAGATAACCCAGCTATTATTTGCTGATTATTCTTCATTGTGTTGTCAAATCTAGAGTCTACCTCTGCCCCTGTGACCATAGTCCCGTTGAAATCATGAATTTCTTCCAGAGAAAAAACCTCATGAGGTTTGGGATTAAACACTTTTGGTATGAAGGTAAGCTGTGAGGGTTTTCTAGATACCCAATTAAAATTGTCTTTACCAAAACTAGATGATCGTTTTGGGTTTATAAAAGCTCCAGTAGAAATACTTTGAGTTGCAAACTTAGTTAGCCTTTCCGAAAAATCAGGAAAAGAGAAATTTACACCTGATTGAAATCCAAAGGGTTTCTTCTCATTATTATCAAATGTGAGCTGGTGATGATTTGCTATTGGAGCAAGGGATGGTAGATTTGCAATATTAAGTGGCTTTTTTATGCTGACAAGCTGTATAAAATCTGGTCTTAAGCTTACCCTATTTTTGTTGTGATAGGTGGCAACAATATTTGCACCTATAATAGGAAAGCTGCTTACAGTATTACCAGAAAATCTGGCATCATTGCTAATATTTTTGGTGTTGATGATATAGTCTGTAACCTGATTATCATAGGAGCTATCAAACGATAGTTTATTTGATGATGAAGAACGTAAACTAATTGGCTTTAGTTGTGTAAATATCGCTTTATTATGAGAAGTAAATAGTGTACCAGAGTCTCTATCTATCATATAGAAAGTAGCAGCTTCAGCCTTCCCAGCCAAGCTAATAAATATTATGGGAATAATTATTGATCCGCGTACCATAAGGTTAGAATTACCTTCCTATTTCTATCACGATGCAAAAATTCTTCGCATCCTATCATTTAGTTGAGAATACTTACTTTAACGACAGATTAAGGTCACTAGTTCTTTACATAATTAGGCTCTCATATAATGCTTATGTAAAGTTGCTCTGCTACGTTCCGTCATCGGTGAACACTAAATACTTTATATATATAAGTTTCAGCAATTTTGATTAGCATTTATTAAATTGCAAATTCTCAGTATATACTCGTAGAAAGCCTAGAAAATTTATTAAGATAATTTGAATTGTGCCGCAGGAAAACCATGCTCAAAAATAAAAGAAGCATTTATAGTGATTCCTGCAGGGGATTTTGAATTAATATCACACGCCTTGATAGGGTTCTAGGGCTAGAGTTTTTGTTTCTTCAGCTAGGAGAAAGCGATCGCAGATTTTAAATAGTTCTACTTCAGTTTGTGCCTGACGCATCAGCCGCAGGAAAAGCCCTTGGGCATCTACACTTAAAGCAATGTAATTCAGGAACATTTTTAGGTAGCCTACCCGCGCGCGCTCTGGTATATTTGGGGCTTCGGGAGTTTGCCATAAACGCTCAATATAGTTGCGTACTTCTACTAATGGCATGGGTGCGATCGCTTCTTGTCGCAAAGCTTGGCGAATTTGATTAAACAGCCAAGGATTGCCAATCGCCCAGCGTCCCACCATCACACCTGCTGCACCAGTTTGGGAAAGTACTTCTAAAGCTTTTTTCGCTGAGTAAATATTACCGTTGGCAAGCACTGGACAATTTACCCACCTTACAGCTTCCGCAATCAAATCATATTTGACTGGCCCGTGGTACATATCTTTGACCGTACGACCATGCAAACTCAGTAAATCAATGCTGTGGCGATTAATCAAATCTAGAATCTTGTAAAAAGTATCTGTATTTTCAAAGCCTACACGCATCTTCACGGTCAAAGGGCGATCGCTGACGGCTTGTCGCAATTCTCCCAAAATCCGATCCACTTTTTCTGGCGTGAGCAGCAATCCACCCCCAACTTGCTTGCGATAGATTCTCGGTGCTGGACAGCCCATATTCAAGTCAACGCCAGCAATATTATAGTTGCAGAGTTCCTTGGCTGTTCTGACCAAGTCTGGAATGCTTTCGCCAATCATTTGAGCAAAAACCGGGCGACCTGTGTCGTTTTCGGTGATTGCTGCCAAAATGCTCCGATTTAGCCGTGAAGTATCATTGACGCGGAAATACTCGGTAAAGAAGTAGTCAGGGCTGCCGTATTGGGCAATTACTTTCATAAACCACAGGTTTGTCACATCCTGCATGGGCGCAAGAGCAGTGAGAGGTAAGCCTGTTTGCAGCGATTGAGGGAGCGATACCTGGGACGACATAGAAGATGAAGAGCATTCGACAAAGCATCACTCTATCAAAAAATCGTTGCTGCGGTTTCAGGCATCTAGAAAATTAAACAGGACTTACGCAACTGGCACAGTGATGCTCTGGGATAAGAGTCAAGAGTCAAGAGGAGCCACTGCGGTCTTCTCCCAAGGGGAGACGCTAAAAGCGATGGGGTTTCCCCAAGTAGAGCAAGTGGCGTTCAAGGGTCAAAAATTTAGGTTTTTTTTGGACTCTTGACATTTGACCCTGGACAAACCTAAACGAAAAAAATATGACACTTGCGTAAGTCCTATTAAATATAAAAAATATGTTTATCTCTTCTACAAACTGCCTAAAAATCAGCCAATTCCTACATCATAAAAATTGAAAAATACTGTAAGCAAACCTGTGGAAAAAAACCACTATGTTACGAAAAATAAATAGGCTGTAACCCCTTACGAATGACTAATGATAGCCCTTATCACCTATCTTTAATTGCAACATTCTACTTATCAAACACGTTGCTTTAAACGCTTTTCTCTACCGAGTAACAAAACTAGATAAAAACGCTTTTTAAAAAAGGGAATGGAAAGCCTCATATCTACAGCATGGTTCCGGCTAACTCGATTTTCAAACACCCTTTTTAGCTCTGCTAATTGGGCATGAGTAAAAGTAGCTGCTGTTTGAGGAGGTATACGAGCGAAAAATTTTTGGACAAAAGGATCGGGTTGTGAATTAGGTTTAGTCAAACGGTTTTTAGGCATATTACTTTCCTGGCAACAAGCAATAAATTTTCTAATAGTTCGTAATTACGAAATTTTCTTAGTATTTGGATTTCATAGTTTGAAGCAATCGGTATTAGAAATCAGGGCTGTGTTGATAATCCCAGCACTTCCCATCACGCCAGCTTCTATTTGTATTTTCACATTCTGATTGTTCGGAAATCCAAGGAATTGAAGTTGGATAATAAGATTTAGATTTGGAAATACGAGAAGATAAAGCGAAAGAAAATATAGTATAGCTAGAAGCCGATATAATTGCCAGAATTGCTATGATAAACAAGATATTTTTAATAGTCCAAAAAGGATATAACCCTTTTTCATAGCGTAAACGCTTTTGAGAACGGCGTTCTGAACCTCCTAGTAATACCAAATAAAACCTTAATCCGGGAATTGGTACTGTAAGTCTAATGTCTAAAGAATGACGAGTCCAAGCACTAGAGCCAAAACCCTTTTTGATGGCTTCTAATTGCTCTAATGTAAAGGAATTTGCTACTTCAGGGTCAATCTCAGCGAAAAGTTGCTCAAAATTAGGATCTGTATACTTAAGTTTTTGCATGGTTGCAGTGTTGTAATATACATAATTGTTACATAAGTTATCTCCTACATTCCGGACAGATGTTTCGCTTCATCAGAATCATAATCAGGCTTTAAAGATACTTCACATACTTTCTAGCCTTCCTAAAGACTAATCGCAACTTGATGAGATACTTAGCAGTATTTTGTTATATCTTCTCCACATTCATCTACTAAGTATGACAAACACTTAAAACGCAGACAAACTACTTCTTCATAGAAGGGGTTGAGTTTACACAAAGGTGGGATTTGAAAAAGCGTATGACCTAAAACTTTGACAGTTTTTTCAAAAGGGCAATGAGAGGGAATAATTGTGCATAATATTCTAGCCAGATTAGAATTATGGATTTCGATACCATCAATTTGATATCGTATTTGATTTAATAAATTGTTATTCAATTGAGGTTTATTTAGTACTTCCATTGCTCCACTTCCTTTGATTAATTTGTTGCACCTATCAAAGTACAACTATCTTCAGAGAAAAACATCGTATAATTACTAAACTATTTTTTCACTTTTTGAAAATCAATTGTTAATTCAGTAAAATTACTGAAAGAACAGCAGCAATGGTAAATTATCAGTGTGTCACATTTTTCAGAGCGATCGCACACCTTATACCAAGTCTCCAAAATATGGCTACACATAGGCAGCCGGAGGGACTTGGGCCTCCTTTGGGGATTGGGTAGAGGAGGCAGGGGAGCAGGGAGCAGGGGGAGAAATTACCAATGCCCTATGCCCTATGCCCTATGTCCTATGTCCATCAATAATGTTTCAATATCACGATTAGCTAGAGGTTTAGAAAATAAGTAACCTTGCCCAAATTCACAACCTAGATGCTGCAAAGATTGCAGTTGTTGTTGTGTTTCAATTCCTTCTGCGACAACTCCTAATCCGAGTTGATTGCTGAGTGTAATTATGGTTTTCACTACTTGATAATTGCGGTTACCTTCTTGCATTTGTTGAATAAAGCAACGGTCAATTTTTAAGGTGTCTGCAGGTAAACGATGTAGATAGTTTAGAGATGAATATCCAGTGCCAAAATCATCAATGCTAATTTGGATTCCTAGCCTTTTTAATTGTTCTAAAACTTTGATAGTTTCTATAATATTATCAATGAGCATACTTTCAGTAATTTCTAGGGTGAGATATTGCCCATCTAAACCAGTTTGCGCCAATATACTTTCTACATCATTAATTAAATTAGCTTTGCGTAAATCTTGAACTGACATATTCACGCTTACTTTCAGTGGAAATTGGCTAGAAAACTGAGTTTTCCAGGTTGCTAGTTGCTGACAAGCAGTGTAGAGCATCCACCTATCTAAAGGGACAATTAAACCTGTTTCCTCAGCTATGGAAACAAATTCTATTGGTGAAACAAATCCTCTGGTAGGATGTTGCCAACGTACTAATGCTTCAAAGCCAATCAAATTTTGAGTATTGATATCAACAATTGGTTGATAGTAAGCGATAAATTCTTCTCTTTCTAAAGCCTTACGTAAATCATTTTCTAAGTTGAGTCGGATAAGTGCTTGATTGTGCATTTGGGCATCAAAGATTTTATAGCAACTCTTGCCTTGAGACTTTGCCCGATACATAGCAATATCTGAATCTCTTAGTAAATCAGAAGCTTGATGATAATTATTTTGTGCAAATACAATACCGATGCTCGTAGTCAGAAAAAATTCATAGCCGTTGAGCGTAATTGGTGCTTGAAATTCTTGTATTAACCGTTCAGCAACATAAACAGCTTCTTCAATACCTCGTAAATCTTCCAACAAAACAACAAATTCATCGCCGCCGAGACGAGCAGCTAAATCTGTAGTGCGGATTTTGGATTTGAGTTTTTGAGCGATGATAGTTAGTAATTCATCTCCAGCTAAATGCCCTAAACTATCATTAATCAGTTTGAAGCGATCCATATCGAGAAACAAAACCGCAAAGTGATAATTTTCTCGGCGTGTGGCTCTTTGAATCGCTAATTCTAGCCGTTCCATTAAAAAATTACGGTTAGGTAAACCTGTGAGCGTATCATGTAGCGCGTTGTAAATTAACTGTTCTTCGGCTTGTTTGCGATCGCTAATATCTGTGATTGTGCCGATATAACCTGTAATTTGCCCTGCTGGATTATATTCCGCAACCGCCTGTCCAAATACCCAAGCTATAGTCTTATCAGATTGTTGAAATCGATACTCTAGCTGGAAAGGGCGATTTTCCTGAGCCACAGAATACCACTCAGCTGCCACTTTTTGACGATCTTCGGGATGAAGTGCCTTTACCCAGCCGCTACCTTGAGCTTCTTCTGAATTTAAACCAGCAATTTTACACCAGCGTTCATTGACATAAACGCAGTTTCCCTGAGCATCAGTGCGGAAAATACCGACTGGAGCCGCCGCCGCCAAAGATGCATAGCGTTGTTCGCTTTGCCGGAGATTTGCTTCTGTGCGTTGCCGTTCTGCGAGTTCTGTTTGCAATTGTTCGTAAGCCGTCGCTTGCTGAATTGCGATCGCTAACTGTGTCGCTAGCTGTCGTAATAACATAGCCTCTTCAGCTTGCCATTCTCGCGGCTCGCGGCTCTCAACAACGTTTAACAGTCCCCACAGGTTACTATTATGGATAATTGGCACCAAAATTTTCGCCCGAATGTCCAAGTTGGCTAGGAGTTGGCGATGGCAATCGCTCATCGGAGCTTTGTATATATCAGATACGACACGAATCCGTTCATTACGATATACATCAGCTAAATCAGGAGCAAAACACATATCCTGAACTTTTTTATCTTTATAAGAAACACAACCATTGGCTACCGATTCTGCAACCGCAACAATGCTCCAGTCAGATTGCAACTGCCAAATCGCAGCGCGATCGCAATTGAGGAGCGATCGCACTTCTTTAACGGTTCTGTCTAAAATATCTTGCAGGTTGAGTGAAGAACGAATTTGAGTAGCAATATTAGTAATTAATTGCTCTCGCTCGGCTTTAGCTTTGAGTATCGCTGTACGTTCTTGAACTTGCTGCTCTAATTCGCTGTTACGATTTTGCAGCAATTCTAATTTTTCTGCTTCTAAACAAGATACGCGATTTTCTAAGACATCAACTAAATGTGATAACTCCAGGGGATTGAGGACTTTCAAAATACTGGTTTGGGTGACAATTCCTAACAACTCTCCTTGCTTTCCCGTTACCACAATCCGCTTGACTAAATATTGCTGCATCACCTGTTGCACGCTCCACAGAGATTCTTGTGGACTCACGGAGAACACAGGGGTACTCATCACCGTTTCTGCTTGCAACCGTTCAAAATCTAGCTCTAGCGCGTGAAATTGCACAATATCTCGCTCAGTGACAATCCCAATCGGTAGTTGTAAAAATTGGTTGTGAGTTTTAGGCGATCGCTCTTCCACAATCACCACCGAACTCACCCGATATTCTGCCATCAGTTGAGCGATAGTCAGCATTGAAACAGTGGGAGCAGCAGTAATTACTTGGGGAGTCATCACATCTGCTACCAAGCGTAGGCGCAATAAATCTATCGGACGAGATAATTGCTGTAAACTCTCATGGTTTACCAACCCAATAATGTTGTCTTGCTCATCGAGAATTGGTAAATGGCGAATGTGATACTGCTGAAGTAAATTGATCGCAAAGAAGAAATCAGTAAATGCAGATTGTCGCAAAGTAATTACAGGATGTGTCATCACATCAGCAATGCACAAATTTTCCAGCGATCGCTTTTGCGAACTCAGGCGGACCACATCCCGTTCTGTAAAAATGCCCAATAACTTATTTGCTTCTACAACCAACACGCAGCTAGAGCGCACCTCCAGATGTAAAGCTTCAATTTCACTATCTGTTTCCCTAGAAGAAGGACACATAGTACGAATACCACTCATCTGAGCGATTGCCATCATCACAGATGTGTCTGGCGAAACTATCAGTGGGTTGAGAACAATAGCTGATTCCAGATCGGCTTGCGTCAAACCATTGGAAGAGATGAACATGCGTGCAATCTTTAGAATTTTTTAAGCTGGTTGTTTTATAATTCCCATCGCACTGCCGTATTGAACATGGTAAATTTGCTACTTGCAAACTCTCTCCCCCCAACCCCCAAAGAGGGCCCTGAGTCCCCTGCAGCCTCAATGTGCTTTCTTATATAAGACCTATTGCAAAAGTGCTTTTTGAAAAAAGGGGAAAGGTTAAAGGTTAAAGGGGAAAGGGATAATACAAAACCTTTCCCCCTTCCCCCTTAATCTTTTCCCGACTTCTGCAAGAAGTCTATGCTGAACTGGCAAGTCAAGGGACTTTAACAGAAATTTCTCCTAGGTTCAGTTAATGTATGGGAAATATCGTCAAACTTAGTTAATCAAATACTTTTTGGCTATTTCCAATTTTTCTTTTGGGACTTCCAGAAATTAAATTATTCATTTTTCACAGCGAAGACCATAATTGTATTCTTCCTCCTCTGCTTCCTCTGCTGCGTCCTAAAGCGATTAATTATTTTTTTCCTTAGAAGTCCCTTTTCCCCCTTGACACTCCAGTTCACTGGAGGATTCAAGATGAAAGCAGTCTTGAACACCACTTAATAATTGGAGTCTGGAAATGAAGAATACCACATTGAAGTTGCGCGGTATGAGTTGCGCTTCTTGTGCCAGAAGTGTAGAAGATGCGATTCGTTCTGTCCCTGGCGTGAATGAATGTAGTGTAAATTTTGGGGCAGAACAGGCAACGGTTGATTATGACCCCAAAAGGACAGATTTACAAGCTATCCAAGACGCAGTAGATGCAGCAGGTTATTCTGCTTTGCCGCTACAAGAACAAAATTTGATGGCGGGAGAAGATGATGAAGAAAAGCGACATCGCCTGCAGGAATCCCGTGATTTGCAGCGTAAGGTGACGGTAGGGGGGATTATTAGCGCTGTGTTGGTAATTGGTTCGCTACCAATGATGACAGGGTTAAACCTGCCTTTAATTCCTACATGGTTGCATAACCCTTGGCTGCAATTATTGCTGACAACTCCTGTACAGTTTTGGTGTGGTTATTCCTTTTACGTCAATAGTTGGAAAGCCTTAAAGCGCCATGCTGCAACAATGGATACTTTAATTGCTTTAGGTACCAGTGCCGCATATTTCTATTCCCTATTTGCCACATTAGTTCCCGGCTTTTTCATTGCTCAGGGTTTAAGTCCAGATGTGTATTATGAAACTGCGGCGATTGTCATTACCTTAATTTTATTAGGGCGGCTGTTTGAAAATCGCGCCAAAGGACAAACCTCCGAAGCTATCCGCAAATTAATTGGTTTACAGGCGAAAACCGCGCGATTAATTCGTAACGGGCGAGAAATCGATGTACCGATTGAGCAAGTACAAATTGGTGATGTGGTGTTAGTGCGTCCTGGGGAGAAAATACCCGTTGATGGCGAAGTCGTTGACGGCACATCCACAGTTGATGAAGCGATGGTGACTGGTGAAAGTGTCCCTGTGAAAAAGCAACCAGGGGATGAAGTCATTGGTGCAACCATCAACAAAACTGGCAGTTTTAAGTTCCGCGCCACCAGAGTAGGCGCAGATACCGTACTGGCGCAGATTGTGCAATTAGTGCAGCAAGCTCAAGGCTCAAAAGCCCCCATTCAAAGACTAGCAGACCAAGTTACCGGGTGGTTTGTCCCAGCAGTAATTGCGATCGCTATCTTTACCTTTGTTATTTGGTACAACATCATGGGCAATGTTACCCTGGCGTTGATTACCACAGTGGGGGTATTAATTATCGCTTGTCCTTGCGCTTTGGGTTTAGCCACACCCACCTCAGTGATGGTTGGGACTGGTAAAGGTGCAGAAAACGGCATTTTAATCAAAGGCGCAGAAAGCTTAGAACTAGCACATCAAATTCAAACCATTGTCTTAGATAAAACAGGCACAATTACCCAAGGTAAACCGACAGTTACAGATTTTGTCACAGTTAACGGCACAGCTAACGGCAACGAAATGCAGCTGATTCAACTAGCCGCCTCAGTAGAACGCAATTCCGAACACCCCTTAGCAGAAGCAGTTGTACGATATGCCGAAACTCAGGAAGTACCATTAGCAGATGTCAGAGATTTTGAAGCGATCGCAGGTAGTGGTGTCCAAGGTATCGTTTCTAACCGTCTTGTGCAAATTGGGACACAACGCTGGATGGAAGAATTGGGTATTAACACGCAAGTTTTGCAACCAGACAAAGAACGCTTAGAATACCTGGGTAAAACCGCAGTATGGTTAGCAGTTGACGGCGAAATCAAAGGAGTCATGGGGATTGCTGATGCCATTAAACCCACCTCACCCCAAGCCGTGAGAGCCTTGCAAAAACTCGGTTTAGAAGTAGTTATGCTCACAGGCGACAACCAACGCACCGCCGAAAGCATTGCCCGTGAAGTCGGTATTACCAGAGTCTTAGCCGAAGTCCGCCCTGATCAAAAGGCGCAGGTGATTAAGTCACTGCAAGTAGGAGAGCAGGGGAGCAGAAGAGCAGGGGAGCAGAGGAGCAAAAGAAAAACTCAGCACTCAGCACTCAGCACTCAGCACTCAATTGTCGCGATGGTTGGTGATGGTATTAATGATGCACCAGCCTTAGCCCAAGCCGATGTGGGAATAGCAATTGGCACAGGTACAGACGTTGCGATCGCAGCTAGTGACATCACCTTAATTTCTGGCGATTTACAAGCCATAGTTACAGCAATTCAACTCAGCCGCGCCACCATTCGCAACATCCGTCAAAATTTATTCTTCGCCTTCATTTATAACGTTGCTGGTATCCCCATCGCCGCCGGGATTCTCTTCCCATTCTTCGGTTGGTTACTTAACCCCATCATCGCCGGTGCAGCAATGGCATTTAGTTCAGTTTCCGTAGTCACCAACGCACTACGCCTACGCAACTTCCATCCTACAACTCTCAGCTAAACAAATGACCAATGACAAATGACAAATTACCAATCACTAATCAATTATGAACAAAACAACACTCATCAGTACTATAGCCAGTTTAGGGATTATATTTGGAATCGCATCAGGTAAAGCACCTGCCCAAACATCCCATGAAACCCATTCATCACCAACAGTCCAAACTAATCAATTTCAACGTATCGATCAGCCTCTAGGAAATAAAATAGCCGTCACTCTCGGCGGATTGGGATTAATTGGCTTAGAACTTTGGTGGTTCTTGCTGAGTAAACCCAAGTCTCAGAAAGCAGTTGCCACAAGTGAGAATATTCAGGAAGTAACTGTTACTGTTGATGGCGGATATGATCCTAGCCGAATTGTAGTGCAAGCCGGGAAACCAGTAAGACTGAAATTTGCCCGCAAAGATCCTAGCAGTTGTTTAGAGCAAGTCTTAATTCCAGACTTTCGGATCGCCGCAGATTTACCGCTAAATCAAGTCACAACCGTGGAATTTACACCCGAACAACCAGGTGAATATGCTTTCACTTGTGGAATGAATATGTTTCGGGGTGCGATCGCAGTTCAGTCCGCAGACGCAACTGAAGAAACTGCTTCTACTCAACTGAGTTTTTCATGAGCATGATGAAATGATACTTTTGATGCTTGACTCTCCAGTTAAATGGAGAGTTTAGTATAAGATTAGCAATCATATCTTACTGAGGGTGCGGTCAAGATGTTAGCCCAAGCAGAAGGAAAACAAATTGGTGTAGTTGCCAAAGAAAGTGGTGTACCAATTAAAACCATTCGCTACTATGAAGAACTTGGCTTACTCAAATCATCAGGTAGAACAGAAGGCGGATTTCGATTATTTAGCTCTGATATTTTAGAACGACTACACTTTATTAAACGCGCGCAAAGCTTGGGATTAAGCTTATCCGAAATTAAAGAATTTCTCAATGTTCATGATAGTGGCAACTTACCTTGTGAGCATATCAAAATCAAACTAGAGCAAAAGGTAAAAGCCATTGATGAGCAAATTCAGCAATTAATGATTTTGAGACAAGAATTATCTGGTTTACTATCTGGATGGGAAATTAAACCTGATAATAATCATGCAACTATTTGTCCAATTATTGAACATCAATAAATAAATTAAACGGTTATTTTTCAAGTAAAAATATAATTATTGTAGGGTGTGTTAGGCGCTCGTTTCCAATATGATTGGTCATGCAAAGACTATCCTAGCGCCTAACGCACCGCCGCCGCATTGATGATGCGTTACGGCTAAATCTCATTGTCTCTTTGTCCCAAATCCTTTCATAGCCGTAACACATCCTACTTAAGATTTACTTTCTAACGCACCGCCTCATTGATAATGCATTACTAAATTTATATAGCAATTCCCAAGCAAATGAAATACACCCCACCCGCGCTATCGCGCACCCTCCCCTTACCAAGGTGAGGGTTGGGGAGGGGTAATTTCGTACTTCACCAGACTGAGAAATGCTATATTTTTAAGCATTTAAAATAGACGCACTCTTTCTGGCTCATTAAATTAAAAAATACCTCAACTCTTGACTCTCCAGTTAACTAAAGTATGTAAAGTGATTTTGAGTTAAAACCCACTGGAAAAACAGAACAAGTCTCAGTATTGAAAGCACAAGTTTCAGGTAATACTATTCCATCTCCAGAAATTGACATTCAGCGTAGTAAAACTTTCAACGACACTCAAGTTAATCTCGCTCTTTCTGAAACCACTGTAAAAGCAGGTCAAGAAGTTACTTTAATGTTTAAGTTACAAGATACTGGTAACCAGCAACCGCTAACAGATTTACAGCCTTACTTGGGAGAGAACGGACATTTAGTTATCGTGCGAAATTCTAAGCAGCTAACAGCAGCAGATTACATCCATGCTCACGCACTCAAAAATACCCCAACTGGACATGTTCATTTTATGACTAGCTTTCCCCAACCAGGAAAGTATAAGCTTTGGGGCCAGTTTAATCGCAATGGCAAAATCATTACTGCTGATTTTTGGCTCAATGTCGTCTAGTTTAGCGGTATGTATTCTTCTTGTGCAGTTTTGATGAAGTTAATTTGAAGAGTAAGCGATCGCCCTTAGCATCTCCTAATTGAGCTGCTACTATAGGGACATATACAGAACTACTTATACCGAAACCTGAATTATCGTCAAATTCTCTCAGAAGAACATGTACCAAATCAAAAGCCCCCAAAAGGGGCTATTTTTATTTGCAGTAATTATTAGTGATTACTCTCATGTTTAGAGTAATCACTTTTTTAGCAAACCCAGTATTATTGCGGTAATTTATGATTGCATCGCATAGGGTTGTGGCTCAGTAATCACCTGTTGATTGTGTTCCCGGCGATTCTGGGCAATAGTTTGATATAACTTCAACCGAGAAGCATTGACGCTACCCAACGGTTCATGTTCCGGTAGAGTATGCCAAGGAGTAAAGGAAAGACTTTCATCGAACTGTTTGCGATCACTATTATCAAATTCCTGAGCCGGAATTTTGATAGTTGCTACTTTAATATATGGAGAGACATTTTCATCCCAGAGCAGGGTAGGATCATCAACCCATTTGGGATCGTGATCAGGCTGTAGTTGAATCAAGAAATCAAAATAAACATCCCGCTTTTCTATAGTGAGAGTATTGACTATAGCTTGGCGCAAATAATTATCAGAGTCTGGGATAGGTAAATCAGCAGTATTTATAACTTGCGGTTTCGCAGAAAATTTAATCGCCTGGGTTCCCAAACGGTAGGGTGTAGCACTCCAATACCGAATTTCTAAAGGATTGAGAGTTTTCTTACCAGCAATTTGTTGCAAAATCCCAAACTCGTACGCCAAGGTTTCTGGGGAAAGTTTACCAGCTGTCACTTCTGCTAAACGAATATAATCTTGAGCCTCTCGTACAAAGAAAACAGGATGGTTGATCAGTACAAAATCCTGGGCGTTAGGTTCATCTTCTAGCACCTTCTTCCCTTCCACCTGGAGAACTTTAATTGCAAAGCCTCTACCATCCGGGTTCTTATCAGATTGTAGTTGTCCTTGACTTAAGGGGCCAGATGCATTAGAAAATCTTGCCCAGATGGGGTAGGTTTTAACCTTGCTAAAAATACCAACTTGCAGATTCTCAGGAATATTATCTGCGATCGCCAACTCACCCCAGACACAACCATGACTTTTAGCATGAGCTTGACGTAAGCCTGGTGCTTTAGCGGCTTGATCCTGAACAGCACCTGCAACAATTTGGTCAAATATTTCACTATTAGATACTTGACTCATAGTGATTTTCTTGAATAGTTTAGAATCACTATATAGGATGAATATTTTGGTGTTTAAAATATTCATAAGCTGAGAAATGCCCGCCATATCATAGTTTTAATGGGCATTATCTAGGCTAAACTTCAGCTATCAATGTACGGAATTTCTTCAACAATCAAAGATTTTGTCTAGGGAATAGAGAAAAAAGAACCGGGAGCATCCAGTTTTGGCAGAAAAACTCAAATAGCAAGCAAACCATTTAGATAAGCACAACGAACAGAAAGAATTTGGTTGACACTTTCAACATTCCATTGTGCGCCGGAGATTTTAATCCTTGCTCCAATCTGTTTAATAGCAG
>NZ_JACJPX010000116.1 GCF_014696315.1 Calothrix membranacea FACHB-236
GCTTCTTTTTTCTACTTAATAACCCTTCTCACTTCTGGAGTCACTTTTTTACACTCCTATTGCTTAATTAGTGGTTTATCCCCAGAGGTGCAAGATATAAGTTACCCTGACTTTTGCATTCCCAAAAATTCACCAGATCTCAATTGCTCAGACATTACCCAAAGAAGATTTAAGGTATTGCCACCTGATCCTCATGGTTTTGATCGAGATGGAGATGGAATTGGGTGCGAACGGTAGGAGCTAATCGTTGTTCTTAAGTCAACAGGTATTGGTCTGCATCAGCTGTATTAGCGCTCTGATCAGCGATAGTTGCAGGCTTTTTCTATGCTTCGCACTTTATCATGTTCTTTGTAAGGCCGTGAAGCGAAGCACGGGGTTTCTACCCAAAATTCCTATGACTACGGAAAGCAATTTGCAAGGTGAGATGGCTAATGCTATTGGACAATTTCATCAACCTGATGAAGAAACATTCCAATGGACAAAGCAATGGTATCCAGTAGCAGTTGTAAATTTCTTAGATCCATCTCGTCCACACGCAATACAGTTACTAGGAAAGGATCTTGTTGTGTGGCGAGACAATTTCCACAAATGGTCTTGTTTTGAAGATTTTTGTCCGCATCGGCTAGCTCCTCTTTCTCAAGGACGGGTTGAGTCTGATGGCACACTTTTATGTGCATACCATGCTTGGCGTTTTGATTCGCAGGGGAAGTGTGTGAGTATTCCTCAGTCAAAAGATGAGCAAACAGCCACTGAGCACTGCTCAAACTCTAGGTCATCTGCTATGAGCTATCCAACTCAAGAACTTCAAGGTCTACTGTGGGTTTGGGCTGAGTCAGGAAAAGAAGCACAGCTTGAAAGCCAATTAAGAACACCGCAAATTATCCCAGAACTTGAGGATAAGTCACTTCAAACAACACATTTGTTTTGGAATATCCGTGATTTACCCTACGGATGGGACTTTTTTATGGAGAATGTTGCTGATCCAGCTCATGTACCTGTATCTCACCACGGTCTTGTAGGCAATCGCTATCAAGATGCTAATTACTTAGACCTAGTTTGCATCAAACAGATATCTACGGGTGAAGGGTTCGCCTTTGAAATTAAACCGACAGCACCCACAATTGAGCGAGCAATACATGATTTTCAACCACCAAGTCATATGAGAATTGTCTCAACATCTATTGATGGTGGCAAACTCATTCTGGCATTATATGCTACCCCAACTCGTCCAGGATGGTGCCGTCATATTGGTTCTCAAGTATTAGTGAAGAATGAGTCAGGAAAAACACCCAAAGGATTGGGAATCTTTGGTCTACCAATGCCAACTTGGCTAGGTCATGTTTTGTCATCCTTATTTTTGCATCAAGATTTGGTATTTCTCCATTACCAACAGAAGATTCTAGCCAAACACCAAAACAGCCGATGGCTAGATGCAGTCTATACACCCAATCCTCAAGATAAGATGGTAATTACATTCCGCCAGTGGTTAGAGAAAAAAGCTGGAGGTAGCATTCCTTGGGCTGGTGGGTATAACTCTCATCCTTCCCCGAGTGAGCTAGATAAGCAACAGCTTTTTGATGTCTGGACAACTCATACTCAAAATTGCCGAGTTTGTCAGGATGCTCTCAACAATATTAAACGTCTTTATACATCGGCTTATGGGTTGGCTGTCATTTGTTTGTGTGTCAGTGTCGTCATTGATGCCAGGGCTATAGCAATCAAGGCAGCTCTAGCATCTGTCAATCAAACGCCAATATCGCTGTTAACACTTCCCCCTATTGGCTTCTGGTGGACGCTTGGAAGTGCAATAGTATTTGCAACTCTAGGATACTTATTGCAGAAATTTAGCCGACTATTTTACGTTTATGAGTTTGAACACTCCCACAATGACTGATAGACCTGTCTTCTGCATCATCTAAAAATTGATGAAAGTCAGTTACAGAAAGCTGTTCTGTGTCTGACTTTGATTGCTTGTATATTCTTATACCATGCACAATGTAGCGAGACAGAGTTAACCAGGTTAAGGATATTAATTAGAAGTTATACTGTTTTTGCTGGTCGATTTTGATTATTCGCGGCAGACTCGAATTTTGGGAATCACAACAAACCAGTCTTCTAAAATATCTCCTGTGACATCATCTATTTTGATGTGATGATAAACGTATCTTACTGTTACCTCACCAAATTTAAATTGAAATTGGTTTGGGACAATCTTTTTATTACTCAAAAGTTCTTTTCCCTTACGTGACAAACAGCCAATTTGTTCATGACGTTCTGTGCAAATATTCCAACCATCACCCCATTGATTTGTTTTTAATTGCAATGGAGTTCCTTCACGCAATATTTTAATTTTATCCTGCTGATTTCTTGTGGTTATATGCCTCAAATTTACATCAGCAGGAGTTAAATCAAAGTAGTACATCAATTGAGGAATTTCAGTGACTGGATAATCAGTTATTTGGGCAACTAAGCCAGATTCTTGGATAAATTGGTTTGGCGCTTGAGCGCAAATGATTAGTTCTTCTTTGGCACGAGTCATCGCCACATAAAAAAGTCGTTTTTCTGTTTCAATATCGTCAGGCTTAATGTTGAATCCATTACTGATTAGAATAACTTTACTAAACCGCTGAATCAACAAATTTTTAATTTAGTGTACCTCATTACAGACGGAAGTGCTGTATAAGCTCCTATTAAACGCATTATCATACACTATTATGCTTTAGCGAGCGCAGAAGTTTTGGGTATACTTATTCTCCCGATTCTTGTAACCAAGCCTATTTTTATAACAATTCTGAAACTTGTTATTCTAGGTTTACGTATTTTCACCATTGCCCCTTTTTGCTTGAAAGTAAAAAATATAAATCACCTAATTTTTTCTCTACGATTATTTAATTGTCACAGGCATATATGCTGTATATTTTGTATATTTTTTCAGATTATTGGAAATATCCATAGATAATTGGCAACCATTAATTAAACGCCATAGGTTAGCAAATTAAGATATACCAAAGAGATACATATTGGTGTTTCTCAAAAGGCATTGGTATCATATCTTAATCTGATACCAAAACTGTTTTACTCTACGCAGTTGGCTCTTCATGAATGACTATTATTACCCTGGTACCAAAGCTTAGAGTAAGCAAGGTGCGTCAGTGGATAGGTTATTATCTCCCAGAAAATACGAGACAAAAATTATCTGTAGAGGAATAAATAAAATGGCATCTATCATTAGTAGCTACGATACACCTGGTAACAGTTATGGCGTAACAATTGTTGGTAACTATGCTTATATCGCAGATGGAGAAAAGGGATTACAAATTATCGATATAAGCGACCCAAAAAAACCAGTATTAAAAAGTAAGTATGAAATACCTCATCAACCTATAATTGATAATTTTAGCGTTCGTTGGACAGGAAAAATTCAACCAAATATTGGGGGTACATATACATTTGATGCTATTACAGATGATGGGGTAAGACTGTGGATTAGTAAGCCAGGATCTGCTGAACAAAAAGTTATAGATCAATGGAAAGATAGTAGTGGCACTAAGACAGGGCAAATTTATCTCAATGCTGGTGTAGTTTATGACTTAAAAATGGAATATTACGAGGCTACAGGCGATGCCAAAGCCCAACTATACTGGTCTACAAATTCTCAGGAATTTTTTTTCTCAGGACTCGTGTCTGCTTATAGCCCTATATCTGGAAAGCCAGGAAGTTTTACAGCAGAATATTTTCAAGGTAAAGAATTAAAGGGTACAGCTAACCTAATTCAATCTGAACCAAACATTAATCAGGATTGGAAGCAGGGAAGTCCTAATAGTTTACTAACTCGTCCTTCCGCTTATGAAGTAATAGTAGCGGGTAACTATGCCTATATTGCTGCTGATAAAGCTGGCGTTTATATTATCAACATTAGCAATCCCAGCAACCCAACTCTCACGAAAACTTATCAAAGTATTAGTGATGCAGCTACTCAAGGTATTGATGTTGTTGGCAATACTCTCTACATTGCGGAATCAACAGGCCATCTTACTATAGTCGATGTTACTAACCCTGCCAATCCGACACAGAAAGCACGAATTAGCACCTCAACCTTCGCATCTGATGTCGAAGTATCGGGAAATTATGCTTATGTTGCTACCTATGATGGGAAAACTATCGACATTTTTGATGTTAGTAATTCAACTAACCCCATCTTAAAAGGAAAATTTACAGCAGGCGATCGCGTCTGGGCTGTGAAAGTAGTGGGGCAGTATGCTTATGTGGCAGCAGAAAGCGCAGGGCTATACATTCTAAATATTAGCAATCCAGCCAGTCCTGCTTTAGTAAGTAGATATGATACTCCAGGTATCACCTATGGCGTAAGTATTAAAGACAATCTTGCTTATGTCGCTGATAGTTCAACAGGGCTAATTCTTTTGGATATTAAAAATCCAGCTAGTCCACAATTATTAGCAATTCAAGATACACCAGGTTCAGCCTCAGATGTCCAATTACTAAACAACTATGCTTATGTGGCAGATGGCGCTCAAGGGCTACAAGTTATTGATTTCAGCGCAGATATTAACAGATCGGAGACATTTCTGGGTAAGGCGACACAGCAGATTCAGAGAACACTGCAAGGTGTTGCAGACACCATAAAGCAAAAGCAACAGAGCTTAACTCAGTTGCCGATTATAGGCAATTTATTGTCAAAATCAGATAATTTTAACTATATTGCTCAGATTTTACCCAAAATAGAGTTAGAACTTTTCAAACTAAATCCTACTCAGGACGTGAATCAGGGTATGCAAGCCCTGCAAACAGCCTTCAATAAAGCCTTTGATGCTATTAAAGCCGGAATTAATGTTTCTAATCAAAATAAAACTAGCCCTTTTAATCTCAACATTAAGCTGAATGATGCCACAGCTACCAGCGATACCAATCTCAGTATTGATGCAACTTGGAGCTATGAACTTTTTGACTTGGATTTAGACAAACGGTTTGGAATGCCAAGCTGGTTACCTTTGAGTCTTGATGAAACCACAGGAAAGCTGAAATCGACTATTGATGTCACGTTTAAATTGTCAATGGGCTATAATGCCGAGACAGGTTTTTATATTGAGACAGATGAAAAAAAGACCAACTTCAAGGGAGATATTGTCTTTCAACCTGTTGAAGATTTAAATATTAAAGCTAAAATCGCTGCTCTACCAGTAGATTTGAGCGTTACTAGCGGTCGCGGTTTGACAGCTCAGTATGCAGGACAATCGGAAGCCATCAGTGGTGGCAAGTTTATCCGCACAGTAATCGATGCCAAAATTGATAAAGATTGGAAAACAGGTTCACCCTTTAGCGGTCTCAAACCTGATAACTTTTCAGTTCGGTGGACAGGGCAAATTAAACCCCTCACAAGCGGTGACTATATCTTCTACGTTGGTTCTGATGACGGGACGCGGTTGTGGGTAGATGGCAAACTCGTGATTGATGCTTGGCGAGACCAAGGTTTCACAGAAAATGCCAGCACAAAAATTCAATTAGAAGCAGACAAAGCCTACGATATCCAACTTGACTACTATGAAAAAAGTGCAGATGCCGCCGTCAAACTACTTTGGAAAACACCCAAATCTTCAGAAAAAGTGGTAATTCCTCAGGAGGTTTTTACACCGAAAATCAGCGAAGTCAAAACTCTGGGAACAGGCGGATTATATGTAGAGTATTACAATAATTCTCAGTTGATTGGCTTGCCAGTGGTTGAGCAATTTGAACCTGGTAGTATCAATCAACGTTGGGGTAGTGGTTCCCCGAATTCTAGCTTAGATAAAGATAACTTTGGTGGACGTTGGTTAGGACAGTTAACAATTCCTGAAGATGGAAATTACCAATTCCAATTAAAGGGGGAAATAGATTCAAGTTTGTTTTCCAATGATGGTGTGCGATTTTGGCTACAAGATGGCACAGTTAAAAAACTAATTGATATTTGGGAAGATCAAGATATTGGCACAAGTTCTACCAATTTCCTTAAGAAAGGAACTTACAACATTCAGGTTGACTACTACACAAAAGATGGAGATGCATCTTTACAACTTCTATGGAAACAACCGAAGACATCAGATTTTGTACTAATTCCGCAAAATTATCTTAATTACGACCCCGAAATTACAACTGTCTTGGAACCAACCCAAGCTCCAATTAACGGGTTAACTGCTCAATATTTCAATAATTCAACTTTTACTGGTTTACCTGCTTACACCAGCATCACATCCACGACATCTTTTAATGATGATTTTGGTAAACCTCTGAGTGATTTTCTCTATAAAGACAATATAGGAGTACGCTGGTTAGGTCAATTAAAACCACCAACTAATGGCATCTACAAATTTAGAGTTAAAGTTTCCCCAGACGATCGCGTTAGCTTTTGGTTGGATGGTAAACAATACATTAACTCTGCAACCAACGACCAAAATAGCAAAGAGATTGCTATTAATCTGACTCAAAATCAGCTATATGATTTACAACTAGATTTCAGAGAGTTTAAAGGTAATGCATCAGTAGAGTTGGAATGGCAGAAACCAGGCGCTGCTTGGGAGTCTATTCCCACGCAATACCTCAGTCCCAAGCAAAATGAGTTAAAGTCAGAAACTGGCTTTAAAGTAGAATATTCTAATGACGAAGGTTTCTTTTCTGTTAGTGAAGGGGCGCATCCAATTGTCACCGAGGTGAAGCCCGAAGTTAAAATTACAAGCAAACCTAGTTACATATCAACTAATAAATACGTCACGCGCTGGACAGGTCAATTCACAGTTGCTGATTCTGGGAAATACACCTTTACCAAGACAAGTCAAACTGCCGAATTGGAGATTGATGGGCAGAGGTTGAAATGGAACGGAAATAATGCAGAAGTGAATCTTACTCCCGGTAAGCATGATTTACGACTCAGGGTAATCAACGACAATTCCCAGTTTCAGCTAGAGTTTGAGAGGAGAAAACAATCAATTACTGATAATGTGGCAGTTCAGTCTGGGACACTTTCTACTCCTCCCAATAAAGGATTAAGCCGACAAGTTTATAACAAAGATTTCTTCGGTTTCGATTCTCTACCAAGCGTTACAGATTTTGCTACCTCCCCCAATATCAGTCAAGATTGGGGTAACAGCAGCCCCACAGGTAGTGCCAAAGACTTTTATGCTAATTATACAGGTCGCCTGATTGCTCCTTACACAGGAACGTACACTTTTGGCGGTAACTTTGATGACGTTGCTACAATTACAGTCAATGATACTGTTGTTTTGCAACGAGAAAAAGATGGATCGTTGTTTAACACTAACAAAGTCAACCCTATCTACCTTGAGCAAGGAAAAGAGTACGACTTTAAACTTATTTTCGTAGATCTAGGTGGGGACGCGAAACTCGATCTCAATTGGACTGTTGATCGACCTGGCTTAAGTAGAATTAGCGAACAGGTTAAGACACAATATTTTTCTCCTAATTCATTACCCCGCTTCCAGGCTCAGTACTACGATGACAAAGAGCTAAAAACATTAAAGAAGACGATCTACGAATTCGATATCAATCACGATTGGGGTAAAGGTAAACTGGCTGATGTTGATGACGATCTGGTGAGTGTGCGTTGGACAGGAAAAATTCAGCCCAAATATAACGAAACCTATACCTTTACTACCAGTGTTGATGATGGTGTGCGTTTGTGGATTGACGATAAATTAATCATCGATCGCTGGCAAGATGGAAGTTATGTTTGGACTGGGGCGATCGCTCTCAATGCCGGACAGATTTACGATCTGAAGATGGAGTATTACGAAGGCAAAGGAGATGCCAGAGCGCAACTATACTGGCAAAGCCAGAGTCAGGCATACCAACTTGTTAAACCCTATGATCCTAGTACCCAGTCTTCTACAAATAATTCTTCCTCTGGTGATGGTTTTCGAGCATATTACTACAATAACCAAATCTGGGCAGGTGAACCTGTTTTCAGCCGCTTAGAGTCTGAGATTCGCCACAATTGGGGTAGCAATTCTCCCGTGCCTAATGTAGTCAAAGATAATTACTTTAGTGTCAAATGGCTGGGGTCGTTAACAGTACCAACTACAGGCACGTACACTTTCTATATCGATAATGTCGATGACTACGCCAAATTCAACTTATCGAGTCCCACCAGTGGATTCAAAACTTTGGAAGTCAAAGGTGCGGGGAAAAGTGGTTCTTTTGACGTTTTTCTGAAGGCTGGAGAAACTCTTAATGTCGAGTTATATCACTATGATGATTGGAGTACAGCCTCCGTTGAAATGTATTGGAAAAAGCCCGGTGTTTCTGTTCGTGAAGTTATTAAAGGAACAGAAATAACAGTTGACACTGCTAGTTCCAGCACCTACAAGCAGGCTGTGAATAGTGCAGATGGCGGTTTTCTGGCGGAGTATTTTGCCAATCCAGATTTAGAAGGAAATACTAAGTTCAAACGATACGAAAGCACAATCAATAATTCTTGGGGTACTAGCGATCCGATTCCCGGCATCATTAAAGATGGTGATTACAGCGTTCGTTGGAAAGGACAAATCAAGGCAAAGTATTCTGAGGATTACACCTTTTATGCCAAAGCCAATGATGGGGTGCGAGTTTGGCTAACGATAGAAGGGGTAGAAACATTGCTGATCGATCGCTGGCCTAAAGGTTTAATTAACAATGACTACCCTATCAGAGAAGAAACCAGTACTAAAGTTAGTCTCAAAGCAGAACAGGTTTATGACCTGAAGGTGGAATACTTCAGCGACGATTTTGATTTTACTTTAACACCTCCCTATGCCAACGATGCGGCTATTAGCTTATCCTGGTCGAGTCAGAGCCAATCTTTGCAGGTAATCCCAGCTTATGTCGCTCCCAAAGATGCAGAAACCGCGACTCCCCCAGATGAGTCCGATACCTCTGAGATTCAGGAAACTAAACTCAGCTTGGGCTTTGACTTGGGACTGAACGATCCAGGAACTCAACCCAACACAGATAAAAAGCTAACCCTAAGAGAAGCCTTAGTCGGTTTGGCTCAACTCGGTTTAACAATAGCTGCTGGTAGTTCTAAAACCAACTCAGACCTGCCTGGATTAATTTCAACTAAGATTAATGCTAGTGCTACCATCGGTTTGACTGGTCGGGTGCAATTTCCTGGTGGATATTCTGTATTGCCTTCTTTAGGTATTGACTTAACAGCAGAACTACCAGAAACCAATTTATTGGAACTACAGAAAGCAAGCGATTTATACAACCAACTAGAAGTCGAAGCCAATACCAAAGTTTATGTCGGTTCTCTAGTCCAAAATTACTTAGTGCCACTGCTCAAAGAAATTAATGCCAAGATTGACCCAATTCGTCCCATCGTTGATTTTCTGCAAAAGGATACCAAACTTAAATTTCTCTTGGGGGAAACCTATGACCTCGACAAAGATGGCAAGATTAATGTTCTAGAATTAATTCTCAATTCGGATCGGCTGGCTGCGAAGAAGAATTCCAACAACTCTACTTCATCACCAGGAACTAGTGGCAGTACAAAACAAAATTCAGAGCAAGCCCCATCTAGCAGTGCTGCTCAACTTTTGAAAGCGTTTAATACTGTCACTAAGCTAATTGATATTGCCAATAAAATTCAAGGATCGTTAAATGAGGATTTGGGTGAAACGGCAATTGATCTCGGCAAGTTTCCGCTATCAGACATTGCTAGTCTGCTAAGAACTCAGAAAAAGCCCAACGAGCAAAAGGATGCTAAAAAAGAAGCGACTTCTGAACCCGATCCCTTTACTAATGTCTCAGCGGCTGAGCTTCAGAAAGCCCTAATAGCGGCCGGCCAAGCAGAGGATCAAAAACGTAAACCCCAAAGCAACAGCACAGCTACTACTGGAACGGCAAATCAGTCTACTCCCACAACATCCCAACCTTCTGGAGCATCACAACAAAAGCCATCAAATAATGCCGCTTCTAAACTCAAAACTACCTCCGTTGCTGGGTTTGCTGAGGCATTTAGTGCCAAGGATTTGTTCAGTTTCCCGATTTTGGATAACCCGACATCAATTTTAGGTCTTTTAGTCGGGCAGGAAGATGTGACTTTAGCAGAGTTTACTTTACCTACCTTTAATATTGGTACAGAAATTAAGCTGCCATTTCCAATTACTATTCCTCCATTTGGTGTTGTTGGTCAGGCGTTTATTCAAGGAAAACTAGGGCTGCAAGCTCGTTTTGGCTTGGGGTACGACACTGTGGGATTGGTGAATTGGAAGAAAAAAGAATTTGCTCTAGACCGGGTTAGTAATCTGTTTGTGGATGGGCTTTACCTCAAAGATACTTATAAAGATGAAAATGGTTCCATGATAGATTTACCCGAACTGCAACTTAATGCCAGCTTGGGTATAGGAGCATATCTAGGAAACTCTTGGTTGAATTTTGGTGTTGTCGCAGGTATTAAAGGTGAAGCTAACCTAGACTTAAATGACAAAGATAAAGATGGCAAAGTCCGAATAACTGAAATTAAAGATGCATTTACCAATTTTCCCAAGAATATTGGCGATGCCTTTGTCCTAAGTGGTAAAGTTTCTGCCTTTGCTGAGTACTTCTACACTGCTTTGGTTACTAGCGGTGGCGATTCTATTGGCGAATTTGAGTTATTTAGCTTTGATACCAGTTCTAATAAAGCCTCTGTTGATTTGGAAATTACTGGAGATACGGTTTTATACGCCCTCAACACCGAGGTGAGCCGCAATCATCTGCAATTTACTTATAAAGGTGTAATTGGTGACGGTAACTATCTGACTAAAGATGTTGATTTCTTCTCGATAAATCTCAATGCTGGGGAAGTAATTACGATTGACATTGATACAGTTACATCCGGTTTACTGTCTACGGATCTCAGTTTGCGCGTCTTTGATAGTCAAACACTGCAAGAGCTTGGCTACAGCGACAATGGAGCCGCAGTCGGCGAAGCTTTGACCAACGATCCTTATTTAAAATTTCAAGCGCAGAAAGCCGGACTTTACTATATCGGTGTCAGTACTCACGCCAGTGACAAATATCTACCTTGGTTCGCGGGTAGTGGACAAGGTGTAGGTATTGGCGGTAACTACACGCTAGATATTAATCTGCTTTCTCAGTTAGAAACTCCTGACAACGACATTCTCGACCGAGCAATAGTCACAGGACTCACATCTACAACTCCTTTTAGCTATCAGGGTCATATTGGTGACAATCCTAATTTTGATGGCGGTCAAGACGTTGATTTGTTTGCAGTTGCCGCCACAGTGGGAGATGTACTAATCTTCAACGCAAATACATCAGATGGTTCGAGTTTAGATCCCTACTTGCGGTTGTTTAATGCTGAAGGACAGGAATTTAATGATGCTGCTTTTAATGGCTCATTTATAGTTCCTCGCACAGGAAATTACTACATTGGTATTAGCGATCGCAATAATCCCAATTACGATCCACTGGTAGAAGGTACTGCTTCTAGCTACGGTTTCACAGGTGATTACCAACTCAAACTGCAACTACAACCAAAACCCACAGAAAGTAACAATACCTTTGCCCAAGCTATTGAGACAAAAATTAATGCCAATGTCTTCCAGCCTTTTGTCTATAAAGGTATCATTGGCGACGATGCTACACTAGCCTCTGATCGAGATGTTGATTACTTTCAACTTGACTTGACTAAGGATCAGAAAGTTCAAATTCGCATTGACTCGAAAACTTTCCGCGATACCCTCAACGTGGATAATATTATCTATGAAGATGGCAAATACTCTTACACCGACAATTCGGAATTTATTGGAGCTAATTTAGACTCTTGGGTGCGGGTTTATAACGCGGCTGGGGAACTGGTAGCGGAACAGGTGTATCCAATTACATCAGATGACTTTAGTACTACTGCTGATTACGAAGCAGCATTAGAAGCAACTTCTTTTGTTACCTTCACACCGCAAGAGTCTGGTAAGTATTATGTATCGGTCAGTAATTACGCCAATCAATATAGCAAACCTGGTATAGTCACCAACGCTACTCAAAATCCAGATTCTACCTATATTGTCAGTTTTGACCAATTTAGTGACACCCTGACAACAGCTACACCCGTGACATTTGCCACCGATGGTTCCCTACCGTACTACAACACCACAAGTGCGCTGGGGGATAATCAAAATGTAGAACCGGGACAAGATGTTGATTTCTGGGCAATTGAACTCAAGCAAGGAGAAGCGATCGCTGTTGATGTCTCTAGCATCGGAACGAATAATCTTGATGCATATCTGCGTTTATTTGATGCTACTGGCACACAGCTAGCATTCAGCGATGATCGGCGATCGCCTCTGGAAGAAAGCACTGATGCTTCTACTTATACCTTCGATCCTTATCTCACTTTCACGGCAGCAACTACTGGCACTTACTATTTAGGCTTAAGCACTTACGAAAGTAGCACATACAAACCTGATGAAGTCGGTAGTGGTTTACCAAATGGAGCGACTGGTGAATATTCTCTAACGATAACTAAGTTTCTCAATGGGTTGATACCGGAGGAACAAAATACTATAGAGCTGGCAGAACCCAGAGAATTCACAGGTGCTTATCGCTTACAGATTCAACCCGATCCGATCGCCAATGCGATGACACTGGATACAGGTAGTTACTCAGATTTACAGTTTGGGCGATTCTACAGCGTTTATCTCCAAGCTGGGGATAAATTTAAGTTAGATGTAAATCAGCAAAATCCCGAGCAACTTCCCCAACTTGGCTTAGAAGAATATCCATCCATTTTTCTTCTCAATAGTAAAGGTGAGGCTATCGCTTTTAATCAATACGGGTCATTGGCAGACGATACGTGGGAAGTCGTGCCGTCGCTGGAGTTTGTGGCCGCGCACAGTGGTTACTATTACGCTTATATCAATGCCCAGTACTATGCAGGATATCTTGAGAAGGTTACACCACCGCCTGGACGTTACTTCAGTGCCAAAGTGGAATTAATACCTCCAGGAAGTGGGGTTAACTTGGAGCAGATTGATGACAGTATTTTGGCAAATGCAACAGTAACCAATATCATGGCTGGAGAAAGCAACAGCTTTACTGTCAATGCTTTCGTTGGCGATAGTGATATTCCCGTTACTTCAGAAATTGGTGATGTTGATTTATATAAGGTTGAACTAGCAGCCAATCAACTCTTGAGTGCAGAACTGTTAGTTGATGAGTTAAATTTCCAGTTTATGCCGATGTTGCGGGTATTTGATGCCAACGGACAAGAAAAAGTTTTGTCTGTAGCTGAAGAAACATCGGAAATTTATGGCTATGAACCGGAGTACGATTATTTCGAGCAAGAATTTACAGCGCGATCGCCAAAGACAGCAACAAAGCTAAACTTCTTAGCACCGACAGCAGGTACTTATTATATTGGTGTGAGTCATGCTGATAATGCTACATACAATCCAACTATTCAAGACAGTAGTAGTAATTCAGATGCTTTTGGTAGCTACACGCTAAATGTATTAGCTAGTAATGTACTCACACCAGAATCTCAAAGCAACGACACGCCAGAAACAGCAAATCAAATTATTCTCAGCCCCTCTCAATTAACAGCAACCTACACAGGTACAATTGGCGATAATCCACAACTAACAGAACAAAATAATGATGTCGATTTTGTCAAGCTCCATCTCAAAGCAGGTGATGGAGTTAAGCTCGATTTTCAAGTTCCTCAAGGGTTAAACTACTTCACTCTGGATATTATTGACCCACAAGGTAATAGCTATATTGAGCAGCGATATAACTTTGATGAGACGAGTACAACAGATTCGTTTACATTTGCGACGCGCAGTACAGGAACATACTACATTCGCTTAGGTAACATTAATGAGGTTCTAGGCGTTAAAGACTATAAGTTAGACTTCACACTCTTACCCAGAGATGAAAGCTTATATGAACCAGTTGCCAATGACTCAATTACTACTGCTACTGATACACAGTTAACGCCGCAAGCCTTAGGAAGTTTTAGTTATGAAGGCTATATCGGTAATAATCCTGACTTTGCCTTTAATGAAGATGTTGACCTTTTCAAGGTAGAACTAGCAGCTGGGCAATACTTGATCATTGATGTGGATACATCAGCAACTAAGGCTAGCTATGAACTTGATACAATGGTTCGTTTGTTTAATGCTAATGGTCAAGAAGTAGCAGCTAAAGATGATGGGATTGCTGATGATGATTTGCAAGCAGATGAACAAGCCGCTAGTACCCATCATCGCAGTGATTCTTATCTAGAATATCAGGCAGAAACAGCGGGCACTTACTATGTTGGCATTAGCGATTTCCAGAATACTTCTTACAATCCCAAAATTGCGGGTAGTGGTAATGAAGCTAATGCTGGAGCCTACAAACTGCACATTAAGACAACGGATGTTGCTACCAATCATCCCATTGTAGAATTGCAAGTTGGCAAAACACCTCAAGTCTTAGCTAACAGCCAATTTATAGTACCTTTGACGGTCAATATCAGTAAACCGCAACAAGTTAATTTAATTCAATTTGAAGGAGTAACACTTTATTTTGATTATGATGCAACAAAATTGCAACTCAATCAAATTGAGCTACCACCGGAATTAGCACAGGATTGGAAATTAGTTCAAGAAGATACTCGTGGCAGAGTGAAGTTAATTTTAGAGCGGCAGAACAATGGGATTCAAAAATACAGTGATTCTGGCAACTCCTCGAATATTACTTACAGCACCAGCGATATTACCGCAATTGCGATCGCGAATCTGCAATTTACTGCCAAACAAAATCTCACGGAGTCCGATTCTTTAGTTGCGGCTTTGGGTCAGTTTTCCAAAGCATCTGTTAATAGCCGCTTGCTGTCGTTTGCTAATCTCGCAACCAGCTTTGGTAGTATCAGCGGTCATATTTTCAATGATGTTAATGCTAATGGAATCAAGGAGACTGAGGAATCTTACCTCACTGGTTGGAAGGTTTATCTTGATGCCAACAATAATAGCCAATTCGATACCAATGAAATTAACGCCCTCACAGACAGCCAAGGAAACTATACCTTTAACGATATTGAGGAAGGTACTTATATTGTTAGGCAGGTAGTACAGGAAGGATGGCAACAAACTTTCCCAACACAGACACAGGTGATTGGTTTGTTCCCAACGTCTAATAATTCGGTAGTTTCAGGGAATGCGGCTGCTGATGCTCTTACTCGTTTAGATGCGTTCCGTAACGATCCGCGATTTGCAGACATCAATGGCAAAGGGTTAACTTCCGTTGTGATTGATACGGGAATTGATGTTAATCATCCCTTCTTTGGTCTTGATGCTAATAAAAATGACATCGCAGACCGCATTATTTATCAGCAAGATTTTGTCGATGAGGACCTGGATGCTACCGATTTAGATGGTCATGGCTCTCACATCGCCAGTATTATCGCTTCTTCAGATAAGACTTACCCTGGTGTTGCCCCTGGTGCCAATTTGATTGCTTTGCGAGTGGGTAAAGATTTCGCCGATATTAAAGAAGCTTTACAGTGGGTACAAGCGAATGCAGCTAAGTACAATGTCGCCAACGTTAACTTATCTTTGAGCGATGAGAAAAATTGGCTAAATACTGATGGGCGATACAACATCAACGACGAGTTAGCCGCCCTTGCTGCCCAGAATATCATTGTTACTACTGCGGCTGGCAATGAATTTGCCCAATATGACGAGCAACCCGGTTTAGCTTATCCTGCTGCTGATGCCAATACCATTGCTGTAGGAGCAGTTTGGAGCCGTAATGCTGGCGAAGCTATGCAGACACAGAATGGAGCCATTGACTATAGTACGGCGAGCGATCGCATTGCTAGTTTTTCTCAAAGAAACAAAGATTTACTAGATATTTTGGCTCCTGGTACAGAATTGCTAGGAGCTAACGCTACAGGTAGTAACACCACCCTTAGCGGTACTAGCCAAGCATCGGCCTACATCGCTGGCGTATCTTTGCTAGCTCAAGAACTGGCGATGCGGGAATTAAACCGCAAGTTAAGCGTTGAAGAGTTCCGCAGCCTACTGCAAACAACTGGGGTAATGCTTCAAGATGGGGATGATGAAGATGATAATGTCATCAATACTAGTCTGACTTTTCCTCGCGTAGATGTGCTGGCCTTAGGCGAAAGCATCTTAGCTTTGAAATCAGGCAGTTCTTCCAAGGCTATGTCGGTTACGGCTGTTCCATCTGGTAGTGTGGCTCCCGCCAGCAATAGCAACTCTAATGGAGCTGTTGTGGTCACGGTTGCACCTGGGGAAAATATTACAGATGCTAACTTTGGCAATCAATCTCTTGCGCCTAGTTTGACTATCAGCGAACAGGGTAATAACCTTCTGCGCTTACATGGAGATCTTAACCGTGCCAAGCTAGAGTTGGCATTAACTGGCAAACACATTGGTAAAGGAAACATTCACGAGCTGGGATTGTTTGTTGTCGATGACACATCTATGCGTGTCAATGGCTTACTCCCCAATGATCCTGGTTATTTACAAGCAGCTCTCAGCCGCAGCCAGACAATATTTTCTGTAATTCCTGATGAGTTTGTACCTCACCCAACACGCTATTTAGAAAACTTCCAAGGTAGATTACTCTCATTCTATTTAGTTCAGGATGGTAGTACTGATGAAGTACTAAATAATCCGAGCAGTGGGAAGAAAGTTCTATTTGGTTCTGCTGTTAATAATGGGTTACAAATTCAAAAACTAGATAGTAATCAATTCCGCTTAACCTTTGAAGACCAACTTGGCGACTCTAACCCAGACTTAATGCTGGATGTACGCCTCACAGAAACAGCCCTTCCCTTGGGTAGCAAATTACAAGGTAAAATTGAGCGAGAGCTAATTGATTTTACAGACTTTAAGGGTCAATCAATTCAAGCTGTATTGCCCATTGTCAAGAGCGAAGCGGCTTATAAGAATACTGTAGGTTTCTATCGAGTAGAAAATGAACAAGGTACAGTATTAGACACCCTTACAGGTCAATTGCTTAACCCAGGAGATAGTGGATATACCCAGGCAGCCCTACGTAGTGCTTCAGCCAATGGCATGAGTTTTAATCACCAAAGTGAAGGCATGAGCTATATTTTACAGGGTGGTTCTATCTTTGCTCCCTTCATTATTGCTAACGGTACAATGCAGCAAATGCTTGACCCAGATATTAGTAATGATGTGTCAGTATACTTTAGCTACCACGGAGCTAATAAAGATGGAGTAGATCATATTCGTCTCTTAGGAAACAACACTTGGGGGTTTGAAGACCTTGTAGGTGGTGGTGATAAAGACTTTAATGACATCGTCGTTCAAGCAAAATTTCAAGTTATTTCCCAGACTTAGCTGCCTATATTCCAACTAATACCAATTTTAACAATGATGGCGATAAGCCGAGGGAGGGAGCAAGGGAGAGGGTTTGCAGCTTTTACTAATATGAAAATGATGCAATTTAAATGACGATTAGCTTATATGGATTGGCAGAAATCTAATACAGAGAGTAATTCCCAATCCGTCTTGGAAAGTTTGACAGCAGTTGCTATCCCCCATGAGCAACTGCTGAACCAGAAGGGCGGATGAATTGCA
Organism: Calothrix membranacea FACHB-236; assembly: GCF_014696315.1. Taxonomy (GTDB): domain Bacteria; phylum Cyanobacteriota; class Cyanobacteriia; order Cyanobacteriales; family Nostocaceae; genus Aulosira; species Aulosira membranacea. The sequence continues at coordinate 17,604 of NZ_JACJPX010000116.1, forward strand.
GGGGTTTAAGAGCCCCGCGCTTCTTGAAGATTTAGCGGTCTACAATTAGTGGCAGGTCTGAATCCCCGATTAATTCAGGATTCTGAATCCTGAATTCTGAATCAACATCTTTCCTCAGTTACTTTAAAATTGAAAGCTAATCTCGTCAGTTATGCTTTTTAGCCGATGAAGATACTTAATGAATGTGAAAATATGGTAGACATTCGAGCCGAAATAGTCAGGCTAGACCGTCAACTTGTTGCACTAATTAGTTAGCGTTTATGAGTAACCCTATTTCACATGAACAAGAGCCAAACTTTTATTTGTCTATTCAAGAGAACCTAAAACAGCTTTCTGTTCAATTGGGATCTCCTTTGGACGAAACATCAGTCATGCAAATATATCAAAATGCATCCGAACTACTGAGCCACCTTTCCCCATCACCCCTGACTTTTGCGCGTGTTGCAGGAACACTACTGGTTTACCAACTCCAAAACACAGAACCCGAAGAGATAAAGTGGTTTAATAACCAAGTAAAACAATGTTTGGACGAAGAAGAAGTTGAGGAGTTAATTGAATCCATCTATCGGACTGATACTTTGTAATTGCTTCGCCAATGAAATTTATATTTTAGACTAGAAAATAGTTTGATCAACAATTGTTGTTAACAAACCAATGAAAATCTTCAGGTTGGTTGTATCTGCTTTGTTATTACTCAGCTCACCTGCTATGGCAGTTGAATACAAAGGGTATTCCATTGATGGTCAAAAGCTGCCTGCTAGAGCATATTATTATGCGACTGGTGGAATCTACAATGTTCAGGTCAGCTTTCACAAACAACGAGCCACGATTTACTTTAACGACGGCAACCAAATAGATATACAGTTGAACAACCAGGTAATCCTGGATGCAAAAAATATCGAAGGTTTTGGAAAACTTGGGCAGTATCGGGTGAATAATTTCTTCAGTGTTGGCTTGATATATGGCAGTGATTGGCCTAGCGCCACCGATAGTCAATTGCAACAGTTCAATCCGCTAGAAGGTTTATGGAAAATTAGTTTGGATTGAATACCAATGCTGACTAATTTTCTGCCATCGCAAGTTTGGTATAGTAGCTCTTGTACTTTACTGCTTAACTGACTGTGGCAAAGTACCAGAGGTGTTATGGTTAGCGCATTTGATTACCGCTGCTATCATGACTGGAGAAAGCGGAAGTCCAGCTTAAATGATTTTCAATGTTCACAGTTAACCGTCAAAACCAATATTTTTCACATTGTTATATTGTTATATAGATATTTATCAACTTCTACAAAATAGGTATGAGGTTCGCTGTCTAAACCCGAATTATATAAAATTTCAATATTTTCGGACTCTAATTTAGATTTTTGATTATTTATATATCTAATTAATTGACCTTGAGAATTTAATATTCTGTGGATTGGATAATCATCAGGAGAGGTTTTTTTGAGATATATCGGCAGCGCTCGCAGATAACTGTTATCTACACCAATTGCTGCAATTATCTGTTTGTAAGTTACTACTTTGCCTAATGGTACTTTAACTATAAAGTCTAGAAAGCGTTCATAAGGTTGTTCAGATAATGCCGGAAATTTATGAGCCTGAATCCGAAATTTATTGCCGACACGAATTCTACCTGAATTGATAACTACACCTAAAATACCTCTTTTAGCTTGAATAGTTTTTAAGGAATCAACTAAATAGGCTATGCGCTTACAAGGTTCACAATGGAAAGTTAAACGAATCCCTGCACCACTCTCAAAATTTATCAGAGCACCAGGAGTAAAAGTTGCAGAATCAACCCCTGCTATAACTAGATTTTCTCTTAATTCTCCTGGGGAAATTGCTAATTCTCTAATATCTTCATACCTCACAACTAAAATTTGTCTAGGGCTGATAGGATTAGCATTAATATCTCCTTCTATACCATAACCTACTTTTAAGTTGAGTTCTTCTACTTCACGCATGACTGAACCATGCTCATGCTTAACAAAAAGATGTTTAATTGAATTTTTGCTAGACATATAGAATTTATTTGAACCCCAAAAAATATATAAATAACGCCTAAGATAAAACTCTGATGTAAAATGGAGAGATACTTGATATTGTAGACGAACGAGATGGTGTTATTGCACAAAAGAAACGGAGAGAAATATATAATCAAGGTTTAGGCAATTTTAGATTTGTCAATGCTTTTGTTGTTAATTCATTAGGTCAACTCTGGATACCTCGCCGTCCTGCTCAAAAACAAATTTTTCCCATTTGTCTTGATGTCAGCATGGGCGGACATGTTGAGAGTGGAGAAACTTATGAAAGTGCTCTGCAACGCGAAGTTACCTTGTGAGCTTGTATTGACGCGAGGTGCCAAATTTTCTGCCATCACAAGTTAATCAAATAACAGATCCAAAAGCGATCGCCATCAAGAGTTGCCAATTCAAAATTGATTGACTGTTACTTGCTTGACGGGGAATTAAAAGCATTTTAAGGTTTTACCGTACTGAAAAAACGGGGGA
>NZ_JACJPX010000117.1 GCF_014696315.1 Calothrix membranacea FACHB-236
TATTAATTCCAACCCCTTTGAAATTAGCGATCGCTTGTGGGTGAAAAATCACCTTGACTCTGACGAGGAAAAACTACGGGTTTCAACATAGACGAGGTTTAATATTCAGGATTTATATAACTAAATTCTGCCAATAAAGGCTTGTGATCGGATGAATTAATATGTTCTAAAACTTTGGCACTGGTTTTTTGTTCATTGAGTCCTCGGTAAAATATATAGTCTAAAGGTGGTGATAACAAGAAGCGTTTAATTTTCTTACTTTGATGAGGTGCAAAAGCTACTGGCATTAATCCTAAGCGAGTAGCTACTTTATATAAAAGTAATGCTCGTTTGCGACTCCAAGTGTTGAAGTCCCCAGCAAAGATAATCGGCCCTTGATGGGCAGATAAGGCAATTTCTAATTCATGAAGTTGAGTTTTAAACTTGCTAATATTTACAAAATTTATTAAATGACTATTGATAGTTAAAAGGCTATCTTTGTGATGAGATAGAGGATATTCAGTCATTAGAGAGACTTTAGGAGTTTTAATAATTGGTTCATAATGCTTTGTGATAATAGCTCTCTTTTTTAAAGGACTAATTTTAGCTGCTGTAAAAATTCCCGCGTAACTTTGATGATGAGCATCAATAAAGTTAGGCGCAAAATTCCAACTCATATCTATCAATTCTGCAACCTTCTCTGCATCTACATCTAGGCGGAATTCTTGTAAAAAAATTAGGTCTGGTTGATATTCCTCAAGAATATTGAAAAAATCCTGTAACCAAGTTTTGTCATAATTTTTCTTGGCAATATTCCAGTTCAGCACTTTAATCGATTGCACATCTAGCGCTGTTTGAATAACATGGATACTGTCAATAGTCGATTCTTGTGTTCGTAGAAATCGATGAGATGGCACAAATTTTTTGGTGAAAGTGCCTACGTGCTGTTTAATACTAGACATTATTAATACTTAATATGACTTTATCTAGCTTAACCATAGCTTTGGCTGTGGAGGTGTGGTGACTGCTGACTGATGACAGGTAATACCAATTCCAATAATGTTTGCAACACATCAACAATATACTAGAGGGCAAGGCAATGCCTGTGCCCCTACAATCTGTCGCATTCTTTTTTCAAATTGGGATAACGCAGTTCATTATTCCATAAAAAATAAAAGCTCCCGTATGAGGGGAGCAGATGTAGATTGATTATTGTTTAGTTTGTACAAGTTTGAAAGCTAAGCAAGATTTGCTAACAGAATTTTCTGACTAGCGTTTTAAAGATGTGAGAGATTCTAAAGAGTTTCTGATCGCAGCATTGAACCAATGTCTGAAGTTGCGATCGCCAACGATTTTTTCGTAGACTGCTTCATAGCCATCAACCATTTGGGTGACGCTAAATCTAGTCTCGACGTGTTCGCGGCATTTTTGGCGACTGAGTTTTAAAGCTTTAGGAATCATATCTGCCATTTCGTCGTAACTTTGGCAAACATAACCAGTCTCGCCATTAGCAATTACTTCTGACACAGAACCCATGTTCATGGCGATCACTGGTGTACCAGTCGCCATAGATTCAGCCATCACCAACCCAAAGGGTTCGCACCAGGTGATAGGGAACAGAGTAACTGCTGCATTACCCAACAGTTCAGCTTTTTGTCCGTGATTAACTTCGCCTAAAAATTCTATTTGCTTACCATCTATATGGGGCGCAACTTCTTCTTCAAAAAACTTTTTATCGACTACATCGACTTTACCAGCCATTTTTAAGCGCCAACCTGTCTTTTTGGCAATGGCGATCGCATGTTGTGGCCCTTTCTCGGGTGAGAAGCGTCCGAGGAACGCTAAATATGGTGGATCTTGAGGTTCAGCAAAAAATGGGAATTTTTCGACGCTGATACCGTTGTAAACTGTAGCAGCATAATTGAGGTTTAACAACCGTTGAGCATCACTAATGCTGATGAATGGTTGCGTCTTGTATTGTCGAAATACTTTAGTATTGTCGTTGGTAAAGATACCATGCAAGGTATGCACTGTTGGAGTGGCAACAACACTCGCTAAAGGTAACGACCAAACGCCAACATGAGAGTGGATAATATCGAACTCATCAGCGCGTTGAAATACTTCCCCAACATGCATGAGTTCATACATTATGGGTTCTTTAATGCTAGTATCCAAACGCAAAGCACGCGGACTTCCAGCTTCTAAACGAGCTAGAGTTTGAGAATCACCAGATGCAAATAGTGTCACTTCGTGACCTCTGCGTACCAGTTCATCAGTCAAACGGCTCACTACAAGCTCTGTTCCACCGTAGGTTACAGGCGGAACTTGTTCCCACAGGGGTGCGATTTGTGCGATTTTCATAGCTGTATATGGTTCAGAAGTCAAAAGTCCCTGTCACTTGGACTTTAGTTGAGATTCAGGAAGACAATTCTTCCTTGATATCTGCAATTGACTTTCACTTTGATTGCCGCGAACTTGGCAAATTGGGTGAGTAGAACCGAAAAACTCATCTCCAGTGAGTGTAATTTGAGTTCACGTTTTTAATCTGACAGACCAACGAATATTTATGCATCTGTCTAAAGGCAGTTGTTTTTCGACATGATAAATGATATGCAATCGGGGATTTTCGACCCACGATTGCCTGATTTATCGCCACGATAAATCCATGAAATTCGCTAATTTGTAAACGATTCGCGCCCCGACATTACCATCCCACTCAGCATCACCGACTTCGCAGACATCAAAGCCAATCACTTTTCTGCCACTCTTCACCAATTCGCGGAACAGGCAAAACGCTTGTTCTAACTCCAAGCCACCAGGAACCGGAGTCCCTGTACTTGGGCAGAGTTTAGGATCTAAACCATCAACATCAAAGCTGATGTGAACGAATTCCGGTAAGTGGCTGACAATTTCTTGACACAAATCAATCCAAGTTGTTCCCGAATAGAGTTTTTGTTTTATAGCTGGGTCGTAATAGGCAATAATGCGATCGCGCGATTCGTCAATTATTTGCACTTCATCGTGGCAAATATCTCGCAAAGCCACCTGCACTAACTTGGTAATCTGCGGTATTTTCATGGCGTTGAACATAATCGACGCATGAGAAAACTCAAATCCCTCGTATGCATCCCGTAAATCTGCGTGGGCATCTAAGTGTAAAATGCCATAATCAGGATACTTAGCTGCTAAAGCTTGAAAATATCCTAAAGGCGAACTGTGATCGCCCCCAATCACTGCAACTCGCTTACCATCATTAATTGCTTTTTGGCAATTCTCAAACAACCATTGATTTACCTGTTGCGAAGCCTGATTAATTTCCGTAAGCACAGGTGTTAAATCTGGCGCATCTGCCAGTGTTTTCCCTTGGGCTAGGCGTTCAATAATTTTTGCGGCTAAACCTCGGTAATATTCATTCTTTTCTAAAATATCTTGGGGAATTTCCATCATGAAAATTCCTTGTTTCCAACCATCAGGATTATCAAAATCAAATAAATCTAATTGAGTCGATGCATCCAAAATCTGCTGCGGCCCGTTGGCGGTTCCTGCACCATAAGAAACTGTGACTTCCCAAGGCACAGCAAACACAATCAATTTTGCAGACTCATAATCGAAGGGTAAACCTAAGAGGTTACCATTAATTTCACCAACACCACTGGGATTGTAGTCTAAAAGGGGATTATTCATAACACCTGATGATGCGAAAAACACTAATAACCATATTAGGGATGGAGCTTTAATAGTTTAACGCTCTATAGATGGGTTTTCAATTCAGCAAACAGAATAGCAGGTAATATTTTTATCCACAGTTGGAAGTGCGATCGCAGATTGTAATTTGTCACTCAGCAAATTAATATTACTTATTCGTCTGTGCAACTGGAATTTCAATGATAAATTCTGCTCCTTCATTTGGTGAGGAAATACACTGTAACGACCCACCATGTCGCTCAGTAATAATTTGATAGCTAATAGATAAACCTAAACCAGTACCTTTACCTACAGCTTTGGTAGTAAAAAACGGGTCAAATAACTTTTGCCTAACTTGTTCGGGAATCCCAGGGCCATTATCGCTGATGCGGATAACTATTTGTTTGCTAGGTAGCTGTTGAGTACAAATGCTAATTTGTGGCTGGTTATGTATAAGTTTTCCTTGAATTAATGAATCTTCTAATGCATCTAAAGCATTTGCCAAAATATTTAAAAATACTTGATTTAGTGGCCCAGCATAACACTCAACTAAAGGTAAATTACCATAATCTTTAATAACTTGAATTTGTCGCTGGTTGGGCTTTAGTTTCAAGCGATGATCTAAAATCATCAAGGTACTTTCGATACCTTTGTGGATATCTACTGATTTCAATTCAGCTTCGTCTAGTCGCGAGAAAGTCCTCAGAGAATCCACAATTTGACGGATACGCCCGGCACCTGCTTCCATAGAAGAAAATAGTTTTGGTATGTCATCTATTAAAAAATCAAGGTCAAGAGCCTCAATTTCTTGTTGAATTTCTCCTACAGGATTTGGGTAGTTGCTTTGATAAAGCTGAATTAGATTTAGTAGTTGGTGAGTATAGTTGTTAGCGTGAGCTAGATTGCCATAAATAAAACTAACTGGATTATTGATTTCGTGGGCAACTCCAGCTACTAATTGACCTAGAGAAGACATTTTTTCACTTTGGATGAGTTGGGATTGAGTAGTTTGCAATTGTTTGAGAGTCTGTGCTAGTTCTATTGCTTGCTGTTGGAGTTGCGCTTCTGCTTGTTTTCGGGCAGTAATATCGCGAATGATACCTTGAAAACTGACAACCTGTTGATTAGTATCAATTACAGGGGAAGTGTTAGATGTAATCCAGCCATAGGTGCCATCCTTGCGTTTAACTCTTACTTCAAGTCCAGCTTGTTTTTTACCTGTTTGGGTAACTTTGTGAAAAAACTCCATACAATTTTGCACATCCTCTGAATGAATCATCGGTATGAAAGATTGCCCCAAAAATTCTGAGATTTCATATCCAAACATACGCGTAAAGTTGGGAGAAAGATAATTAAATATGCCATCAAGTGTCATGGCATAAATTGCATCGTTAGCATTTTCTACCAAGCTACGGAACTTTGCTTCACTGGCTGTGAGTGCAGCCTGAATTTGTTTCTGCTCTGTGATATCTTCTCGAATTACTAGCAAATATTTGGGCTGACCTTGAGAATCGATAATGGGAGTTTTTCTAATACGCAAAATGCGGGTTTCGCCACTGTTTGGGTGAACTATCTCTTCAGGAATTTCTACAACTTTTTTGCTAGTTAGAGCTTCTTGATCTCGCTGGGTAAAAAAATCAGCTTCTTGTGGAGGAAATAAATCATAATCGGTATTACCCAAAATTTCATCAGCGCTGACACCAACCAACTCTTGCGCTGCTCGATTGCATAAAACAAATCGCAGGTCAGTAGCATCTTTAACAAAGACTGCTATAGGCATGGCTTGGATCACAGAACACATAAACTGTTGAGCAGTTTGTAGTTGCGCTTCTGCCTGCTTACGCTCAGTAATATCTGTATGGACACCAACTAAAGCAATAATTTTACCAGTCCGATCTTTAATAGCATCTGCCCGTAAATCGATTTGCATTGTTTTACCACTAGCATCTTGCATAGTGATTTCACCACGCCAAGATTGACCGTTACCAATAGTAGTTAAGACACTTTGTGCTTGTGCTGGGTTGTTGTATACCGCTACTGGCCCACCAGCCGCATTTAGTGCGTCAACTGTATAACCGAACAAATTAATAAAGGCAGGATTTTGATAAATTGACTGACCTGTAACATCTGCTATCCCAATAGCATCACTGACGCTTTCCACAGCCTTACTAATGCGTAGTAAGGCTTGTTCCGTTTTGATGCGCTCGATAATTTCATGCGAAAGGTCTCTATTGATAGCTTTTAACTGAGCCGGACTCGGTAGTGTGAGAGCCTGAGGGATGAGGTGAATTAATGTAAATGCTGTATATATGGAAATAATTGCCGTAAAAGCTTTTAAAACGCCTGTAATCCAGTAATCAGGATGCCAAAGCGTCCAAATTTCCATCCAATGTCCAGTACCACAGGCAAGGATAAAAGCACTAAATAAGAGAAAAACTCCATTAAAAGGAACATCTTTGCGTTTAGAAATTAGGTAAAGCAGTAGCAGAGGAATAGAATAATAAGCCAGGGCGATTGTCGCATCAGAAATAATGTGGAGCCACACTAGTCCTGTTTTCCAGAGATAACAATGCCCATGAGGAATAAAACTGTTTACATGGGAAGGATAGTGAAAAAATCCGAACATCATAATAGTTGAATTTTGAATTGTGAATTCCCTATACACTGCCGCAGAGCAAGCTACACCTAGCTTCTTTGCAGGAGAAAGGGTTGAACGTTTTGAAGCATAATTTTTGCCGAAATTTAAACTTTGAGGATGAAATTTATCGCTTCATAGCAGCATCACATCAGCTTTGAACTGCAAACTGTGTGGGGTCAATTCCCCAATTTACCCAGCGAATAGCTTCACGGGCAGAACTGATATCTGGTGGTACTCGCAGCACATGAATAAAATTTGTGCTGGGACAAGTCATTTTTAATAGATGTATAGGTTCAACATCAATCTCAGACTCGATTTGCAGTAAAGTGTACTCTTGCCAGCGATCGCATTCCTTGGCTTGTAAATCTTGGCAAATGTGATCGTAGCCAATACCTTGAATCAAAACCCGCCGCAGTTCTGCATTTCGTTGTTCTAGTAACCACTCGGCGCGCCAGTTTTTTGGGTGGAGTTTGCCATACTCTTCTGGCAGATGTATTCCTCGATAAGCATAGACACCAAAGCCATCAGGAAACTCAATTGCGGGAATTCCTTCGCCATGAATTTCCCCTGCACTATTCCAGCGAATTTGAGGACGCAAAATTGCGATCGCCACTCCTTCGTAAGGAAACATCCAACCAACCTGTCGCATATAGTTGCAAAACAGATTGTATTTGTCTTGTTCTAGCGGCACTCCCAGCCGATGTGCTGCTGCAAACATCGCTGCCCAGCAAATACCCCATTCTGGTAACAGACAATCTACTAAAGAATCGCCCAAAATTCCATGCAAGGCATCCAACATAATGCGCTGAAAAGAGCGTTCCCATAGCTCAACCAGCGGATTTCTGATGCGGTGGGTTAACTCAGATTGTAATGTGCCTAAGCTGCGTGATAGCGATCGCCACAAATCCTCGCGCAACAAATCCCATAACTCAGGTAGCAGACAGTCAGACTGTGTACTTTCTTGCTCAACCTGCTCTCTAGCTGCTGCGGGACTCTCAACAAACTGGATTTCTGGTTGGGCTAATCCAGCAAATTTATACAATGCTTGAATCGCAATTGTTGCTTGCTCTAAATCCAAGGGCGTGCTATTGATATTGCGCCACTCAGATTGAGTTTGAGAGATAATGAGTTCTTTTTGTGAAAATGCCAGATTTTCAATCATAACTATCTCCTAAATGCTGGCAATAGGAAATTTGCAGTTAGCCAAGTAGATAGAGCCGCAAACAGAGGGCTAGTTATCAACGCTATAACCAACCAAATGCCAAGCCAAGCCACCCCACCCATTGACCCCGATTCGGCAGGTGGCTGATTGAGATTACTTAGCCATTCAAGTATTCCAGTCATACACAAAGCTGCGATCGCTCCTACAAACACCCCAACTAACCAGGCGATGGGTAACAATAGCAACATCCATGTCCAGCCAAATCTCATCAATGTCTGATAACTAACCCAAAAAAACGGCACCAAAAACAGCAACAGTAATACAGCGATCGCACCTGTATGCATAGTTATTTATTGTTAATAAAAAATCAGAGGAAATTGAGGAAATACAGTAGAAATTACAAACCTCAAATGACAAATGACTATTGACTAAAAGGCACTACCATAACAACTAAATTCATCTTTGTGTTCGGCGCACTGAAGTATTAGCAAGAGATTATCCGTATCGTAATCCAATCCAGTATTGCCTTCGTATTCGATACCGTGACCTAATTGGTAAAACAATTGCATGGGTTGATTGCAGATCCGACAATATTGATGCTCTAACTGTTGTCCCCAGTAGCCCCACCCGGAAAGCTTATCTGCTGTTCTATTCCAAGATAATTGAATATCTATTGGTGTTGGTCTGTCGGGGTCGTCTTCATCGTAGTATTCACAGTCATTTTCATCAACATGGAAGATGAGCATTTCTTCGTATTCGCTGTATTCTGTGCCGTATGTTTCCTGTGCTTCTTCATAAAAAGGATAGTCATCAAAGGGTTGCCATCCGATAATTTGCAGCATATAACGACCATGAAACTCATCAAAACCATTGCGAATTACAGAGGGTGCCCATTTACTGAGGTTTGCGGCATCTTCTGCATTAATTTCCGGCTCTAATGGTGTTGATTTTGCAGCTTCAGGAAGTGCCACTGCTTCAGGGAAGTGTAGGTAGCAGGTGAAGCAGGTAAACAGTTGAAATAGTCCAGTCCCTAATTTACCTTGCAAACTTTCAGGTAATTCTTCCAAATTCAGTTGAAAATGAAAGTTGAGAGAACCGCCACAACGAGGGCAATGAGGATGAGTTTTACCAGGACTTAGCCAAGGTTTACCCAGATATTTAGATGCAAAGGGAGCATCAAGAGCAGGCTTAATCAAAGGTTTCCAGCCAGTGCGCCGCAAATGATTTAACCGAGCTAAACGGCGATCGCTTCGAGAAATTGGTTGCTTAGTGCGATCGCCTTTTTGTGCCCGTTCATAGCCTTTTTTCAGCTTAGAATTAACGAGTTTGCTAGCTTCTGCCTGCGCTTTTTCAGAAGTATCATAGGATGTCACAGTCGTTTTACCAGCATCCCCAATTCGGCCATAGCGTACCGTTACCTCTACATCATTTATTGTGACTTCATAGAACTTATGTGACTTCCCATCCGAAAGCTCTAGATATGTCGTTTCCCTTGGCATCTAAATGCTCCTGTTGACAGAAAATAGGGCTGAATTGGCTAATTAAGCTGTTGCCAGCTATCTAATCTCAGTATTTTTTCTATACTATTGATTCATGCCAGTAGCCTTGCTTACCAAAGCCTGCTGTTCTGTTATAACCAACCAAAACTATATTTGAGTAGAAGAAGAATTATAAAAAAACTCAATAAAGTTGAGTAGTTACACCCTAAGCAACACATGAATAATTCGTCAAAGCGCGCACATATGAGCATTAAATTCATGTATTGTTCGCATAATTTTTTGAAACCGGGATAATCTATCCCAAACTAATTTTTACAGGAGATAGTTCACAACTGGGATATATACTCGAACTACTCTTTAAAGATGATACTTCAGCAGTTTGTAAGCGAATGGGAAGGGAAATCATAAATTCTGTTCCCTTACCCACCTCTGATTTACAGGTTAATTGTCCTTGGTGTTTTTCAACGACAATTTGATAACTAATTGAAAGTCCCATTCCTGTACCCACACCCCTGGGTTTTGTGGTAAAGAAAGTTTCAAAAATTTTTGCTTGATTTTCTAGGGGAATACCAGAACCATTATCTGTAATGCGGACAACTACAGAGTTATTATCTTGGCGTTCAGTAGCGATCGCAATTTTTGGTGGTTCTGGAGTATGATCTTTTTCTTCCAATGCATCTAATGCATTGTTGAGGATATTCATGAATACCTGATACAGTGAACCAGCAAAACCTTCAATCTCGGGAATATCTCCATAATTACGCTCAACTGTAATCCCTTTTTTGATGCGGTTATTCAGAATCAAGAGCGTACTATCAATACATTCGTGTAAATTTACGCTATGGGCTTGTGCTTCTTCTAGACGAGAGAAGTTTTTTAAACTCAACACAATTTGACGCACGCGATCAGCACCAAATTTCATTGACTGCAAAACTTTAGGTAAATCTTCTTCCACAAATTCCACATCAATTTCATCAGCATAATCTTGCACTGCTAGAGGTGGATGAGGAATTTCTTGGGCATAAATTCGCAACAATTCTAATAAATCATCTACATGATTAATAGCCGGTTCTAAATTACCATAGATAAAATTTACTGGATTGTTAATTTCATGAGCAACACCAGCTACCATTCGCCCTAAGCTAGACATTTTCTCACTTTGAACTAGCTGGGCTTCTTGTAGTTGCTGCTGACGGATAGCTGCGGCTTTTTGCTCTTCTAGTAGGCTTTTGACTTTTTGTAAAACTTGATTAAAACTATCACTCAGTATCCCAATTTCATCTGTTGCTATCACAGGGATTTGCAAATCAAAATTGGACTCTTGAGTAACCTGTTGTGCCATATTTGTCAAGGCTTTAACAGGACGAGTAATGGTGCGACTCGTTAACCCCGCTAACAGCGCTGCGATCGCCACTGATAACAAGATGCTAACAAGTATGATTTGGAGCCGCATTTTTTCTGCTGTATTAAACTCACTAGTGGCAGTTTTTAAATCTTCATAAGAAGCATTAATTACGGTGACAAGTTCATCAGAAATGCCATCAAATTTAAGTGCTAATTCACTATTAGTAAACTTCAACAATTGTTGTTGTGTACTAACAATTTTTTCTGCGGTTATTGGTGATAAATCAATTTGCTGGAATAAAATATCAAGCTGCTGCAAGTAAGTGTGTGGAACACCATCATAGGTTTTGAGCAATTGAGGGATATGATCAGTATGATTTTTCTTTACATAATTCAAGGTTTTTGTATAGCTTGCCAGTTGTGACCAAACTTGCTTAATCTCTGGGCCATGTAGATGAATAATATGGCTATATTCCTCTTTGTATAATTCAGGCTTTCCTACTAAGGGAATTAGTTGTTGTTGATGCGTACGAGTCTGAAGAATACTGGTCTGTAAACGATAGAGTAAATTAAGTTCTATAAAGGCATTTTCTTCCTTGTCCAACGCCCGCTGCTGATAGCGATCCCCCAAAACTAACCCAACCGTAGTTCCGAAAATTCCTACACCCAGCGCCAGAGCGTAACCTAGTTTAATTTTATTACCAATACTTAGACCATTAACTATCGTTGACAACCACCCTTTGCGGCTTGGCTGTAGGGTAGTTGTATCATGAGAAACTGGTGGTAAATCTGAACCATTAGTTTGCAAACTCATAGCACTCTTTTTAAAGATGACCTTTATTTAGAGTTCCCCATTTGCTTGGTCAAAATTTGAGTCCACCAGTTTCCATGAAAATAGTCAAGCGTTGTAGAGACGCGATTCATCGAACAGACGCGATGAATCGCGTCTCTACAGTCCCTCAATTCCTAAACCCTAACCCCTAACCATCCAGCCAAATTCTCTTGCTGAACTGGATTAGGATTATGTATGGAAATCACTTGATAGCGGATAGGACGTGGCTGGGCTAAAGTGACCGTTACAGAACGAAGTAAGTCTTGGTGGAAAACTGCCACCTGAATGCTATCTTGAGCTTGGAAATCTTTGAGGCGATCGCTTAAATTATTTGCTGTTACCTTAATGCCATTAATGGCTAGTAACTCATCACCTGGATCGATTCCTGCTTGTTGTGCTGGTGAACCCGCCTCTACAAACTTAATTATCTCTTTGCCGTTTTCAGTATTAACCTTGATACCTAAATAAGGTTCTTCTTCTTGCTCTGCAGCCAATTGTAAACCAAATGGTTCCAAATACTCATTAAAAGGTAATTCATCTGTACTATCAAGATACCGCTTAAAGAAATCACCTAAATCTATTCCAGCTATCGATTCAATTACAGTTTGCAACTGTTCTGGAGTAAAGCCAATTTCTGCTTTGCCAAATTGCTGCCACATTTGCCGCATTACATCATCAAGGGAACGTTGGTTACGATGTTTAGCACGAATTAACAAATCTAGTAAAAGGGATACCATTGCCCCTTTCAAATAATAAGAAATTTGCGAATTACCACTATTAGCATCTGGACGATAAAGTTTAATCCAAGCATCAAAACTAGATTCAGAAAGCGGTTGTACTTTCCTGCCTGGGGTGGTAAGAAATCGGGTAATTTCCTTACTCAAATGATTTAAATATGATTTACTATCATAAATTCCTGCCCACAATGGAATTAGCAAATCATAATGACTAGTGGTTCCTTCACAGAACCATAGTGATGGCGTATAGTTTTCTTGGTCGTAATCAAAAACCTCTAAAGCTTTGGGGCGAATGCGTTTGACATTCCATAAGTGAAAGAATTCATGTGCTACCAATTGCATAAAACGCTCATACTTGTCTTGAGCGCGAAATCCAAAACGTTGATAGATTAAAGAGCAACTATTTTTATGCTCTAAACCACCATAAGCTTGGTGAAATAAATGTAATAGAAACACATATCTTTGATATGGCAAACCACCAAATATATCTGCTTCTACTTTGATGATTTTTTGGATATCCGCAATGGCTCGCTCTGGTTCTAAATTTCCTTGTCCCCAGATAGCTAATTCATGAGGTTTTCCTAGGGCTTCAAATTGATAAACTTGATGGCTACCAATTTCAAAAGGGCTATCTACTAGGGTGTCAAAATCAGCAGCATAAAAAGTATTACTGGCTTCAGCATCCGTAGGTAAAGGACTAGTTACCTGCCATTGGGGGTAGGGCGGTACAATGGTGACGCGAATTGGTTGCTGCTCCCAACCTAGTAATCTAAAAAACAGTGCAGCACCATTAAAATAACCGTGAGTTATATCTAAGTGATTGGTTCGTACCGATAACTCATTCGCAAAAATACGGTAACGAACAGTTAACTCTGAAACATGATTTTTATCTACTTGCCAATGATTTTTACTTTTTTTCCACCAACGTAAAGGTTGACCATTCGCAAAAGCAGCAAAATCTTGTAAATTTTTAGCGTATTCTCGCACCAAATAGGAACCTGGTGTCCAGACTGGGAGCTTGAGATCCAGAACTGGTGATGTGTAGTTAACAAGGTGCAAAGTCACCTCAAACAGATGTGTTTCTGGTTGAGGCATTGCCACCTGATAATGTATGTTCGGCAAGAGTTCCTGAATGCGGGTGTCTGAACGAGGCGCTGTGACTTCAGTCATCTTGAGTCCTAAGTTCTGAGAATTAATTGATAAAGTAAATCTTAAATCTGTAGGGTGTGCTATTGCGCGCTACACTTTAGTGAAAACTTAGTGTAACGCACTATTAATGGCAGTGTTTTAGGCGTTCAACTTCGTAAGTCAGAAACTTGGCGCGCCTAAAGGGGCTTGCAAATACGAAATTAATCGCTCCCTTGAGCAGGGGAGCAGAGGGAGAATAAATTTGATAGTCGTATAGATGCAGGAATTGAGTAATTTAATTTTTGGATGTCCTAAAACACCTTATATGAATTTAATCTGTAGAAAGAAAAATTGAAAGACCCAAATACCCTAGTAATTTCAGGAAACCGTGATGATCAATGACAGGGATACTATTGCTGAAGTTCAGCGATCAAGTTGAGAATTTCTCGATAATATTGGGTATTTCCTTCTTTGTAATATAAATGCGCGGATTCTTGGAAATCTGTAATTGCTCGTTCGTAATGTCCTAGATTGCGGTAAATATCGGCGCGGACAAGATAGGCTTCTGTCCAGTGTGGTTGTAATTGTAAGGCCTTGTTCAGGTCTTGCAGCGCGGTTTCTAAGTCACCTAAGAGAGAATAGCTGCGGCCTCTGTTATACCAATCTTCGGCAAAGTTAGGCTCAATGGCGATCGCTTGGTTGTAATCTTCTATAGCTCCTTCATAATCTTCTAAGGCATAGCGGGCATTACCGCGATCGCTATAAAATGCGGCAGAGTGGGGATTGAATTTTAAAGCTTGGGTATAATCGGCAACTGCGCCTTCATAATCTTCCCAGGCGTAACGCAGGGAACCTCGGTTGTAATAAGCTTCGACTAATTCAGGATTGAGTTTGATGGCTTGGTTATAATCAGTCATTGCGCCTTGTTCATCCCCAACTTGGCGGCGAGCATTCCCACGATTACAATATGCTTCAGAAAAATCTGGGGCAATTTCTATGGCTTGGGTGTTATCGTTAATTGCGCCTTGATAATCTTGTAAAGCCTCCCTGACAATGCCTCGACCATAGTAAGCTGTGGCTAAGTTGGCATCAAACATCAAAGCCCAATCATAATCTTTCATCGCCCCTTGATAGTCTCCTAAGCTACGACGGGCAGAGGCGCGATCGCAATATCCTTCTGCTAATAAAGGATTGAGTTGCAGTAATTTGGTGCTGTCTTGAATTGCTTCTTGGTAATCTCCCATGCGGCGGCGCACGTTGGCGCGTAAGCCATAAACTAAATCTAATGTGGGGTTTTCTTGCAATGCTTGATTATAATCTGCGATCGCACCTTCATAATCTCCTAAAGCACTACGCACTAAGCCCCGTTCATAGTATGCTTGCACATCATTGGGATTAAGCGCGATCGCTTGGTCTAAGTCGGCAATTGCTTGCTGATATTCTTCTAAGTGAGCGTAAACTAAACCGCGATTATAGTAGGCTCCAGCAAATTTCGGGTTAACTTGGATAGCGCGGTTATAATCAGCGATCGCCCTGGGATAATCTGTCAGAGCATAGCGGGCATTACCTCGGTTATGGTAAGCTTCCGCTAAATGAGGATCTAGCTGTAATGCTTGGTCATGATCGGCAGTGGCTTGGATAT
The DNA here is from genome assembly GCF_014696315.1 of Calothrix membranacea FACHB-236. Taxonomy (GTDB): domain Bacteria; phylum Cyanobacteriota; class Cyanobacteriia; order Cyanobacteriales; family Nostocaceae; genus Aulosira; species Aulosira membranacea. The sequence continues at coordinate 14,646 of NZ_JACJPX010000117.1, forward strand.
ACTCGCCTAATATTTGGTAAACATTACCGCGATTGGTGTAGGCAGCAGCAAAGTCAGGATTAAGCTGCAAAGCCTGATTAAAATCAGCGATCGCGCCTTCATTATCTCCTTGATCGCAACGAGCAACACCGCGATTATGGTAAGCATTAGCAATATCAACATTAATATAGGTCGATAACTGTGGATTAATATGAATTGCTTGGTGAAAATCTGCCAATGCTGTTTCGTAATTTCCCAAAGCAAAGTAAGCCTTACCTCGGCTATGATAAGCTTCCGCCAGATGTGGATTAATTTGTATAGCCTGATCATAATCTGCGATCGCAGTTTCGTAATCTTCTAATAAATAACGTGCGTTTGCTCGGTTACAATAAGCTTCGGCAAAATCAGGATTAATTGCCACAGCACGATTAAAATCTGCGATCGCACTGTGATAATCTTTGAGTTCATTGAAGAGAATAACCCCTCGATTATAATAGGCTTCTGCATAATCGGAATTAAGTTGAATTGCTTGGGTATAATCTGCGATCGCACCTTGATAGTCTCCTTGACAATTTTTATTGAAACCCTGATTAAACAAATTTGTAGCATCCATAATTTAAATTTGTCATTTGGTAATTGGTAATTGGTAATTGGTATATCTCCTTGTCCCCTTGTCCCCTTGTCCCCTCATCCCCCATTACCCAATATTGATAAACTAAACGGAGAAATTGTAGTATTTTTAAGCTATCTGCTATCCATATAAGTAGTTATGAGCCAGCCACAGCGCACTGTTTTGATTGTTGATGATAACCCAGAAGATTGTGAGCTGTATCGGCAATATTTTTTCCAAGATCGGGAATACCAATATACTGTTGTGGTAGCAGAATTGGGGCAAACTGGTTTACAACTCTGGCAAGTTCACCAACCGGATATTGTGTTGCTGGATTACCGACTACCGGATATTGATGGTTTAGAATTTCTTAATCAACTGCAAGCAATTACCCGTCAGCCGTTCTTACCTGTAATTGTAGTGACAGGGCTGGGGAATGAAGCGATCGCAGTGCAGGCGATGCAAGCAGGGGCACAAAATTACTTAGTCAAAGGCGGGATTACACCGGAGGAAATGCGCCTAGCAGTGAATGGGGCAATTGAGAATTTACAGTTACGCACCCAATTGCAACAGCGCATTGAAAAAGAGCGGTTAATTACCCAAATTACCCAACAGATTTACAAATCCTTAAATTTCCATGAAATTCTGCAAATCACTGTCAATGAGGTGAGGCAATTTCTCAAGACGGATCGGGTAATTATTTTTCAGCTTTTTGCAAATGGTAGCGGACAAGTAGTTGCAGAAGCGGTTGGGGAACAGTGGCAATCTGTGCTGGCTTCCACAATTTTCGATCCCTGTCTGGCTGAGGAATATATTGAACGCTATCGTCAAGGACTGCTGAATCAAGAACCCAGTGCGGTTGAAGAGTATATCGAACGCTATCGTCAGGGATTAGTTACCGCCACGGCAGATATTTATGATGGTACTATTGACCCTTGTCATAGGGAACTGCTAGCGCAGTTTCAAGTCCGGGCAAATTTAGTAGTACCAATTTTGCACGATCGCTATTTTTGGGGGATGTTAATTACTCATCACTGTACTGTACCCCGAGAATGGCAACAGTTAGAAATTGATTCGCTGCAAGAATTGGCAACTCAAGTAAGTATTGCCCTGCGACAGGCGGAAGCTTTACAGCAGGCACAACATGAACTAGCTGAACGCCAACGCGCTGAGGCGATTTTACAAGAGAACGAAGAACGGCTACGAGTAGCTTTAGAAGCTGCCCAGATGGGGACTTGGGATTGGAATATCATTACAGGTGAAATTAAATGGTCTGCTAACTTAGAAGCTTTGTTTGGGTTAGCACCAGGAGAGTTTGATGGTAGGTATGAAACCTTTGTTTCTCGCCTACACCCAGACGATCGCGATCGCGTCCTTGCAGCAATTAAAACTGCGATCGCTACAGGTGCAGACTACAACATTGAATTTCGCGTAGTTTATCCCAATGGCAGTATTCGTTGGGCACTCAGCCAAGGTAAAATTTTTTACGACGATACAGGGCAACCTGTACGCATGGCGGGTGTAGATTTAGATATTACGGAACGCAAACAATCAGATGCAGAACTGCGAGAAAACGAACAACTCCTACGACTGGCGTTATCAGGTGCTCATGCTGGCTCGTGGGATTGGGAGATTCAAGCCAATAAAATTAACTGGTCACCAGAAAATTATGACTTATACGGACTAGACCCTGCCAAAATTCCAGTACAGTACGAGGATTGGTATAATGCCTTACATCCAGATGATAAAGAACAAGCTAACGCCGACGTAATGGGAGTTGTAGAGCAAAGGCTTGCAGAATTTAACAGCGAATTCCGCATAGTCCACCCGCAACGGGGTGTGCGCTGGCTATTAGCTCTAGGTCGTGTGACTTTTGACAATTATGGCGAACCTGTTCGCTTGAGTGGGATTAACCTCGATATTAGCGATCGCAAACGCGCCGAGGAAGAACTGCGCCAAAGTGAAGAATTTAACCAACGGATGCTAGCCAGCAGTAACGACTGTATCAAAGTCTTAGATTTGGATGGTAGACTTTTATACATAAATCCTGGCGGCATCTGTCTGTTAGAAATCGACGATCTCACACCGCTACTCCACACAGAATGGCGCTGTTTCTGGGAAGGAGAAATGAGGCAAGAAGCAGAAAATGCGATCGCATTAGCTAAAGCTGGAGAATTGGCAAGATTTCAGGGTTATTGCCCCACCGCCAAAGGTACGCCAAAATGGTGGGATGTGGCGGTTACGCCTATCCGCAATCCCGCAGGGCAAGTTATACAACTGTTATGCATCTCTCGAGATATTACTGAGTACAAACAAGCTGAGGAAACTATCCGCCAAAGTGAAGCTCGTTACCGCTACTTAGCAGAAGCCATTCCCCACCTTGTCTGGACTTGTGATAGTAATAGCAATTGTGATTATGTTAATCAAAGATTATGTGAATATACTGGGCTAACATTTGAGCAAGCTTTGGGGTTTGGCTGGCTAACAGCCGTGCATCCAGAAGATATGCAAGAGTCTCAAGAATTGTGGATCAATGCTGTCCAAAATAGTACTTTCTACAAACATGAATATCGCTTCCGCAGAAATTCAGATGATAGCTATCGCTGGCATTTGATTTTGGGCTTACCGCTAAAAGATGAACAAGGGCGGGTGATGAAATGGTTTGGTACCTGTACCGATATTCACGATCAAAAAGAATTGGAAATCGAACGCGATCGCATTTTGGAATTAGAACAAGTCGCCCGCAATGAAGCTGAAAAAGCCAACCGTATTAAAGATGAGTTCTTGGCAATTCTCTCCCATGAATTGCGTTCCCCCCTCAACCCCATCCTCGGCTGGACGAAATTACTACAAAGTCGCAGGCTAGATGAGAACAAAACAGCGGAAGCCTTAGCCACAATTGAACGTAACGCCAAGTTGCAAACCCAACTCATTGATGACTTATTAGATATTGCCAGGATTTTGCGGGGTAAACTCAGCTTAAACGCCGACAATGTTAATTTAACATTTGTGATTGAAGCCGCAATTGATACCGTCAGAACAGCCGCCGTCGCCAAATCAATTCTGATTCATCCCGAGTTACGCAATATCTGTCAGGTATCTGGCGATACTGTAAGGCTTCAGCAAGTCTTGTGGAATTTGCTTTCCAACGCCATCAAATTTACACCCAACGGCGGAAGGGTAGACATCATCTTAGAACGGGTAAGTAATCAAGCCCAGATTACCGTTACCGACACAGGTAAAGGCATCAACCCCGATTTTCTCCCCTACATATTTGAATCTTTCCGCCAAGAAGATGTCTCAATTACGCGCAAATATGGCGGATTGGGATTAGGGCTAGCAATTGTGCGCCACATCATTGAAGCCCACGGAGGTACAGTAGGCGTTTACAGTCCCGGTGAAGGACAAGGAAGCACTTTCACTGTCAGTTTACCCCTACTCAACATTGAACCTGAGAGCGATCGCACCGAAGATTTATCACCAGATGAACTCAATCTTGCAGGTATCAAAATTTTAACCATCGATGATGAACCAGACAGCCGTGATTTCCTCACCGTCTTGCTAGATTATTACGGCGCAGAAGTGTTGACAGTTGCCACCAGTGACGAATTTTTAGCCGCCGTAGAATCATTTGGGCCAGATGTCTTGGTAAGTGACATAGGTATGCCCGAAGTTGATGGCTACACCCTCATGAAACAAGTGCGTTCCCTCCCACCAGAACACGGCGGAAAAACTCCTGCGATCGCCCTGACAGCTTATGCTGGGGAAATCAATCAACAACAAGCTTTAGCCGCCGGATTTCAAAAGCATTTATCTAAACCAATAGACCCAGATTTATTAGTACAAGCAGTTGCACAACTAGTACAAATTCGTAATTAAGGAATCAGAATTCCTTTGTAGCTTAATGGGCATTGAGCATTGAGCATGGGAAAGACAGATTTTCATGGCAAGGTTTGTGCCAAAATTTGACATGAATGGCTGACTTGAAAGAGTCATTGGTTATTGGTCATTTGTTATTTCTCCCTTATCTCCAAATACAATTCAGTGAAGAAAATTAATTGATAACAAAACCAAAAAACTAGTTACTCAACAAAAAAACAGAACAATAATTTTGGAGGGGGTTTGGGGGACGCAACCGTCACCCAATC
>NZ_JACJPX010000118.1 GCF_014696315.1 Calothrix membranacea FACHB-236
CATTCTACTTTGAGCATTCCTGTTTATTTTCTACCACACCCACTTATCTACAGTAATATGTTTTCTGCAAAAACTCCAGTTTTCAAGATGGATGAGGTTTAATTCACATTTTTGCAACTTTATATGATTGCGATTTTATGCCTTACAGTTTGGTGCAATACTGTCTTTGGATAGATAACAAGTAAACCTCTTGACTGATGAAAATTTTGATTTGAGGAGAGAGACTGTAACAGTAATTAAACAAATGTGAATACATTTGTCATAGTCTTAGGAGGAAAAATGACAACTCAACAATATAAACGTGCAGTTGGTACATTTCCTAATCGACAAGCAGCCGAAGAGGCTTTAAATGAACTGCGAAACTCAGGTTTTTTAATGGATCTAGTTTCTGTATTGGCGAGAGATACAGAGCAGAACGAGCAAATTGCTGGCACCCAAGTGAGAGATACAAGTGATAATGAGGCACGAGAAGGTGCTGGTGCTGGTGCAGTCACTGGTACAGTTTTAGGAGGTGTTGGCGGTTTACTTGTCGGTCTTGGAAGTTTGGTGGTTCCTGGCGCAGGGCCATTTTTAGCAGCCGGAACCTTGGCAACTACTTTAGCTGGTGCTGGGATTGGCGCAGCAGCAGGCGGTATTATCGGAGCGCTAACTGGTTTAGGAATTCCAGAGGAAGAAGCCAGAAGTTACGGCGATCGCGTTTCCCAAGGTGACTACTTAGTAATGGTAGAAGGCTTTGGTGATGAAATTGAGCGTGCTGGTTCAATTCTCAGAAGTCGTGGGGTTCGTGATTGGAAAACATATAACATCTCTAATACTCCCGATCGCACTCCTTCTAGAGCCGACCAGATGTATAGCGATCGCCAAAGAACTGTAGATACTCCCGCTACCAGCAATGATTCCACAGTAGAAATTGTTGATAAGCGTCAACAGATGCGCTAATTTCAGTGCAATTTTGCATAGCGATCGCAAATGCATTGAGGCGAAAAGTTTATTGATGTCCACCAGCAATAAATTGTGCTTTATTGCTGGTAGTTTCTTTAATCTTTTTGGTTATTTATACCAATTCTTTATGAAGCTGCATAGAATTCGATCCCCCCTAACCCCCTTAAAAAAGGGGAAAAGAATCAAAGTCCACGCCACTTGCTTCTCCCAAGGGGAGACGCTACGCGAACAAGTCGGCAAAGCCGCCCAACGCAGTGGCTCTCCTTTCAAAGGGGGATTTAGGGGGATCAGGATATTTGCAACTTCACATTAAATTGGTATTACAGCCAGCGTAAGCACTAAATCAGAAAAATACACCCATTAATTTATTAACATGAATGCAGAAATAACCGTAGTTTGGAAGCAAATTCAAAGCATGATCAATGGATTTATTGCACTGCTTCCAAATATGGTGTTGGCGTTAATTGTCTTTGTCGTCTTCTTTATCATAGCTAGGGCAATTAAGCGACTGGTAAAACGAGTAACACGTAACCGTCGTCAAGCTCGTAATTTAGGACTGGTGCTAGGACGTTTAGCACAGGGTACAACAATTTTAGTAGGACTTTTTATAGCTCTATCAATTGTGATACCCACATTTAGAGCAGGCGATTTAGTGCAACTTTTAGGAATTAGTGGGGTAGCAATTGGTTTTGCTTTCCGCGATATTTTGCAGAACTTCTTAGCTGGAATTTTAATTTTACTAACGGAACCTTTTCAAATTAATGACCAAATAGTCTTTAAAAACTTTGAAGGAACAGTAGAAAATATTGAAACACGTGCTACCACAATCAGAACCTATGATGGTCGGCGGATTGTGATTCCTAATTCGGAATTGTTCACCAATTCTGTGACTGTAAATACTGCCTTTGACAGTCGTCGTTTAGAGTATGATGTCGGCATTGGTTATGGTGATGATATTGACAGAGCCAAGCAATTAATTTTCCAAGCAATGCAGAGTGTTGATGAGGTGTTGTCAGATCCTGCGCCTGATGTATTGGTGATGGAATTAGCTGAAAGTACTGTGAATATCCGCGCTCGTTGGTGGGTGAAACCACCACGAAGGGCAGATAATTTGGTTTCACGCGATCGCGTATTAACTGCAATCAAGAAAACCCTCACCGCCAATGGCATAGATCTGCCTTTCCCAACACAACAAATTTTATTTCACGACCAAACCGAAGAAACAGATGGCGATCGCTCCCGTCAGCGCGAAGGTTGGCCGGCTGGGAATCGGGAAGTACCAAAACCTCGCCGCATCAGCGATTCTCTGAGGTTCCTGGCGCAACACCGTTCTTCTAATGATGGGAATGGCAAGATAGATTCTCAATTTGAAGAACAATGAAAAACGTTAAGTTAAGCAAGCTTTGGGATCAACTGCACTCAAGCTATTGGTTTATTCCCGCAGTCATGGCGGTGGCGGCTACAGCTTTGGCGTTCATTATGCTAAGTCTTGACCGCTCTGGCAATGCAGATATTAATTACTGGTGGATTTATACTGGCGGTGCTGATGGAGCGCGATCGCTACTTGAAGCTGTTGCAGGTTCGATGGTAAGTGTTGCGGCTACAGCCTTTTCAATTACAATCGTTGCCCTGCAGCTGGCTGCATCCAATTTTGGCCCTCGGTTGCTACGTAACTTTATGCAAGATACGGGTAATCAATTTGCTCTGGGTACATTTATTAGTACGTTTATTTACTGCTTGCTGGTACTGCGGACGATTCGTGGCGAGGGAGATGACTACAGCCGATTTGTGCCGCAACTATCTGTTACAGTTGGTATTTTACTAGCAATTATTAGCATTGGTGTCCTAATTTATTTTATCCATCATGCTTCAACTATTATTCAGGCATCTCATATTATTATCAATGTCAGTGATGATTTAGATAAAACAATCGAGCGCCTGTTTCCAGAAAAAGTTGGAGAAGGTCAAACCGAACAAGATGCTACTGAATCAATTCCCACTTCTTTTGAAGATGAATCATACCCTATTCCAGGGATAAAAACAGGTTATCTACAAGCCATAGATGACGCAGAAATTATGAATATTGCTTGCAAGTATAATCTGCTGATTCGCTTGGAAACTCGACCAGGAAAATTTGTGGTTAAAGGTAGCGATTTAGTTAGAGTTTTTCCAGAAGAAAGAGTGAAGGCCAAACTTGTCAAACAAATCAATGATGCTTTTATTTTAGGTATAGAACGTACAGAGCAACAAGATATAGAATTTCCCATCGATCAATTAGTAGAAATTGCCTTGCGTGCCATCTCTCCTGGCATCAACGATCCATTTACAGCAATTCGTTGTATTGACAGACTCAGTGCAGGTTTTTGTCATTTAGTTCAAAGGGATTTTCCATCACCTTACCGCTACGATCAAAACCACAAACTACGCATTATTGCCCCAGGAACTAATTTTACAGGATTACTTGATCGTGCCTTTAACCAAATTCGGCAGTATGGTAAATCGGATGTAGGAGTAACTATTAGGTTGTTAGAAGCTATAAAAACTATTGCTAACTATACAAACAATCGCCAATATTGTACATCTCTCAAGCATCATGCTGACATGATTTTGCAAGATAGTCGAGAAGGACTTTTGCAAGAGAAAGACCGCCAAGATGTAGAGCGACAGTATCATGCAGTAATTAAAGCTTTAGACTACAACAAAGCGATTAAAAATTGGAATTTTATAGAACATAAGAGCAAAAAATGAAAAGTATAAATTGGCGAGGATATCGAGCATTAGCTTGGTTAGGACAAGCACTATTGGCAATCTTTATAATTTTTGCATCAGTTCAGGGTAATTGGTTGAATGCCTTAGCTTTAGGATTTTTTTTGATAGCATCTTTGGTGTTTGTAATTCGAGATGACAAATTACCTACATTATTTGATTTTTTATTTGTAGTAGCAGCTTTGGTAAATGCGCTCGGCTGGGTTTGGGATTTATTTAATATGCCTGGGCCCTATGACGAAATTGTTCATGCTTATACAACTTTTGCAATTACCTTAGCATTGAGTTTTTTAGTGTATAGTTCTATGTTGAATATTTTTCGGAATCATACACTTTTATATTTGCTCACTATTGCCAGTTTTGGTATTGCCATTGGTGCTGTATGGGAAGTTATAGAATGGTCGGCTGGCAAAATTTTGAGTACTGAAGTAATTGTCGGCTTAGATGACACCATCATAGATTTAATTATGGACTCTTTAGGGGCTAGTTTAGCAGCTTTAATTAGTCTTTTTGTATTACAAAAATGGACAAATCCTCAGACAAAATCTGAGTATTCTCTTACTAGTGGAGGCAAGTAATAAGTTAATTAAAAGCGAAGTACGAATTAAGAATCATGAAATTACACGACCCATCAAGCTCAAATTTGAATGTATGAAATATGAGTAGGCAATCAAATCGGCAAACATTACTAATTGGTAAGCTTCTTTACCAGAAATCAATCAATTACTTGTTGTTACCTTTTCTGGGAATCACAGCAGGATTTTTGAGCAGTTGTACAGGAAATTTATCTAGAGATATTAATTCTTCTATTACTTCTAGCCCAACATCAACAATAGAAAATCGTCCTTTGACTCCTACTGCTGAAGACAATAACTTTGTAGTTGCAGTTGTGGAAAAAGTAGAACCAGCAGTAGTTCAAATTAATACTTCACGGACTGTGACAACTCAAGTACCACAGCTACCTGAAGGGTTGAACGATCCATTCTTGCGGCGATTTTTTGGTGACAGAGTACCAACACAACCTCAAGAACGAGTGGTGCGCGGTGTTGGTTCTGGTTTTGTTATCGATCCTAATGGGCGAATTCTGACCAATGCTCACGTTGTTAACAATGCTGACACAGTAACGGTATCATTTTCTGATGGTCGTACTGTTCAAGGTAAAGTATTAGGGCAAGATTCTGTAAGTGATATTGCAGTGGTGCAAATTCCTGGTGATAATTTCCCATCTGTATCAATCGCAGATTCTAACACTGTACGACCGGGACAATGGGCGATCGCAATTGGTAATCCCTTGGGTTTGCAACAAACTGTCACAGTGGGTGTGATTAGTGCGATTAACCGTTCTTTAAATCTTTCTACCAGACCGGCTAGTTATATTCAAACCGATGCCGCTATTAATCCTGGTAACTCAGGCGGGCCTTTACTCAACGCACGCGGTCAGGTAATCGGAGTGAACACAGCCATTATTCAAGGTGCTGAAGGTATCGGCTTTGCTATTCCTATCGATACGGCGCAAAGAATTAGTCAACAATTGATTACTAAAGGCAAAGTTGAATACCCATATTTAGGCATTGAAATGTTAGCTTTAACGCCAGAAATTAAACAAAGAATCAATAATTCTCCTAATAGTAAGATTCGCATCCAAGCCGACCAAGGAATTTTAATTGCCCGTGTTGTTCCCCGTTCTCCTGCTGATAGAGGCGGATTACTTACAGGAGATGTCATCCAAAGAATTAATAATCAACCAGTTACTAGCACTGATGAAATCTTACAGATACTTCAAAATATTGGCATAGGTAGTAAATTGCCCATTGAAGTACAACGCAATGGACAGACCTTGCAATTAACAGTCATACCTGAATCACTACCATCACAACCTAATACCCAGCCTTAAATTGATCGGCAACTTTTAGGTGAGAAATTCAGTTACTCAACTACTGAATTAGCTTGCTTATTATCTGTAATTACAGGTTGTGTTTCTTGATTATCTTTCTTATGTTCCTGCCAGTTATTGAGTATATCCTTTACTAGAACTTCTTTAATCCAAGTTTGCAGCACAATTACCAATGGTACAGCCAGAAACACACCTAAAAAGCCAAAAAAGCTACCACAAATTACTACTGCTACCAACGTAACTGCTGGTAAGAGATCGGCCTGACTTTTCATAATGAAAGGTACTATAACTAGGCTTTCAAACTGCTGGATGCCAAAGTATAAAGCTACCACCGCAGCAGTTTTCCAAGGCGCTACACTTAAGGCTAAAAGTGCAGGTGGAATTACACTTAATGTTGGCCCCAGGTTGGGAATAAACTCTAGCAATCCAGCCAAAGCAGCGTTTACTAGTGGTAATGGTATTCCTAAAATTAATAGGCCAACATAGCTCAATGTGGCAATAAGTAACATAGTCAAAAGTGTGCCTTTGATCCAGCCAGTTAAAGACGCTGCACATTTGTCAAGAATTTGAGCGATCCGCCGACGATAAAAAGCAGGAAATAAAAGTATAAATCCTTGACGATAAGGTGCTGGATTAACTAAGAGCATGATAGTGAGAGCAACAAAAAGCAATAATCCTAAAGCAATGCTCAAAGACCTACTAATCAATGAAAAGAAGTTATTAATTAGTTGATTTAACCAAGATTGTAAACTTTGAGTTATATATCTCAACCCTTGGATATTTTCTAGCATTTGGTCAGGAATAACATTTAGTAACCAGTTATTCCACGATCGCAATCGTTCTAATGCCATCGGCATAATATCACTAAATTGTTGCAATTGCTCTACAAGACGCGGCACAATCAGGGCAAAGAAACCAACTAAAATAAGCAGCAAAAGCACAACTGAGATAGTAACGGCGATCCCTCGTTTAATGCGAAATCTTTGGAAAAAAATCGTGATTTGATTGAGAATTGTCGCTAAAACTATGGCTGCAAATATCACTAACAGGATTTGCCGAATTTGCCACAAAATATAAAGAGATATCACAATAGCGAGAAAGCCGATTAATTGTCCCAACCCCACAATACACCCCCAGATTTGCTGTTATTTTTAGCAATTTTGTCTATCTATGTAATTTTAAATAGCTACTAAAATACTGATATTAAATCCACCTAAGGTTGAGTTCGTTTTAAATGGTAAAAAATGCGGTTGATAAGTTTTGTACCTAGGATAGGCTTACTCAAACAATCATCAGCGCCAATTGCAAATAACTGCTCAAAAATATTTACATCTAAACTATCAATAAGACACAACACTGGTAATGAGTTAAAGTTGGGGTCATTGCGTACTACCTGACAAATATCGATGCCATTAATATCAGGCATATCTACATCTAAAATCAATAAATCGGGAGAAAATTCTAAGAAAATATCCCAAAAGTATCGTGATTCATTCAAGGTATTTAATTTTAGTCCCCAAGGTGCCAAATGTTTTTGTATATCAGTTAAGACTTTTGGATCATCATCAACAACCATGATTTTCGTACCAGTAATCTGAGTTGGTTGTATGACTTGAGTAATCGCCTGTAAAATTTGCTGGGGTGACATCGATTTCTGCAAAAAAGAGCATCCGCCAGCACGCGCTACTTCGACACGCTCAAAAAAATTATTCTTGTCTGTAATTACTAATGTAGGTATTGCAGGCGATCGCTTAGACAACTCCTTGACAAAACTTAAGCTATCTTGAGTACTATCGCTAACATTCAAGTCAAGTAAAATTACATTGGGGTTTGAAAATGCGATCGCATCATCTAAAGCACCAAGATGATTAACAATCTTCACTTCCATTCCCTCAGTTGCAGCTTCTTTAAGCAAAGGTTCTACTATTTCTGCATCCTTGCTCACTATCAATAGCAGATTTTGACCAGGTTCACTATTTACTAGCTCAACCGGAGTTTTATCTAACTCCTGTTGTAATTGCATCACGAGTTGATCTAAACGTAAACACTCTGATGCAGAAAAAGATGATTTATCTTGAACTATATTTTCTATTTCCTCGGCTAATTGTGAACCCTCAATAAAACCAAAACTTCCCAACGAACCAATTAGCTTATGAGCTTCTTGTTCTGCTTGCTGAAAAAGTTGAGCATCAAACGTACCTTGTCTGCAACTACTGACTACTTGCTCTAATACAGCAATACGCGAGCCAACTTTAGCTTTGAAAGCCTCCCGCGCCACAGCAACGGCTGCTAACAAAGTTTGCTGCTGCTCTTGTGTTGCTTGTGGCTCGCTTTCCTGACATAAGGGTTTTAAGCGATAACCCACACCATAAACCGTTTCAATAAAATCATAGTTAGCTCCTGCTGCTTTCAGTTTTTGCCGCAGACTTTTAATATGAGACTTAATAGTATTTGCTGCTGGTGGATCTGCTTCCGCACCCCACAATAAGTCTACAATTGCACTCCGACTATATACGCGCTGGTTGTTGCGTAAAAAAAGTTCTAAAATACTAATTTCTTTGGCGGTTAAATGTAGAGTTTGACTATCATAAGTTACTTCAAAACTACTCGGATCTAGACGTAAACTTCCCCATTCTAAAACCGGAGGTAAAGAAGAATTTCCCCGACGAAGTAAAGCGCGAATCCGAGCTGATAACTCTTGAAAATCGAAAGGTTTGACGACATAATCATCTGCTCCTGCATCTAAACCCATAACTTTATCAGTCTTGGTATCTTTTGCAGTTAACAGCAGAATCAGCATTTGATAGCCTTGTTGTCGTAATTGTTGACAAAGACTAATACCATCTAGCTTAGGCAGAACGATATCAAGCAAAATTAAATCATAATTACAAACCTTGACAAACTCCCAAGCCTCTTGCCCATCAGCAGCAATATCAACTACATAATGTTGTTTAGTTAAATGTATTGCTACAGCTTGAGCAAGCAAATCATCGTCTTCAACCAATAGAATTCTCATGAAAAATATTTATTTATCAACTTAACCATAAGCGCTATCATCAAATTTTGAAATCTTGATAACTTACTTGATAACTTAGTTTATGCTTGTTTTATTGTTATCATACATCTATCAAAAGTAATGCTTAAGCGAAAAAAAGCGATCATTCAGAGACCCGACTTCTTTAATAAGTCGGGTCTCTAGAGACAGGAAATCTTCACGGATTTATTTTCAATTGAGAAGATTTAATGAATTGGCTTACTGATGTATTTTAATGCTGAGGATTAGCGAGTTTTGCGGCGGAATCTGATAATCGCTCCAGTGCTTCTGTTTGTAGTTCAATTTGTTTGGTTTGCTTTTGCAGTTCTTGCAATTGCTTTGTCTGAGAAATTGCATCACTGGTGTGAGGAATCAAGAATTCACAACCTGACAATAGGATAGATAATGACATTGCAAAAATTAAAATGTAGCGCATTGTATTTTTCTTCCTTAAACTATTTTTGGGCTAAATGAAGCAGTAAATTTGACTAAGCTAATGCGCGTCTTACATAAATACTCATCAGGACAGTCAACAGTCAAAAGCGCTCACCACTTATGTTTAATTGCACCGCCCTACTTATATTTTTTTAAACTGTTTTTAAACGCTGTTTGTTTGCTAACCATAGCAGTAATGCACCAAAACCAAACATATTTACTACTGACAAAACTAGTCCGCCCAGTACAGGAATCACACCGATTAAAGTTAAAATCAGCACGCCGATGAGAAATTGTTGCATAGGCGATCGCTCCCCAGAAACAGCTCTTTCTCCCACCCAAAGCGTCACTCCCAGGGTTCCGAGTACGACTGTAACGCCAACTATTAAACCAATCAAGGGTAAAAACGGGATACCAATCAGGCTCACTGCAAGGATAATAACTAGCAAAATCACAGCAAATAAACCGCCTAAACCCCACAATCCACTTTGTAGGGGATATTGATTAATAGTTGCTGCCAAACTGAGCAAAAAGTTTGGTCGCCACATTAAGATGACAACACCAATAATAGTTCCGATGAGGACGTTAATCAGATGAAACGCAGTATTTAATAAATAGCGAACAACAAAACTGCTAGTTCCCCTACGCCTACCATGCATACCCCATCTACCATTTTCTAAGACTGTACCTGAAGCACCACCAATAGTAGCTCCCGCAGATGTGATAATTTCGCCTCCTACTGCGTAAGCATCACCATCAACACGAGCATTCTGTTCTAAAATTACATCTCCGCCAATAGCGATCGCAGTTTGGGTGACTCTTGCACCCTCTTGAAGTGTCACATCACCACCAATCGCGTGAGCATTCTCTAATACTTGCCCAGGAGGGACAATTACATCACCTCCAAACCGGACAATATTACTGTTATTAATGTTGACATCCGTTTGTGCTAGAGCCTTTGTGGAGACTAAAATCACACTCAGGGCTGCTACTAATGCCAAAATAAATGAGTTGATTTTTATACTTTTCATACCTCATCTCTCACTTTGTTCTGGAGCCTCAAGCACACTCACATCAACCAGAGGTTTGAGATTACAGTTTGGTGCAGTAGATTGCTATATGCTAACCATCTTGCATTAGAGAAAGTTTTGTCTCTAGCTGAGGGTATAAACTCAAAATTTTGCTTACAACCCTGTGAAGTTGTAGCCAACTCCGATCATCAATCCCACATCAGTTTGATCGAGAAATGCTGCATTTACCCCTGCTGTAGCGGTGAAGTTGTTATTTAAAGGAACATCTACGCCACCAGTAACAAGCAAACCGACATCTGCATCACCACTAGTTTCAATAGCTACGCCACCACCAACATAAGGTGCAACAGCTAAGTCTTCATTAAAAGCATCTGCACTACGCAGATTAAAGTCATAAGTTAGAGGAACCAAAACCACAGGATCGTCCTCAATAGCCACAGATGGACGCACAGATATACTACGTGTCAAGCCAATTTTACTGATGACCATAAAGCCACCTTCACTTAAAGCTGAGTCACCACCTAAACCAATATTCCCAGCCACGCCAATATAGCTGGAGCCACTACGAGTAGTCCGACCAGGATCGATATTGACTTGCGCCACCTCAGCAGCAGGTTGTGTTGGCTGAGGAATCAAATCGACTGCTGTTGTTGAGGTTTTACCGGGAGTTGGTGGAGTTTGTGCTTGAGCAGATAATTCACTGCCAAATATTATCACTGTGGAGCAAATAAGCAACGCAGAAAATCGTTGTGACCAAATATTATTCATTGTTCAATTTTTCCAAAATTTTTACATCGTTGACTGTTTTGTACAGACGCGATTAATCGCGTCTCTGCTGTTGACTGTCAACTACTCTTCATTTAGGATTGCTATAGTATCAGGCAATTTTATTAACCACATGGATCGCACCATTAAATGCCTGAGTTACACCTTTGAAGTTAGCTGGCAAAAGTGGAAAAGTCGTGGATATAAGCGATGTTTTCAAAATTGCTGAGATTTAATAGGTAACTTGACTGTAAATGTTGCTCCTTGACCTATTCCCTGGCTCTGAGCGGTGATTGTACCACCATGAACCTCTACTACATGATGTGCGATCGCAAGTCCTAAACCTAGTCCTTTATTTGAGCGAGTATGAGTACTATCTGCTTGACGAAAACGCTCAAATACGTGAGGTAGAAACTCAGCACTAATACCTTGGCCTGTATCTTTGACTTCAATGAGTGCTGAGTAAGAAGAATTTAAATCAGCAGTTAATGATAATCTCACTTCAACTCTACCGCCGTTGGGTGTAAATTTAATTGCATTGGTGAGTAAATTTAATACAACCTGTTGCAAGCGGTCTGAATCACCGCAAATTTTAGCGATTGAAGTATCAAGTATAGTTTCAATTTGAATATTTTTAGCATCTGCTAATGTTTGAACAACTTCTATTGCATCTGTAATTACTTCTACTAAATCAACCAAATCAATATAAAGTGAAAGTTCTCCTCTCACAATACGCGAAATATCAAGTAAGTCTTCAATCAGTTGCATTTGTAAGTTAGCATTGCGCTCAATTGTTTCAAGTGCAAGAGTTGCTCTAGTCTCATCTAATGCACCTGTTCGCAACATCCCCACCCAACCAATAATTGCAGTCATGGGGGTACGTAATTCATGGGAAACTATCGCTAAAAAATCATCCTTAGAACGGTTAGCGGCTTCTGCTGCACTTTGTGCCGCTTCGCTAACAGCGCGTGCGGCTTGTTCTCTTAACAGTAATTGCTCTCTTTCTTCTTCAGCTTGTTTGCGCTCAGTAATATCTTGCATAATTTTTGAGAAGCCGCGCAAATTGCCATTTTCATCTCGTAAAGGTGTGATTATACACTGAGCATAGAAAAATGTGCCATCTTTACGAATATGCCAGCGATTCTCTCTAGAAAAACCTTCATTTATCGCTGTGCTTAATACTTGTTGTGGTAATCCTTGCTCAATTGCTGCGGGTGAAAAAATTCGCTCAAAAGATTGACCAATAATTTCTGCTTCTTGATAGCCTAATATACGTTCTGCGCCAATATTCCAAGTGGTAAAGTTACCATTTGGATCTAGCATGAAAATAGCATAATTAGTTACTCCTTCTACTAGTAAGCGATAACGTTCTTCGCTTTGTTGTAGTTTATACTGGCTTTGATGTAGACGCTCGTAATTTTGCTGTGCTTGCGATCGCGCTTGGCGTAGTGCAGAATTGAGTGAGCTAATCAACAATCCTACTAACACAAACTGAACCAACCCCACTACACTAAACCCACTCACCGCCAGTGAATCCAAAGGCGGTAAAAGGAAATAGGCGCAGACGATAGCAGACAAAAGAGTAGCCACCAATCCTGGCTTGAAACCACCATACCAGGAACTCACCATGACAGCAGCTAAAAATAACGGATAAATAGAATTTAGTCTATGTAGTTTCCATAACAGCAGTTTCAGCACTAAAGCTACTAGAACGCTGAAGCAAGCAATGCTATAGCCTAGAAGTTGTGATCGTCGCGTCAATCTCTGCATTTTTGATTATTTCAAGTTGTACCCTTAGATAGATTTGGGTTCTACACGAGTTTTCCACTTTCAAGTTTTACCTTAGAAATCAATCTTAAGAGTATGGTAATTCTCAATAGTCGCTCTTAGGAATTAAAGTAGTCAGAAATAATAAATTCTAACAGCAACGAAAATAATAACGATGAATACTAAACAAATTTTAGTCATTGATGATGAAGATGACATCCGTCAATTGATTCAGACTTGTCTAGAAATCATGGGGGGCTGGAATGTTTTGACAGCTACTTCAGGTAGTCAAGGATTACTCTTAGCTCAGTCATCTCAACCCGATGCCATTCTTTTGGATTTAATGATGCCTGAGATGGATGGTTTGACAACTTATCAAAAGCTACAAGCTAATCAACTAACTAAAGATATCCCCGTAATTTTATTAACAGCTAAAGGACGTACATCTGAGCAACATTTATTTATGCAAATGGGCATTAGAGGCATCATCAGCAAGCCATTCAATCCTCAGAAACTAGCTGTTAAAGTAGAGGCAGCTTTGAAATAAATACATAATCAATCAGAAATATTATTCACAATTTAGCTATTATTAGCCCGAAATCATGACTAATCTTGCCATAAAATTATGGTTTATTTGCTACGCCAATAATCTATCTATAGTTTGAGCAAGGTCTTTCTCAAGTAGTAATTTAAGCAGAATTTATATATTCTCCACTAGTTTTCCACTTTTAATCTTTAATCTATAAATAAATAGTTTATTTTTGGTTTTAGTTTTAATTTAACTGTAAATAAATAGGATTTTTTTACTATAAAATTTGCAAAATTAAGCAATTAAAATCAGCAATTATTTTGAAAGAGTTACTCTGAACCATTGATGACATAACTATTATGAGGTATAAATGTTAAATAATTTAAAATCATTTTCCAATCCACCCAGCAAAAAAGAATTTGCAGTTACTTTTCGTTTAGTAAGCCGAATTACTTTTTGGGTACAGTTATTGCTAGGATTAATTTCTGGTATTGCTGTGTTATTGGCTTACTTTAGCCGGAACGTTACTACTCAGACAAACAATGCAGGTATAGGATTTGGCATATTTTTAGCTATTGTTGGTATTTTATTACTGTGCTTTCGGATATATTGGGCTTTCCATTACAGGAAATTAGCGAAACTGTTACAGACACCAAATTCTCTAAATCATCCCAGAAAGGAAGACATAATTAAAAATTTATGGATTGGATTTGTCGTCAGTTTGGTAGGGCTATTAATAGCGTTTATTGCTTCTGAAGAAACCGTTGCCATTATATTAGGAAAAGCCTTATCTCAACCTCAAGGTGTGACAATTTACCAAGCAGAAAACTTGATTCGTTCACTAGATATTTTTGTCATGTTAGCAAATGTAAATATGATTGGCGCTCACTTTTTTGGTGGAGTTACTTCTCTGGGACTCCTCTATTGGTTAGAAGATTAACGAAATGCAATATTCGTTTTATTCATCTAGCTACTACTATTGGCATACTAGTTCTAATACTTAAGTTATATTCTCTAAATCAACTCGAATTCTCCTCGATTTTTCCACTATTTAGACTTAGTCTCAAAATACAGTCTGTTTTCATGTCTCCTCATTTGGTTGAGCGGCTCAATCTTATTTGAATTAGATTTTGAATTGAATATTTAGATTCTTGGACAAATCATAGTTAACAGTTGATTCTAGCTACAAATATGATAATTCACCAAAAAAAACTAATTAATCACATGCTCAGGAGGTATTTATGTACAAATTAAATCATTTGAATTGGCAGAAAATTGGATTAGCAGGCACAGCTTTTGGCAGTTTATTAATTAGTTTTTCTAGCATAACTCCATCAGCAGTAGCACAACAACAAACTTCTAAAATTAACCCTTGTCCGAGTATATTTTATGAAGTACCACACCGCGATCGCGTGATGGTTCCCACCGGATGTCCGCCGAATGCTGCAACTTTAAGAATGCAGCAGCAAAGACAAACATTAGGTCAGCCAACTGTTATAGTGGTTCCTATTCGTCCAGGTGTCCGACCTATACAACCACCGATTCCAGAAAATCGCCAAAGTGCAATTGCAACTATTACGCCAACAGCAGGTACAGTGAATGTGAAATTGACAAATAACACTAACGCTGGTATTTCTTATCAAGCTATTGGTTATACAGAACCTCGCTATCTTGCAGGTGGACAAGAGTTTGTTCTACAAGACTTACCAACACCCGTCAGCATTACCTTAGTACGTCAAGATGGTGGACTACTAAAAGTTATGCCTATGTCTACCTCTCAAGACACACTTGCAGTCTCCTTAGATGAAACGACTAATTTTAATAATGACCAAGGTGTCTTAAGAATTCAAAGAGATGGTCAAGTCTTTTTGAATTAATAGAATTTTCCTCACTAATTTGGAAAGTACCAAAAGTATCAGGTTCCTTTGATAACTCACCACTAGAACTTTAGTAACAACGTGAGTATCTCTGAATAATCATTCATCAAATGAGCCTGATATTGTAGTTAACTTAAATGGAGATTTGAAAATGTTGAACTTTCTTCAAACTAACTTGAGTTCCAAAGCAGCTATTGCTTTAGCACTCTCCACAGCGTTGCTTGGAGCTTGTACTAACAACTTAGAGCGCGAGGCCGCAGTACCAGAAAATAATGTTACTACAGAAGAAGTTGCAGACAATACAAACCAACTCATCGGTAAAACTGTAACGGTTAGAAGTACACCTATCAGAAAACTAGGCCCTTCAACATTTACAGTTAGCGATAAACAATTTTTTGGCACTGAACCAATAATAGTAGTTAACGCTTCAGGTAAAGTTTTTAATTTACCTACTGATCCAAACACGCCTATTCAAGTGACAGGTCAAGTTAATAAATTTGTCATTGCAGATATTAATCGCAATTACAACTTGGGTTTAGATCCAAACTTGTATAAAGAGTATGAGACTCAACCTGCGATTATCGCTCAATCAATTGCACTGGCTCCTAAACCAGGTGAAATTACCACAAATCCCAATCTATACTACGGCAAGAACTTGGCAGTAACAGGTGAAGTAGAAGATATTAGAAATGCCAATTCATTCACCTTAGATGAAGACAAGTTATTTGGTGGACAGGACTTATTAGTAATCCGCGCTGGTACTCCCAAAGGAACTGTGAATGAAGGCGAAAAAGTTGCAGTCACGGGTGTATTGCGTCCATTTGTGGTCGCTGAACTGGAACGCGATTATGACCTGAACTGGGATTTGACTTTGCAAAAGCAACTGGAAGCAGAATACAGTAATAAACCTGTGTTAGTTGCAAATGAAGTTTATCCTTCAGCAATTCCGCAATAGGAAATAGAAAAGAAGAAAGATAACACCCTGTGTTGAGTGTGGACAAAAATTAGGCTTTTCACAACAATCAAAACTTGAATAACCGTAGATAGAGACAGCTTTTTTACCATGAATAGCCTCAAGACCAAGCAAAATAAAAGCAATGACAACTCCCAAAGGAGAAGTGTATTAGAATGGCTTGGTCATGTGTCAGTATTAATTTTCCTGCTAGGATTGGCTTTGCTAGTTAGAGGAGGTAGCTTTTTTAATTCAGAAGCAACTGTCACTAACACATCTAATAAATCTGAAATTGCTAATAATACAGACGAATTTATTGGTAAATCTGTGACTATTAGAAGCAAAGCAATTCAGAAAATTGGTTTAAGTTCCTTCACTGTCAAGGATGCACGATTCTTTAACGACGAACCTATTGTAGTTGTCAATGCTTCAGGTGTGCCTTTTGATCTACCAGTTGATCAAAACATAGAAGTTCAAGTTACTGGTCAGGTTCGCAATTTAGCAATTGACAACATTGAGCAAGAGTTTAATCTCAACCTAAAGGATGAATATTACAAAGAGTTCGTTAATAAACCTGCAATTATTGCTCAATATCTGGCGCTCTCACCCGAACCTGCTCAAATAATTCAAAGTCCTGAAAAATACAATGGTCGTAAGGTTACAGTAACGGGAAACGTGGCTAATATCCGCAGTTCGATTTTATTAACATTAGATGAAAATCAATTGTTTGGTGGAGAAGATTTACTAGTGTTATTAACAACACCACCGAAAGTTGCAATAAATCAAGGTCAGACAGTATCAGTAATCGGTGAATTGCGTCGTTTTGTTGCTGCTGAAATTGAGCAAGACTACAACTTTACTTGGAGTCTTGAGGCGAAACAAGAGTTAGATATTGAGTATGGCAATAGGCCTGTTTTAGTTGCTGAAACTGTGTATCCTTCTTAAAAATTCTAAGTATCTTCATTAACTGGCATCAGCTTTATGTCACGTTTTTCCGCTTCCATTGATTTTAATATCTCTCGTCGCTGCTCGTATTTATTGCTGTCAGGAGTAGTGGCGGTTGGTATGGGTGTAGCTTCACCCCAAAAAGCTGAGGCAATTTCGCTGTTTGACCTCTTGCGTCAAGGAGTCCAAATCTATCAGTTATCTAATATTTCCGATGCCGAAGAAGTCCAGCTAGGTAAGGAGATTAATCAGCAATTAGTTAGTAGTGAAATCAAGCTTTATCGCAATCCAGAGATTAATCGCTACGTTAATCAAATTGGTCAATGGTTGGCAGCAAATAGTACTCGTCCTAATATTCCCTATAAATTTCAAGTAGTTCAGGATAGTAATGTGAATGCCTTTGCCACAATGGGAGGCTATGTTTATGTCACTACCGGCTTGCTACAAGCCGCAGATAATGAAGCGCAATTAGCCAGCGTTATCGCTCACGAAATTGGTCATATTGCTAGCCGCCATGCAATAGAACAGATGCAACAAACGGCAATCGCTCGTGGTTTAGCTAGTGCAACTGGTTTAGATCGCAGTACCGCAGTTCAGATTGGTGTAGATTTGGCACTACAACGTCCCAATAGCCGGCAAGACGAGTTTGAAGCCGATCAAAGGGGATTAAGAACTTTAGGACGTGCGGGTTATGCTCAGTCTGCCATGATTGCATTTATGCAAAAGCTACTCAATCAGCCAACGCTTCCCACATTTTTGAGTACCCACCCAGCAACAAGCGATCGTATTACTGCTTTAAGAAGAGAACTTGCTAGTCAACAAACTAATTTGAGTGGTGGTTTAAATAATTCTATATATCGAGAAAAGATTCAACAATTAAGTTAATTATTAATCAATTTATATATATTTTATTGGAATAAAAAACATGGCTTTGTACAAACTTGATGAATACAACCCCAACTACGCTCAAGAAATTTTTGGTGGTAATGACATCAAGAATTTTGATGTTTACGCCGATGATGAAAAAGTAGGTTCGGTGGAAAACATTCTAGTTGATGAAAATGACGGTCGTTTCCGATATTTCATCATTGATACAGGCTTCTGGGTTTTTGGTAAAAAGGTGCTGCTTCCTGTTGGTTTAGCTCGTTTGAATTATGAAAATAAACATTTATTTGTGCCTGGACTAACCAAAGAGCAAGTAGAAAATCTCCCAGAATTTAGCGAAGTTTTAGCAATTGATAATGATTACGAAGAGCGAGTTAGAGGGGTTTATCGCCCTATAGTACCTTTAGCAATGCCAGGTATGTTTGGAATGATTGGCGCTCCTGCTCCCTACAATTACACAATGGAGCCTTACTTTTATGAATTAACCGATCCCTACTTCAGAAGCTATGAAGAAAACATGAGAAATAGGAGGGACTTCAACAGAACAAAAATATAAAAAACTCCATATACAAGGGGATGGGGC
This sequence comes from Calothrix membranacea FACHB-236, assembly GCF_014696315.1. Taxonomy (GTDB): domain Bacteria; phylum Cyanobacteriota; class Cyanobacteriia; order Cyanobacteriales; family Nostocaceae; genus Aulosira; species Aulosira membranacea. The sequence goes on from NZ_JACJPX010000118.1 coordinate 18,406, forward strand.
ATGGGGCATAGGGCATGGGCATAGGTGAGAACATACCATTGGGAGGCACAACAATAAACAATATGTTATTTGGATTTATTTTTGGAGGAATATAAGTGTATGAATCCTCAATTTATTAGCTCAAAAATTTTCCGATTTGGCTTAATTTCTGCATTATTTATCGGGATGCTACCCTTCAATTTTGCACCTGCTCAAGCACAAGTAAATAGTAATGTCTCAGTTACAGGTAGGCTTTCAAAATACAATCCTCTGAATGCTCCCTTTCTTAGCCCTGGATCTCGTGGACAGGCTGTAACAGATGTGCAAGCTGTTCTACAAAATTTAGGATTTTATCAAGGAACAATTGACGGTATTTATGGACTGAGAACCGCTAGGGCTGTAACAGCATTTCAGCGATCGCAAAGATTGGCTTATATCTTGCACCTCTGGGGATAAACCACTAATTAAGCAATAGGAGTGTAAAAAAGTGACTCCAGAAGTGAGAAGGGTTATTAAGTAGAAAAAAGAAGC
>NZ_JACJPX010000119.1 GCF_014696315.1 Calothrix membranacea FACHB-236
AACAATTTCTCAACCGAGGGTATAGAAGCGAGTGTAGACAATTCGGCCGCAACCAGAGCAAAACCGCAACACTCTGACCCCCGTTGCTAGATAATGGGTTGTGGTATTGGAAAATTCCCTTTTCAATACCGCAGCCCCAAAGGAGTCATGAGCGAAGATACAGAAGGAGTTGAGTTAGTTGTACTCCAAAAATTAGAAAATGCCCTCAATGCCAAAATTGAGGCATACTTTGCTGGTGTCGTGGATTCTGAGCCGGACGTGCTAGAAGAGTTGCTTCGGTCAAAAAATAGTGAGGGAACCCGTAAAGGATACCGCCGCGACATCACAGATTTTTTTACTCGTATGACGGGCCTGCGCCCTAACCGCGATTCTATCTTGGAGTTTTTACACCTGGAGGGCCACAAAGCCACGCTGGTAGTGACTAAATATAGAGCCATACTTGCGGAAGCTGGGTTGTCACCGAACACGATTAACCGCCGACTGGCGGCAATTAAGTCTCTGGTGGCCTACGGGCGAAAGCTGGGGGTGTGCAACTATGCGGTGGATGTTGACAGTATCCCAGTACAGGCTTACCGCGATACTAGCGGTTGTACAGGCGAGGAATTTTTGACGGTCATTAAGGGATGCGATCGCTCGACTTTGGCAGGGAAGCGGGACTATGCTTTATTGCTGCTGCTGTGGGGCAATGCTTTGAGGAGAAACGAGATTAGTACCTTGGACATGAGGCATTTTGACGGCTCTAAGGGAACGCTATCAATTTTGGGTAAGGGCAAGCAAGTACGAGTGACGATGAATCTGCCAAAAGTCACTGTGTTAGCGATTACTGACTGGCTGATTGCCCGTGGTGGCGATATGTCCTCATCCCGGCCGTTATTTACCTCAGTTGACTTTCAAAATTCTGGTCACAGGTTAACCGGGGATGGCATCTATAAAATAGTCAAGCGGTTATTTAAACGGGCAGGGGTTGAAAAACAGATGTCCCCGCACCGTTGCCGCCACAGTGCCATCACTGCTGTACTTGAAAAAACCGATGGCAATGTGCGGAAAGCTCAGAAACTCAGCAGACACGCCAAACTAAATACACTGCAAATTTACGACGACAACCGCAATCGTGATCAGCTGGAGATGTCTGAGCTATTGATGGATGGTTTGGATTGAATTGGCGATCACACCTGTTAGGCGTAAAACTAGCGGTGCGATGCTTGCGTAGATAAAAGTGATGATCCTATTTATATGCGAAGCGAATGACGACAAAGGCGATCACTTCCAATACATACAAGCGATCACCCTACTCTTATCATTATTTAATTACTGTTTTACAGATTTCTTGTGAAGTTACAGTAATAACGCCAATTGTTGACGATAATGCAGCTATTACAATTAATATAATACCTAGATTTAAAAATACACTTTTTCTTTGTGCATCCTTGTCTAATTCTTCTTCTGCCTTTGCAAATGTATCTAGAATCGTTGCTTTTAAATCTTTAGGATCTAAATCAAAATAATCATCATTCATTATCCTTTGTGGTTTAATTACGTTTCCTGAACTTTGAGACAATAAAGAAATTGAGTTTATTAGCAAAGATAACCAAAGGCAGATTATTGCCAATATTTTAGCATTTTTTGCTAGGTTGCACCCATCCGGTAAATCAAAAGCAAATTTAAGAAGAACCCCTCCAAAACCTATAAATGCACTTGCTCTAGTATTAAGGCTGTCGAGTGTTTTATTTGTCCCATCAAATATTTTCTCAACATACTTAAATGCTATTTCTAAGTTTGAGTTATACTGGTCTTTGCTTTCTTCCATTTCTTTTCTGATGAACAATAATTCTGAATCTGATAGTAGTAAAAAACCTAAGCCTACAAGCGAAAGTAAACCTCAGCCAAAACCAGTTCCCCCTAGCGATTACAAGCCCTACAGGCGTGATGGTGTTGGACATGATACAAGGTAATGACGGTAAAACCGAGGTCTAATCATCCCAACCTTTGCAAATGCTATGGTTGGTTCCGCCTTAACTTGAAGTGAGGCGAGGGGTGATCGCCTGCGACAAGGCTTACGCCAACGCCCCATCCTACTTATGAAATTAAGATAATATTTCCGTGATCTATCTCTTCCCCATGTAGCAAGAAATCCATTATTTCTCCGCATTTAAGATGAGATGGCGTATTTGCAATTTTATCTTGATGTGGATTGACGGGTTGAGGTTCTTGGGTGATTCTTACCTGCCTAATTGTTCCGCCAGTGTCTAGCTTTATTATTTGCCCTTCAATGATGCTTTTCACCAAACCTGACATTAAATATGGAAATCTAACGTTATTACCAATTTGAAACTTAGTCATAAAATTTAAAAAATATACTTAACTGGCTAGATAGTTTAACCAAATAAATACTCAGATTGAGTAGGGGAATCTCTTAGGTAAAAGTATAGATATTTGGATACCGAGTATCTATAGTAACATAACTCTAAATGGACATCCCTGTGACGAAGAAGGCAGCTAAAAATTAGCGATCGCTTCAGGAGCGGTAAACTATCTGAAACGCTTTAGTTTGCCTCTATAGGACTAATATTTGATTTCTGAAAAAATTCCGTACATCTGAAGAGATGAAAAATCAAACTTAGTGTTTTGGAGAAACCACTCAAACATCCATTTTAACCCGCTTGTGTCAGACTGGGAAAACCCAATCGCTGAAAGCCTTTCGGAGCTTTACTTTTCAGCTTTTGGCTACAAATTTTAGTTTCTATTAGAAAATAAAAGCTCAAAGCTTGATTAGATAAAAGTTCCAGTGTTTCGCTGCGATTATTGTTTTCCGGAAGTGACACAACAGGGTTAAATGGCGGAATGTTGGAATTAAAGCACAGAAACGCCGCACCCAAGTTTTAGCCTGTAACCAAATATCTTCTATAGGATTCTGGGAGGGACAGTTGGGAGCGAAGCGAATGCAATGAATTTTCCATTGCTCTGGAGGTAAACCTTGATTTATTTCGCCTAAAAAGTTTTGAACTAGATGTGAACGATGATAAGAAGCACCATCCCAAATTCGTTATTAGACAGTTTTTTCTCTCCGTATTATCCCGCAGTTTTTTTCAGAAATCAAATATGATTCCTATAGCCCTGTTCTGTCACTTTCCGAAAACTTTTGCCATTTCTGAATTCTAGAGCTTTTGTGTAGCAGGCGTTTACGCGATTCTTTTCTAATAACAAATACAAGACCAACTTTTTTCTAATAGTATAGCTTGTATTGATTGCCTCATCAGGCTTCTAGCGATCGCCCTCCCGGAGAGTGACAAAAGAGGGATAGTGTCATTACCGATAATTTCCGTTATCAGTATCATTCAACTATCATTTTCTCATATGACTAGATGAGAATTATTTTGGAACCAGTCGCTCGCTAGTTTAGCCACACCTAAGCGTAGATATAGTGTCGTCGATACCAGGGGCAAATTAAACCGATTAGCTTAATAGGGTAGAAGCACAGCATCTGTGGTACCTCAGTTTACAGACCGAGGAGAAAGTGGTGTAACTGCTGTAATAAACCGCTTTAGCAGATTCATATAGATGAACACCCTTATATGGTATAAATTAGGTATTTAATGAAAATATAACTAAAAAGCTGCTATATCGCATAAACGGAGTTGATATTCCCTTATAGAACGGTTCTTTTGAATTTAATGTAGAAATCCTCAGACCTAGACAGGATAAAGGAGTTTTCAGACCATCTTGTTGGAAATTCCACATCTCGGCTCAATACCTAAATGATTTTCTGAAATGCTGTAACTTTCTTTTGTAGCAATTTACGAAAGCAAAGTTGCCTCCTCAATGATCGTCAAGAGATATCAGCTATGTCTTTGAAACGCGGACAACGCTTGAATGGTAGATATATTATAGAGACAACTCTATCAGATGAAAGATCACAATTTTCAATTACATATCTAGCTAAAGATGAACAAAGCGAGCAGCTAGTAGTAATTAAAACGCCAAAACCTGGTATTAAGTTGAAAAGTAGATTTTTAGACAGAGAAGTAGCTATTTTAAAGAAAATCTCTAATGAGAACGAACATATAGTAAGTTTTTTAGATGATTTTATAGTAAATAATGAACCTTACTTAGTAATGAAGTATATAGAGGGTATAACTTTAGAGAATTACGTACAACAAACCCAACATTTATTACCTGAAAATGAAGCGTTAGAATACATAAGCCAGATTGGAGAAGCTTTAAAAAAATTGCATAATAAGGAGCCATGTGTAGTTCATAGAGATGTAAAACCAAGCAATATTATGTTGCAACAGCAACAAACATTACCGCTAGAGAATACACAACTAAAATACAAAGCAATATTGATAGATTTTGGGATTGCTGGACAAATTGATTTAATAGGAAATAACGCAACTATCTCCGGTTCAAGAAATTATGCTCCTTATGAGCAAACACATGGAGTTGATTGTCCTTATCGAGAAACATATATAGATAGATGTCTATTTAATAACAATATTCACCAAAATGATTTAAATATATATAAATGTTTTAAAGAGCCAAAGTTGACTAAATGTAGAATTGCTACACATCTTCAACCAACTTTGGATATTTATGCTCTAGCTGCAACTTTATATTATGTATTAACAAGGAGAGAACCTTTAGATTCTGGCTCGCGGAGAGAGAACGATACATTATCGAGAGAGATTCTTAGAGAGATTTTTGCATATAGCTTTGATAATAGCGATACAGTCAAAGCCAGATTATATATGGCAATATATAGAGGCATGGAAATAGAAAAAATTTATCGATGTCAAACGATAGAAAAATGGTTAATAATGCTCTCTCCACATTTTAAATCTAATATTTGGAGATTTTTATTAACTATTTCTTTAAAGAAATATATAAAAAAAATATTTAACAAAATTAAAAGTTTAAAAGAGTCTTTGGAATTTATTTTAAAAATAATTCAAATCATACCAAATCAATTTATTACTTTTTTAACTAAACTAATAAAAAAATAATAGAGAAAACTACAAGAAAGGTTTAAATACAAATTAATATAAATAAATTAATATATCAAAGCTTAATATAAGCATATTAATAAATACTTGTTTTTTTTAACCATTTAAGATAAGATATGTTTAAAGTTCAATTTTTTTTGATATTTAGCTAAAAATAATACTTAAGGCAACTGACAATATGTCCAATTTGACTTTAGCAAATGTCATACATCGCCTTCTAGTTAACGGAGCTTTGCTAGTAAGTGGGACTATTGTTTCCAGCATAATCGCTGGTACCTCAGGTAAAGCTTCTTCTAAAGTTGCTATAGGAAAACTAGCAGGTAGTATCACAGCAAGTGAGTTGGACGATATCATGAATCGCCTGTGTGATGAAAATTACACTAGGCAGAAAGATGATTTACAGAGGGCAGTTGGGTTAGCAATTGCGGTGACAATTCAAGCATTTGCTGAAAACAACCAAAATAACAAAGATAAAAATTTACTATATGAGTTTCCAGCTTATAAAGGAGCAATACATAAATTAGCTAGAAATTGTGGAGAATATTGGCACTTTCTTGATATACCTAAATACTTAGAATGCCAAGCTACCTCAGAAATTGACAAATATCAAGTTACTGAACTTTTTTCTACAGATGCGTCAGATTTTAATAAAGTTACCGCACTCGATATAGATGCTTGGCAGATTTTCGTTGAAGAACTTAGAGAAAAATCTAAAATTTTTATTCCAAATTATATAATTGTAAATATTTCATTTGCTTTGCATACTGCTTTTCCTAAAGCACTACGAGAGTTGCTAAAAAATGATTTTGAGAAGGGTGGCTTTAATTTTGCTCCTTTATATATATCATTATTAGGAATAATTACAGAGCCTAGTATTAATTTTTTTATAAAAATTAATACTAGTCAACTAAAACATTTTGAGTATGATGAATATTTAGGCAGAGATAAATTGATAGTTCAGAAGACTTGGGAAAAATTTTTATTGTTGAAAAAAAATAGAGATAGAAATATTAGAAAACAACTTCTGAGTTATTGGGACGAATCTGTAAGAGATATAGCAGATAAAAACTTGCGAAAGATTGAGCTAGAAAATCCTGAAGAAATTAGTTATGAAATTAGCCAAATAGAACAACAGTTATATTTTCTTTATCAGCAAAGTTCAAACAAATCTGAAGCAGCAAATACTTTCAGAAACTTAGCGTTAGATGTGAACTCTTCTTTCCAAGAAGCTTTACAGCAAATTAATTTAGAAGGTTTACAATTTAATAATTTACTTGATGGCGTAGCTCCTATTTATCAATCCCAGGAATTACATAATTTAGCAGTTGTGCTAAATAAAATTGACTCGCAACCTATTCAAACCACATCTTCTTCATTCATAGATACAAATCTTCCTTGCTTAAAATATTGGCAAGGACGTACTAATGAACTAGAGCAACTTCGAGATTGGTTGAAAGATAAAAGTATCAACTTAATTTTTATCCAGGGGATTGGTGGTATTGGCAAATCAACTCTAGCGTCCAAAATCTACACAGAAGCCTCAGAATATTTTGACAATAAATTTTGGGCAGGTGTTAGCCAGAAACCTAGTTTTTCTGAATTTGCAAAACAAGTGCTAATCCAGCTAGAAAGAAACTCAAATGTGCAAGTATATGATGCAAATGCATCTCAGCTAGTATATGAATTAAGAAACTGCTTACAATCTAATAAATTTTTGCTTGTCATTGACAATTTTGAGACTCTGCTAAAAGCTGAGGGGCAATTGCAGGATAAATACTACCAAGAATTTTTGAATGTTTTGAGAAAATGTAAAAGCGGTAGTAAAGTTGTGATAACTACACGGCAACGGCTAGCTGAATTTGAAGAAAATTCTTGTTGGCTACCACTTTTAGGTTTTAGTCCTGAGGAGGGTTCTGCACTATTACGATGTTTAGGAATTTTAGATTCTGAAGAACAATTGCAAAAATTCAGCCAACAAGCGGAAGGGCATCCTTTATTACTGAATTTACTAGCAAAATTCTTCATTAAGCAAGGTTTAATTCATCATATAGAAACACCAAAACTTGATGTATCCGATTTATTAAAATTGTTGAGTGATCCAGAAAATGCTAAAACTTATGTAAGCAAAGCAGTTATCATCCAGAACCTTTCAGAGTTAGAAGATAAATTCAACCACCTTAGTCCTAAACAGCAAAGGTTGTTACTGAATTTGAGTGTATATAGTAGTGGATTCAATCTAGTGGATGCTGGTGCCATTTTATCTCAAGAAGTATTTAAACAGGATTTAGATGAACTAGAGAAAGCAGGCTTTCTGACAAAACAAACAAATACAAGTGAAAAGTGGAAATTCAAAAAACCATTCATTTGGACATATATTCAATTAAAAGCAGGTGAGCAACCAGACATCCATGAACTAGCGATTAAGTACTACAAATCTTCTGCAAAACTACCCAATAGTTGGGAAACTCTAGATGACTTAAAAGAATATTTAGAGATTTTCGAGCATCGTTTTCAAAAAAAAGAGTATAGTCTGGCATTTGAGGTTATTAATAAGTTCGATAGTTTTTTAGATACGCAGGGTTACAATACCAAAAGAGCAGAACTTTATCAAAAACTGGTACAAACATGGGAACCATGCCAAAAAGAAGATAAGAATAAATTTATGCTTTCCTTCTATGCTTTGGCGAATGCTTATAGTTCTTTAGGAGAGTATCAGGCAGCAATAAAATCCTATAAATCGGCACTAGATATTGCACGGGAAATAGGTGATCGCTTTCAAGAAACTAGAGCTTTGAATGACTTAGCTGGTGTTTATATTTGTCTAGCAAAGTATCATCTAGCCATAGATTACCATCAACAGTGTTTATATACATTTCAAGAATTGGGCGATAGTATAGGAGAAGCATCTGCTCTTTGCTATCTAGGCAGTGCTTACTGTTGCTTAGGAAAATTTAATACTGCAATCGAATACAATAAGATGTCATTGGAAATTACAGAAAGAGAACGAGATACTCTTGGAAAAGCCAATGCCCTAAATAACTTAGGTAATGTTTATAATTATTTAGGAGAAAAACAGCTTTCTTTTAATTATTACAATGAAAGTCTTTTGTTAGCGCGCAGGGAAAAAAATATTCCCAAAGAAGTTACTTATATTAATAATTTAGGTTGTATTTACAACAATTTGGGGAACTATAAAGAAGCTATTGGTTATAATAAAAAGGCTTTAGAACTTGCTCAAAGAATTGGTGATCGTTGGGAAGAGGCAAATTCTTTAAATAATTTAGGCAATACTTTTGCTGCTATTAAAAGATATGATGAATCTATCAAAAAACAGGAAGAATCTTGCAATATTGCAAGGGAGATAAATGCTCCTCACCTGGAAGCCAATGCTTTAAGCAGTTTAGGAAGTATTTTTTATATAAAAAAAGAATATCATAAAGCAATAGAACACTATGAGGAGTCATTAAAAATAAAAGAGAAAATATGCGATAGTTTCGGTGAAGCTAAACAACTACACAATTTAGCTACTGTTTATCTCCAAACTGGCAACCTTAAAAAAGGGCTAACTCTTCAAAAGCAGGCAAAACAGATTCTACAAGAATACCAAATTCCTCTTCATTTATTAGGATCATTATGGCAAGTAGTACAAGATCGATTTATTTAGTAAAGTGGAAGTGTAAAGCGTACAATTTTCTTTTTTTGGCACGGTGATACCTGTATCAGCTACTGGGTATAAAACTGCTCATGGGGTTCTCAATCGTTTCATTTCTGAACTAATCGGTTCAGTTTAGTTGCTTGGGAAATTCACCAACGGTATCTGGGCTGCCCCCCTGTTTCGGTTGCACTTGTTAGTTCAGCCCATACTTACTTTAGAAGTTGTTCACTCAGATTCTTCAAATCATCGTCTATTACGGCAATCAAGTTGTTTGCTAGTGCTTCTAAATTAGCAATATTCTTTCTACTTGTATCATCCATATCTTCTTGAGGCGTTGGATTATACTCTAATACTTTGCTGAATGATGGCTGAAATCGATAATACTGTTTAGCTTGAAGATTAGCTCTGGACAAAGATAACAATTGTTCGAGTTGACAATCTACCACCTCACTTTGACTATTAAGAGTCATATTAATAAATGGTTGCGCCCATTGAACTATTCCCCATTGACTAATTTCTTCGTACTCATATTCACGGACTTGCAAGCCAGTCCCCAAAGATACCACTAGAATATCATCTAAACTTAGACGTTCTTCTCCATTTGTTCTTATGTTATGAGAAACCATTGCCTCTACAATTGCAAGTGATGTAGGATTATTTGCTAACATACCACCATCAATCAATGTATATTCTCTTTTATGGATAGGTATGCTAAGTTGGTGAGGTTTAAAGAAAGTGGGAGCAGCAGAGGTTGCCATAGCTGCGTCGTACATTTTGCATCCACGGCAGATTTTTTGATAATTTTCTGTTTTTATTTCTTTCCTTATATCACTTGTAAAGAAAATAGGAGTACGAGATTTTGTATCATAACTTGTAACAAAAACTTCTTTCAATGCATTTTGCATGTTGCTTTCTGAAAAGTATTTCTGGAGTAACTCCTTTCTTTTTTGGGAAGTGTATTTTGATCTGAAAAAATCTTGAGTTTTGGGCAGAGATAGTTTGTTAAAAAATTTTCTTCTCGAAAATATAATTTCACCTTCTTCTTTATAAATATTTATTAATCTTTCAGCTGTGTACGGTTTACCAGGGTTATCTGCATCTAAGCAGGTAAGTCCCAAAGCTAATATACCCCCTGTTGAGGTTCCTGCAATTAAATCGAATAATTCTGAAATTGGTTTTTCAGTTATTTCTTCAATTCTAGCTAGCAATATTGCAGGAATAATCCCTCGAATACCACCACCATCAATAGATAAGACTTTTATTTTATAAACCATACTACTGTTTTCTTTACTTATTATGCTAATTCTTATATTTTTATCATATTGATACGCTCTCTTTGAATCTGCTACTCAAGATAATGCTGTAAAGCACGTACTACTTCTTCTAACCGTATGACCTTATGCCCTGAGTGTTTATAAGGGGGGAAAGTAGCGAAGACACTGACTTGGAAATAGATTTCCATGCGTGCTAGTGTACGCAGTTCATGACGAGTAGCTACATATTCTCTTTGACGTATAACACCTCTTTTTTTACCAAGTTTTTCATGGTCTTTACTCCAGAAAATTACACCAACTTTTGCTTCTTTATATCCTTTAAACACAGTAAGCAGGGTTTTCAGTCTGAGTTACAGTTGTAATAATGTAATTATGTAATTAAATACTTTTGTAATAAAGTAATTAATTACATTATCTCTTTAGCTCCGACTCAACTAGAGCAATCATATACTCCTTAATAGTCATGCCCTTTTTAGTAGCACGGATTTTAATTTCTTGGTGCTGTGCTTCGGTTACTTCAAAAGTAACGCGCTTGTTTTTAGGGTTGTTAGCTTCTTCTATCCCTGTAGAACTTGGCACTTCAGCACCATTGCGGCTTTCTACCCATGCTGCTGCTTCTTCTCTAACAGATGTTTTTTGAACACTTGGCTTTAAACTTAATTTTTGTGATTTTCTAGTTTCTGCCATGATTGGTTTCCTCTGTTGCTTCTAATATTTCCTTAACAACTGCTCGTACTTCATCACTTGCAGCACTTTTGGGGGCAGTTTCCAAAACCGTACTCCCAATATTCAAAGACTCAGCAAATGCTACCCTTTGACTTATTTGTGCTTTCAACACTGGAAAGGGGTATTCTTCTAAAACTTCTGTCACCTCTCGGCCAAGAGCAGTGTTCACTATCTTTCTGTTGATCACAAATGCGGCTGTTAGGTCTGGTTTATATATAGTGGCCTCTTGTACCAGTTCTACTACCTCATGCACTGCCCACACATCTAGGGGAGATGGTTGTACAGGAACCAACACAAAATCCACTGCCATGATTGCGGATCTCGTTAAGTCAGAAACTCTTGGCGCACCATCAAGAAAAACAAAATCATACCCCTGCGCTAGTTTAGGCAATTCTTTGTGCAAGATAGGGCGATCTAAACCAATAACACTAAATGGAGCCTCACCATTACGTGCTGCTGCCCAGTCACGGGTTGAGCCTTGAGGGTCAGTATCAACAAGTAATACTCGATACCCTTTCATAGAAAAAGCATGAGCCAAATGGATAGATACCGTGGTCTTGCCACTGCCCCCCTTTTGGTTCAAAACTGCAATTTTCATAAATGTGTTTTTGTAAAAATGTAATTCATTACCTTATGACAAATCCCCGAAAGTGGCAATACTAAGCTTAATACTTAAATTACAAATTTACAAATACACAAAAAATCATTATTACAAATGTAATTAATTACAAATGTGAATTTATAAATAAAGATTGGATATTTTTCTATAGTATTAAAAGCTCAGTATTATTAAAGTAATATTATTTACAACTATTTTAAGATGAAACTTAATCCCAGGATTACAGATTTACAAATATACAAAATATCATTATTACAAATGTAATTAATTACAAATGCATATTTGTAACTAGAGATTGACTATTTCTATACAATCTTCTATCTCAGTAGTCTATAGTGAGATTAATTACAAAGTTAATCTAGTGTCTGTTGTTAAGAGAAGGTATGGTAATTCATAAGTAAAAATCTATGTGTAATTAAATTAGTAATAATTTTATTGATGATAATGAGTACAAGTAAGAAAAAAGTAAGAAATTAATCCAATAGCTCTGTTATAAGCCTTGTTAGATAAGGCATTGAGTAGCCCCGACCGAGCATCGCTGTTGCCCGGTCGTGCCTGCAATCCGCTTTTCAAGGATTTTTGTAATCATCGAGTTACTCTTGAATCTCAACCCACTACTCAAGTTGTTAGCTGCGGTTAGATTTTCAAGTCAGTATCAGCGAAGCTGTTATGAGGGGCAAGATAGCTGGAAACTATTGTTATATCTACGTTATAGCATTTTTGACATCAAATTAGAATTGCTGCATGAATACACTGCTACTTTTCACCCCATAATTGCTTTTCGCCTACCACAGAGAATTAATAATACTGTTTGGTTGGAGTCTTTGGCTTGGGCTACAAACCTTGATGTCAAAGAGTTTCAGTCAATTCACGCCAAAAGGTGATCATTGTCCTAGCTGTAAAACCTGTAAATAAAGTTAATAAATACTCCGGTTTTTGTAGCTATGGATACCTAAGTTTTGTCCAAGAGTGTCAATTTTACTCAAACATCGCTGAAACCTATATAGAGTAAGAGTTTTCAGCCTATCTTGCCCCTGGTGACAGCTTCGCTATATCTAGGTCGATATGGCTGAAACGAGGGGAGCGGATTCTTATATAATGCTCACATGATAAGCGTTTCAGGATTTTATGAACTCTTAAAACAGCAATCAGTTATACAGCAATGTAGGCGATCGCAACCATCGTGCTTAAAGTTCCGCCTTTACATAGAGTCGGAAATTTTTGGTTGAAATTATCTACCATTTGAACTTAAAAGGCATCAAATTCTCACGGACATGAGTGAAGTTCCGACTCCTCAACAAAATTCGGAACTTTTTTGGAGTCTAACTAAACTATACCGTCTAGTTTGCCCCTGGTCGCAGCTTCCGTAACACTACCCCAGATCGTATGCCAGTAATACTAATGTTTCCACTTCAAATCATGTCGTTCTCTAGTATAAGCTAACCAAGGCTGGTAGCCCATGAAAAAACCCCATAGTATACCGTTTTACGGTTACTCCAGGGGACGTTATAGATATTTTGTTTCAAGTTTATTTTTCAGGGGCTAAATTAAACAATCATGCTGAATTTCCTTCTAAAAACCCCTTTATTGTTTCAATGGATATACTAACCCCAGGATGCTGAAATATTTGCTTTAATCCTTCTGTACCTCCTGCTTTTAAAGCATTAATTAGTCTTTGTTTGAGACTAGGATTCTTTTTAATATGCTCTTTGATAGCTACAGTTGCAACAACTTCGTCTCGAGTTACAGGATTTTTATCATAAAGATTTAGTACTTCCTGAATTTCTGCTTTTAAATCTGAGCCATTCGATGTTTTTCTTTCTCCAATAATGTTGTTGTCACCCTGGATATTTGGAGAATCACTAATAGTATTATTATCTCCTATAGAATAAGAAAACCCTGATGGTTTTGGTTCATTAGGCATTTACATTTTCTCCTAAAAAGATTAATGTGATTTTATATTCTACAATCACTGTTGCTTGTATTCGATTTCAGCTTCTGGTAAAGCTTGTGCTATCTCATTAATATAAGATTCTATTTCTGTAGGTGTTTTAAGCGTACCTATTACATTGATTTTATAATGATAGTTAATAATCATTATTTGACTTCCTTGTATATTATTGCTTCCGACTATATTATTCGGTGCTTGTATGTTAGGAGAATTATTAAGTTGATTATTGTTACCTACTATATATTTTTTCTCTTGTACATCATAAATAGCTTCCAACTGCTGATTTTCATAAGATATTAGTAGTTTTTCTTTTTGTCTAAATTGTGATATTAATTCTGTAGATGACGCACTATCAACAATATAATTAAAAGCTCCTTCAGTAATTTCCTCAACAATTTTATCAACAGAAAAAGAGGATTTTTCTTCTCGTAATTTTACGTCTTTTAAAACCTTTCTCTTTATTTTCTGAGTTTGATACCACGTTTCAAGTTGAATGCCAAGCATATCAAAAAAGTTTGACATAGGAATAATCCAGTAAGTTGTTAACTAATGGACAGATTTATGTTAGAAGCCAGTTTAAACTATTGTACAGCCAGCAGTATGTTTTTTAATTTTCTGTGAAAATAAGTTTCAGTTATAGGGATTATTACAAAAATAATAATTATATTTCGGATAAATCTTTTAACTATATTTAAAAACTATTATAAATAGACTTAAATACTAAATATACTTATGATTTTTATAATCTATGTCGTAAGATAGAAGATATTTGGATTCATAAATGATATTGAGGTGCAAAATATCTAAATTAAGACATATAAAATATTTAAAATAAGTTATTACACTCGATATTTTACAAAAGATAGAGGATTTGGAAAATCGTTCTATTTCAAAAATACATTTAGTAATTTTTATGTAAAAATCAAAAAAAATAATTCAAATTAATATTTGAAAATAAATCTTTCTTTAGATAGATTTATTATTTTTAAGTTGAACTTTTTATCCTGTTTTGTAATAATCATTTAGTTAATAAATTTTACAATTATATGGCTTTTGAAATTGGGGTTATTTTTCAAAGCATAAAAAGCGGTTTTAATGCAGGTATTTTTTTAGGAAAATTTTTCGGGATTATCGAGTCGGTTGAGAATAAAGTAGAAAAGTTAATTAACAATAAATATAATTCGGCAATAGACTATTTAAATCAAGCTCAAAAATCAAGTATTTTAGAAGAGCAAAAAACATTGTTTAGAGAAGCCAGACGTGCTTTTACAGAAGCTAAAGATTTTGTACAATATGATAAATTAGTAATTAGTTATTTAGGGCTTGCTATATGCCATTATTACTTAACAGATTATGAAAACTGTAGATCTACATTAAAAGAACTATCGGAATTAAAACTGGTTTTACCTTCACTAGTTCAATCAACAAAAAGTGTCTTGAGTTATGGTTATGAAAAACTGCAACCATATGCACCAGCAAATATTATAACTCAAATTAAGGATGCTTTTAAATTAAATACTTACTTAAAAAGTATGCCAAAAGAGCCTAGTCTTTCACAACAGATTGAAATGACTAAAATATCTTTAAAATATCAAAAATCATCACTAGGTACGGTTAGTTCAGTTGAGTATTTGGAAAGATTTTTAAAAATTTTAGAAATTCAGGAAGAAGCAGGTTCACTTTCTAAGATTTTATAAAGATTTAAATGATTTAAAAATCCTAAACAGAAAACTAAAAATTTCGCCAATTACCAACCATAAAATCGCATCCACATTTAGAAGTGTTCAATACCTTGAAAGAAAAATTGAATATGGCAGAATAGCGACTCTCAGAAAGCTGCTAGAGACACAAAAACCCCACAGAATGATGTAACGGTTTCGATTATATATTTATTAACAAAGTAATTTCCATCTAAATTTTCTAAATCTAACTCATTCATACAAGAGTGCAAACGTTAACTATTGCTTACGTTAGAAGAAAACTTTTTCAAATATTCAATCCGGCAGCAACCCCGCCGCCATTGCTGTTTCTGTTCTTCAGTTAAAGGATAGTAAGTAGCCCAAATACTGCCATCTGGTGCTGAATACAAGAACGTGATCACAGCCTGTTGAGTGCCAAAATTACAGGTAATAACTTCTATTTTTTCATCTACAGTAAAAGTCTGTCCTTGGCTATTAGTGGCTGTCTCTAATTTTTTATATGATAATTCTTTACCTGATTTAGTCAGTTCTTTCTCTAGTTCTGGCTCGGCTAAAGCATCAGATTTACTCGGCTTTGTTGCCGTTAATTCTTCTAGATTAACTGGTACTGTCTCTACTGTTAGAGGTAAGTCAGACTGTTCATTATCAGAGATTATTGTTTGAGGCACAGGATCAGAAGCAACAGCAGAGCTACTGTATTTTTCTGAAACTTCAGTACGAAGGTTCTGGTTATTATCTACTTGTAACTCAGGCTCAATTGGATGTTTTTCTCTGGCTACAGCAGTTGATAACTCAGGTTGTGTAGGGCTATTAGCTGAGATATCGGTAGTGTTTTGCTTGACAATACGTAGAATAGCTAGTTTTTGAGGCGTAACTATTTCTGGTGATGATTGGTTGTTAGTTTTCTGGGATTTACGTTTGGGCATAACTAATTATTTACGGCTCAACACTTTTTGGCATAGGGTCAATAAAGGCAAACACATTCAGAAGTCGGAAGTAAGAAATAGGAAGTCGGAAGTAGTACTCACGACTTCAGTCGTGGAATTGAAATAAGGACGTTGTGTTTCTCGCGCTGCGCGTCTCGTAACACATCTTTTTTTTAAGGGGCGCTGTTACCCACAACTAAAGTTATTTTTTCTTACTTCCGACCTCCGACTTCCGACTTGCTTGTAATGATTAAAGTTCTTCTGTTGACTGTTTCCGGGCATTAGCAGAAGCTAAGTCGTGGGGATTTTCTGATGGAATAGTTGATAATTTTTTAGTTTTTGATTGCTGTTGACGCAGAAATTTAATACACTGTCCTGATTGAATTACCAAGTCAGTTCCTATACGCCGCACATGAAGATTCCAGAAATGTCTAGCCGATTTGGGCGGTAAAAATCCTAATAGTCTTAATCTAAACTCTTTAGGTTTATCGTTTTGATTTCGGGGTGTCTGCTGGATTTTTACTGTCACTATTCCTGAGTCAAAATTCTGATATAGGACTTCTCCTTGTATGGAAAAGTTATCAGCTTGAGACTGCAATTCACTTTTGATTAATTCCGTATATTCTAAGGGTGCTTTTACACCTATTAAACTTAGATAAAGTCCTATTCCTAAATCTTTTGGTGGTGTTTTTGGGTAAACATTCCACAAGTATTCTTGCGATAAATCGAGTTTATTCTCAACTATTTTAGAAACTTTATTCATGAGATGGACATTGATTATTACACCATCTGATGTTATTAGTTGCCCTTGGTGAATCTGCTCATTCTGGGGAATATACCGTCCCCACATCCGACCGATTGCTCGATATTGTAGAGATTCTGTACGTTGGAAATTATTTGGATTATTTGATAATAACTGTTGAGTATCAGTAGTAATAGTCATATTCTCAATCTTGATATCTAGCTGAAATACCTGGGAATTTTTCAAATACCTCTAGTCTAAATTTAGAGTCAATTCGACCGGAAATTAGGAATTTTTCTGAAGAATTTTCAACTAGACAATTGTAACAGTTATGGCTAGATAGAAAACTAGCTTTAAATAATAGTTTAGATGCAACTGCTTATATAAATCCACACCACAGTAACTCAAGCAACTCTTAACTTCTAGGCGGCGTAGCGGAGTGTCTGCCGCTGCTTGCAACTACTGCCCTCCACTACACGAGGATCTATTGGCAGTGGCAGACACCGCCTAGAAGAGCGAAGCGGTTAAGAGTTGCGCTCCGACGGAGAGATGGGGGACGGAGGTAGCTGGGGAGGCTGGGGGAGGGATAAGCTATTTTTATTTTTATAAATTTAGAATTATTTTCCTATTATTTTTTCATGATTATCTAAGTTCAAGAGCTTTAAGATTATTCCTTACAGGAATAATCATTTATTTGGGTTTCTTTTGTGCTGTCACTTTTTTTTATCTCTTTTCTCCCCCAGCCTCCTCCGCCTCCCGCTGCTCTCTTCACCGGGATAATCCTCTATTCTGGCTTCTCTGCTGCTGTCGTTCTTGGTCTATATATTCAAGCAATACCTGCTTGGCTTTCTGCCAAGTCTCAATATCTGACTCCTTGACATCAGCTATATTCACCAGGGAATACTGAATCTCACCTTGTTGGTTACGGTTGACGTTGACACGAAAAACCTCACCACGTTCATCATGAGTAAAGACTAATTCTCTACCCTGTTTTGACAGAGAAGAGTGTTTAAATCTCAGGCTATCTTTACCAGTACCCTTGAGTAGATGATTGATTAGCTCAACACCAACAGGGACGGCTATCGCTAATAATTTTTGCCTTAACTGCTGTTGTTGTGGTCGTTGTGCTTCAAGCTCTCGTTG
>NZ_JACJPX010000012.1 GCF_014696315.1 Calothrix membranacea FACHB-236
AAAGCTGTTTGGATTAGTCAAAACCAGGCGTAAGCGCCATCGAGAGATTGACGCTTACACCCAACAAATTTGGGCTTTATCTTCTTAAGTTGACACCAATGGGCACGCCGTGCCCTCTAGAGTATATTGATGTGTCGCAAACATTATTTGAATTGGTATTATCTGGAGGACAAGGCAGTGCCTTGCCCCTACGATTGATTAGATTTTGGTGTTCAAGTTGGTATAAGTAGTAGAATAAAAACTTTTAATTTTTAATTCTCGCAACAGTAATAGCTATTAGCAGTTAGCTAATTGCTATCAGATAAAAAAATACTAAATGAACAACTATAAAAACGTTGTTTCGCTACTTTCTAATTCTTCTTCTTCATTTTCAGATTCTTTAACTCTCCGAATGGGTAAGTTGGCAATCAAAGCTGTGGTTCTTTGGTTACTTTCTAAAGAAAACTCCAACCCCTCTGTATCAACTTCTACATAGCGACAGACAATCTCGAGGATTTCTTCTCGCATTTTTTCTAATTTCTGGGGGTCGATGTCGGCGCGGTCATGGGCTATCACCAATTGCAGGCGGCGTTTAACGTGGGTACGACTGGTATCTGGTGAACGAACAAAAAGTCTTTCTAGTAGTTCGAGAATCATTGCTAGTAGGTCTGCGGAGACGGGAAAATATGGTTAAGCAAGTTTTGTCCACAACAACTTTCTCAAACGAGTAAAAATGTTGTCGTGATGTGAGTCGAGTTCAAGAAAATCGACAGTTTCCCCTTCTAATCTCCGTGCAATGTTCTCGAAGGCGGTGGCAGCTATAGAAGGGTTTTCTGAGAGTACTAGAGGTTCGCCACGGTTGGTAGAAACAATTACACGCTCGTCGTCAGGGATGACTCCAATTAAAGGGATGGCAAGAAGTTCCTGAACATCTTGAACAGACATCATATCATTGGCTCGCACCATTGCGGGTCTGATGCGGTTGATTATTAGATGAATTCGCTTAATGCCTTGTGCTTCTAATAACCCGACTACACGGTCAGCATCACGGACAGCAGAAATTTCTGGTGTGGTGACAATGAGGGCTTCTTTTGCGGGTGCGATCGCATTTTTGAATCCCATTTCAATACCCGCCGGGCTATCGATGATGACGTACTGGTATTTTTGCGCCAGTGCGTTCACCAATAATTTCATTTGGTCGGGGGTAACTGATTCTTTGGTACGATTTTGGGCGGCTGGTAAGAGTACGAGATTTGTTTGCCGCTTATCTTTTACCAAGGCTTGTTCTAAGCGACATTCTCTAGCGAGAACTTCTACCGCTGTATACACGATGCGGTTTTCTAGTCCTAGCAGCAAGTCTAAATTTCTCAGTCCAAAATCCGCATCAACTAAGGCTACTTGACGACCAATTTTTGCGATCGCCATGCCTAAATTTGCTGAAACTGTGGTTTTACCCACTCCTCCTTTACCGGAGGTAATGACAATAATGCGAGTCATGATCGAAACACGCTCAATTAGGGTTTAGAAAATATAGTAATTACTTATGGCTCCAGATTCATCCTATTTAATTGACTTCGGGAAAAATCAATAGCCCTAGCGATGCGAATGCCTTCAGATGTCATGTGCGCTACTTCAGGTGAAAACTGTGTAGGCGACTTTTCTGGGGCCCTGGCTACAGCATCAGCAATCCGCAGTTGAGTTGGTTCCATTTGCAGGGACATAATCAAACACTCGCGATTGCCACTAGCACCAGCATGGGCGATGCCACGTAACCTTCCCCACACTAAAATATCTCCATCTGCAACTACGATACCACCTGGGTTTAAATCTCCCAAAATAATGACGCTTCCGGGATGGCGAATTTCTACGCCAGAACGTACTGTCATTTCTAGATAAAGTGCATCTGCCAAGGGAGTTGATGCAACTTTTGGTTCTGAACTTAAGGAAGTTTCTAGTGGTAACTGTTCTACAGAATAGCCTGAGGAAACAGCTGCGATCGCAGTTTGACGGCGACTGGTAGCAACAGATTTTAGCTGGAATTGGACTTCATTTAAGACCTCTGCTAGTTCTTGCAGTTGTCTGCTATCTAACAAGCGGTCTTTTGCGAGTAGATGTACTGGTGTATTTGGTACTCGAAAGCGGTCGGCTTGTAAGCGTTGGCGCATCTGTTGCCAAATTTCATACCAGCTAAATTCTGCGGCAGGTACTTGTGCTTCGGTAGGTAAAATTAATAATAATCTCCCCTCCTCAGTTTTCCATTGGACTTGAAGATCATTTTTGGCTTTATTTTCTGGTGATGGTAACTCTAGGGCATCTAAATCCGAAAGGGTAGAAATTGAGTCTAAATCTGACATAATAGCAAAATTTTGCTCTTTGTCAGGATTTTCTGCATTGCCGTTAGCTTCGCCCGCCTTAGGCATCGCTTCTGGAGTTACATCATTGGGTTTCCCTTTGGAATTCTCTGAATTTGCCCTCGCTACTGTAGATGTAGAATCTAAATCCCCGTCAAGGGTTTCTAAATTTGCTACTTCCTCAGCAGGTGCAGAATTTGCCTCCTCATCAGGGTTTTCTAAATTTGATTCCACATTATTAGGTATAGAATTTACTTCATCCTCAGAGTTATGCAACTTTGAGACAGCAGAATGTGTCTTTAAATACTGAAGAACAGAATTTAGTTCTGCGTCTGGGAGAATAGAATTTAACTCTATACGAGAAAGGTTAGATTTTGAATCTGCATCAGGAAGTGCAGAATTTGACTCTAAATCGGCAGAATCAGAAGTCATACAGCACCAGCCAAAAAACAAAGAACAAATTGAGCAACGATCAATAATAGATTAGTTGCAACGCGCAATAACATCCTCACCCCAGAAACTACTGAGTGCAGAGTATATCAGAAGAATGATGAAGTATGAAGTATGAAGTATGAAATTAAATATCCATCATCACCAGCGCGCACACTTCTACTTATAAAGAAGCTACTTGTAGCTTTTAGTAGCGAAGGTAGACACCAATTGCATTTATACCCTTCACCCTTCACTTTTCCCCCTTCACCCTTCACCCTTCTTAACCAATCGGCGATAACTTGTTGCCAAGGCATCAGCATCGCCAACATTACCAGGAAATAATACTACTGGCAAATTGGGAAATTGGGGATGGTCTGAGGCTGTTCGCACCATCGAACAACCAGCTAAAATTTGACCCATTAATCTAGCTGAAGTTAAAGCCAGTCCGGTACTTAAAACATCATTAGAGGTAATGCCGCCTTTGCTGATTAAGAATCCTATATCAGATGGTAAACCCCTAACAATATCCATTAATAAACCAGAAACTTGTTTGCCAAACTCTAGCCTGGTATTAACATCCTCAAAGGTAAGTTCTTGACGGCTGGTATAAACTACTGGTGTTTTGCCAGCGTCATGTACCGTTTTGATACTTTCCAGGATCTCGGTTAGCAGTGTAGCAGATTGATCCTCTTGATCGTTAAGTAATCGCCCTACCTCGACCTCAATTCCCACTATGCCATCTGCTTGTAATAGTGCTTCTAGCTGTTGCGTCGTCTTTTTGACGTGGGAACCGACAATCACTGCACCTGGTTTACCACCACGTACATACTCTGCCATATTTTCGGCGGCGATGGGTTGGGGAGGTAAGGCAGCTAAAGCAGTTAAGATACTAGCAGCACTGCGGAATAAAAAGCGTTTTCCCTGACTGGCGGCGGTTAAAATATCAGCAGCAAAGGTGTTGAGGTCAGCTTGCGTTTCCCCATCAACAACAACGCACTGATTACCGCTAAGTTGTAACAACCTCTGCAAACTACCTGTACGGATATCATCCAGCAAGAATCTGCTAACAGACTCAGCTTTGATTTGTCCTTGAGTTTTTTCTTCTACATATTTCGGTAAATAACTGTGATGGTAGCTGAAGACTGAATCACGAGCAAACTCAGTTTCATGCACTGGCTTAGGTTTACCATCAATGATTAAATAGTGGATGCTATCGATGGTGATGCGTCCCCCCTCAAAAAATGCCGGGACAAGAAAATGAGCATCAAAAGGGCCGAGTTCTTGGGCGATCGCATCTGTTTCGATGGGATAATGTCCGCGTAAGGTGGAATCGGAACGACTAACCACCAAAAAATCGGTAATATTTTCGGCTTTTAAAGCTACTTTTAAATTTTGGCAGACTTCTTTTGTTACAGATGCAGCCGACTCTGGTGGCAGCGATCGCGTATTTGTCAAAATAAAGAAAATTGGTGAATCATCTCGCAACCCAATGCGTAAAGTCTCCACATCCCAATGCATCAGCAGCAAACAACTGTGGACTGTTTGGGAACCCGTAGGATCATCATCCAGGACAATAATTTTTGGTTTGTTTGTCATGTTAACGTCTGGGAGACTGTAATTTGCTAATTTCTGCTTGCACATCCAAAGCAATCTGCAATGATTGATTGAGAAATTCAGCGTAATCACCAGCCTGACTACTTACTTGCAAGGCTTGGAGATTGGCTAAATTATTGACAAATAACTCTTGATTATTAGCAAGCAATTTTTTATTATCCCGTAAAATTCGTTCGGTTTTTAAAGCCCGAACTAAATCTTCGCGAATCAGTTGTAATGCGGAGATCACTTTATCTCTGTCATTGATGCTGCTTTGAGCATTGCCAGAAGTGGCTAATTGGTCGTTAATATCGATAGCGTTGATTACAGAATGATATTTATCGACTTCATCTAAAAGGATTGTCAAGCCGTGGGGACAAGTGAATCTTCGCCAGAGCGATCGCCCAATTATCACCCCAATGGGCACTAAAATTAATAACAGAATGCCTAATTTAATTGAAGAACCAATAGTTGGCAGAATAATAAAAGCATAAATTCCACCCACAATAATTGGTGTTAGCGCCAGCGCCACCAACCCCTCATTCATAAAA
Source organism: Calothrix membranacea FACHB-236 (assembly GCF_014696315.1). GTDB lineage: Bacteria > Cyanobacteriota > Cyanobacteriia > Cyanobacteriales > Nostocaceae > Aulosira > Aulosira membranacea. The sequence continues at coordinate 4,907 of NZ_JACJPX010000012.1, forward strand.
AACCCTAATCGCTTCTCGCTGTCTGCCATGATAGAAGGTCGGAAAACGTCTTCTGGATCGAATCCAGTTAAGCGTCTCAATTCTCCTTTACTAATTTCCAAACCTAATAAATCCGGCTGCACTGCTGGATACTCCTTAAGGAAGCGCGAGTTGCGTATCTTATTGTAGTCGGTTTAGCGTTGATGCGATGCTTGATAACTTGACTAAGAATGCCACAGATGTGTAGATGACTGTCAGCTTTCTTAACTAACCCAACGCCACCCGAAACCCAACATTGATGTATTTATTGTCTCGCGCGTTACAATTGCGGACTGCGGAACGACAATTCCAAGGGTTGATATTCCATGAACCACCACGTAATAGACGAGTGTGATTATCACTCATCCACACACTACCGTCTGCAGGCGCGCCTTTATAATTTTTGTGCCAGCTATCTTGGCACCATTCCCATGTATTACCATGCATATCATATAAACCAAAAGGGTTTGCGGGAAATGTGCCAACATCTGTTGTTTGCCCACGATATTCGCCTTTTGGCCCAGCATCATAGCTGTATTTACCGTTGTAATTAGCCAAATCAGTTGTAATAGTTTCGCCAAAACAAAACGGGGTAGTCGTTCCAGCACGACAAGCATATTCCCATTCTGCCTCAGTTGGTAAGCGATAGGGTTTCCCTGTTTCTTTAGCAAGTCGGGCACAAAACTCCATCGCCTCATCCCAAGACACTTGCTCAACAGGTCGATTCACCCCTTTAAAATGAGATGCTTCGGGATTTAATTGAATATTTACCCTTTCCAGCGCCGCCACAGCTTTCCATTGGCTTTGGGTAACAGGATATTTACCTAGGAAAAATGGTTGAATAGTTACTAAATGTTGTGGGCTTTCGGAGTGATAGCGTTCTGTTTCATCCCTTGGGGAACCCATCATAAATTGACCCCCAGGAATTGCAACCATTTCTAAAACAAAGCCATTATTTAAATTTTCCGTAAAAAACTTAGATACGCCTCGGATGCGATTAATTTCCCAGGTTTTTTTAGTATCTAAAAATCCGGATTTGGCGGTTAAGGTAGCAAATTCAAACTCAAAAATTTCAGTTTGAATTTGCTCTTTTCTCTGCTGTGGTTTTTGGGGAAATACGCGTAGTTCTATTGCTGCAATATCTTCTTGCCGTAATCCTAGATATTGCTGATAGTCTTGTAAATCTTTTTGAGTGGTGGCGTTGAAGGGATGTTGATGTTGAACTGCATCAATTAAAGCCTGTTCATACTCTGCTAATTTCTGCTGATATTCACGGTATGGCTGCAGAACTTGTTCATGAATTTCTTGAGCTTCTTCCTCTGATAAACCCAATTCAATGCGCTTAGATTCTAATATTTTTAAAGCAAAAATTGAAAAAGTTCCTTGACCTTGTTGTGCGCGACTTCTCGCTTCTTGAAAATATATTTGCTTGGCAGAAGGATTCAGCAGAATGGTGGGTGGTAGTCTTAAAGCTTCCAACGCCTCTGATGCTTGGCAATAACGCAAACTGAAGTGACGGCGAACCATTTGGGTTAGCACCTCAGCTAGATGATCTCCTACCTGTACTTTATTTCGCCAGATGATTTCACCTGTTAAGGGATCTTCCTGTAATTGCGAGGGAACAACGCCAGTTAAAGCTTGAATAATCGTCATCCCCACAGCATAAACATCACTACCTAAACAAGGTCTACCATTCTTTTGCTCCGAGGGCATATAGCCAGAAGTACCAATGACAACGCTGGTATATACTTCACCTTGAGAATTCACCATCAAAGAACCAAGTTCTTTCACCGCCCCAAAATCAATGAGGAAAATCTGCCCATCCCGATGTCTTCGCATCAAATTTTGGGGCTTAATGTCGCGGTGAACGACTCCTTTACTATGGATAAAAGACACAACTTCTAAAATATCCTGCAACAATTTAGTTGCATAATCCTCGCTGAGTGGCTTACCAGGAATAATTTCTTGACTTAAGTCTTGCCCTTCGATAAATTCCTGAACTATATAAAGAATTTCTCTTTCGCTAAAATGTGCCAATAATCGGGGAATTTGGGGATGTTGACCTAGCCTTTCGAGAATAGCCGCTTCTTTTTCAAAAAATTCTACAACACGCGGATGAGACTGGTTAGGACGTAGTTGCTTAACTACACACAAAGGCTTGCTAGGTTGTAAATTATCCCTAGCCAGAAATGTTACAGCAAAACCACCGCCGCCTAATTGCCGAATGATTTCGTAGCGTCCAGCCAGTGTGTTCAAGATTACTGCTAACCCCCAGAAACCTCATGAGTTTTAGTGTAATTGTCAATGGTTGAATAGGGCAAGTCAACTTAAATTCTGGTGAGTAAAATTTATGGCTATACAAGCACCAAGAGAAAATTGTAGCGTTAGCTGATACATCCTGACTTTTTCTGCTAATTATTGTTCCGCATAATTGTTGATGCTGTATTGGTGCGTTGCGCTACGTGGCAACACACCCTACACTTAGATATTCAATTCTTTTAACTTAGGCACTATGTAATTGATTTACAAAACGCGGCATTAGCCCCAACTGAATTATTTCACAGCAATTACTTTTGTGATTTCTGGACAATATTCTTTAATTGCTTGTTCTACTCCTTGAGTTAAAGTCAAAGTAGAAGCTGGACAATTACTACAAGTTCCAACTAGTCTCACTTCCACAGTATCTGGTGGTTTAATAGCTACTAACTCTACATCCCCATTATGACTTTGCAAACCTGGGCGAATTGCTTCAAGGGCTGCTTGCACACGTTGCAAAAGTGGTGGCTGGGGTGGTTTCACTAACTCGTGATAAAGCAGTACACCATAAACAACTTCATCTTGAACAGAATTTTTTAGCGCTGGTAAAGATTCCTGCTTCACACTTTTGATTAATCGTGTTAAAGCCTCTTTATGTAAATCTTCAATTGCCCTTTTTAGCCCAATAGCTACATTCCTCTGGCTTTCATCCCAATCAGAGATAATTGCCTCAAAGCGGTTGATTTCCGTTACTAATTCTTCTAAGTTAGTCATGAGTTGGAGAGACGGGATTAATCGCGTCTGTACAAAAGCCAATATTTAATCAATTACTTCATTTTTAAATCTTTGAAAAGCCAAGGCATTACTGCACCTGTAACCATACTAGATATAGCGATGATGTATACTAATGGCAAATTTAAGATAGCGAGTAAAACAAAAGTAAAAAAACCAATGCTAGCTCCAATTGTGGTTTGTTTAACTAGATAAACCGGATCGCGAACTAACTTGCCTTCAAAAAATAATTTGGCAGAAAACCAACCTATTTTGAACATGATTACCCCTGATTAATTTATTAAAAAGCTCAACCAAAGTAAACCTAAAATTATGGCGGGAACTGCACCAGCCGGGCCAGCGAAGCTACCAATGATGGCAGAAAATTCATAACCAAAGTCTTTACCAGCTAGGATAATACCGCCAATTGCACCGCTAACCATCGATAAAGCGATCGCAATCAACACCCACACGAAACCAGTGAGTAAATTAATATCACCAGCTGCCAAACTTGTAACTAAATCTGACATATTACTTTCCTTCTTAAAATCATGCGTTAGTTATTCATGCTGACACGAATTTCTGCTGTGACAATTCCATCAGCATTTGGATTTTTTCTTCTATCTTTGCTGATTTTGAATCCATCTCAGGTTACTTATAAAGTTTTAGATATTAAATAACTGTTGATCCATTAAGATGTAATTATCTGCTTTCAGCAAACGTTGTAATTTTTCTCCTGACTGTATATGGTAAGAAACGCTGCTATTGAGAGCGATCAACCGTAATAACAAGTAATTTCAGCCTATACTAATTCTCCCAAGATTGAGGCAATTTTAACCAAAATCTTCTTGATAAAATTATTTCTTTGTTTTTCTTCATATTTGCTCAATAAATTGTCAATTACAGCCTTAATGGCGGAAAATAATTATTGGTATTGACTTTGACAATATTAAACCTGCTAACGCAGAATTACAGAAGTAAAATTTACGTAAAACGTATTATAAATTACTAGAAAATCCTGGCTTAAATATTGTTTTATGTAACAAAAATAGTTAATTTTTCTAAATTGCTACTGATATTTAACCAAGGATAAACGATACTCGATAATTATAATCCTCAAGCATGATTGCAGACTCAGATATCAAGCAGAATGATGGCTAATTTTAGGTACACTACTGTTACTTAATAAACAAGCAAAAAACATCTTCTTGGCATCACAATATTGATAGCAAAACTCTCATTGATTCTGAGTGACATATAGACAACAATACGAAGAGCAAAACAAGCCAATGACTAATGTATTATGGCTACAAGGTGGAGCTTGTTCTGGTAACACCATGTCTTTTTTGAATGCCGAAGATCCTACAGTTTGTGATTTAATTTCCGACTTCGGTATTAACGTCCTGTGGCATCCTTCTTTGGGCATCGAACTTGGTAATAATCTGCAAAAACTCTTGCGGGATTGTATTTCCGGCAAAATTCCTCTAGATATTTTGGTATTTGAAGGGACTGTAGTTAATGCCCCTAATGGTACAGGTGAATGGAATCGCTTTGCTGAGCGACCGATGAAAGATTGGTTAGCAGACTTATCAAAAGTAGCGTCATTTGTCGTCGCTGTAGGAGACTGCGCTACTTGGGGAGGAATACCCGCCATGTCACCCAACCCCAGCCAATCCCAAGGTTTACAATTTCTCAAGCGCAAGGAAGGTGGCTTTTTAGGTAAAGACTACCGCGCCAAATCTGGCTTACCAGTCATCAATATTCCTGGATGTCCAGCCCATCCAGATTGGATTACTCAAATTTTAGTTGCGATCGCCACCGGACGCATAGCCGATATAACACTTGACGAACTCAACCGTCCGCAAACCTTCTTCAAGAGTTTTACCCAAACAGGTTGTACCCGCAACGTTCACTTTGCTTTCAAAGCTGGGACAACCGAATTTGGTCAACGTAATGGCTGTCTCTTCTACGACTTAGGTTGTCGCGGCCCCATGACTCATTCATCCTGCAACCGTATCCTCTGGAATCGCGTTTCCTCTAAAACTCGTGCTGGAATGCCTTGTATAGGCTGCACCGAACCGGAATTTCCTTTCTATAACCTCCAACCGGGAACAGTATTTAAGACTCAAACCCTCATGGGAGTTCCGAAACAACTACCCCCAGGACTCAAAGCTAAAGACTACGCTTTACTGACAATGATTGCCAAAGATATGGCACCCAGTTGGACAGAAGAGGATATGTTTACGGTTTAGTGGTTAGGGACTGGGGACTAGGGATTGGGGACTGGGAAACAAGAAATTTTAAGATTCCAGTACCTAATACCTAACACTTCAAACCTAATCCCTAGTTCCCGATACCCAATCCCCAATCACCACGAAGGACAGCAGAATGAGTATTCAAACATTAGATATTTCACCAGTTGGTAGAGTTGAAGGCGATTTAGATGTGCGGGTGGAAATTACTGACGGACAAGTAGTCAACGCCTGGACGCAAGCCGAACTATTTCGCGGATTTGAAGTGATCCTGAAAGGCAAAGATCCGCAAGCAGGATTAATTGTGACACCACGTATATGTGGTATTTGCGGTGCTTCCCATCTTTCTTGTGCATCTTGGGCATTGGATACAGCCTGGCAAACAGAAGTACCACGCAACGCCATCTTAGCTAGAAATCTTGGACAAATTGTCGAAACAATACAAAGTATTCCTCGGTACTTTTATGGCTTATATGCCATTGACCTCACCAACAAAAAGTACCAAAACAGTCCATTTTATGAAGAAGCTGTGAGACGCTTTGCGGCTTTTACAGGCAAATCATACGAAATTGGTGTGACTATTTCCGGCAAACCTGTACAAATTTACGCCCTTTTAGGTGGACAATGGCCCCATTCTAGCTACATGGTTCCTGGCGGTGTAATGTGCGCCCCCACCCTCACAGATGTAACTCGCGCTTGGTCAATTCTGGAATATTTCCGGACAAATTGGATTGAACCAGTGTGGTTAGGTTGTTCTATAGAACGCTATGAAGAAATCAAAACCTATGATGACTTCATGGCTTGGTTAGATGAAAGCCCCAATCACGCCAATTCTGACTTAGGTTTTTACTGGCGCATGGGTTTGGATATTGGTTTAGATAAATATGGTGCTGGTGTAGGTAAATATATTTCCTGGGGATATTTACCCCATGAAGACAAATATCAAAAGCCAACTATTGAAGGACGCAATGCAGCCTTAATTATGAAAAGCGGTGTGTATGACAGCTTCAGCGATACTCACAGCTTGATGGAACATACCTTTGCGCGGGAAAACACCAATCATTCTTGGTATGACGAAGGTACAGGTAGCGTTCACCCCTTCGATCGCACAACTCAACCTACTCAAAATAATACCAAAGACTTTGATCATGCCTATTCCTGGTCAACTGCGGTCAGTCACATCAATTACGGACGCTTAGAAGCTGGCCCCTTTGCTAGACAAATGGTTGCAGGTGGAAAACATGGCGAGTCTTGGCAACACTACGATGGCTTTATTTTGAGTATGTTTAAAGCTATGGGTGGTGCAAGTCTGCATCTGCGCCAATTAGCGCGAATGCACGAGTTGATTAAACTCTACCGTCAAGCTGAACGCTGCTTGCGTGAGTTCCGCTTAAACGACCCCTGGTATATCAAACCCAAAGAACAAGATGGGCGTGGCTGGGGTGCAACGGAAGCGGCGCGCGGTGCTTTGTGTCATTGGGTTGAGTTAGAAGGTGGCAAGATTAAGAACTATCAAGTTATTGCCCCCACTACTTGGAACGTCGGCCCCCGTGATGGTGAAGGTATTCGTGGCCCGATTGAAGAAGCGTTAATTGGTACGCCAATTTATGATGCAACTGACCCTGTGGAAGTTGGACATGTCGCCCGTTCCTTTGATTCTTGTTTAGTTTGTACAGTCCACGCCCACGATGCTAAAACGGGTAAAGAATTAGCTCGCTTCCGCACCGCTTAGGGTAAGATTACGGACACTTGGACAGCAGTAGCTACCAATTAGGAATCTACCTAAACAAGTGTCCTACTATTTGCCTCTATTTTTAAATAGCAGATTATTCAATTTCTCCAGCTTCTTTAAGTGCAACATCAATCACTGTTTGACTTAAGCGAATATTATAATTCAGCATTTTTTGAATAGCTGTTTTAATAGATAATGGATAACCTTCACGTTTAGCACGTAATAGAATTCCTATTGAACCTGTCACCGACAAACCACTTAATCTGGCTATTCTTCGCCCTACAGATTCATCAATGCAAACAGTAGAAATATTTTCATTTAATGCTAGTTGAATAACTGATGCTTCTCCCAAATCTAAGGAGTTAAACAGCAAAGGAGAAATAGTTAATGGAGAATTTTGCTTTTGCAACCACGATGCCGATTGAAATTCATATACTCCCAATCCTGTAGAACCACCAGTGAGTATTTCTTGGCAGACTTCAAAAGGAACAAAACATCCATATAGAGAGACTGTAAAATATTTAAGTCTCCTAGAGCAGCAATAATAGCAATTAATGGAGAAGTATTAATTACTATTTGGTTAGGCTTAGGCATTTTCTATATCTGATAATAATTCCTCTTCAGTTAAATCAATCAAGGGGATTCCATAATCATTAAGTTTGAGAATAAAAGTTACCCGATCAACTCCTACTAATGCTGCAGCCATACCAGAGGAAAGACGTTTCATTTCATATAATTTAACTGCCATAGCCCATTTAGATTCTTGTTCAAATTCTTCTCTGGTTTTACCAACAGCATCAGGTAATGTCTCTGGGTAATTAATTGTCATTTCAAAAGGCATATATTTTTTTAGCAAAACTATGGGAGAGGTGCGTTAAGCTAGCGATGCACCCTATATGTACATCATACTCTCTGCATTCTCTGCGGTTAAAAAATCAATTTAACCACAGAGGCACAGAGAACACAGAGAAAATAGTTCATGGTGATCATTGCGAATTAAGACATAAAAAAAGAGGCAGATAAATTATCTGCCTCAGAACACTATCAGGGATAAAATTTATGGATAAAGACCTCTGTCAGTTAGTGCTTGCGCTACACGACCAACACCTAAGGTATAAGCTGCTAACCTTAGAGGAATTTGCCGCAACTTCGATTGTTGAATTACTTGATGGTAAGCTTGCACCATCAAATGTTCCATTTCGCGGTTAACTCTTTCCTCATCCCAAAATACGTAAGAAAGACCTTGCACCCATTCCAAATAACTGACGACCACACCACCAGCGTTCGCCAAAATATCAGGTAGGACGATCGCACCCCGCGCCTCTAAAGCCCGGTTTGCTTCCAGTGTGACTGGGCCGTTAGCCGCCTCTGCAATAATCTGCGCTTTGATTTGATTTACATTCTCTTCGGTGATTTGATTTTCCAAAGCTGCGGGAATCAGGACATCGCAAGGTAAGGTTAGCAAATCTGCATTGCTAATTGCGATCGCATCTGGAAAACCAACAACACTGCGATGATTTCTACTGGTGTAGGCTTTGACTGCGGGAATATCTAAACCAGCTTCAGAATATATCCCCCCACCACTGGTAGAGACAGCGATAATTTTTGACCCGGCTTCGTATAGTAATTCAGCGGCGGCAATACCTACATTACCAAAACCTTGAATCACTACTCGCACTCCTTCTAAGGATCTACCTTGATCCGCCAAAGCTTCGCGAACAATAATCATTGCACCCCGTCCGGTAGCCATTTCCCGTCCTCTGGAACCACCTACAGAAATTGGTTTACCAGTAACAACACCAGGAACAGCATGACCCACATTCACGGAATATGTGTCCATCATCCAAGCCATCTCACGGGCAGAAGTTCCCATATCTGGCGCGGGGATGTCTACAGATGGGCCGATATCTTTAATTAATTCGCTGGTGTAACGTCGGGTAATTCGTTCCAATTCGCTAGCACTGTACTGTTTTGGATCGATCGCAATTCCTCCCTTTGCACCACCGTAGGGAATTCCTAACAACGCACATTTCCAAGTCATTAGCATTGCTAAAGCAGACACTTCTCGTAGTGTCACCGCCGGATGGTAACGAATACCACCTTTGTATGGCCCTAAAATATCGGAGTGTTGTACCCGATGCCCTGCTAAAACGCGAATTTCTCCATTATCCAGTTTTACCGGAATGGATACTGTCACTACTTTGCGTGGGTGGCTAAGAATTTCTAAGATTCCTTGCTCTAGTTTTAATTCTTTAGCTGCCGCTTCTAGATAACTACAAGCTTGATCGAATGGACAAATATGCGCTGGAGAAGCAGGTTCCAGCGGCAGCACAGGTGTTGCAATCATAAAATTTTCTCCCAATCGCGGTATCTTTGCGAACCGGAATATATATATGTCTGGGGAAAGGCTAAAGGGTAAAGGTTAATGGATTTTTCTTTTCCTTTCCCCTTTAACCGACCAGTATTGATATATGCCTAGCTTATCCTTTCTTATAAAGAAATTAGAAAATTTGTAGTTTTTGTTACAATTTTATTTGAAGTTTATGCATTAAAAGCCAAAGGAACACAGATTTTCGATTCTGTGTTCCCTTGTAATCAGGCGATCGCTTTTCCGGAATTAGCCTTGTATAAATACCTCAGGCGTAAAACTGCCGTGCAAACCGTAAGGTATATGATGCTGGAGATGCAAACGCGCGATCGCACCTTTATGCAAATCGCGTGCATCCAAAATTACCACATCTGAGCGCTGATGAGCAGCATCATAAACTAAAGCCAATAGCCAGCCGTCATCTTCTGTTTGAGAATTGGGACGAGGGACAAAAATTGGCTCGCCTGTAAAACCGCGGGGTGCAGCACTCCAAAGTTGTCTTTCACCAGAATCTAAATCGATTTTCAAAATTGCTTGTAAAGGAGCATTCCCTGTTTCTGCATGAGCTGCACCTATATATAGATAACGATACTGGTGACCTACCTTATCTGGATGGATAGTAGGAAACTCACAACAACGGCTTTCAATTAACTTCTTTTGCACCGTGCTATTGTGTAATTGCAATGCAAATCGCCAGAGTTGCCCTGGTGCGATCGCCTCAAAATTAACTTGACGAAAATCGCTTTCGGGTTCGACTTCTGGTAAAGAATCGTAGCAAATCGAGTCAATGACAATTTCATCTCCCACCTCAAAAGCATTGATGTGATGGAAGACAAAACCTGATTGAGTTTCCAGAATTTTCACACCTGCTTTCGCAGTTTCGGGGTTGCGGGGAATGACGATGATCCGAGTTGGCTGATTTGGCTGAAACTTGATACATTCCCCAGCCGAACGGATTCCGAAAGCGAAAGGTAAGGGATTGAAAGTAACAGGATTTTGGAAGAAGATGCAGTAATTAGGCGTAATCACAAAATCGTGAATGAAGCAGAAACCAGGCACACTATGGGCGTGTTTTCTGATAATTTCACCTGCTGGGTTTAACTCAAAAATCGTAATTTTTGTAGATAGCCCCGGCTGAATCGAAAAATTGACCAAACAAGGCGCGCCATTATCTTGGTTGCAACTGGGGTCAAGGCGGGGATGAGCGCTAAAAGCTTCACCTGTTGACAATACACCATTGAAATATTCCCTTCCCAAGGTTTCCAAAGTGTTAGGGTCGAGGTGGTGAGGTTCAGCAGCTTCCCACAGCGCTAAAAGTTTACTACCCCAGTAGATGACGTTGGTGTTAGCAATATTTTTGAGTTTGAAGTCAAAAAGATTAGCTAGCCAACTGCCGGGTTTTTGCGTACCAAATACACCACGATAAAGAATTTTTCCCGCTTTTTGTTCTTCTAAATAGGCTTCAGTGCGGATAAAGCGATTGCGAAAATGGGCGCGACCATTAATAAAGCTGATGCGGCTAATCATGCCATCACCATCAAAGGGGTGATGAATCTGTTGACCGTTGATATCCAGTAAACCAGGGCCGTTTCTAAATAACGTACCTTGCAGCTCTGGGGGAATTTCTCCTTCTATATCATCAATCCAATAATCAAATTCTTGCTTTAAAGATTGATATCCTCCCTGCCAATCTTCGCGATTGTAGGATTTTTCTAAAATTGCGTTTTCTGGAATTTTTGAACTCTGCATCTGCTATATATTCTTAAAAAGGATGAAGGATGAAGCCAAAATCGATAAACGCTTAAATGTGGGCAAAAAATCAAGTTTTTCTTTATTAATTGCGTTATCCCTTGTTAGGCGAAGTAATTTCACACTTCTGCCTTCTCCTGCGGAGACGCTACCCGTAGCTTGCTTCCCCGGAGGGGTACAGCCTTCAGTTAACTCGGGTGATAGTAGCCTCAACGTCAGTTATCAACTCAGGTAAAAATTGCTCACCTTGAGTTGCTGAGGCTGGTTGCAATGCTGTGGAAATTTGACTTTGTTCTTGTGCTGCTGGTAGCCAGTTGAGAAATGGCAATGGTAACAGAGTGCTGAGGTTAGTAATCGTCACTAACAACCACAGAGAATCAAAATTAGTTTCTGTGATTCCCAGCCAATGCATGATAATGGCCCCAAATTCATAGGAAACCATTCCTGCTAAATTGGAAACCGACATTAATAAAGCAAATAATGTCGCTTCTACTCCAGGGGGACAAAGTCTGGCTGCAAGTACCAATACAGGCATATAGGCAATTTGCCCCATGACGGTGAGAATTAAGCTATCACCTAAACTAAACCAATGGTCATCTATACCTAAAGCGCGGTTGGTGTGTGTAACTAATAGCAGCATTGTCATTCCTAGAGCTGCTGATAGTACGGTACTCCAACCAAAGATGACGCGAAAAGGTAAGCTTTTCAGGTATCGCTGAAAAATCCAAATCCCTACTAAAGACGCGAGATTTGTAACTAGGCGCACTCTTCCCAAAAATTCTGGTGCAAAGTGCAATTCATTGGTGGTGAAGAAGAAAAAGGCTGAATCAGCAGTTGGTGTAGCTTGCCAAATAAAGACAAATGCTGTTGGTAGCCAAATTGCTTTTTGGGTAACGGCTTGGCGGAGTTGGCTTAGTTGATGCTTGATGCTGACACTGTTATTTTCATGGGAATTTTCCGCACTTTTGCTCACAGGAGATTCGGCAATTAACCAAGCCACAGCCGAAACCAACAGGGGAAAAACGGCGGTAATTAAAAATACAGTGTGTGTAGAGAAATGCTCTAGCAGCCAGCCGCTAAAATATGCTGTAATCAAACCACCAAATGCAGAAGCACCCCAGCAAATAGATTGTAGTGAACCTGCATCAGCTTGGGATTCTGCTCTGGCGCGTTCGACTACTAGGGAGTCAACAATCACATCACTGACTGCAACTGAAAGTGACCCCAAGGCGATCGCTAGCGTCGCGGCCCAGGTAGTATGAACTAATGTTGCGAGGCTTATCCAGGAAATTGTTCCCAAGATCCCCGATAAAATGAGATAAGGGCGGCGGCGATAGCCAAAAATGGGCAAGCCATCAGAGATAAAACCAAATACTGGCTTGATAATCCAAGGTAAGGCAACTATTCCTAATAGTGCCGACACTTGGGTGGGACTCAGCAACAGTTCATCTTTGAGGAAAAAGCTGACGGCTAGACGCGCCAACCCTAAAATTCCTTGGACAAAGTAGACCGTAAGAATGGCGATTAACTCGGCACTGGGTTCATGGCCGAAGAAAATTTTCTGTTTTACTGAGTCTTTGACCTTGGACAAGCCAGAGGAGTGAATCAGCATTAGGTAAATATTTTTTAAGCTTTATCTACTTTTCTATATTATCTATGTTCTGAGAAATGGGGGTAAAGGCAGAGCCAGCGATCGCTAATGTAGAAATTCCCCACCACAAATAGTTGAAAAGGTACAGAGTCCTACCGCTTAACTATATCTTTTGATATATTTGACAGCCAGATAGGGGAAAATGCCTCATCGGAATTTTTTGCAATGTGATTGAATATACGTCTAAAGTGCGATCGCAATCCCAACAGCAAGTTTTTTGATTAACCCGGAAATTAAATGCGATCGCACCCAGCAAAAAAAGAGACTCAATAAGATAGGGACAACCCTAAATTATCAATTCTTGCCTGTCAAGGTAAATTTTAAAGGGTTGCCATGAGTATTTTTCCATCTCTATCTACAAGTTCTGCTTTATACCAAAATACAGTTCAGTTAACAAAATTAATTGATAACAAAACCAAAAAACTAATACCGCAAGGCGGAATTCAAAATTCAAAATTCGTCTTCTCCCAAAGGGAGAGGCTACGCCAAGGAAAGTTTGCTCAAGTCGAGAAACCTGCCCACGCAACTTTCCGCAAAATTCACCCATTATGACAGAGTAAGCGTTTTGTTGATTTTGTAGACGCAAAGCGGTGAGCCAGCGCGGTCTTGTGGGTTCTCCCATGAGCGACTGCGCTCGCGTAGCGTATCCGAAGGATTCACCCATTCGCGTTAGCGTCTCTGAAAGAGAAGGGCTTCCCGTAGGGTATAGTCTGTTTATTTATGCCGTGCTGTACTAGTTACTCAACAGAAAACAGAACAATAATTTTGGAGGGGGTTTGGGGGACGCAACCGTCACCCAATCGGGGGTTTGGGGGAGAATCCCCCAATTGAGAGAGCTTTTTTAATAAGTGACAAATCAATCGCTAATGAACTTAACCGAACCGTATTGCTTTATACCAAGCAAATATTAACTAAAGCCAAATCAAGCACGCAGATAGAGCACTATATCTATTTGTCCCTACAATAAGCCCTACAACTACTATTAATTACTAATTTTTTTAACTTTTGTAGTTCCGATGACAAACAAAAATGTAAGATTTTTAGGCAATATTGAAACAATATTTTCGTTCATAATAGCTCATAATCAGGCAAATCCATCATTTATATGGATTTCTCCAATATCAATAAATATTGATATTTGTGTTTACTGTTCTATATCTCATTAGATAATTTAATAAATCAAATAGCATTTTTATATATCATTGCTCTCTTCAAAGATATTTTTTGCGATATAAAAGTTAATCCTAAATATTTACTTTTTAATTTCAGTGCTGTCGATACACAACATCAACTGCTAAATACTTTTGCGTAAGCAGGTTACAACGCATCAATACAATAGTACAACCTCTTCAGATGCAGCTACAGTTGAATAAATCCAAGATTAATTAAATAGCTTCATAGTTTGGTTAAACAAACTCTACGTTAAAGATTAAAACAAGATTAACCTCAATCGCTTTCTTGAGAAGCCAGCCTATATAAAAAATGCCTGCGGGAAATGAAAAATAATATTACAACCCTAGTACTCTAAATTCTCTAGCTTCCTTAGCTTTTGTCAGCAAAAAGTTAGGATGCAAAGTAAAAAAATAAGTGCATTAATAAATTGATAAAGCTTAAGATCCCCTTTACAGAAGCATAAACAAATTTTCTCTTCAGTATAGGTTCCTATAACCCAGCTGTATTCTGCTTTTCTTCGATAATTCTGAAAACACAAATTTAACTATATTTCTATCTAGCGATATTAACTGTTTGATAAATTCATCAATGAGCAGAAATGAATGTCTACTATATACTTCTGGATGAGATTTATGCGAAAATAGCTATTCCTACAAGTTTTCTGTTTTAATTATTGATTAATAAGTTGATTAACAAGCGATCGCATCCGACCTAGAAGTTATAACTCACAATCGCCAATAACAAAGTTGATTCAGATGACAAGCAATTTTTACAATTTGTTATCTCTAATAAAAAATCCTAATTTACATAAAAAATTAAGAATCTTGTTGGACAAAACATAGAACTAAATATTATTCTAGTAGCGTGTTTTAAAAATTACTCTCTAGCAAAATAAGTTTTATAACGCGAGGTAATTTTACGGAATCACAAAAAACGCAAGTGTAGGCTTATAGGTTGCCTGCTTAAATACTCAAGATAGCTGCTGTCTGACTTGAGGGTTTACCCATGTAAGCCACTAATGTAGTGGGCTTTGTCTCAATCCCAAAAATCAACTTTCTGAAAGTATCAAAGCTGTAGATGCATTTCCCCTAAAGGATAACTAGCGACTCAGCTGCTTCTAAAAGGAGTGGGACAGAGGGCGCAGTAGTATCTCCAGCAAGGGTGGTATAGTCACAACAGGGTGCTGAGAAAAACCTGGGATTTTTCACTAGCAACCTGTAACTATAAATACCATAACTGTGATATTTCTATTTCTGTGAGCCGTAACAAGGAAATAAAACAATGACAAAAAATGTTCTCTTTATCGTGTCAGAGTGGGGCTACTGGGGCGAGGAACTCATTGGGCCATTAGAGGCTTGTGATGCTGCTGGATATAACATCACCTTTGTCACCCCCAACGGCAAAAAACCAACGCCACTATCTGTAAGTTGTGCGCCTGGTTATATCGATCCCCCATTAGGACGTGGTGTTACCTCTGAAGAAATGGGAGCAAAGACCACCCGCGTTCATGAGTCAGACAGACTTGACAGCCCTAAGAGTTTAGCGGATTGGTTTCCTTTAAGAGCTTATCCTAGCTCTCCTACATATCTCAGAGATATGGAAGCCTACTACCAAAAAATCGACAAAATTATTGCGGAAGAACTAGTCAATTACGACGCGATGGTCATCGTTGGTGGTAGTGGTGCGCTAATTGATTTAGCTAATAATTCCCGTTTACACGAACTCATCCTTGGCTTTGTCAAACTCAACAAACCTATTGCGGCTGAGTGTTATGGAGTTACCTGTCTGGCATTTGCTAGAGACTTCCGCGAGAAGAAGAGCTTGATTTGGGGCAAGCACGTTACTGGGCACCCAATTGATTATGACTACCTAGACGGTACCGGATTTGAAGGGCCTCACGCCATTGATGGCTCCAAAAAGGGATTTGGCGACGGCTACATTAACTTTGGCCCTCCATTCTACCCTCTAGAATTCATTCTTCGTGACGCTGTTGGCCCCGATGGAGCCTTTATTGGTAACGTTGGTCACCAAACTTCCGTTTTAGTCGATTATCCTTTCATTACCAGTCGTTCTACAGCTTCTTCTGTTGAGTGCGGTCGGATATTAGTAGAAGTCCTAGAGAAAGGACTTACCCGTTATGGATGGTAATCCTGATTAGTCTTTGCTAGTAAAACAAGACCAATCAATGACCTAAGCACTAATAACGACAGAATCCATGACTCAAAAAACTGGTCGTTTTGCCATTCTTGAGCAATTTCTCGCAGATGGCATCCATTATATGTTTGGTAACCCTGGTACAGTAGAACAGGGTTTTTTGGATGCCTTGTGGGAATATCCAGATCTCAAGTACATTCTGACTTTGCAAGAAACCGTCGCTGTGATGACAGCCGATGGTTACGCTCGAGCTACCAAAAAGCCAGCATTAGTCCAAATTCATAGTGGCGTTGGTTTAGGGAATGCGATCGGCGCACTCTATCAGGCTATGCGTGGTCACGCCCCTTTGGTAGTCATTGGCGGAGATGCGGGCATCAAATATACAGCAATGGATGCTCAAATGGCAGCGGATTTGGTCGGTATGGCCAAACCCGTTACTAAATGGGCAGCCACAGTCAATGAGCCTTCTTCGTTGCTGAGAATGCTCCGCCGAGCCATTAAGATTGCCTCTACACCACCGATGGGGCCGGTTTATCTCTGCCTTCCTCAAGATATTTTGGATGCGCCTATAGTAGAGCCAATCATACCAACCTTAACTCCCTCTACTCGTGTAGTACCAGACGATGAGACTGTTAAAGCAGTAGCCAAGACTTTAGTAGCTGCCAAAAAACCAATGATTTTTGTTGGTGATGGAGTTGCTTATTCTGGGGCCCAAGCAGAGTTAACCAAAGTTGCTGAACTTCTAGGGGCAGAGGTTTGGGATGTAGACTCTGGAGAAATCAACATCAGCTATGCTCACCCTCTATATCAAGGGGCGACAGGGCATATGTTCGGCTCTAGTAGTCTGCCAATTACCACCAAAGGAGATGTCAATCTAGTTTGTGGCACTTATATGGTGCCAGAGGTCTTTCCAGAACTAGGAAATATATTTGCTCCTGGCGCAAAGGTGATTCATATTGATTTGAACGCCTATGAAATTGCCAAGAATCACCCAGTAGATGTAGGGATTGTTAGCGATCCCAAACTGACACTGGCTAAACTAGCAGATGCGATCAAAGACATCATTACTGCACAAGAGCAAAGCGCAGCACAAACCAGAGCCGCAGAGATTGGTAAGGCCAAAACAGACAAGATTGCTGCAGCTAAGGCAGCCGATCAAGCTGTCAGAGACTCAGTTCCTCTGCATTTCTCTCGGTTTATGGAAGAGCTTGCACCTCTGTTACCAGAAGATGCAATCTTCTTTGATGAAGCCTTAACCTCTTCACCCAATATTGTCAGATATAAACCACCCAGTAAGCCAGATCATTATTTTCTTACCCGTGGAGGTTCTCTAGGGGTAGGTATTCCTGGGGCAATTGGTGCTAAGTTAGCTAATCCTGACAAGAAAGTGATTGGCTTTACAGGTGACGGCGGTGGTATGTATACCATTCAAGCTCTCTGGACAGCAGCTCGCCACAATGTAGATGCCATATTCATCATTTGCAATAACCGTTCTTACAAGCTATTGCAATTGAATATCCAAGCTTACTGGCAAGAACAAAGTGTACCCAAGCATGACTTTCCCATAAGTTTTGACTTGTCTAAGCCAGTGTTGCGCTTTGATGAAATGGCCCGTTCAATGGGGGTTGAAGCAGTCCGAGTCGAGAAGCCAGAAGAAATTGCCCCAGCAATTAAGCAGGCATTAGCACACAATGGCCCTTTCCTCATCGATGTTGTCTTAGAGGGTGATGTTCGCCCAGACATGATTGGGATTCGGTGTGGTCAATAAAAGGAGCTAGGGGATAAGGGAGCAGAGGAAGCAGAGGCGCAGAGGAGAAATCAAATATGCCCAATGCCCCATGCCCCATGCCCCATGCCCCATTTACGATTTTGAATCTAGTTTCATAAGGATGCCTTAAGTATGAGTACTACTACTACACCAGGTCACCAGTTCTTCGATGAACACATGAAGTACATCGTCGCCAAAGATGTAGTTGGTATGGTGACCAATACCTATACAGAAGACGCGATTTTGTATAATGCTTTTCCTTTTTTAGATACGCCACCCCCAAATGTAATTCAGGGGAGAGAAGCATTAATCAAAGCTTTTGAAGGTTACTTAGAGTATCAAGGTGAAATTCAAGTTGATTCTTTATACAACTTTTTAGAAACTGATGACGTAATTTCCTTCCAAGCAACAATTACTTCCCCTAAAACAGGTAAGTGGGCAGTAGGTGATGTATGGGTGCTCAAAGATGGCAAGGTGTCTCGTCACTTTGGTTTTGCTCATAGGCTAGGAGATGCCTAATAACAATCTGGGCTGGTAAGGTGTCTCGTCACTTTGATTTTGCTTATAGGCTAGGAGATGCTTAACAACTGTTGAACTAAGGAGATAAATAATGGCTGAGTCAGGGGTTTTAACTGAATCAGAACTCAAAGAATTCGCAGTTGATTGGTATAAAAAACTAGACGTTCACGCTCCCGCGGACGAGTATGCTCCTCTGTTAGCAGCAGATGTGGAATTAAGGTTTCCCGAAGCCACAGTCAAAGGTGTTGCAGGATTTAATGATTGGTATTTTTCCGCAATCAACTCTTACTTCGATGAAGTTCACATAGTCAAACAAGTTAAATTAACCTCATCGACACCAGAACAATCAGAAGTCAAGGTAGTTGTGAAATGGGAAGCCAGTTTATGGAAGCCACCAGCAGCCACCAGCGAACGGGTTGTTTTAGATGCTTATCAAACCTGGATAGTCAAGCGATCGCCACAAACTAATCAACCAGTTATTGCACTTTACATTGTTGATGAATTCCAGTACTACGAGGGTTCGTTTAAGTTGTAGAGTCAATGTGTTGGTGAAATCCGCTTTCTGTAGAACTATCCAGGATTTTGAATAATTAACTGTTCAATAAAGGAAATAAATCATGAGTGAGCTAGCACCACTGACTCAACCAGAAATTCTAGAATTTGCAAAAGCTTGGTATAGAAAACTAGACATTCACGTTCCGGTGGAAGAATATGCTCCCTTGTTAGCATCAGACGTGGAATTGAGGTTTCCTGAAGCTACAGTTAAAGGCTTTGAAGGATATAGCGGTTGGTACGATCGCGTCATCAATATTTTCTTTGATGAAGTTCATACTGTCAAAGAAGTAACAGTAAAATCCTCCACACCCGAAAAAGCAGAAGTACAGGTTGTGGTGAAATGGGAAGCCAGTGTTTGGAAGGCTCCAGCCGCTAACAGCGAACGCATTGTTTTAGATGCTTATCAAACTTGGGAAGTCAAGCGATCGCCCGAAACTAATAAACCAGTTATCTCTGTTTATATAGTTGATGAACTCAAATACTACGAGGGTTCAGCTACATTGTAAATAATAGAGAACTCTTAACAGATAACTTGGAAAATAGAAGATGACATAGATAGATTTTTAGCAAAATAAATTGTCCCTGAGAGAATGGTAAAAATCTTATCTATCTCTGACTTTAAATGAAGAATAAAGCTGAAAATTTCCGCTTTTTCTTTTCTGTTAAGAGTTCTTTCCCCTAGTCTAAAAGGTTTGTGGAATCAAAATTTACGGAGAATTGAAAATATGGCCAAGCCTCCCGATACTGCTTTAGGAAGACTATACGAAGAACACATTCAATTAATCCTCAAGAAGGATATTGAAGCGTTATTAAATCAATATACTGATGATGCAGTTCTCATTAGTAGCTTTGAAAAAGTTCCTAAATATTTTCGCGGACGCAAAGAACTAGAAGAACATTTTAAAGGTATTCTAGGAATTGAAGGGTTACAAACAGATATCGCTTTTTGGGCAGAAACAGAAAATCCCCAAACCTTGATGATTGTTGAAGCAATTACTTTGCAAGCTGGGGGACAAGAAGCTAAGATGCGGTTTGCCGATAGCTGGGTTTTAAGAGATGGGAAAATAGCCATTCACTTTGCTGGGATGACACAATATCCTGATGGCACAGTAGCCTAAACCAGTTGTAGAGTGATGAGTTCTAAGTGCTGAGTTAAATACCATCACAGCAGTTGTTAACCTATAAAGTAAATAATTGCTGATTAATTTATTGACTGATAACTCAGCACTGAGAACTGACTAACGATTAACATAATTATGGATTTATCCAATCAAAAAATCGTCATAATTGGTGGGAGTTCGGGAATTGGGTTAGCAAGTGCAAAAGCAATTGTAGCTGCAGGGGGAAATGTCGTAATTGCCAGTCGTTCAGAAGCCAAATTAAATGCTGCTCAAGCTGAAATTGGCGAACGAGTAGTTACCCATAGCGTAGACATAACAAATGAACAAGAAGTGCAAAAGTTATTTTCCACAGTAGGTAGTTTTGATGGTTTAGTCATCACTATTTCTGTGGAAGCGATGGGAGCATTTCTAGAATTAGATTCAAAAGTAGCCCGCCAGATATTTGAAAATAAATTTTGGGGGCACTATTATGCCGCTAAATATGGTGCAGCCCAACTAAAACCTAGTGGTTCTATCACCTTCTTTTCTGGTTATGCGTCGCAAAAACCAGTGCCTAATCTTTCTATCATGGCGGCTGTAAATGGAGCTTTAGAAGCATTAGCTCGTTCTTTAGCAGTAGAACTCAGTCCGATTCGAGTTAATGTTGTATCTCCTGGTTTAGTAGATACTCCAATTTATCAAGGAATGCCAACAGAACAACGTCAAAACTACTTTAATTATGTAGCGAATTCTTTACCTGTAAAACGCATCGCGCAACCAGAAGATATTGCGGAGACAGTTCTATATTTAATCAAAAATAAGTTTACAACAGGTGCAGTAGTTGATGTAGATGGTGGAGCGAGGTTAGTATAAGCAGCTATGGAAATTTCCCTGACAGTTAACGGTAAGAAATATACAGCAGATGTTGAACCCAATTTACTGCTATTAGATTTTCTGAGAGAGCATCTTGGTTTAACAGGCACAAAAGATGATGGTGGTTCAACTTCTGGAGTGTGTACAATTCTACTCAATGGCGTATCGGTAAAAAGCTCATTTGTGCTAGCCGTTCAAGCAGATGGTGCCGATATCGTCACCATTGAAGGAATTGCTCAAAACGGTCAACTGAGCGTTATCCAAGAAGCTTTCTGGGAAAAACACGCAGTGCAAAACGGCTTTTGTACGCCAGCAATGATCTTGTCTTCAATGGATCTCTTACAACAAAATCCCAATCCTACAGAAACAGAAATTCGTGCTTGGTTAGATGGGATTTATTCACGAGATACAGGCTATCAAAATGTTGTCAGTGCCATTAAATATGCGGCTGAAAAATTGCAGCAAAGCTAGGGGTTAGAGGTGAGAATGAGGGGACAATATCAAACCCTAAATTCAAATACCTAGCCCCTAACTCCAAATGACAAAAATAATATGGAGCAAATAAAGTTATGAAACTTGAAGGTAGTGTAGTTCTAGTCACTGGTGCTAGTGGTGGTATTGGTAAAGAGTTTATACAAGGATTACTAGCAGCAGGTGTTGGGAAAATTTATGCCGCAGCACGTAAAGTCGAGGCTCTGGAAAGTTTGAAGGCTGCTAATCCTGACAAAATTGTGCCGATAAAACTTGATGTTACTAACCTAGCTCAAGTTAATGAAGCCGCTGCCCAATACCAAGATGTCAATGTACTGATCAACAATGCTGGGATTACCCGTGACCAAGGGGTAATTTCTGCGCCAGACATCGATGGTGCGCGTCAGGAAATGGAAACCAACTACTTTGGCACGATGGCGATGTGTCGCGCCTTTGCTCCAGTACTGAAAGCGAATGGTGGGGGAGTGATAGTTAATCTGGTTTCCTTATTAGGTAAAATTAACCTCCCCTTCATGGGTACATACTGTGCTTCTAAAGCCGCAGAACTATCCCTAACTCAATGCGTACGCGCAGAATTGGCCGCCCAGGGAACATTAGTTGTTGGTGTGATGCCTGGTACAGTCGATACTGAATTTGCTAAGTATTATCCACCACCAAAGGTTGCACCCGCAGAAGTTGTTAAAGTAGCTTTAGATGCTGTTATTAATGAAGTTGAAGATGTCTATCCAGGCGACCAAGCAACTTACTTGGCAGCTGAACTGCTTAGAGATCCTAAAGGATTAGAAAAACAACTGGCAGGAATGTTACCAGGTATGTTGGAGCAGATGAAACAGCAGTAACAATCGAGGTAGAGCACCGATGAAAGATGTACTGGATGAAGTCGAGCGATGGCTAAATCTGGGCCAGACTGTAGCATTAGCAACTGTAGTGAACACTTTAGGTTCCAGTCCTAGAGAAGTCGGTGCTGTGATGGCGGTGAACGATGCTGGAGAGGTTATCGGTTCTGTCAGTGGTGGTTGTGTGGAAGCCGCTGTGGTTGAGGAGGCACTAATAGTCATCCAAGAAGGCAAACCACAGCTGGTTAGTTATGGGGTAAGTGATGAATTGGGGTTAGCGGTAGGATTAACCTGCGGCGGTACAATTTATATTTTTATCGAGCAGTTATCAGACAAATTACTCGACAGTAATTTGAGTTGGAGTCATGTTTTTCCAGCGATTCGCCAATCATCACAGACACCTATAGCTATTTGCACAGTGGTTGAGGGCATACAAGCGGGAGCCAAGATGCTCGTCAATGAAAATGGCGAGTGCTTAGGTTCGCTTGGTAATGCAGATATCGATCGCGTGGTTGCTGATGATGCTAAGGGGATGTTAGACCAAGGGCAGACTAATATCTGTCAGTACGGTTTAAATGGGGAACGTCGGCAAACAGAGGTAACAGTTTTTGTTCAGTCCTTTGCACCTCAACCCCACTTGATGATTTTTGGAGCCGTTGACTTTACGCGATCGCTCTCTGTCTTGGGTAAAATGCTAGGCTACCGAGTGACTGTTTGCGATGCGCGCGATCGCTTTGCCACAGTTGCTCGTTTCCCTGCTGCTGATGAGGTAATTGTGGAATGGCCCCATAAATACCTCGAAAATACCTATGTAGACAATCGCACTGTGATTGTTGTGCTGACACATGATCCCAAATTTGATGTCCCCGCCTTAGTCAGTGCCGTGCGGACACCAGCCGCTTACATTGGGGCAATGGGTAGCCGCAGCGCAACTAAAGATAGAATTAGCCGTCTTCAAGAAGCTGGATTAACCCCAGCCGAAATTAACCGTATTTCTGCCCCAATTGGGCTAGATATTGGCGCTAGAACCTCAGAAGAGACAGCAGTTTCAATCATGGCTGAAGTGATTGCTCTTAGAAGCGGGCGGACTGGCGAACGCCTATCTCACAATGAAAAACCAATTCATGCCAAGTAGTTGAGCAGCTCAGATAAAAATCACGTCAGTGGCGTGGTTTTTTTTATCAGATGCTTTCAACTCCTATCCAAGAGAATTTAGAGAAATTTATGAAAGCAGTACGCATCCATTCCTACGGTGAAGTAGAGGAGCTAGTTTACGAAGACGCGCTCCGTCCTGAACCTGCGCCGCAAGAAGTTTTAGTCCAGGTTCATGCTGCTGGGGTGAATCCGCTGGATTGTAAAGTTCGTACAGGTCGCATGAAAGCTATTTTTAATTATCAAATGCCCCTGATTCTGGGAATGGATGTATCGGGTGTAGTAGCTGCTATAGGTTCAGAGGTGAACAATGTCTCTATTGGGGACAAAGTTTATGGCATTGCTGAAGTTAGTCGTTCTGGTGCTTATGCGGAATATGCGCTATTGCAGCAGCAAAAACTAGCTCTTAAACCGGAAAACCTCGATTATGTACAAGCTGCATCTGTGCCTGTGGGAGCAATGACAGCATGGCAAGCTTTATTTGATCATGGGCAGTTATCATCTGGTCAAACCCTACTAATTCATGCAGCTTCCGGTAGCGTTGGTATATTTGCAGTGCAGTTAGCTAAGTGGAAAGGAGCCAAGGTGATTGCTACTGCATCCAAGCGCAACTTGCAATTCGTTAAGGATTTTGGTGCTGATGAAGTAATTGATTATCAAACCACAAAATTTGAAGATGTGGTCAAGAACGTAGATATAGTTGTGGATGCTGTGGGTGGTGACACACGAGAACGTTCTTGGGGTGTCCTCAAACCAGGCGGAATTTTGGTCTCGCTAATTTCCTCTTCTCCCCCTTCTCAAGAAACTGCTGCCCAAATGGGTGTCCGTGCTGTGGGAATGATGATGCAGCCTCAAGCTCAACATCTAACAGAAATAGCAGCACTATTAGATAGTGGCAAAATTAAAACTGCTGTCGGCAAGGTGTTCCCCTTAGCAGAAGCTCGTCAAGCTCACGAATTGAGTGAGAGTGGTTCTGTTAGGGGAAAAATTGTTCTGGAAGTCAATTGATCATTAATCATCATGAAAATTGGTATTCTCGGTGCAGGTAATATTGGCGGTAATTTAGGTAAACTCTGGGCTGCAAAGGGACACGAAATTTTCTTTGCTGTGCGAGATCCCCAAAGTGATAAAGTCAAGACATTGTTGCATGATTTAGGCGACAAGGTTCACAAAGGTAGCGTTAAAGAAGCGGCAGCTTTTGGGGAAGTCGTGCTGCTGGCTGTACATTGGCAAAATGTGCCAGAAGTCTTACAAGAAATTTCCGGGCTGGTTGACAATAAAATTCTCATCGATAGCACCAATCGGATGATAACACCGCCACCTGATACTACAGGCTCGGCGGCTGAAGATATTGCCAGATCCCTGCCAACAGCAAGAGTAGTCAAAGCTTTCAGTACTCTGGGTGCTAATAATTTGACTAATCTTAAGTTTGGCTCGGAAAATGCTAGCACCTTTATTTGTGGTGATGACTCAGAAGCAAAAAATATAGTCACCCAACTTGCAGAGGAGATTAGTTTTGATGTGGTAGATATAGGACTTTTAAATACTGCTCCTTTAATTGAGTCATTAACTAAACTTTGGGTGCAAGCATCACGTAAATATGGCAGAGAAATTGCCTTAAAGTTATTGCGACGTTAAGACATTAAATCAAAGAAAAAATTAGAGTGATCGTTATTCTAATTGTTTTGATTAATGCCTGTTAAGTAAATGGGTAAATACTGGGAACTTATTTTGACATAAATATTTGACTCACAATTGCATCTAGCAAAATATGTGCTGTACATATCATGAGAGCATCCTACTTGACAAAAAAACCTTATCTAAACATTACCTAATAATTTATCTTTGCCTAAGTGGGATGCTCACAAATTTAGCTTTGGGAATGCAATCCTATGCGGTTTCCTTCGGAATCAATAATAATAGAGGCAAAACCAAACTGACCTAAATCTGTTTTAGGCAGAACTACTTTGCCACCAGATGGTTCTACTTTTGCTATAGCACCATCTAAATTATCACCAGCATTTAAATAAATTAGCGCTCCTGAGTTGGATGGCGTTTCATAATCTCTTTTAATAATCGCACCAGTTACACCTTCTCGATCGCTGGGAAAAAAACCTTGTGGTTGACCCATGAATTCCCCGCGAATAATATCTTTACCTAATACCGCACTGTAGAAAGCGATCGCCCGTTCTAAATCCACAGCGGGAATTTCAAACCAATTAATTGCATTTAACATTTTTTAATTTCCTAATTATCTCAAATGACGAGAGAATTATATACATAATATGCAAAAATATCTAGTAGCGATTGGTGGGATTTTTGGAGGTAATTAAATAAATTAAAGCAATTGTCGTTATCTAAAATTAAGTAAAGTAAATTCTTATTATTGGTAATAATAAGGTTAATAAAATGTTATTTAACGGCAATTCAGAAAATTGATTTCTCAGTACAAATTTTGAATATTAGTCACAAAGATATGGTTAAGCAAATCCTCGGAACATCAATTAAAAGGCGGGAAGACCCAGAATTATTGCGGGGGGAAGCCAAATTTACCGCAGATATCACCCTGCCAAATATGCTGCACATGGCAGTTTTACACAGCACTGAAGCTCATGCGCTGATTAAGAGTATTGATACCAGTGTGGCAGAGAAAATGCCAGGCGTGGTGCGAGTAATTACAGGAGCCGATACTAGCGCAATTTTTCCCCTGCCTGTAATTATGAATCCTGGTGGTGCAGCGGCGAAATTCCCACCCCATCCCTATGGCTTACCAGCCGGTCAAACTATCTTGGCTATCAATAAGGTGCGCTATGTGGGTGATTTTGTGGCGGTGGTGGTTGCTGAAACTCGTCAACAGGCGTATAACGCTCTTCAAGGAATTAAGGTAGAGTATGAGCCGCTACCATCTGTGACTAATGCAGAAGAAGCACTGAAGCCAGATGCACCGCAACTATATGACAGCGTACCAGGGAATCTGAACCAGTACGCCAGTTATGGAGATAAGGAAGCCACAGAAAAAGCGATCGCATCTGCGGAAGTAGTCATCAAGCAAAAAATTCGCGTTCCTCGCGTCATTGCCAATTCCAGCGAAACCCGCGCCACTATTGCAGATTACAATCCCCAAACCGGAGACTATACCCTGTGGACGAATACCCAAATCCCCCACGGTAACCGCTTTCTGCTATCACAATTAGTTTTAGGAATTCCTTTCAACAAACTGCGGGTGATTGTTCCCCACATGGGCGGAAGCTACGGATCTAAAGGATATCTGTATTCAGATACAGCCATTACACTGTTTTTAGCTAAAGAACTTGGTCGTCCCGTCAAGTGGGTAGATACCCGTCAAGGGTTAGCGCGTACCACCGTCCACTCCCACGATCACATTGAGTATGCTACCCTTGCAGGTAACAGAGACGGCAAAATCACTGCCCTATATTGTACCAACTACGCTAACCTCGGTGCTTTTTCCGCGACCAACGGCCCCGGTGCGCCCACAAGTTTAACAGGTCGCAGTGTTACAGGGGCTTATGCCATTGAGCATCCTTTCTATGAAGTTTACTGCGTATTCACCAACACTACCCAAACAGGCCCAATTCGAGGTGCAGGGCGGACAGAAGCCCACTGCGTAATCGAGCGCCTAGTTGACCTCTTTGCTGATGAAATCAGTTTAGATCCAGCCGAAGTGCGCCGCAAAAATATGGTTGCGCCTGATCAGTTCCCTTATAAGAACGGTTTGGGCTGGACTTATGACTCCGGTAATTATGAACTCGCCCTGGATAAAGCTTTAGAAATGGTGGATTACAAAAATATCACCAAACTTAAAGAAGAAGCCAAGGCACGAGGTAAATATTTAGGCGTAGGAATTGGTTCCTTTGTTGCCATATCTGGTGTTGGCCCTTCCCCCTTCATGGGTGCAGAAATTGGTCTTAATGGTAGTACCTGGGGAAGTGTTCACCTGCGCGTGCATCCCACTGGCGATGTCAGCTTAATTACAGGTAGCCAACCTCACGGTCAAGGTCATGTAACCACCTTCGCTCAAGTAGCAGCGCAAGAACTGGGTATTGATATTGAGCGCATTGAGGTACTGCATTCCGATAGCAGAGGTGCTATTTATGCTCAAGGTAGCTATGGTTCCCGTAGCTTCAGCGTTGAAGGCTCAACAGTATATAAAGCTGCCCAAAAAATTAACGAAAAAGCCCGGAAAATGGCAGCTCATATCTTCAAAGTTCCAGAGGATGAAATTATTGTTGAGGACGGTAAATTCTATCCCAAAAATCAACCAGATCAGGTTAAAACCATACAAGATATTGCCTTAGCCCTTTGGTATGCTTGGGATTTACCACCAGGAATGGAACCAGGATTAGAAGTAATTACCTTCTTCGATCCACCAGATTTTAGCTATCCCTTCGGTACTCATATTGCCCTAGTTGAAGTCGATCAAGAAACTGGTGAAGTTGAAGTAGTGCGCTATGTCGCAGTTAATGATTTTGGCAATGTGGGTAACCCGATGGTAGTTGATGGGCAAACCCACGGCAATATTTACCTGGGTATTAGCCAAGCTTTATTTGAAGAAACTGTTTATGATGAGTCTGGTAAAATCCTCACAGACGATCTCACCAGTTATGCGATCGCCAAACCTTCTGATTTACCCCATTTTGAACTGGCTCGCACTGTCACCCCTACCCCTCATAATCCGCTAGGAGCCAAGGGCGCTGGGGATGTCAGTAATCCACCTGTAGCACCTGCAATAGTGAATGCTGTGTGTGATGCTATCAGTCATTTAGGAGTCAAGCATTTAGATATGCCTCTGACACCAGAAAAAGTTTGGCGAGCGATGAATCATTTGTAAAATTGTGCGATTTTCCAGTCTCTGACAACTCATTCTCTGGCGTAATGGGCATAGTGCATGGGGCATGGAGTAGATGAATGAGTGTCTTAAATTGGCCCTTTCAACTAGCTCATAAAATCTGATTTTCTCTGCGTTCTCTGCGGTTGAAAAGCAGCACAGAGGACACAGAGATTCAGAAATGAAAAAAGAATTTTTTAAGTTACAGTCCTTCGTTAAAGTTTTCACTTGCTCTCAAGACTCCATATTGGCAAGCTCAATCAGCTTGTGGTTTGGAAAACAACAATAGCGCCATTTGTGGACAGAAAGGCGATCGCCAATCAATGCAGAGGCATCACACACATAGTTTTTCTGTTTCCTCTTTCCACGAATGATTTCAATTTGCACAACTACTTAACATATTAGGAGCAATGGCATGGGTAATCATCTCAAAAGCTTACGCGAATACCTGGATGCCTTGAAAAAAATCGGCGAATTGCAAGAAATCAACCAAGAAGTTGATTGGGATTTGGAAATGAGTGGTATCACCCGCCGTTCAATGGATCTGAGAGCGCCTGCCCCTTTATTTAACAAAATCAAAGGTATTCCAGAGGGTTTTCGGGCAATGGGCGCGCCTGGAGGATTGAGTCGTCAGCCATCATATAAATTCAGTCGCGTGACATTGGCATTGGGGCTACCTGCCGATGCTTCTCCCCTAGAAGCGATTGAGCGATTAGCTGCGGCGAGAACCAAAACGCTGATTGAACCTAATATTCTTCCAGGTAAAAACCATCCTTGTAAAGAAAACATTTTAATTGGCGATCAAGTAGATCTGTTGCAATTGCCGACACCAAAAATTCATCTCAAGGATGGTGGCAGATACTTGCAAACCTTTGGCATGAATATCGTCAAAACTCCCGATGGTAGCTGGACAAATTGGTCGATTAACCGCATGATGCTGGTAGATAGTAAGCGACTGGCTTGTTTAATTCCACCTAATCAGCATTTAGGTATTATTCATGCCCTCTGGAAAGAACAAGGTCAACCCACTCCTATTGCCATTGCCTTTGGTGTAGAACCTGGATTGCCCTATGTTGGCGGAATGCCGATTCCTAAAGATATGGATGAGGCAGCTTATCTCGGAGCATATTTTGGCGAACCCTTGGACTTAGTCAAAGCTGAAACTGTGGATATCCACGTGCCAGCAACGGCTGAAATCATTATTGAAGGACATATCTCTCACACCGACCTTGCAGAGGAAGGGCCAATGGATGAATATCCTGGTTATGTGGGTGAATCGGGTTCCTTAAAGCCAGTGTTACATGTTAGTGCCTTAACCTACCGTAATAACCCGATCCTTCCCTTCTCAGTTGCCGGTGCGCCAGTGGATGAAAACCACACAGGCTGGGGCATTCCTCATTCTGCTGAGATTCTTTATTTGTTACGCAATGCGGGTTTGCCCGTTGCTATGTGCTGGATGGTGCTGGAGAGTGCTAACCATTGGATGATCGTTGCTGTAGAAAACGATTGGCACGAGCGTACTAATTTGAAATCTCAGGAAATTGGCAAACAAATCGGTGATGTCCTATTTAATTCTAAAGCAGGTTTTGGAGTCGCCAAGGTCTTGCTAATTGAGTATGACATTGATGTTACTAATCCCGAAGAAGTTGTTTGGGCATTTGCTAGCCGCGCTCATCCTTCACATGGCGAAATCTACTTTCAAGAAGAAGCGCAGAACATCTTGCCCGTTTTCTTAGATGCAAATGAGAAGTTTTCCTTTAAAACCACCAAAGTGATGCATAATTGCTTGCTAGCCGATCGCTTTCCCGCCGATCAAAGACCCAAACGCTCTGATTTTCACAACAGTTGGCCTGAAGAACTACAGGAAAAAATCTTACAAAATTGGCAAGCTTACGGATTTCGTTAATTAAAACTTCCAATTTACTGTGAACAGTCAACAGTCAACAGTCAACAGTCAACGGTCAACAGTCAACGGTCAACAGTCAACAGTCAACGGTCAACAGTCAACAGTCAACGGTCAACAGTCAACAGTCAACGGTCAACAGTCAACAGTCAACGGTCAACAGTCAACGGTCAACGGTCAACAGGAGATATACCAATGACAAACACTTACGTTTTAGTACATGGTGCTTGGTTAGGCAAATTTTGCTGGGATGACCTAGTATCAAAGCTAGAAGCTGCAGGACATACTGCCGTAACGCTGGATCTTCCTGGGCATGGCGATGATACTACACCCGCTAACGCCATCACCCTAGAAAGCTATCGCGATGCCATTATCCAGACGATTGGCGATCGCACTAATGTGATTTTAGTGGGACATAGCATGGCAGGATTACCAATTTCACTAGTTGCGGAAGCAATTCCCCAGCAACTCAAGGCACTGGTATTTGTTTGTGCTTACTTACCCCGCAATGGTGAAAGTCTGCTGCAACTCTCCCAAGAAGACAAAGACAGCCATGTCGGTTCTTATTGGAGACAGGATAATCCAGAACAATATTCCCCACCTTGGATTGCAGCAGAAGGTATTGTTGATGTCTTTTGTGCTGACTGTTCGCCAGAAGTTCAAGAAATTGTTAAATCACGTCATCGACCTGAACCTCTTGCGCCGTTTGTCACTCCAGTGGAGTTGACAGAAGCCAATTATGGTAGTGTGCCGCGCTACTACATTGAAACCCTCAACGATCACGCTGTCAGTCACCAACTACAAACCTTAATGTTGAGTCGTGTAAATGTAAATAAAAGTTTTCAACTCTCAGCATCCCATAGCCCCTTCTTATCAATGCCCGATCGCTTAGCGACTTGTCTCACGGAAATTGGGTAAATCAGGGATTTTCATCCTCTTGTTGACTGTTGACGGTTAACAGTCAACAGTCAACAAGTTTTAGGTTAAATGGTCATTCACAAAAGATTGATAAGATTTAATATGCAAATTAAATGTGTTTTAGGTTACAAGCACTATTATTGATTTTTGGAGAATAAAAAAGTAAGCTAATGCGCGTTAACTCTCAACAGTCAACCGTCAACAGCCTTCACGATGGATTGTGCAAATTAAAAGCAGAATAGCTTAAAACAAAATCAATTCATTCCCTTGGGTAAATCCAGGGGTAATTAATTTACCCGCAAGCAATTAATAATAAATAAAGACAAAACAACATAGGAAAACTTTATGGCTAAACCAATGATTCTGACCGTGGATGATGATCCTCAGGTTTTACAAGCGATCGCGCGGGATTTGCGGAAGGAATATGGCGATCGCTTCCGGATCTTACGTGCAGACTCAGGAGCTGCGGCACTAGAGGCCATCAAAGAGTTAAAATTACGTAACGAGACAGTAGCTTTATTTCTGGCTGACCAGCGAATGCCCCAAATGACTGGGGTAGAATTTCTCGAACAAGCAATTGCTATCTTTCCCGAAGCGAAACGCGCCTTGCTCACCGCCTATGCAGATACCGATGCCGCGATCGCAGCTATTAATAAAACAAGTATCAATTACTACTTAACGAAGCCTTGGGACCCACCAGAAGAACGTTTATATCCTATCCTCAACGATTTGCTTGATGATTGGTTAGCCTCTTATCGCCCACCTTTTGAAGGGATTCGCGTGATTGGTCATCGTTGGTCGCCCAATTCTCATAAAATCAAAGATTTCCTTGCCCGTAATCACGTTCCTTATCAATGGTTAGATATTGAAAGAGATCAGGAAGCCCAAGAGTTAGTTAACTATAGTGGCGTAGATAATGCCGAATTACCTTTGGTAATTTTGCCAGATGGCGAACGCCTAGTTAAGCCTAGCAACATTGAAGTGGCAACGAAAGTCGGATTGCAAACCCAAGCTAAACAGCCATTCTATGATTTAGCAATTGTGGGTGGCGGGCCTGCTGGATTAGCAGCCGCAGTCTATGGAGCTTCTGAAGGGCTGCGAACAGTGATGATTGAACGCGAAGCCCCAGGCGGACAAGCGGGAACCAGTTCGCGGATTGAAAATTACCTTGGATTTCCCATTGGTTTAAGTGGTGCAGATTTAGCCAGACGCGGTGTTACCCAAGCCAAACGCTTTGGTGTAGAAATTCTCACACCTCAAGAAGTAGCAGGGATTCGCACCAACGGCAATTATCGTTACGCACTGCTCAAAGATGGCTCGGAAATCGCTTGTCATGCCTTAATTTTGGCGATGGGTGTCTCTTGGCGGCGGTTAAACGTTCCCGGAATTGAAAAGCTCACAGGTCGGGGTGTGTATTACGGTGCAGCCATGACCGAAGCAATGGAATGTAGTAACGAAAAAGTCTACATCGTGGGTGGTGCTAACTCCGCCGGTCAAGCTGCAATGCATTTCAGTAAGTATGCCCAGCAAGTACATATGTTAGTACGTGGTGACGATCTGGGTAAAGGTATGTCACAATACCTCGTCGATCAGATTGGCGCGACAGAAAATATTATTGTGCAACTCAATTCCAGCGTTGTTGAGGTGAAAGGTGAAGAAAGTTTAGAAGCCTTAACTATTCTCAACAATGTGACTGGGGAAAAAGAAACCGTTCCTGCTAACTCTTTGTTTATCTTCATCGGTGCTGTTCCCCATACTGATTGGTTAGATGGCATTGTGGAACGAGATGAACATGGTTTTATCTTGACTGGCCCTGATTTAATCAAAGATGGCAAACGCCCCAAAGGTTGGTATTTAGACAGAGATCCCTACTTACTCGAAACCAGCATACCGGGAATTTTTGCTGTAGGTGACGTACATCATGGTTCTGTGAAGCGCGTAGCTTCAGGAGTCGGTGAAGGCTCGATATGTGTTAGTTTTGTCCACCAGTATCTTGCTAAGGTGTTGTAATGCTGGACATAGAAGAATTACGCCAAGTGGAATTGTTTGCCAGCTTAAGCGATGAACAATTGCGGTGGTTGTGCGAACAAGGAAAAGAAATTTGGCTGCAACCTGGTGATATCCATCGCTCCGCTGGCGATCCTGCCGACCAAGTCTTTATTATGATTGACGGTGAGGTACAAGTTACCCAGAAGGTAGGTAATCAAGAAATTGTCTTAGTTACCTATGGGTCGAAAACCTTCTTTGGGGAATTGCCAATTTTAACCGGAGAAACTCACTATTGGGCTGGTGGCAAAGCTGTGCAGCCTTGCCACATCCTAGAATTGGACAAAGATAAATTCTGGCAAATGCTAGCCACCATGCCGGCTGTTACCACCTTGATTCTGCAAACAATGGCCCAGCGGGTACAAGAGTTACAGTCAATGTCTCAGCAGCGGGAAAAGCTCGCTGCTTTAGGTACAATGGCTGCGGGGCTTTCCCATGAAATGAATAACCCCATGGCCGCAGTCAGGCGGGGTACTGGGGAATTGCAAAAGCTATTTCAACAGTTACCCTCGCTAGTGCTGCAACTAAGTCAAAGACAATTCACTAAGCAGCAAATAGAATATTTGGGTGGTTTGCAGCAAGAAGTGATTGCGAAGCAGCAGCAAACTACTCAATTGTCTCCCCTTTCAAGATGCGATCGCGAAGATGAACTTGTCGATTGGTTAGATGACAATGGTGTCAGTAATGGTTGGAAACTCGCGCCAACTTTAGTTGCAGTCGGACTAGATGCCAATGACCTCAGTAAAATTACGCAGCAAGTCCCGGCGGAGTCTTTAGGGGATATATTGGCTTGGCTAGAAGCCAGCTTGAGCGGATTAAACTTACTCTCCGAACTCGATGAAGGATCATCCCGTGTTTATGAGCTAGTCAAAGCGTTGCAAGACTACTCTTACATGGATCAAGCACCCTTACAAGAGGTGAATGTCCATGATGGTATTGAAAGCACCTTAAAGATGATGCACCATAAACTAAAGGATGGGGTAGCGGTAATTAGAGAATATGGCAATTTACCCAGAATCAGCGCCTATGGTAGCGAATTAAACCAAGTCTGGACTAATCTGATTGATAATGCTATTGATGCAGTGAAAGGTCAAGGTCAGCTTCGTATACATACAAAGTGCGAAAACGACCAAGTTTTAATAGAAATTATCGATAATGGCACAGGAATCGCGCCAGAAATTCAATCGCGCATTTTTGAACCATTTTTCACCACCAAAGGCGTAGGCGAAGGTAAAGGATTAGGCTTAGATATTGTTTACCGCACTGTAGTTGGGAAACATAAAGGTGATGTCAGATTCACCTCCTGTCCCGGTAACACCTGTTTTCAAGTTCGTCTACCAGTTGTATTGACTGATTGATGAGGGATTGGGGATTGGGGATTGGGGATTGGGGATTGGGGACAAGGAAAAAATTCCTATTACTCATTACTCATTACTCATTACCAATTACCCATTCCCCAAACTATAAATTAATTTCTATATAGGTATTTTCTATGCTGCAAGAACCCAATGCGATCGCGCTTTTTCCTCAGTTATCAGATGAAGTGTTGCAGCATCTTCAACAATATGGAACTGAGATTGATTTAAATGTCGGTGAATATTTATTTAAAGAAGGCGAACATAGTTACGATTTCCATGTGGTTTTAGATGGGGAAATTCAAGTAACTAAGCAGGTGGGAGGACAAGAAAAGCTACTGGCCAAGCATCAGCGAGGTGAGTTTATTGGTGAACTGTCTATATTAACGGAAGCTGATTCCTTTGCGACTGGCTATGCAACTCAGCCTAGTCGGGTATTAAAGCTGGAACTCAAAACTTTTAAACAAATTATTGCTACCTTTCCACCCTTAGCTGATGTTGTGCTTTCTACTTTTGCTGCTAGAACCAAGGCTGTAGAATCGCAGTTACAACAACAGGAACAATTAGCATCATTAGGTAAACTCTCTGCTGGATTAGCCCATGAGTTGAAGAATCCCGCCGCTGCTGGCGCAAGGGTAGCTGAAGAGTTGCGGACAAGGTTCCAGGAATCCCAAACTTTAGCGCTGCGCCTCAATCAATATTCCTTTACCCCAGCACAACTAGATTTTTTAGCCCAGTTGCAGCAAGATAGTCGTGTCTCCCATAAATTAGATTTGATTAGCCAAAGCGATCGCGAAGATGAAATTACAGATTGGCTGGAAGATCATCAGGTAAATCAAGCTTGGCAAATTACATCCACTTTGGTTGATGCTGGATTAGACGCTGACAAGTTAGATGCTTTAGCCGATCAAATCCCAGATGTCGCAATCAACGATGTCGTGCATTGGTTAGGCGCAAATTTAACTACTCTGGGACTCATTGGCGAAATTGAACAAAGTACAGCTAGGATTTCCGAATTGGTGCAATCAATCAAATCCTACGCTCACATAAATCCCTTGCAACAACACCAAGTGGATATACATCAAGGTATTGAAAATACTCTAACTATGCTCGGTCATAAGTTAAAAGGAGGTATCGCTGTCACAAGAGAGTACAGCCCAAATTTACCACTGATTAATACCTATGGCAGCGAACTCAACCAAGTTTGGACGAATCTGCTGGATAACTCCATTGATGCATTAGAAGGTAAAGGCAAAATTTGGATACGTACTTATCAAAAAGATGATTATGTAATTGTAGAAATAGCCGATAACGGGCCTGGTATCCCCCCAGAAATTCAGACCCGCATTTTTGAACCATTTTTTACTACGAAAGGAGTCGGTAAAGGTAGCGGTTTAGGTTTGGATATTGTGCATAGTCTCATAGTCGATAAGCATCACGGCCAAATCCACCTTCACTCTCAACCTGGGAATACAAAATTTCAGGTGTTGTTACCAATATTGGGTAATGGGTAATGGGTAATGGGAAAGAATTTATCACCCTTAACCCTTAACCCTTAACCCTTGACCAACCCCAATTAAAAATTAAACTGCGTCCTTAAATTACCAACAAAAATAGTTGGGTTGTTATCGAAGTTATTGGGATTCATTACCACAGAAAAAGAAGGGACGAGGGCGATATTGCTTGATATTGGTAAGAAATAACTGCCCTCAACCTCATACCAAGTACCACCATTACCGCCTCCAGACACAAGGTACTGGCGACCCGATAAAATATCCATTGGCACAAGAAAAGAAAGTTGCCCCATTGCTCCCTCTTTACCCAAATCTGGGAAAGCCATACCAAATTGGAATGACTGAGTGTTGATTTCTCCTCTGGGGATATTAGGATTAACTGGATAAATATTGGTGCTACCGTAAGTATAGCGAGCAAAAACGCCAAATTTGGGTGTAATTCGCCAATCGGCATTAATTCCAAAGGTATCTGCTGTCCCATTATTGAGATCGCCACCGAAACCATCATCGGCTACACCATAAAAGGGTTCTGTCAATCCATACCCTAGTTGTCTTACGCCATCTCTATTTAAACGATATCCTTCAATATTAGTACGGGTGTAAAGAAATCTGATATTGGACGTATTACTGGGTCTAAAAGTTAGTTCTGCTGTCAGGGTGTTAGTTCCGCCAAATAAACCCTGCAATGGATTACTCGCAGAGTTAAATGGTGGACTAGGTAAATATTCATCAGTCTCACCCAGATAAGCGAGTTTTAGCAGAAAGTTTTTATTGATGTCCCACATCGCAACTGCACCAGCACCACGGTCAATGGCATTTACTAAGGTACTGTTAGCAGAGTTGAATGTAATGTAGTTAAAGATTGGCGCGCCTCTGGTAAATGCAAAGGAAAATTGGTTTCCTTCTAAGAAGCGGAAGAAGTTAAACCGAGGCCCTACTACTAGCTGAAAGTTATTAGCGACGGGAAATTGATAGTAAAGCTCTCGAATCGTGACTTCAAAAGCATTTGCTGCGCCAGGCCCGGTAGTAAAATCAGCGAAGGAATAATCTAAACCAGCAGAAGCATAGGAGTTAGCTAGAGGGCCAGGAAATCCAGAACTAGAACCCATCGCCAGTTGTAGTACTAGGCTATCTTTCCCTGTGAAAGATGTGACAAAATCCAGCCATACTAAGCCTGTGAGTGTAGTGTTGGGATCGTCAACTCTGACAATTTCGCGATCGCTACTTCCTCTCACTACTCGGTTCCCAGTCTCCCGCTGAATATCACCTCCAGAAAATCCTGCTGCAAGGTTGAACCAAGCAAAACCATACAATTTTGTAGTGGTAGAAAATTGTTGATTTTCTAGTTTAGTGGTTTGCGCTTCTAAGCCATCTACACGCCCCCGTAGGGTGGCTAATTCCCCAGAAAATTCTTCTTGCAACCGCTGTAAGGTATCTAGATCCGTTTTTTTGACAATATCAGAGGTAGCTGTGGAAATTAATTCTTGAACTCGTTCTAAACAAGCATTCAAACCCGCAGCAAATTCATAACGAGTCATGGCGCGGTTACCCAAAAAAGTCCCACTTGGATAACCAGCAATACAGCCGTAGCGTTCTACCAAGCTTTGCAAAGCCGTAAAGGCCCAATCCCCAGGCGATACATCCCGTAACTGCGATACGGAGTTGACTTGCGCCATACCATTATCGGGTTCATTCTCGTCAGTGGTTAAGCTGAGATCAGCAGCATTAGAGCTAAACTGAGTTAACCCATCAACTGAGGTGAGATCGGATATTGTTAGAGGCGATCCTAATTCCTGTTTGTTCTCATCTGAGCTAGATTGAGTGTTTGACGGATCTAACCGATTTAAAGAATTTTGATCGACTACACTTTGCTGAAGAGTAGTAAGTGGCTGTTCTACTGTATTAGTATTGTCTGATTTAACATTATTGAATGCATCACCCTCAGCCTGGGCTAATACTTGCAAAGGGTTAGCTATCACACCAGACGACAGCAGCAAAGCAATCCATACAGCTTTTAGTGCAGCTAGTTTAGCTTGCCAATGAGTTAAATTATTCAACATGGAATTCTCACACCTGTTTTTAAATCTTCGCCACAGAATTCACAAGTACCAACTCATGAGTCTTTAATAGGATACCTGAGAAGGATTATTTACTACTCTTTTTGGCGACTATTTTCAGTCGCTGCCATGTAGTATTGAATCATCTCCCCTTAAAACCTTCCAGACATCCTTATAAGTTGCAAGATATACCTTTGTCAAATCATACAGTAGTCTAGGATTTTTGATAATAAAGAAAAAATAATTGCTATTTCAATAGCTTTGCCAAAATAAGAGGGTAAAAAAATTTTGCCATTTTTGCCAAAATGACTCATACATAAGTGTTCAGCTTATAAGGGAGGTTAGAAGCCCAAACCCTTCAAGGGGCGACAATACGCCAAAAAAGTCCTTGTGGGAAACCTGGAGGGAATTTTTAGGGCTTATTGTTTTTGCCAAACATTAGAGAAGAGCGAGTTAATACTGAAAGCATCATCAACCCACCCTCGTAAATTGGCAACGGTATTGATTTATAAAGTAAATATTAAGTAGGGGAGCCACTGCTTTGCGCGGGTTACCCGCGTTGTAGCAAGTGGCATTGTGTTACGGCTGTGCAAGGATGTTGGAACTTAAGAAAGTGATACTTAGCCGTAACACACCATCTTTCTCGGTGCCGTACTCTTGCTGCTAACGCACACTAAAATTTAAGGTTTACTTTATAAATCATCTCTTGGACTTTTTAAGTAAATCGAGGAAAAATTGGTAAATAAGGCGGGATTATCTCTCATTCAGTTTGAAAGATTGATAAGCAACCGCCTTTCTGCTCCCAAAAATATTGATCAGACTTGTCACTATCATTAAGTAGGAAAAGTCATCTCTTGCTATTAAACGATGGTTTGAAATCAGTGCATCTAACTTTGCAGCACTATTTAGCGTCCGCTAATATGACATCACTGGCTTTTTCACTAATCATAAAGATTGGTGTGAGGATGAAATAGCCAGGAATTTTGGGGAACACAGAAGCATCTACAATCCGCAGATTTTTTGTCCCATGTACACGGAAATTGCTATCAACCACGGCCATTGGATCTTCTTTAGGCCCCATCTTGTTGGTACATGAAGCATGATGACCCCAAGCCTCATCAC
Source organism: Calothrix membranacea FACHB-236 (assembly GCF_014696315.1). Taxonomy (GTDB): domain Bacteria; phylum Cyanobacteriota; class Cyanobacteriia; order Cyanobacteriales; family Nostocaceae; genus Aulosira; species Aulosira membranacea. The sequence continues at coordinate 44,087 of NZ_JACJPX010000012.1, forward strand.
GGACAAATTGGGCAGTATCATTGGGTGAAGTCGTAGGATATGTCTTAGGATCTGGCCATACTTCACCTACAGCGATGTCCTTAATTTCTGGTCGTCTGTTCATACCCCGCACAAATTGAACACCCTCAACAACCGCCTTCAAATCTTCACCTGTGGGGTCGCTGCCTTCTTCAAAGTAACGGAAGTTAATGATTGGTGTATCCCTGGGATCTGGCGATCGCAGTGTCACAGTCCCCGCGTTATTCAAGGTATGGGCCTTGAGAATTGCCCAGGTAAATTGATTTGGTGTGGAAGCGATCGGCCCTGAATACCCTCTGTAATAACCTTTGAATGGTGATGCTGCTGAAAAAATGAACAAGTCGGGGTCACGACGGCCTGCTTGGGCAGCTACCTTAGACTTCATCATAATGGCAGTAACTGCACCAACAGTGGAATATACACCTTTACCCAAAGCCCAATCAGCCGCACATGGGTCATCCTGAGTCTGGAAGAATGTGCATTTTTGAGCAAAGGTCAGCTGATTTTCTGGTTTAACCTCTGTGATCACGCCTACTTCGTAACGGTCTTGTAAGTTTTTACCCACTCCTGGCAGGTTTACAAGCTGAGGAATACCATGTTTGGAAAGTTCTTCTGCAGGGCCAATGCCTGAAAGCATAAGTAACTGTGGACTGTTGAATGCACCTGCTGACACAATCACTTCACGTGTCACATTCAACTGCTGTTTGCCATCTAGAGTAGAATTTTGATCGTAGTTTGGATCAGCACGGTAAAGACGAGGCTTCTCAATGTACTCAACACCAATTGCTGTCTTATTAGCATCTAAGAGAATACGCGTCACCAGACAGTTGGTCTTAACGATCAGGTTATTGGGAAGTGCAGCCTGAGTCTCTCTAATTAATTCCCGCGGGCCCCGGCGCTTACCTTTATCCATAAATTGCGGGATATTGTACATCCCTTCTCTGTACTCTAATAACCGCCACTCGTTGGGGTCAAGCTTCGCGTTCCGATATCTCTCTAGTACAGCTTCAGTGTTATATGGAAAAACCTTTTTAGCTGCTGAGCGGAGAATGCGCTGGACAGTTTGATCATCCTTATAAATAGAGGGATCAGGAATTTCTGTTGTTTGCCAGCCATCAAATCCATGACGTGTTGGGTTACCCACTATCGGACGCGGAACATAGCGACACTGTTCAAATCGCTCAAAGTATTTCCGCATATTGTCAGATTTCCAACTGGGGTCTTTGGTAATTTGAGCAATATAGTCCCAGTCAGAGTTACTTGGATAAATCTCAACCAAGAAACTATGAACAGTACATCCACCTAATGCACCAACTCGGGGATACCAAACACCGTCCTGCTCAGGATAGTACTTAGTGTCTCGTTTCTGCTGCTCAAGGTTACTGTAGTGACGGACGTAATAGTCCCATTGGATTGGTGGATACTCACTAGTTGCTGCGGTGAAAAAAGGTACATCAGAAGGGTTGGCTGCACTCTTATCATCAGCACCAGCTTCAAACAATACTACTTTGTGTCCCGCCTTAGCCAGATTACACGCGAGCGGCCCACCCCCAGCACCAGAGCCGATCACAATGTATTCTACTGGCGCATCCGCAGGCAGTGAATACTGTGGTTTCAAAATTAAGCTGCCAACAAAACTAGTGAAACCAGCACCATAAATTAATGATTGCTTAATAAACTTCCTACGAGAAATACCCCAATAAGATCCTGTTTTTTGCTGTGAGATGTCTGTGTTTTTGTCTGGCATTTGATGTGTTTCCTTAATTTAAGAAAGCTCCAGTTGAAAAATAGTTAGGATTGCTGACAAGTATGTATTGATTATTGGAGATCTATTTGGGTATGTCTACTGTTAGAAATTTTTCTTCTAAAAGTTTTGTTACTAACTTACTAGATAGTTATAAAATTCTAATAGAAACTTATATTTTGAGTATTTTGAGATTTTTATTTAAGTCTGATAAAGCTTATTTGGGCGACAAATATAAAGTTTTTAGCTGTGTTCTAGCACAACTTAATGCAGAAATATAAATGGTTATTTGAGGATGAGAATCACTATTTTAAAGCTTTTTTGAAATTTCTAATCTATCTCAACAGACTTAAGCGATAATTGATAGCGAAGACTTTTTGATATTATTCAATTAGAGATTATTAAAGTATTTTTGTTTGTCAATTTTAATGCATCGATTTCTAGTTATATAGCAATATGTTTTTTGAAAAATTAGTATTGATGAGGATGGCTCAGCACACAGTAGCCAGTTCTCAATATTGAATTAGAATTCCGATTTTCAAAGAAATACTGCTATATTGGGATACACCAACATAAGAAAAATCTGAGTACCAGAAGCCACTCAGCCAATGATGGAAAAATTTACATCACTACTATAGGGAATAGTGTTATATTACACTCGTGTCTTATAATTACTCGATGAACACGTATGTAATAGCTTGACGTTTTATGTCAACTGGTGTTTGAAGAAAAGGTAAGCGGAAAATGGCAAAGCTTTGAGTTAACCCTTTAATCTGTTTTCCTTAACTAAACCATATTGTTCTCGTTCCTATATTGGTGACATTATTGAATATTCATAGCGAGTGGCGCGCCGCCAGTAAAACTATGTGAAGTAACACATTATATAATCCATGCTCTGGAATAATTTAGGTTAAGGTTTTTAGCTTGAATGTGTTTCTTAGTGCTTGTTACTAGCATTTAATAGCTTGGCTTTGAAACTCTTATGCAAAACTTACATCTATGAATCAAGATGTCACCTCCAAGAGGATGCGATTAGCTAAGATACATCTAATTTGCAGATTAAATTTTATCAATTTCCTGTGGGTTAGGCATCTTGCTTGCCCTGATAATGTAACTTAAATGCTGATTAGCTTATCGTCTATTTTTCTTGTAGAGGATTTCAGAGCAACAAATCAGAGATTAATAGGGATTTGATTGCTCTGAAAATTATTTTCAGTCGAACTTTCACTCAGACAGCATTAACAACTTACTAAAAGGAGTTTGTATATCATATGGTTGGATACAGCGCACAAGAAGAGCAGCACATACAACTATTAGAAAATTTCTTTGCTGCACAAAAAGACAAAAGCATATTAAGCAATGCGAGCAATTTCTTTGCTGATAACGGCAGATATATTTTTATTCGTGGTGGCGAAGAAAGACTAGGTAGAGGAGACGAGAACGGCCCTGAAAGCCTCATCTCTAAAACACCAACAGCCTATTCAAATTCCAAAGGTGGTCTACCACTCACAGGCTTAGACTTTATTACTACTGACTTTTCCAAAGGCAAAATTAATACTTACCCTGTAAAAGTTGTTCCCAGGGTAGGTGGTTATACAACAGAAGCTACCCAACTAGATACCAACGCCTATACTGATGTTTCTGTAGCTCATGAAACACCAGACTTAATTCCCTTTGCTGGTAACTATGTTGGCGGTAATGGAGTAGAGGATTTTTATCAGGACTTTTTCAATAACTTTGATATAGTTTCCTTCATTACCAACCCAGATGAATACAAAAATCTGAAGGGTAAAGACTCACCCTATCCCTATGGAATCATCGCTGATGGCAATAATTTGGCGGTATATGGGGAATTAGAATTCCGCAACAAATACACTGGAAACACTGCTAGGTCTCCCTTCCGAATTGATGTTGAGTTTGAAGATAGTCTAGATGGCAAAATCAAAGCCTATCAACTCTGGACTGATCCTCACTCTATAGCCGCATCTATGCGGGAAGGTGGCTCATTTAGAGAACAATATGGTCTGCAAGCCACACCGCTCATTCAGACTGGGCCTAATCCAGAAGATTTCCGCTTTCCTACAGTTGCAGAATTAGACCCAAATAAGTATCAACAACACCCCTTATTCGGTCGTCAATACAATCCTACTGGCTACTTAGCTGATTTGAATGGCAACCCCACCAACAACAACCCTTTTCAGCAGGGGAAAGTTGATGAAAAGCTATTTTTACCGCTATATGTTCAGTGGGGTACTGGTAAAGACGACCTACTCAGTGGCTTTACAGACACATCAAAATACTACGATCCCAGAATACCTAACGATCAGCTATACGGTTTACAAGGTAATGACACCTTAATTGGTCTGGAAGGTAATGATGAGTTATATGGCGGTAGTGACAATGACTCATTAGATGGGGGTGCAGGTAATGATACACTCAACGGTCATACGGGAATTAATACCCTGATAGGTGGTACTGGCAGTGATACATTCATTCTCGATGACCTATTTGACCTAAACTCTGAGGCAACAACCTCAACCATCACCGACTTTTCTATTGCTGATGGTGACAAAATTGGTCTTGGTGGAACATTAACTTACAACAAATTAACTATTACTGACAGTGCGAATGGTGCGGAAATTAAACTCGCTGGTTCAAGCCTACCCACCCTAGCAGTTGTTAAAAATCTAACGGCTGCTCAATTAACAGCAGACCAGTTTAAGGATGTTAGACCAGACTTTACAATTGGTGTGACTACACCAGATGACGTAATTGGGGATAGAGACGAAAACAAATCTCTAGTACTTGGTTTCTTCCAATCTTTCTTTACTGGTGACATATTTAGTTACATTAAAAGTAATTTTAGTCAAGATGCACGTTACATAGTTATTCAGGGAGAGAATAACGTCTATACATCAGATGATGCGTTTTCTGCTGAACGCTATCGTTTGTCACCAACCACTAAAGAGTGGACGGGGATAGATGGTGCTCAAGGTTTTATTTTCAGTCTCTTCCAAGCAGTTGATGTTTTAGGTACACGTTGGCCAGACCAGCCACCCATTACCAATTTTTACATCGAAAAAATTGTTACTGACTCAGCAGATCCAGATAATATTGCTATATTTGGGCGATTCAATTACAGAAACAATAGTACCGGGATTTTCACTGATGGGCCGTTTGCGTACAACTTTCACATTAAACACGAAGTTGACCCGAATACAGGCAAGCTGGTAGCCAAGGTTAATACAGTCAGTTTCTTCGAGCAGTACAATGCTTTTGGTTATTCAGCCCGTCAAGGTGGTACCTGGACAAGAAATTATAATGGCGAACTAACCAACATTTATTGGGGTACAACAAACGGAGAAACCATTGATGGTACTGATATTAAAGATATCATTTCTGGTTATCAAAGCAATGACATACTCAACGCTAAGGCAGGAGATGATACTGTCTATGGCGGTGAAGGTGATGATACCGTTACAGGCGGTCTAGGTAACGATAATGTCTGGGGTAATGCTGGTAAAGATACATTTGCTTTTGCTGCTGGTGATGGAACTGACACAATCAATGATTTTGAAAAAGGTCAAGACAAAATCAAACTCTTGAACGACTTGTCTTTTGATCAGTTAACCATTACCCCTACTAATGGGAATGTGGAAATCAAGGTAACTGACACTCAAAAAGTATTGGCGGTAATTAAGGGTGCAGTTCAGCTTGATTCATCTGATTTTATTGCTGACCCGCAAAATCTCAATTTTGGTACGCCTAATGCAGATACATTAATTGCAGGGTCAAATGGTTTTGATGGCAACCGAGAGATAATTTTCACCGGTGCAGGTGATGATGAAGTAGATCTGGCTACTTCGCAAATCGGACGCAATCGTGTTTTTGGTGGCAGCAATAACGATATTATCTACGTCAGCAAGAACGATCGCGTGTTTGGTGGTTCCGGTAACGATACCTTCGACGCTACCGATGGCCAAGGTGGTAACCGCATCTCTGGTGGCGTTGGCGATGATACCTTCTTCCTGGGTGCAGGCGATCGCGCTTTGGGTGGTGAAGGTAACGACGAATTCTATGTTCAGAGTGGCGGAAATAACGTCCTGACTGGTGGTGCTGGTGCTGACCAGTTCTGGGTGGTGAATGCGGAAATCCCAACTGCTGCGAACACGATCACTGATTATGTACTAGGTACAGATGTCGTGGGAATTGGCGGCTATCAAAAAGCTGACCTCACCTTTAGCCAAGATGCTCAAAGTAATGCCATTCTGGCTGTTAAAGGTACTAACGTTGCCACATTCCTGGGGATTACCCAAGCTCAACTACAGACCGAAAGCGATAAATTTGTGTTTGGCTAATATAGAATTTCCGCGTTTTCTATAGTCTCAAATTCTGTTAATTTCCAAGCCCGCCTAAGCGGGCTTGATTTATATCTAAAAAAACACGTTTTAGAGAGTCGAAAAAGTCCTTTTTAGTTAAGCTTTGCTATATATATGCATAGCTATTTAGTTATTCAAGGGTGTAATAATTTATATTAACAACCTCATCTATTAGAGGTAAATCAACCGTAACGCTTGCATCCTAGAACTCAGCTAGAGTCAAGTTTTGCAGATGGAAATCTATTCATATCAAGCAAAACATTTAGATAGCAGAATTGCGCTAGCAATGATTAAAAAATTTACATTCACTGGGAATGAATAGTGTTATATTACACTCGTCTAATCTAATTACTAGATCATCAAGAGTAAAATGGCTTTGCAAAGGGCAATGGCCTCCCCGGAGAATCAGCGACATACTTTCGAGAAAGTAATTCAGGAACGCTCTAAAAAACCTAGATACAGGGGTACCACAATTCCAGTCCATCGCTATCACAAGTGTTCTAACCCCTATTGTGGCGATACTATCGAACTAACCTTAAAACTCAATCAAGCTAGCAACGCTATTGAGGAGATAAAATTTCAGGGTGAAGGGTGCGCCATCTCAATGGCTTCTGCTGATTTGATGGCTGGTTATGTTCAAGGGAAAAGCATTAGCGAAGCCCTGAATATGGTCGAATCTTTTCATAGCATGATGCAAGGAGAAACGGAATTTCCAAGAGAATTACAAAAGCTCAATATTCTTAAAGGAGTATCTAAATTTCCTTTGCGAGTAAAATGTGCAACCTTGGGTTGGAAAACGCTGAAAGCAGCAATAGAATCTTCAGCACCTATGACATAGTTATGCTCTTTCCTGGCGTGACTTTGACGCTAGACTGCTATGTGATCAATCACACCAAGATGGCATAAAAACCTTTTTTACCTAGTTTCAATTTTCAAATTAGAAAAGTTATATTCAAATACAGTTATAAATCTCTAAAGGCATTCAAAAAATAGCTAGATATAAAGATAATATTGACTTATATTATTTACTTATATAAGTGTATAACTAACCAATGTCATTGGAAAACTGCAAAGTTTGGATTCTAGCTGATTAACTAAGAGTTAAATATTTGATAAATGAAGTAGGATAAAATCTTAAATTTAGAATTTTGATACCTTAAATGTACAAACAATTTATTCGCATACGAAATATTAAAATTATAGAAAATCTTAATATTTTCTAGCTAGTAAAATTAACTAGATAAATCGCATAATTCTATTAAATTCTTATTAGAACGAAACCAAAATCTCAGCAAACACCTGATAAAATGTTTACCCAGTATATAGATGGGGAAATTGATCGGTATCAAAATCATTTAGTTCGTCCTTGATGTTTAAACAGCCATAATCAAGAGTAAAGATTAATATGCTTCCCGTTCAATTTGACTATGCAGCACCAGAAAGCCTGGAAGTTGCAGTAAAGTTGCTGAAAGATAATGCAGAGGCTGTGATTTTAGCTGGTAGTCACAGCCTGATTGCAGAAATGAAGCGGGGCAGTGTTTCTCCTTCCCTGCTGGTAGATTTAGGTAAAATTAGCAGTTTGCGAGGAATTAACCATCAAGTAGGTAATAATATCCTGCAAATCAATGCCATGACTACTTATGCTCAAGTAGCAGCAGCCCGCGAAATTCAAGAAAATTATCCAGCACTTTTTGAGGCTGTTAACAACATTGGAGACGCTCAAATCCGCAACTGGCAAACAATTGGTGATATTTTTGCCTATCGCGACCTAGCCTGTGATTTTACAGCAGTGGCTTTAGTACTAGAGGCGAGTTTTAATACTCTTGATACAGAAGGTAGCCATCAGATTGAAGCAGCGCAATTGATTGCTAAATCTTTTCAAAGTAATTGGCAATCAAAAGAAATTGTGACATCAATTAATTTACCCTCTGATAGCTCTAGAACGGGTAGTGCGTATCAAGCTTTTAAGCATCCAGCTACAGGCTATACTCTTTGTGGGATTGCCACCGCAGTTGGGCAAATTAATAATGGCATAGTAGGCAAATGTCGCATAGCAGTGACTGGTGCTACCCCTCATGCTGTGAGACTAACTCAAGTTGAGGCTGCTATAGAGGGTAAAGCACCCACCGCAGAAAATATAGCAGCAGCCTCTAAGTTGGCAAAAGCAAGTGTGGGTTCTTTATTGAGCGATCGCTATGCTTCCGCAGAATATCGTGCCCATATCATGGAGGTTAACACCAAACGCACCTTAACTTGCGCTTTAGAAAGAGCTGGTATTGTAGTTGCTTAGTTTCAGCTTTGTTGATTCCTCCAGGTTATACAGCCTCTTGAGTCCGTGAACAAATTCTGGACATATAAATAAAAACGAGACTTTCCGTAAAGTCAGACTGAGAAATTGTAGAGAAGAAAGAAAAACAGTACTTACCAAAGCTTGAGGATTGCGGTAACTGAAATTGTCTACTAATCATAAAGGGTTGCTGAGGTGCAAACAGCTTTAATGAAAGCACTGATTCTCGACCGACCAGGTTCTCCAGACACCCTCCGCCTTGCCCAAGTACCTCAGCCTCAACCAGGCGAGGGAGAAGTAAGAGTTAAAGTCAAGGCTGTCGGCTTAAATCCAGCAGATTACCAATTTATGGGGCGGGGATTTCCTAGTTGGAATTATCCCTTTATTCCTGGTCTAGATGTGGCTGGTACCATAGACGCTATCGGTGCCAATGTCACTGGTTGGGAAATAGGCGATCGCATTTATTATCACGGCGATTTCTCCAAGCCAGGTGGGTTCGCCCAATGGACAATTACTACCGCCCATACTATTGCTTCTCTACCTGATAGTCTCTCTTTTACTGCTGCTGCGGCTTTACCTTGTGCAGGTTTTACCGCCTACCAAGTTCTTTATCGCAAATTACATATCCAGCCAGACCAAACCATCCTCATTCATGGAGGTGCGGGAGGAGTAGGAGGCTTTGCTGTGCAGTTAGCTGCCCTCGCCGGACTCAAAGTGATTTCTACCTGTTCTGCACGTAATAGAGAATGGGTGCGTCAGCTAGGCGCTAGTGAAGTCATCGATTACAACAGTGAGGATGTTAGCGCTAGAGTCCGGGAAATTACTCAGGGACGAGGCGTTGATGCCATAATTGATACTGTCAGTTCCGCTCATGCCACCGCTGGACTTGATTTGCTAGCCTTTGGTGGTGGTATTGCCTGTGTAGCGGGATTACCTGATTTCAGTCAAATGCAATCCTTTGGTAAAGCAATTTCTGTCCATGATATAGCCTTAGGGATGGCTTATTTATTAGGTGATATTAAAGCCCAAGCAGAACTTGCAGAAATTGGTCAAGAATTAGCTAAATTAGTTACCCATCATCAAATTAATCCTATCCTCCAAGAAGTAATTTCTTTAGAAGAAATTCCTCAAGCATTGGTGCGTCTTTCAGGTCGCCATGTCAGAGGAAAAATAGTTGCTCAAATAGATCCTTAAGGTAAGTCAAGATTATGAAACTCAAGGGAAAAAAGATTGGTATCCTGATTGAAAGCGACTTTTACGAACACGAGATTTGGTATTACAATTACCGCTTTCCCGAAGAAGGTGCAGAACTGCATTTTCTCAGTCGCCTTTGGGGTCAATCATATCTAACTTTCAAAGGACATGAATATCATGCACCCTTTGAGTGTCACAAAAGTTTTGAAACGATAGATGATGAAGAACTTAAAAGCTATGCTGCCATCATAGTTCCATCTGCTATGGTTTCTGACCGCCTGCGATATACAGAAGATGTGACTCAAATGCCTCCCGCCTGTGAGTTTCTTAAAAGAGCATTCGCAGACAAAAATATCCTCAAAGGAATCATTTGTCATGGGATGTGGTTAGTATCTCCTGTACCAGAATTAGTCAAGGGCCGCCCCGTAACTTGTCATAACAACCTACATGGTGATGTAGTGAATATGGGCGCTATCTATACCAACGAAGATGTCGTTGTCGATGGTGATTTAGTGACTGGACGTAGTGGCGGTCATGCTCACCTATTCGCCAAAAAAATCATTGAAATTTTGGCAGAACGTTAAGAAAAATTAAGGCTAAACAGAGTTATGGGTTTACAAATCTTTTCTCAAGTTGCACTTACTTGTAAAGATCCGATCGCAACTGAAAAATTTTACAGCAAATATTTTGGTTTTAAACGCGCTAGGGTAGCAAAGCTCCCTGACGGTGATCAAATAGTGTTTATCAAAATGGCAGATAGTGCCTTTTATTTAGAACTATTTAAAGCCAAAGAAGAATCTCCCGTACCACCACCAATTAATGATGGGCCGCAGTATCCAGGAGTACGTCAACTCGCCTTTAAAGTTGATAGCGTTGATGGCAAACTTGCAGAAATGGGAGATGATGCCAAAATCACTCTTGGCCCTTTAAATTTTGATGATTATATCCCTGGATGGCGTACTGTTTGGGTTGCTGACCCCGATGGCAATATTGTAGAAATCAGCCAAGGTTTTACTGATGAAGATAATCCTCCCCCTCTATAGTTTTGGAGAGCCAGTTATTAGATTTTCAAATTTTTGCGTAGTACTTCAATAATCTATACTCTACCTACATTATGTATGCCATACTGACACAACAGTAGGATGAAGATTCAGGAGATCGCCGCTAATGTCTAACGAAGACAATACTGTTAAAAGTGAAAAACCTACCGCTGCTTTTCATGGAAATGAGCGAATAATAGCTCTTAGTGATGGCGTTTTTGCAATTGTCATCACCTTGTTAGTGCTAGAGATTAAAGTTCCCCATATCGAACCTGGTTTGGTAGATAAAGAACTGCCTTATGCACTGATGCATTTGTTACCGAAAATTATCGCTCATATCATCAGTTTTGTAGTCTTAGGCATTTATTGGATCAGCCATCACAACACATTTATGCATATCAAACGCCATGACAGAGTGCTGCTATGGCTGAATATTCTCTTCTTGCTATGTGTTGCTTCTATGCCTTTTCCAACTGCGCTACTTAGCGAGTATCCTAATCAAAGAATCGCAATCATTGCCTACGCTTCAACTTTAGTCCTAGCTGGCATAGCTATGGATGTGATGTGGTGGTATGCTTCAACTTATCGCCTCTTAGATGAGACTCAAGAGGATAAAAACTTTATTGCTTTTGTTCACCGTCGTAACTTAATTGCACCCCTAGCTTATTTATTTGCGATCGCCATATCTTTTGTTAGTCTCACATTAGCAAAATTGGTTTTTATCATTGTTGCCTTGTACTACATACTTCCCAATCCCTTAGACCGCAAGCGTTTTCAAAAATTATCCAGTCGTTTTGATCGCTAACTAAAGGATGAAGTATTCAGGATGAAGTCTCAACTATGAAGTATAAGCAACAAACCCATCGATAAGAAGTTCTAGTTCCAGTCTGAAAATATAACGATTTTTTTCAGCCTTTACCCTTCATCCTTTAGCCTTTCTCTCATCCTCCTCTAAAATTTCTTGGAGAAGACTACCATGAGTATCAATTTCCCCTTCTCAGATTTAATCGCTGGCTACGTTACTCACTATGACGCAAATGGCGATGTGTTTGGACTCAAAACCTCTGATGGTAGAGAGTTTAAAGCCAAACTGAGTCCGATGGCCTATGCCAAACTAATTCAGAATTTTGACGAAGGCTACCCTGATGCGACTGGTAGCATGAAATCTATGCTGGCTCCAGGTAGATTTTTGTTTGCCTACGGCGTATTTTATCCAGATAGCGATTTGTTTGATGCTAAACAAATAGTATTTGCAGGTCGGCAAAAAAGCGATTACGTATTTGAAAAACAAGACTGGTGGATTAAGCAAGTTAATGCTTTGGGTAAATTCTACCTCAAAGCCCAATTTGGCGATAAAGAATACGACTATCGTAACTATCGCACCACTCTCAGTTTAAGCGGAGTTCTATCAACTACTAATTTCCGTCAAGAAACCGATACGATTTCCCGCTTAGTATATGGTTTCGCTACAGCTTTCTTGATGACTGGTAATGATAGCTTTTTGAGAGCCGCTGAAAGAGGTACCGAATACCTGCGCGAACACATGCGGTTTGTAGATTCAGACGAAGGCATCGTCTATTGGTATCATGGGATTGACGTAAATGGCGATCGCGAAGAAAAAATCTTTGCTTCTGAATTTGGGGATGACTACTACGCGATTCCCGCTTATGAACAAATTTATGCCTTAGCTGGCCCCATCCAAACCTATCGCTGTACTGGCGATCCCAAAATTATGGATGATACCGAGAAGACGATTAAGTTGTTTAACAACTTCTTCTTGGATAAAGGCCCAGAGGGTGGATACTTCTCTCACCTCGATCCCTTTACCTTAGATCCTCTCAGCGATTCCCTAGGCCATAATAAAGGCAAAAAGAATTGGAACTCTGTTGGTGACCACGCCCCAGCTTATTTAATTAACTTGTGGTTGGCTACAGGTAAGCAAGAATATGCTGATATGTTGGAGTACACCTTCGACACCATCGAGAAACGCTTCCCTGATTACGCCAATAGCCCATTTGTCCAAGAACGTTTCTACCAAGATTGGTCTGCTGATACCACTTGGGGTTGGCAGCAAAATCGGGCTGTAGTTGGTCACAACTTGAAGATTTCTTGGAACTTGATGCGGATGCACAGCCTCAAAGCCAAGGATAGTTATACTAACTTAGCGCAAAAAATTGCTGATATCATGCCTGGCGTTGGTAGTGACCAGCAGCGTGGTGGTTGGTATGACGTTGTAGAAAGATTGCTAGGGGAAGGCGAAAAACATTATCGCTTTGTGTGGCACGATCGCAAAGCTTGGTGGCAACAAGAACAAGCAATTCTAGCTTACCTAATCTTAACTGGTATTGTTGGTAACAAAGAATATCACCGTTTAGCCCGTGAATCAGCAGCCTTTTACAATGCTTGGTTCCTCGATTTAGAAGAAGGTGGCGTTTACTTCAACGTTCTTGCCAATGGTATTCCTTATCTGGCTGGCGGTAACGAACGGGGTAAAGGGTCGCACTCCATGAGTGGCTATCACTCATTTGAGTTATGCTATTTAGCAGCAGTTTATACCAACTTGCTAATTACTAAGCAGCCAATGGACTTTTACTTTAAGCCCATTCCTGGAGGCTTCCCTGATAATATTCTCCGCGTATCACCGGATATTTTACCACCTGGAAGTATTAAAATTGGCAAGTGTGAAATCGACGGAGAACCTTACAGCAACTTTGATGCTCAAGCTCTCACTGTCAATTTACCCAAGACTAACGAACGGGTAAAAGTTAAGGTGCAGATTGTACCTGTGTAGCTATAGATGAAACAATGGGGGTAAGGGAACTCTAAAAAATAAATTATTCCGTTCAAGTCGTTGACTGTTGACGGTTCACAGTTAATAGTCAACGGTCAACAGTGAACAATCACTTCGGGAATATTATTTTACTTGGAAGTCCCTAAGAGAAAACCCTTCTCTTTATTCCCATTCCTTCATTACGAATTCAGTGGAACTTGGCAATAAATATGGAAATTAACATCAAGACAATTGAAGACGTAAAGGTAGCTGAGCTTACAGGTGATGTAGATGCGAGTACAGCACCATCTGTGACCGAAAAAGTTTTACCTCTGGCTCAACCAGGAAGTAAGATTCTCCTCGATATGACTGCGGTACCTTATATGTCCAGCGCTGGCTTGCGGATGTTGCTGTCTCTGTATCGCCAAGCAACTGCCAAAGAAGGCAAGCTAGTATTGGTTGGCTTAACTGAGGATATTCGAGATACCATGTCAGTCACAGGATTCCTCGACTTTTTTACGACTAGCGAAACTCTTGAAGAAGCATTAGCAATACTGACATAAAAGGATTGGCCGTGACTGCTGACAACGGGGAAATAAGGACAAGTAACAATGGAAAGAATTGATATTCATCCAACGCATACTTATGAAGGTTTTAAATTACGTAACGGCAAGCCATTCCCGTTCGGTGCAACTTTAGTACCGGGAGGGGTTAACTTCTCTATTTTTTCGAGTCAAGCCACATCCTGTACTTTAGTCCTGTTTAAGAAGCACGCCCAACAACCGTTGGTAGAAATTCCTTTTCCGCAGGAGTTTCGGATTGGTAATGTCTATTGCATGGTCGTATTTGACCTAGATTACGAAAATCTGGAATATGGCTATCGCATGGACGGGCCAAATAATTTCCGTGAAGGGCATTGGTTTGACAAAAGTAAAATATTGATGGACCCCTACGCCAAAATTATTGGCGGTCGGGATGTTTGGGGAGTTACTCCAGATTGGAATGATATCTATCACCATCGAGCTAGAATTGCCTTTGATGATTTTGATTGGGAAGATGATCGTCCTTTAGAAATCCCACCATCAGATCAAATCATCTATGAGATGCACGTCCGCAGCTTTACCCGTCATCCTTCCTCAGGAGTCAAAGATAATCATAAAGGAACATTTGCCGGGATTCGGGAAAAAATTCCTTACTTAAAAGAATTGGGTGTCAATGCGGTGGAATTGATGCCCATTTATGAATTTGATGAGTTTGAAAATAGCCGTCCTAACCCGCAAACAGGGGAAACTCTTTACAATTATTGGGGTTATAGTACAGTTGGTTTTTTTGCTCCCAAAGCTGGTTACGCAGCTACAGGTAAATTTGGGATGCAGGTTGATGAGTTGAAATCCTTAGTCAAGGAATTACACAAAAACGGTATTGAAGTAATTTTAGACGTAGTATTCAACCACACTGCGGAAGGCAACGAAAACGGGCCGACCATTTCTTTCCGTGGGATTGACAATAAAACTTACTATATGTTGACCCCTGAAGGGTATTATTATAACTTCAGTGGTACTGGTAATACTCTCAATTGTAATAACCCAGTAGTACGGGGCATAGTACTAGATTGTTTGCGTTACTGGGCATCAGAATATCATATAGATGGCTTCCGGTTTGATTTAGCCGCTATTTTAGGGCGCGATCCTTGGGGCGCACCCCTAGCAAATCCACCACTGCTAGAATCTTTGGCCTTTGACCCGATTTTGGCTAAATGTAAACTGATTGCGGAAGCTTGGGATGCCGGCGGTTTATACCAAGTAGGTTCTTTCCCAGCTTATGGACGTTGGGCAGAATGGAATGGTAAATACCGTGATGGTATCCGTAAGTTCTTAAAAGGGGATGGTAGCGTTGGCGATGCAGCTCAACGTTTACAAGGTTCTCCCGATTTATACGCTTGGTCTGGTCGCGCGCCAGCAACTTCCATTAATTTCATTACTGCCCATGATGGTTTTACTATGATGGATCTGGTTTCCTATAATGGGAAACACAATGAAGCTAATGGTGAAAACAACAACGATGGCAGCAATGATAATGATAGCTGGAACTGTGGTTGGGAAGGGCCAACCGACGATCCAGGCATTAATGCCTTACGTCATCGCCAGATTAAAAATGCGATCGCCATGTTGATGGTTTCTCAAGGTGTGCCGATGATTCTCATGGGAGATGAAGTAGGACGCACTCAAAATGGCAATAATAACACTTATTGCCACGATAATGAGTTGAACTGGTTAGACTGGAAACTGCTAGAAAAGAATGCAGATTTGTTTAAGTTTTTTAAACACTGCATCGCCTTCCGCAATGCCCATCCAGTCTTGAGAAACGAATGGCATTTCCAAAATCGGGATTATGTAGGTAGTGGCTATGCAGATATTACCTGGCATGGCACTCGAGCTTGGAATGCTGATTGGTCTGATTCCTGTCGTACTATAGCTTTTATGCTTTGTGGCAAACACGCCAAACAGGGAACAGTAGCAGATAACTACATTTATGTAGCAATGAATATGCACTGGCAAGCCCAGTGGTTTGAAATTCCCCGATTGCATCCGGGAATGAAGTGGTCTGTCTTTGCTAATACTGGCGCAAATCCACCAGAAGATAGCTGGGAACCAGGAAAAGAACCAGTACTAGAGAATCAAGCTGCATTGCTGATGGGCGATCGCTCTGTGGCAATTTTAGTGGGTAAATAGGTTAAAAGTTGGCAAAATTAAATTGCCATTTTTTAACCTTTTATCTCTGGTTAATAACTAACAACTAAGAACTTATAACTCAAAAAAGATCATGGCTTTTTCAGCAACTCTCGAAACAGTTGGTAATGTCGCTAAAATCACCTTGGCTGGCGAACTAGATGCGAGTACAGCACCTGATTTTAAGCATAAAGTTGAGGAGGCCGCAGCACAAGAACCCAAACGGTTAGTGCTAATTCTCAACGAATTGGAATATATGGCCAGTGCAGGATTGCGGGTGTTAATCTTTGCTAAACAAAAGATGGGTAAAGATGTGGATATGTATGTAGTAGGAACTCAGGAAATGGTGATGGATACTATCACCAAGACTGGCTTCCATCACAGCGTGATTGCGCTGGATGAGTATGACGCAGCTGTGATAGAAAACATTTAGATGACAAAGATGAAGTGTGAAGTAGAATTTTTATCCTTTACACTTCAAACATTTTTCAATAAGCGATACCAATTCTAGAGAATTGGTATTATTGATGTTTCTTTTATTAATAACGGGTGGTGCGTCGGGGTGGCTTTTAAGAAACATCGCACGCAACAGTGAAATTAATCAAAATTTTTCGCTTAGGCAGATTTAGACATCTGAGAAAACCAAGCAATATTTTGCTATTTCAAATATAAAATGCTAAGACTTTATTGAAAATTGGGAATCTTAATTAAACAAAGCAAATAGCTTCTCAATATTTCAGCCATTTGGTAAAAAATTCATCTTTATGCTTATTCAGCAAAGGAAGCGCTAGGTATGACAACTTTAACTTTACCAGGAACTCTCGACTCTTTAGGCGCGATCGCTAAATATGTCATGGAAGCAGCACAAACAGCTGGGTTGGATAAAAAAGCTACCTATAAGCTGCGTTTAGCAGTGGATGAAATAGCCTCTAATATTATTATTCATGGCTATGAAGAAGCTCATTTGGAAGGAGAAATAGATGTGTCTGCTGATATTGATGAGTCACGCTTAACCATCATTATTGAAGATACAGGCGCTAAATACGATCCTTATGAAACAGTAGCCGTAGAAGAAGAACAATTGAAAAAGCCCTTAGACGAGAGACCTATAGGTGGGTTGGGTGTATATCTAGCAATTCAAGGAGTCGATAAGTATCTTTTTGAGAGAGTTGGCAACCGCAACCGTAATATTTTTATTGTTAACTGTTGAATCAATTAAGACAACCAAAGTTAAATTATTAACCACCTGATATAGGCTATATTAAGGTAAATATATCTTAATGCCTGGAATATTACCAGTTAAAGCTGTTGCCAAAATTTTCAGTAGTAAGTATTATTGAAAACAGCAGCTGAAAATATACTTGTTTATTTGTTAAAATATTTACATCACCTTAACTTAAAAAAACATTCGAGTCAAACTTATTTTCAATTAACTATTTAAATCCCTGTGTAGGTAAAAAGATGGGTGTGCAAAATCAATTCAAAGAATGTGATGAAGATGAATTAGTAGCACTGCGCCAAGAGGTAGCAGAACTGAAAACAGCACTCAAAAATGAAGAAGCCGCTTTTCAAGCTCAATCAAAATTGCTCGAAAAGTTCGTGATGATGGCGCGTTCTTCTACAGAGGAAGTGCTAAAAACCGCATTACAAATGACATTAGATGTTGCAGCCGATCAAACAGCTTCAGAAAAAGGCAGCCTCTTTTTACTTGAGCCTTCAGGGAAAGTCTCAGACGCGATTTTGTCACGTACCGAAGTGACAGCAGAACAGAGAAAACGTCTCATTGGTACAGTCATAGATAAGGGTTTAGCTGGCTGGGTCATCCGTCATCGTCAATTAGGATTAATTGATGATACCGAAAATGATGATCGCTGGCTGACCTTACCCAATCAACCTTACATTGTGCGTTCTGCTTTAGCTGTTCCCATTCTTCGGGGAGATGAATTACTAGGGATTATTACCTTACTACATTCTGAACCGGGGCATTTTAGCCATGAAGCAGCTAACCTCATGCAGGTGACAGCCGATCAGATGTCTTTAGTTTTAGAAAATGCGCGGCTTTACTCAAAACTAGAGAAATATTCTAAAGCGCTGGATGCAGAAATGGAAAAAGGGCGGCAGATTCAGATAGATTTTTTGCCCTATGAAATTGTTCAGCAGCCCAATTGTGAGATTACGGCTTGTTTCTACCCTGCGCGTCAAGTAGCTGGAGACTTCTACGACACTTTTGAGCTTGATGATAAACAGATAGGATTAGTAATTGCAGATGTCTGTGATAAAGGCGTAGGTGCAGCGCTATTTATGGCTTTAATGCGGAGCTTAATTCGCATCTTCTCTGCTGAAACTCAATTACGCGGTATCGCCCACGAAATTCTAGAACATAATAAACCGCTTCCAGATGGGTGGATTGGCAAGTCTATGTCTGCTAACTTAGCCCATCTCAATGCGCTGCAAGCAGTTACCCGGACTAATGAATATGTCGCCCAAAATCACTGGCAATTGAGTATGTTTGCCACGCTGTTTTTTGGAGTACTAGAGCCGGATACGGGAATACTCACTTATATTAATGGGGGGCATGAACCGCTGTTTATTCTCGGTGAGTCTGGTATCAAGAAAACTCTGAAGTCTACCGGGCCTGCTGTAGGGATGATGGCAGGGATGAAATTTAAAATTCAGCAAGTGCAGATGGAGCCTGGAGACATCTTAATTGGTTATACTGATGGTGTGACTGAAGGTAAAAATCCTGATGGCCAGCTATTTACTGATAAAAGATTGCGATCGCTCCTAGAACAACCATGCACCTCAGCTTGTGATTTGTTAGAGCGGATTAAAACCCATTTGTTCGCTTTTATTGCCGATGCACCACAGTTTGATGATATTACAATGCTGTCTGTGCGTTGGAATCCGGTGAAGTGACTGGAAGAGGCAGGGGGAAGGGAGCAGGGGGCAGGGGGAAAATGGGTACAAGCCCCGCCCTTCCTGGGTGCTTGACTGGGGCGGATTACAATACGGTTCGGTTAAGAAATTTTCGTCATAATTTTGGGGTTCTGGAGACGCGATAAATCGCGTCTCTACAGGATTTAAATGTCAATCGATTTGTCTTATCCGAACCGTATTGGGGCGGATTACAAGCTCCATCCCTTTCTTCCCCCTCTTCCTCTTGCTGACCAATGACACAATTTTGGATTTTGGATAATGTAAAATTTTGCATTTCCAATCCAAAATCCAAAATCTAAAATCTAAAATTTGCTTAGCGCCATTCGCCTTGGAGGGTGAAAGGTGCCCAGAAAAAAGGTGAGCGGTAATCGGGATTGCGCCACATTTCTACCTGTGCCGCCCGTAATGCCGCAGCAGGTTTTAAGCCCTGTTGCAACATTTTGCTATAAAACTTCTTCATTAATTCTGAAGTTCCTTGATCATCTACACTCCACAAACTCACCAACACTCTCGGGCTACCTGCATACATAAATCCTCTTGTCAAGCCAATTAATCCTTCTCCCTTGACTTCTTCACCCAAACCAGTTTCACAAGCACTGAGTACCACTAGTTCTGCTGGCAATTTCAGGTTGAAAATATCATGTAGACGCAAAAAGCCGTTTTGGGGTTTGCCAGTTTCATCAAATAGCGATAGTACAACTCCTGATAATTCTGGGTTTTGACTGTTGAGGATGCCATGAGTAGCAAAATGTATGATTCGGTATTGACTCAACTGAGCATCGGTAGCCACAGAACGGTTAGCGGCAAAGTCATAGGCTTGTTTGCGTTCTTTTGCAGGTACTAAAGACAGAATAGTATCGGCTTCTTGACGAGTAAAAGGTAAACGATCAAAGGCGATACTTGATTCTCTGGCTGACCTGGATAATTGTTGTAAGTCTAAGTTTTGATTGCTGTTTTCTGGAGACGTTCCCCTCTTAACCCGCTCATCTTTGGGAGAGAAAATCGGGTCAGCAATCACGGCTAATGCTTTTGGGGCAGGTTTTCGTCCAGCAGTTTCTTGTCTAAGAACAGCCAGAGTAGAGGCTGAGGGTAAAGTAATTATTTCATGGTTGACTGCTAATGGTTCATAGCTGCCATTTTTGGCACTGGGTGTGTTGAGAGCTGCAAAGGGAATATACTGCAAAGCCCCGTCAGCAACAATAACTAAGCGACGCTGTCCTAGTTGTTGAGCGACGGGTGCCAATATCAACTGCGTTAGGGGAGTAGCAGCTGCATCTGGGCTAGTTCTTTGTATGGGTGAGATTAAAACCTTGCGAAATTCTTGGACGGCGGCGGCAATTTCGGCGCGCTTAGGTAGTTCGTAACTGGTAATGCTATTTTTGGTGACCGCCCAAAGATAACTGCGTTCTTCGCCCACAGCATACTCTAATAGTAGGGTGTTATCATCTAATATTTGTTGCTGAATCTGCTTGAGTGAAAGAGTTTGCGGTTGCGTCAAAGCTGCATAACGGGGGCTGGTGGATCTAATTTTGGCTTGCAGCTGCCGATACTGTTCCAGTAGTGCTTGTGTTTGCTTTTCTAGGTTTTGAATTTCAGTTTTGTTACCACTACTAGATAATTTCAGCCAGCGTTTTTCTTGAGCATCCAGCTGTTTTTGCAAGCTACGTTCAGTTTCTAGTAATTTAGGATCTATACCTTCGCGAATGTCTGCGTTAGCTTCCGCTAGCAAATCCAAAAGGCTGCGGGCGCGGGCGCGTTCACTGGCTTGTAGGGCTAGGGCATCGTAACCTTTAGATGGTTGCTGCTTGTGCGATCGCATCAACAAATCGATGTAAAACTCATAATATTTTTGCACCGAGGCAAAGTAAGAAGTCCGCAAGTCTTGGCTGGTAACTCTGGTGCGGATATCTTCAACAATTTTAATGGTTGATTCTATTTGCTTGCGGGCAGCTTCTAGGTTATTGCGATCGCGTTCGCTGACGGCGATATTATACAGAGTTTCGGCTTCACCTGTGCGATCGCCTAATTGTCGCAAAAGTTTGAGTTCTTGATTGTAATTATCTATTGCTTGCTGATACTGCTTTAAGGCATTGTAGACTTTGCCGAGATTACGGAGAGTATTAGCTTCACCACTGGGGACACCTAATAACCGAAATTTCGAGGTTGCTTGGTTGGAGAAATCGAGAGATTTTTGATAATCGCCAGCTGCTAAATACACCCTACCTAATAAACCTAAGGCAGAAGCTTCGCTGAAAGGACTTTGTTGTTTTTTCGCCAATGCTAGGGCTTGGTTAGCAGCATCTAAAGCCTGGGGATAATCTTGGAGTGACTCATAAGCTCTAATTATCCCTGTGAGTGTCGCAAATTCCTGAAATAGCGCTCCTTGTTCCCGCCACAATTTGAGAGCCTGATTGTAATATTCCAAAGCTTTTTGCGGCTGTTTTGCACTGCGAGAAACATTCCCAAGACTATCGAAGATTTGAGCTATCTGACTGCGATCGCCAATAGCGCGAAATTTATCTAGTGCTTGGTTATAAGTATCAACACTTAACTTATCATCCCCCAAAGACTGATAGAGTTTAGCGATATAAGTTAGTGTAGCTGCTTCTCCTGGTAAGTCTTTGATCTGGCGCTGGAGAGTTAGCGCTTGGTTATAAAAATCCAAACTTTGCTGATAATTGCCAAAGGATGCGTAAATCCCACCAATATTGTTGAGTGTAAAAGCTTCCCGAGAGCGATTTTTTTGGGCACGTTGGAGAGTTAGCGCCTGGTTGAGTACGTCAAGGGCTTTTTGTTGTTGTCCTAATTCATCGTAAACAAAGCTGATTTGAATTAAGACTTCAGCCTGTTCATTCGGTCTACCTGACTTTTGAAAGAGCGATCGCGCTTGGTTAAAATATTCCAGTGCTTTTTGATAATCGTTAGCAACCGTATAGGTTGCACCCATACTCATATAAGTGATTGCTTGCTTGCTAGGGTCTGGTTGTGGTAACTGTTTTTGCAGTGCCAGCACCTGAGTTAAAGATTCCCTCGCTTTTTGATTGTCACCTAATGAGCTATAGAGTGTGGCTATCAATGTTAGAGTATCTGCTTGTCCTGCGATATTCTTGGTTGTCTGCTGAATTTCTAAAGCTTGATTTAAAGCTGTTAAAGCCTTTTGTGCTTCACCTAATTGGATATAAACTTGCCCAAGGGTTTCTAAGGTGTCAACTTGCCCATTTAAATCTTTACTAGCACGTTGCACTTCTAAAGCTTGATTGTAGGAATCTAATGCCTTCTTTGTTTCACCAGAAGTAAAATAAATTCTGCCAATCCCCAGTAAAGCACCAGCCGCCAAATCAGATTGCTTTTCAGCTTTAAATATAGATAGAGCTTGATTGTAATATTGTAATGCTTTGGGCTTTTCTCCTAAGCTGTAATATGCCCCTGCAATGGACTGGAGCATAATAGCTTCTCCCAGACGGTCTTTTAATTGCTGTCTCAGAGATAGAGCTTGGTTGTAATATTCCAGAGCTTTTATATTTTCGCTTTGGAAATAATAAATAGTCCCAACGCTTAAGAGCGTAGTAGCTTCCTGAGAGCGATCGCCTATTTCCCGCCAAATTTTTAGTGCTGTCAAATATTTAGCTAGAGCTTGCTGTCGAGAAGCCGCTGTTCCCTGCTTGAATAGTTGGTTTGCTGCTTCTGATAGTTGCTTTGCTTGTGCGTAGGCTCTTTGTTGAGCAGGGCTAAGATTTTGGGGAGTAGTTGTAGGTTTTTGCGCTATTTCTACATTTATTGCTCTTGCTGTCATCCCTACAGATTCAGACAACAACATCATGCTCACAAAGACAACAAGAGTACGATGTCTAAATATTGATATAAGTCGCCTTTGCATTAATTTAATTTCCCTTGAATTGATGATCTATCTAAATAGGAGTATCAATCACCAAGTTGTAGATTTTAAATTTAGGATTGAAATATTTAAATTTAAAATTTCAACGGTTATGTACTCTCTTAATAAAGAGGCTTACTTTTTATTCCCTGTTCCCCTGCTTCCTTGCTCCCTCTGCTCACCAAAGCCATAGATGATTTTTTGATGTGCAATTACCTTATCGCCACTCACCTTGGAGAATGAAAGCTGCCCATAAATAGGGTGAATTAAGTAAGTCGGTGGAAATAAACCCAACTAGGTTAAGAAACGTAAATAGGTTTGAAATCCTTACCAATGACAAAGCGCAAAGTCTGATCGGAGGAAACCTCCGCTCAGAACTTTGTAAGAATGACCTAGGACAAATGACAGCCTCAGCCAGCTATCTTTAATTTCGCCGACCTACTTATATTGCCTATTGCCCAAACTCTGCAGTTCCTTTTTCACGCAGTTGTTGTGCTTCTTGGAATAGTTGTTTTACCCGTTCGTAAGCTTGTTCTCTCTCTGGATTAACCTTTTGTGGGGTGGGTGCAGTATGTTGAGCTATTTTTACGCTTTTTGCACTTACTGATATTGCCATTGATTCTAAAGTCAACATCACACTGAGCAATAAAGTAAAAGTGCGATTTGTAAAAATTTGCGAACATTTCTTTTGCATTTATTTGCGCTCCCATCCCGCATTTATGGCTGTACTATTGAGCCACTAATTAGTTTTATTTGATTAGATACCTGTAATTTTACATAATTATGAAAATAATTAATACAATCTCATATTTAATTTATGATGTTCTAATACAAATTTGAAAAAAGAATGCGACAGATTGTAGGGGCATGGCAATCCCATGCCCTCTAGAAGATATTGATGTATTCTCTGCCAAGTATATTAAGAGCGTGCGTTACACTTACTTAACGCATGCTACTAACATGATCTGTCTAATATCAATCAAATAAAACTGGGGAATCAATCATTTGTTAAAGCACAAAGCTATGATGATTGACATCAAAAAATATTTATGGCTCTAAATTGATATTTGTTTAATTTTTTGTATTGCCTGGTTATTCCATATTATGATTACTAGATTCAGATTTAAATCTGCTATCAAGTATTGCTTTTGGCTTGGGTGGCATGGCTGTAAAACGAATTAGAAAATAACTGTCATCATCAGAAGCTTTTTTCAACACCTTGGCATAGATATCGCCTTCACCGGGAGCAATTTCTGGTGCGTTTAATAATCTCATTTTGAGGTTAGTTAAAGAATCCAGGGAATTTGGCGATCGCAATATTCCACCATGCTCAGATAATTTAACAATTTCACCCTTAAATATGGTTCCTACTGCGTGTTTACCTTCCAAAATTGTATATTCTACAGAAATTTCCTCAGACAATTGCAGCATATTGTCATCAGATTTAGGTAAGTCAAGATTGTACTTCCCACCAATGCCGCCAATGTCATAAATTGTAATTGGAGCCTTAATTCCTTTCGGTTCTACACGTAATTCTCCATCAATTCTTATATTAATATAAGGGTCAATCGTGGCATCTTTCAAAGTTTCTTCAGAAATCAAAATTTGACCGCCTACTGTATAAGATTCAATCCGAGAAGTTAAATTAACATGGCTCCCCACAACTGAATATTTAGCACGCTTTTGAGAGCCAACATTACCCGCTACAACTTCACCTGTATGAATACCAATTCCCATTTCGATAATTGGTAAATTCATTTGTTGATTATGTTCATTTACAGGTTTCATCGCTAATTGCATAGCAATAGCACAAGCAATTGCTCTTTGAGAGTCATCTTCGCGGCTCACAGGCGCACCAAACATCACAAAGATACCATCACCAATAAACTCATTAATCGTACCGTTGTAATGGTTAATAACATCTGCCATTGCACCCAAATAAACATTGAGGATGGCTACCACTTGTTCTGGTGGTAAACGTTCGGATACAGCAGAGAATCCTCTTAAATCAGACATTAAGACTGTAACTTTTCTGCGTTCTCCTCCTAGCTTCAGTCCAGAAGGAGTTTCTAGTAAATTAGCGACCACTTCATCTGTAACGTAGCGACCAAAGGTGCGGCGCATTTCCGCAGCACTCCGCGCGATATATTGAGTGACTGCGATCGCAGATCCAGTTAAAGCTAACAGGGGCGGTACAATAGGAATCCACCAAGCAAACAGAAAAGCTAAATAACTCCCACCTACTAAACAACTAGTTGCTATTACAATACTGCTAGTAGTATTTGTCAGCGAAAATTTCTTGGTTTCATTAGTAATATGTCGATGTTGCCAACATAAAGTAGCACCGACCATCGACCAAAATAAAATCCATAACCATTCTATAGGTTCAGGTAATGTCTTAATTTGTGGGCGACCTTCCAAAGCCGAACTCAAAATTTGACTAATCAAATTGGCATGAATTGCAACTCCAGCCATTCTTTCTGGCGCACCCATGACCTTACTGCTATAAGATGTCCAAAATAGATCCTTCAAACTCTCTGCTGTAGCACCAACTAAAACTATCTTTCCTTGCATTAAACCAGGGGGAATTCGGTTTTCTAAAACATCATAGATAGATACCCTGGAAAACCGATTAATTCCTCCTCGATAGTTTAAAAGGATTTGGTAGCTGCGATCATCCGCCCGGAAATAACCACCATCATTAGCTTCAAAAGTAGGAAAAACACCTTTACCTAACTGCAAATAGTTAGGATTATTGGCTGCTGGTTTTTCAGTAATTCCTCGAGGTTTTAAATATAATAATGAGAGTTTCAGACCAAAGCTTTCAAGATTGCTGCCATCAGGTAAACCTGCATATAGTAAAGCTCGGCGTATCTTACCATCTTTGTCTAAGGGAAAATCATTTGCTCCTACCTGATTGAGTTTTTTCAGTTCTGGAGGCGGTTTTACAGAAGAACTATCAGAAGTATTAGATAATTTTTCTACTCCAATTAAGTTGGGTGTAGTCTTAAATGTCTTGACCAAGTTTTGATAACCAGGGTTTAAAGGTAAATCTCGATAAATATCAAGACCTATAGCTTGGGGTTGTTGTTGTTTAATATTATTTAAAACTTTAGCCAGTACATCATCATTGATTGGCCAACCCTTCAATTTAGTAATATCTGATTCATTAATCTCAACTATGACGATGCGCTCATCAACAGGCTGTTGTGGACGTAAAAGAAAAAACTGATCTAGTGCTGTTAACTCTAAGAATTCCAGCAAGCCCATAAACCGCAGCGCAATCACAATCCCTGTCACATTGGGCACTGCTAGCAAAACTCCGCGCCATTGCCATAGTAGCTGTTTCAGCTTTGCCCGCATACTATATAAATCCTAAGTTACGAGTTTAAAATATAATTTTCCAATCTAGACCAAGCAATTGCTGACTACTGTCAAAGCTAAATAAAATAATACTCACAAAACTTGAGAACACTATTTTGCATCAAAAAATAGTTAGATTAAGCAAATGTTGCATTTTCTGTTTTCTTTCTTTGCAAAGCTTATTAAACACCTCTTCTATTTTCAACTCCTTAAACCATATTAATGTTATGTCACAGCAGTGCTGTGCCCGTGGATTTTGCTCTATGTACTTGCAAATTAACGTATATTATTTTACTATAACGCAAAGAATTTTATATGAGTGACTACAGCATTAGTCAGCAAGATGCTCACTCCATAAGAGTTATATGATTAATCTTTTACCTTTTATACTTAACAATTTGTTGTAATTATATAAACACGTAGAAAAGGGTTTAGCATTGCTAAACCCCTACGAAAAATCAATATTTATCAGGATTTGTGTAAATTGAGAGTTCAAATAATACTTACACAGTCAACAGTCAGCAGTTAACAGTCAACAATATTTTTAAGCCAGATGAAATTCTGCCATTGCTTTAGGAAAATTTTTATTTTCATGCCCAGAACGGCTAAGTTTAATTAGTGCAAATCGCTCTAAGGGTGTTAAAGATTCCCACTGTGGTGCTGTTAGAGTAATACCGTTTTGTTGGGCTTGCTCTTGAACAGTAACTGGTAAATTAGTAGAGTCCATCCATGCAGGATTGTGTTCAATCGGCAATTTTGCAGGTGGTGTACCTGTGCGGTTTAAAATCAACTGTTCAAGATATTGGCTATAAGATTGAATTTCCGCTTCTGTATTACAAGGTAATTCAACCAAAGCTGAACGTTCAGCTTGAGACATCTGATTCCAATCAGATAATTTCAGCTTAATACCACAAGTATCTAGTTTGTAGCGCACCTGCATAGGTATACAACGCAGGGATGTCACGAAATCTGCTTCAAATTCAAAAAAAGTTTTGTTATTTGTCATTTGTCATTTGGTGTTTGGTATTTGGTACGAGTCAAAAGCCAAAAGTCAAGCTTATTTCTATCTTGATGCCTTTTGCCAATGCCCAATTACAAATCACCAATTATGATGGATTTTTAATGAGGGCCTCGTGAATTACTAAAACGAATTATTAAATAACTAATTGATAGTGCTAAAACTGCAACTCCTAAACCAATGATATCAATTCCTGTGACTTTTTCTAGGTCTAGGATGATAATTTTTCTGGCGACAGCTATTAAAGACGTAACAATAACTAATTCTACTTGAACAACATGCTTCCTGAGATATGCAGTAATATTTTCTAAAATTTCTAAAGCTATTAAAACATTTAAAAATAATCCAAAAATTTTAAATAATGTGGTGTTAAATTTGCCATAGGGTGCCGTAAATAACTCTTTAAGCAGAAAGACAGCTAAATCCCAGATAGCAGCCAAAATAACTACCACCATAAATAAAGATAATACTTTAGAAACCAGCACTTCAATGTTTTCAATGAAGTGCATAAACTTCTCATCCTGCATCTTCTCTGGTTTGGGATTGCGGATTTTTGATTTACGATTCTGAAAAATTGATTGATAATCGTATTTAGCAATCCATTTCTCATAATCTTTTTTCAAATTTGTAGTATCTAATACTTGTTTGAGAATTTTTTTCATCTACTACACCCTATTTGTCAATTTACTTTTCAAGCTGCTTAATATTAGGTAGTTAGTGTTATAAAATTACTACAAATTTTGATTAAATATTCAGCATTTATTGGCATATATTGGCGGTTAATGACTATTATTCCCAGCGTATTAGTCCCAAGTCAAAAGTCAAAATATAAAATAAAATCCTATAGATAAATCTATAGGATTATAAAAAATAATCATAACTATTGACTATTAACTATGGCTGAAATTATCAACTGACTATTTAGTTATCTATTTAGCAGCTTACCATTGTGAGGACTGGAGTTGATAATTTTTAAGTGTAATTTCTACAGAAATGGGTGTTAGATCCACAGCACAAGCTTTTAGTTCTGGTTGTAGAGAATCGGGACAAGATTCTGGATGAGTGAGAGCGTTAGCTTCAGCTTCGTCAGCCCATAGCGCCCCCCAGTGCATAGGGACAAACACTGTACCAGGGGCGATCGCTTTGGTAATTTTGGCGGGAAACTTTGCTTTACCCCGACGCGATCGCACTTCTAACCACTGGTGATCGGTAATTCCCAAAGCAGCAGCGTCACGGGGATGAATCTCAATAAACGGTTCCGGGTGCATAGCGCGAGTTTTTTCAATGCGGCCAGTACGGGTTTGAGTGTGCCAATGTCCGTACAATCGCCCAGTAGTCAGCACAAAGGGATAATTAGGATCTGGGGGTTCCGCCAAACCCCGTGAATGATATGCACCAAACCGCGCCCTACCATCGGGGGTATGAAAGTGTAAATCAGTGTAAAGCCTTTTTGAGTTCTGAGTTCTGAGTTCTGAGTGCTGAGTTTGGAGTGCTAAGTTTGGAGTGTTAACCAGGGAATCAGCAATATTAGAAGGAAAGGGCCATTGAGTGGGGCCTTGGGTTTGTAATTGCTCATGACTCATACCCGTCATGTCGCAGGGGCGATCGCGTGTGAGTTGCACAAATTCGGCGTAGACTTCAGCAGAGTTAGCAAAGGCAAATTCTTTGGTAAAGCCTAATCTGCGCCCCACTTCCGCAAAAATTTCCCAATCGGCTTTCGCCTCCCACCAAGGAACGCGGAATGCTGAACATAAAGTTACTCGGCGTTCAGAATTGGTCATTACGCCAGTTTTTTCGCCCCACTGGGCAGCAGGTAACAGCACATGAGCGTAGGCAGAGGTTTCTGTGGGATAGTATGCATCTTGGTAAATTGTGAAAGGCGATCGCAATAATGCTTTCTTCGTCCGTTCCAAATCTGGCATACTGACGGCAGGATTAGTCGCAGCAATCCACAGTAATCCGACTGCGCCATTTTCTAAGCCAGTAATCATATCCCAAGCTGTCATCCCCGGTTCAGGAGAAATTTGTCCTGGCTTCAGTCCCCAAAAATTTTCTACTTCTGCACGATGCTGGGGATTTTTTACCAAGCGATAACCAGGTAACAAATGCGATAAACCGCCAGCTTCCCTTCCTCCCATTGCATTTGGCTGACCGGTTAAAGAAAAAGGGCCGGAACCAGGTTTACCAATCTGTCCCGTCATCAGGTGCAAATTAATAATAGTTCTGACCTTAGCTGTACCTTCACTTGATTGATTTATTCCCATCGACCACAGAGACAGGACTCTTTGAGACTCTCCCCAGTAGCGCGCTGCGGTTTCTAAATCTGCAACGCTAATTCCGCAGCGATGCGCCACCACATCTGGGGAATAGTGACGAATCACTTCCGCATAGGCAGGAAAGTTACTGGTACAGTCATCAATAAATCCCACATCTATCTGATTCCAGCGCATCAACAAGTGGGCGATACCATTTAATAAGTCGATATCTGTACCTGGGCGAATTGCTAAATGTAAATCAGCATTTTCTGCAGTAGGTGTGCGTCGAGGATCGACCACAATCAATTTAACTTTGCGATTTTTTTTGCGATATTTTTCCAGCCGATTAAAAATTATGGGATGACATTCGGCGGTGTTAGTCCCAATTAAAAATGCACAGTCAGTTAACTCTAAATCTTCATAGCAACAGGGAGGGCCATCTGCGCCGAAGCTTTGAATGTAGCCAGCCACAGCGCTAGACATACATAAACGCGAATTTGCATCAAAATTATTACTGCCCAGACAACCTTTCATCAGTTTCTGAGCAATATAATAATCTTCAGTTTGAAACTGTCCAGAACCATACATACATATAGCTTCTGGCCCCTGGGTAAAGCGTACTGTTTGAATCCGCTGCACAATTAAATCAAAAGCTTCCTCCCAACTGGTGCGACGAAAATCTTGATCCAAAGATTCTCTAATCATTGGATATTGCAGCCGACCTTTATCTAAAGACTCAGCGATTGTCGCGCCTTTCACACAAACCATACCTTGGCTTGATGGGTGCGCTTTATCGCCCCGCACCCGCCAAATTGGAGTTCCTTGACTATCCCGATTAGTCGCTTTACCGTGTTGTGCTGGGGCCGAAACTTCCAGCCCGCAGCCAACACCACAGTATGGACATAGGGTTTTGGTAAATTCACTCATGGTAGTTTTGTGGGAATTTAGGATTTAAACGCAAAGAAGCGTGGAGATTAATGCGATAGAGATACAAAGTAGCTTAGGGAACTCCAAAAAATAAATTATTCCGTTTAAGTCGTTGACTGTTGACGGTTCACAGTTAACAGTCAACGGTCAACCGTGAACAATAGCAATGGAATGTTTTTTTACTTGGAAGTCCCTTATTCCTCGGCCAAAATTGGTGCGGGTGGTGCTACTGTTTCGGTTGATTCACTTTCATAAGCACCAGCAAAGGAACCTTGAGGTTCTTTGAGGAAGAAGCCGCACATAAAAGCGCAAATTAAGGCGGCGATACCCATTGTGGTAAATAGTGTTGATGCGTCCGTTAAGCTGAAAATTGTTAGATAGACTACGCCACCAAAATTGCCGTAAGCACCGACATTCCCGGCGATTTGTCCGGTAGCTTCTTTTTTAATCAGGGGGACAATACCGTAGGTTGCACCACAACCAGCTTGAGCAAAGTAAGCAGCGAACATCGTGACTGCGATCGCTAAGGGAATTGGCCAGCTGCTATTAATAAAATGTGCCATTAAATAGCCAACACCAATACCAGCACTAACAATTGTCATTGTCCATTTGCGGGAACCGAATTTATCAGAAATTAAGCCACCGCTAGGACGGGAAATTAAGTTTAAGAAGGGATAGGTAGCAGCAATCATTCCGGCTACTACGTGTTCTAAAGCAAAGGTTTTTTCAAAAAATGCCGGTAGCATGGAAACAACTGCTAACTCACTACCAAAGTTAGTAATGTAGGTAAATTCCAGTAAAGCAACTTGACTAAATTGATAGCGTTGAGCAGGTGCGTAAGTTTTTTTACCCAGAAGTAATTCTTTGTTAACTTGGTAAGCCTTGTAGGTTTGGTAAGCAAATAACCCTGCTAACGCCAACCAAGTTAAATACATTTGGGTTTGATTGAGGAAGTGAATATTCTTTTGTTCCAGCCGCCAAGCTAGTAAACCCAAGGCGAAAATTAAACCAAAATTTGACACAATCATTGCCCAGAAGCTTTTCACGCTGGTGACTTCCAAAGCACCATTCTTCTTGGGTTTCTTGTAAACTTTGCCAGTAGGTGTATCTTGAACGCTGTTGTAATAAATTACGCCATAAATAGCGGCGATTATCCCAGTGAGTGCGATCGCTAATCTCCAGTTGGAACCACCACCAGCTAAAAAGCCTGTCGCCACAGCAATCATTGGTAGGGCGAACTCTGCACCAAAAGCCCCAAAGTTACCCCAACCGCCATAGATACCTTGAGCGCTTCCCATCTCTTTAGGTGGGAACCATTCTGCTACCATGCGGATACCTACGACAAACCCAGAACCAACAATTCCCATCAGTAAACGACTGATGACTAATTGATTAAAGTCTTGTGACAGCGCTGTTGCTAAACAAGGAACAGCCGCAAACATCAACAGTATTGAGTAGGTAATTCTGGGGCCAAAACGATCCAGCAACATCCCAATAATTAACCGCGCTGGAATTGTCAAAGCCAGATTACAAATGCCCAAAGTCTTAATTTGCTCAGGTGCTAAATGTAATTCCTTACCAATCGTGGTTGCAAAGGGAGCAAAGTTGAACCAACAGACAAAGGTAAGAAAAAACGCAAACCACGTCTGATGTAAGATGCGATAACGATCCCTGAATGAAAATAATCCTTTAAGCATTGCAATCTTCCTTAGCGAAAGGGGTAATGAGTTCGTAGTCAGGACGTTAGCCCAGGATTGTTAAGCACCAGAAGAATATTTTGAGCGTAAATAAATACCTTTGATTGCCGAGTTTTTACTCATCATCATGAGCAAAGCGGCGATAGAGGAAATCTAGAGCGTAGTTTCTGAGGTTGTAATATTCTGGGTCTTCCATAATGCGGCGACGGTTGCGGGGACGGGCAAAGGGAACTTCTAAGATTTCGCCAATTTGAGCAGCCGGGCCGTTAGTCATCATCACTACTCTGTCTGCGAGAAACAGCGCTTCATCAATATCATGGGTAATCATTAATACCGTAACTTGATGTTCTCGCCAAATTTGCAGCAATTCCTCTTGCAATTCTTCTTTGGTGATTGCGTCTAATGCACCAAAGGGTTCATCGAGAATGAGAACTTGGGGACGAATCGAGAGGGCGCGGGCGATCGCAACTCGCTGTTTCATCCCGCCAGAAATTTGGCTGGGTTTCTTGTCAGCCGCTTCTGTTAGTCCCACCATTGCTAAATGTTCTCTAGCGATCGCTCTTTTTTCGGCTTGGGACTTTTTGGGAAATACTGAATCAATCGCCAAGTAAACGTTATCAAATACACTCAACCAAGGTAGGAGACAGTAGTTTTGGAAAACCATCATCCTGTCTGGGCCTGGTTCAGTGATTGGTTGGTCTTGCAAGAGAACAATACCTTCGCTGGGAGTGTTAAATCCAGCCACCATATTCAGCAGCGTAGATTTACCACAACCAGAGTGACCAATAATACAAACAAATTCGCCTTCCCGAACTTTCAGGTCAACACCATCCAGTACAGTGTAAGGGCCTTCGGGAGTTGGGTAAATTTTGCTTACGCCTTCAATTACCAAAAAATCATCTGCTTTCTGTGTTTGTAATTTTTCGATTTGATTATTTCTATTAACTATTTGCATGATATTTTTTGCTTTGATGAATGAATTTATGATTTACTCACGCAGAGGAGGACACTTGTGTGGGCGGCTTTGCCGACTTGAGCAAAGTGTCCGTCGCGCAGAGGCGCAGAGAGGAGGGAAGAAGAGAAATAACAAAGAACAAATGACCAATGACCAATGACCAATGACTAAATAAATACTTCTTCCACGCGAATGGGTCGTTTGATTTCTAAGCTTTTGAGATATTCGATTGGTTCGGAAGGGTTGAAAATTTTCCCATCAAATAAATGAATTGGGTCATCTTCACCGATATCGAGTAAGCCGAGATCCCGTGCGGCTGTACCAAAAATATCTGTACGACAGACTCTTTCAATGACTTCTACCCAGTTTTTCGGGAAGGGTATTAAGCCCCAACGTGCCATTTGAGTCACCATCCACAACAGTTCGGTGCGGTTGGGATAGTTGGTTTGATGCAGGTAAAACTGGTTGTAGCCTGTTAGTTCTTGAGGTGCTTTACCGTCGCCGCGATCGTAGGGATCGATAAATCCAGGGCGGATGTATGCAGGGTCAATATTCAAATATTCAGAACGAGAGAGTAATTCTATAATTTCTTGGCGGTTGCGGATGTCGTCGCAGTATTGGCAAGCTTCTAATAGGGCTTTGATCAGCGCGAGATAGGTTTGGGGGTATTTCTGCGCCCACTCTTCCCGCACTCCCAGGACTTTTTTCGGCTGTCCTGACCAAATTTCTAAAGCTGTAGCTGCAACAAAGCCTAAGTCTTGTTCAACAGCAAGATAATTCCAGGGTTCTCCCGCACAATAACCATCAATATTGCCAGCTTTGAGTTGTGAAACCATTTCTGTTGGTGGAATCACTGCCAAACTGACATCTTTATCGGGATCTATACTACCAGCAGCCAACCAATAACGCAGCACGAGGTTCTGCATAGAGGTGGGATGAACCACACCCAAGGTCATAATTTGGTCAGGATTTTGGTTAATTGCCGCTTTTAAGCTAGCTAAGTCGCGGACACCTTGGTTATATAAATTTTTGCTTAAGGTGATAGCGTTAGCATTACGCGAAAGATTTAAAGCATTAATTACGGGAATTGGTTTTTGATCGCCAGCGCCCAAAGTTAAGGCTAAAGGCATTCCGGCTACCATTTGGGCTGCATCTAATTTACCTGTAACCACACCTTTAGCGATTTCTTGCCAACTACTTGCACGGCGCAGACTAATATTTTCTAAGCCGTATTTAGCAAAGAAGCCTTTTTCTTGAGCAACGATTAAAGGTGCAGCATCAGTGAGAGGCATAAAGCCGATTTCCAGATTAGCTTTTTCTAAGCCATTCTGAGATGTAGTTACGGCTACTGGAGTTTGCTGCATCCGGCGTTTTTTCGCCTGTTTTTGCTGGTTGAGGAAGTAAATCATCTCATTCCGCAGATTGTAGTAACTGGGATGTTTGACTACTTCCAAACGCTGACGTGGACGGGGAATTGGGACTTCGAGAATTTGCCCAATATGAGCTTCTGGCCCATTGGTAAGCATGACAACGCGATCGCTTAACAATAGGGCTTCGTCTACATCGTGCGTTACCATCACGCAGGTAACGTTGTGTTCATTGCAGATTTTCATCAGTTGTTCTTGCAAACTGCCTCTGGTTAAGGCATCCAGCGCCCCAAAGGGTTCGTCTAGCAGTAACAACTTCGGACGAGTAGCCAAGGCGCGGGCGATCGCTACCCGTTGTTTCATCCCCCCCGATAATTCACTAGGACGTTTATTTGCCGCTAGGCGCAGTCCTACCATATCAATATGTTCTTCAACAATGCCGCGACGTTCGCCCTTGGGGTGATTCTTATAGACTTCATCCACAGCCAAGGCGATGTTTTCGCGGACTGTTAACCAGGGAAGCAAAGAATAATTTTGAAATACCACCATGCGATCGGGGCTTGGTTCTCTGACTTCTCGCCCTTCTAAAGTCACGCCTCCAATACTGGCTCTATCCAAACCTGCAATGATATTGAGTAAGGTAGATTTACCGCAACCAGAATGCCCAATCAAAGAAACAAATTCCCCTTGTTTAATTTTTAATTCAATATTTTTCAGAGCAATATATTTATCGCCGTTTGGTAAATCAAAGATGCGGTCAACGTGATCAACTTCCACAAAAGTAGTCATTTGTCTTTAGTCCTTAGTCATTTGTCATTTGTTATTTGTTCAGAGCCAATAATCTACTTTTGAGTTTTGAATTTGAACTATTGACTACTTTTGTTCAGCTACAACTTTGCTAGCGATAAATGCTACCAATCTATCAAGCATTAAGCCAACCAAACCAACGTAAACGAGGGCAATAATAATCTCGCTCATATTGGTTTCTGTAGTAGTGTTGTAGGCATCCCAAATAAATGAGCCAATTCCTACACCACCCACTAACATTTCAGCCGCAACAATTGCTAACCAAGATAAACCAATCCCAATTCTTAACCCTGTAAATATATAAGGTACTGTGGCGGGAAAGACGATTTTAAAGAAATACTTTGGCCCTCTTAATTTTAAAACCTTAGCTACATTAATGTAGTCTTGGGGAATTTGCTGTACACCAACTGTAGTGTTGATAATAATCGGCCAAATTGAGGTAATGAAAATTACGAAAATTGCTGAGGGATTAGCCTGTTGAAATGCTGCCAGTGAAATAGGAAGCCAAGCCAGAGGCGGTACAGTTCGCAATACTTGGAAGATGGGATCTACGGCATTATAAACTAATTGATTTGCACCAATTAATATTCCCAATGTAATGCCGACAATTGTTGCCAGCGAAAATCCTAAACCGACTCTGCCCAAACTGCTAAGTATCTGCCAACCTAAACCTTTATCACTTTCGCCATTATCAAAAAATGGATTAATAATAAAAGGGTTCCAAGTTTCCGAAACTGTTTCAATTGGCCCAGGTAACTTAAAGTTAGGATTTAAACAAAGTAGTTGCCAAATCACCAAAAAAATCGCTAATGCTACCAGTGGCGGTACAATTTTTTTCCAGAATAATTTATTAAGGGCCTTTTGAGACTTTTTTCTGTTGATCCAACTACCAGCAATAGCTGTCATTTTTTTCTTACTCCTGGGCAGATTTAGTTAAATTCAAAAACAATTTTGTGAAATTTCGTAATTCAAAATTACGAACTACGAATTACGAATTGCTATCAGACTTTTTTGATTTTCAAACTGCTGAGATATTCTTCTGGTTTCTCTGGATCAAATTTCACACCATCAAAGAAAGTCTCAACTCCTCTAGAAGTACTAGTAGGAATCTCCGCATCAGCTACACCAAGTGCTTTAGCTGCTTTTTTCCACAGGTCTTCTTTATTAACCTGATCGACAATTTCTTTCACCTTGGTATCTTTTGGCAGATAACCCCAGCGAATTTCTTCGGTTAAGAACCAAGTATCATGGCTCTTGTAAGGATAAGAAGCATTATCTGCCCAATACTTCATGCGATCGCCAAAATTTTGCTGTGTGCGACCATCACCATAGTCAATATTGCCCTTAGCCCGTTCTAAAATATCTGCAGCTGCAACGTTAAAGTATTTGCGATCGGCGCAGATTTTGCACATTTCCTCTTTGTTTTCTGCTTTATCGCACCACTGTTGCGCTTCTAGAACTGCCATTAACAATGCTTGGGTGGCGTTGGGGTTGTTATCGACCCACTCTTTCCGCATTGCAAAAGCTTTTTCTGGGTGATCTTTCCACAACTCACCTGTGACGAGGGCTGTATAACCTAATTTTTGGCTCACCAATTGAGCGTTCCAAGGTTCTCCTACACAAAAGGCATCAACTGTACCAACTTTCATATTGGCTACCATTTGTGGTGGTGGTACAGGTTCTAATACCACATCTTGATCGGGATTGATCCCGCCAGCAGCTAGCCAATAGCGCATCCATAAATCATGAGTTCCACCGGGGAAAGTCATAGCTACTTTTATGGACTGTTTATCAGCTTTAGCTTTATCCGCAGCAGCTTTCAGCCCTTTACTTTCTAACCCTACTTTCAGGTCTTTAAGTTTATTAGCTACCGATATAGCCTGACCATTAGTATTTAAACGCGCCAACAGATACATTGGCACTTTATCGTTAATAGTCATCAAGTAAGGCATAGGGCTGAGGATATGTGCGCCATCAATACCACCACCAGCCGAGCCAATTTTGAGGTTATCGCGGGTAACAGGCCAAGATTTCTGCTTGATGACTTCAACATCAGTCATACCGTACTTAGCAAAGAAACCCTTTTCTTTAGCAATGATCAAAGGTGCAGCATCGGTGAGAGGGATAAATCCTAGCTTGGCTTTGGTGGTTTCTACTTTCGGTGCATTAGCTACTGTAGAGACGTTAGCCGCAGGTGCAGCCGAAGGCGCTTTGTCACCTGTCGTCGCTGAATTAGAACCATTAGAAGCGCAACCATGAGCCAGAATAGAAGCCGCCGCCGCCGCAGTGGATGTAAAAATAAATTGTCTTCGTGAAAAATTAGTCATTTTTTGTTGTTAAGCAGTTTGGTGTTTGGTATTTGGTAAGAGTCAAGGGTCAAAGGTCAAGGGTCAAAGGTTTATTACCCAGTCCCCAATCCCTAATCCCCAATCCCCATCAATGAGTCACCAACACTTCTTGGCTGAGTTTTGCCCCAAAGTGTTGGATGAGTAAATCTCGCAGTACTGATTGCAAGTCTTCGCAGGGAACGGCTTTAGTAACGCAAGTTCCTAATTGCGCTTCTTTGCCAACTTTGCCGCCCATATAGATATCTACGGCTTCCACGGTTTTGCCATTTTTGCGGGTTTTAGTTCCCATTAAGCCAATGTCTGCAACCTGAGGTTGTCCGCAGGAGTTGGGACAACCAGTCCAGTGAATTCGCACCGGATGAGTTAGAGTTAACTCAGCTTCTATTGCTTTGATTGTTGCTAAAGCGCGATTTTTAGTTTCAATTAGGGCAAAGTTGCAGAATTGTGCGCCTGTGCAAGAAACTAGCGATCGCGTCAATAAACCTGGATTGATTGCAAATCTTTCTAGTAATGGCTCGGTTAAAAATGTTGCCAATCTAGAATCGGGAATGTTGGGAATAATGACGTTTTGTTCAACGGTGAGGCGGACTTCTCCACTGCCGTAAACTCCAGCTAAACGGGAGATTTCAAACATATCACCCGCATACAAGCGACCAACAGGAATGTGTAAACCTACGTAATTTAATCCTGGCTGCTTTTGTTTATATACACCAATATGGTCGCGTTTTTCCCAATCAATTTCATCTTTCGGTGCTGCGGGTAACAGTGACTTACCCAAACGTTTTTCGACCTCTACACGAAATTTCTCCAAACCCCATTCGTCAATCAACCACATCAAACGTGATTTCTGGCGATTAGCGCGGAAGCCATTGTCACGAAAAACCTCTACAATCGCTCTAGATAAAGCAACCACATCTTCGGGAGCAACCCAAGCATTCAACGGAATCGCCGCTTCACAACGTTTTGCAGAGAAGAAGCCACCCACTAAAACGTTAAACCCAAATTTAGGAGATGGGCTGACTTCTTCCCCTGTCCCATCTTTAAATGCTGGTACAAATGCTAAATCGTTGATTTCTGCATGAACAGAATTGTCTCTTCCGCCGGTAATCGCAATGTTAAATTTGCGTGGGAGGTTGGTAAATTCGGGATTACCTTCACCTTTGTTGGTGATCATATCCTGAATTTGTTGTACCAACTCTCGCGTGTCAAACAACTCATCCGCATCTAATCCAGCCACGGGATCGCCTGTAATATTGCGGATGTTGTCCATACCCGATTGGATGGTGGTTAAACCAACTGCATGAAATCTGTTGAAGATATCAGGTAAGTCTTCAATCCTGATCCCCCGCAATTGAATATTCTGTCTCGTGGTAATATCGGCACTGCCATCATCACCGTAACGCTGTACTACTTCTGCTAACACACGCATCTGATTGCTGGTGAGAATACCGTTGGGTACTCGCATCCGCATCATAAACTTACCTGGCGTGACTGGGCGAAAAAATACACCCACCCACTTCAGCCGATGGTCGCGGTCTGTTTCATCCATTGCTTCCCAGCCTAGAGCGGCAAATTTTTCGATTTCTTGCTTGATAGCAAGTCCATCTTTTTCTGCCTTAAATTTCTCAAACTTATTGAGGCTGGT
The DNA here is from genome assembly GCF_014696315.1 of Calothrix membranacea FACHB-236. Lineage (GTDB taxonomy): Bacteria > Cyanobacteriota > Cyanobacteriia > Cyanobacteriales > Nostocaceae > Aulosira > Aulosira membranacea. Next base: position 83,441 of record NZ_JACJPX010000012.1, read on the forward strand.
TGTAGTGGTAGTTGCTGTGTCTGTCATGAACTGACTCTCATTGCAAAGTTTTAATCCCGTAAACCTAAGTGAGTTATTTGCCCAATATCAATTAACCCGTAGTGCGATCGCTCCTCTGTCTACTAGGGCAAATGTATTCATAAACTTATATTTGTGTATTGAGATGATTGATTTAGAAAGGATATTTCTGTGTATCCATTTTGGAAATGTATTAAAGCCGTTGTGGTAACAAAACTGTAACGATTTACATATTCTTAAGGTTAAAGGCGGTTTTCTGCTAAAATAGTATAAGTCGCTACAAAAATTAAGTAATAGTGCAAAAAATGTATCGCTACTATGCATTATTTGCATTTAAATTAATTCAGCACTTTTGAATCACGTAATCTGCCCCTAATACTGACTAATGCGATCGCACAATAATTAAGCTGTAGCGCTACATCCAAAAGCGAAAATAGCTTTCTAATTCATTCACAGCAGCAGTTTTAAATAGCTTTCCTAAGCTCATCTCACCCATAAAAGGGGAGACGGGATTTCACCTTGATAGTTAACGGTTGACAGAAAACATAGTCAACAGTCAACTAAAAGCAAATACAGTTCAGTTGAAAAAATTAATTGATAACAAAACCAAAAAACTAGTTACTCAACAAAAAAACCGAACAATAATTTTGGAGGGGGTTTGGGGGACGCAACCGTCACCCAATCGGGGGTTTGGGGGAGAATCCCCCAATTGAGTTGGCTTTTTTAATCAGTGACAAATCAATCGCTAATGAGCTTAACCCAAGCGTATTGAGTTATAGGGTAGGTTCTATTTACTAGACTCAAAGCCGTGAACACTTGTGTGATCTGTACTGCATGAAATTGCCATCCACGGTATGAGTTGTGTTCCACTTATATCGGGTGTTGATGAAAACATCAAAAATCATCCACCATCTTCCGCCTGTGTATTTACTGAATTAACTAGTTCTATAAGCTACCCAAAATTAATGAATTTTTCCTTTGGAGATAGCCAATAGTAGCGTAAAACACTTAAATCTAGGATATCTAAGTCTGAGGGATAGTAAAATCAGTTTGGTATTCAAAGTCTTACTATAGGGCAAAGTGCTCTTATTTGAGAAAAAATCTGCTTTAAAGAGATTGTAAATTGTCTAACTGGAGTCCGTGAACCTGCTTTACAGACAGAGACAGAGTCAATCACAATAAGACTTAACCGAAGTAAAATTTGCCTGACTGCATTCAGGTAATACCGTTATCAAACTAAGTAATGAGTATAGGAGAGATAAAGCGATGAGGGATTCTTATCTGTTGGCAGCAAGCTTGTTAACAGGATTGGCAATACCAGCATCGGCTCTTCCCCAGATGTCGATTATCCTGCCGGAAAATTCTCAATTACAGTGGGAATTAAATCAAAATTCGCAGCTAACAGTGGCTGAAAAAGCCATCCCTAGTTTTGACATCTCCCTATCGGACTTTACTAGTCAGGCTTTGCAATTTTTAAATACACAGCCAGCATTAGCAAAGAAAACCATCCCCAATGGTAATTTTTCCTTACCAGATTTGACCAACCAGGATTTAGCAACGCCAGTACAATCATCACTTAATCCTACTTCAGTTGGCACTAACCGCACACTGGCATCAGGTAGCCAACTTTATTATCAAAGACTAGCAGCCCTAAAAACAGGCCAAGTTTCTAAAGGCGTAGATGATGATAGCTTGCGATCGCTCTCGGAGTCAGCGAAGAAACCACAATTAACCTATGAAGATTGGAAACGTTTATTAGCTTTGGAAGCTAAAGCGATCGCCCAAGGTCAAGGGGGAAATCGTCTAGGTATTATGGTAGGCGATTCTTTAAGTATGTGGTTTCCAGAGGAAAAACTGCCATCTACTAAATTGTGGCTTAATCAAGGAATATCTGGAGATACCTCTGGTGGTGTCTTAAAAAGATTGGGAGCATTTTCTCAAACACGACCAGATGTGATATACGTCATGGCTGGGATTAACGATTTACGCAAAGGTGTAAGTGATGAAGTAATTTTGCGTAATCATCGCCAGATTATGCGCCGCTTACGACAGAATCACCCAAAAGCTCAAATTATTATTCAATCGATTTTACCGACTCGTCTACCAACAATTTCTAACCAACGTATTCGTAATCTTAATAATCAACTGGCACTGATGGCCAAACAAGAAAAAGTTAGTTATGCGAATATGTATAGGTGGTTTACAGACTTTGAAGGTAATTTGCGTCTAGAGTTGACTACTGATGGCTTACATCTTTCACCTGATGGGTATGAAGTTTGGCAAGCAGCATTAGACCAGATAGAATTAAGGCTCAGTCAGCGCGATAATTAAGCGATGTCTACGACGGGCTATGCCTACGCAATTTAGATTATGGAAATCACTAATAGCGATACTATCGCCATACGTTATGTTATTGAACGTCAATTAGAAGCTTTTCAAAAGGATGATACTATAGGCGCTTTTGCCTTTGCTAGTCCGGGAATGAAAACCCAATTTCGCACTGCTGAAAACTTTATAGAAATGGTGCGGGTGAGTTATCCGGCTGTTTATCGTCCTCGTTCTGTATTATTTCAAAATATAATAACTATTCACGGAAAAATAACTCAACCTGTACTGTTACTTGGCCCTGATGGAGTGCCTGTTAAAGCATTATATTTAATGGAAAAGCAGCCTGATATTACATGGAAAATTAACGGATGTGTTGTATTACCCGTGGAGGCTGAACTTAATTAGTTGCTCAGACGCGATTAATCGCGTCTGTACAAAAGTAAAGAGTTAAAATTTTTACTTTAATAATAGTTGGGGAATAATATCATCTTGCTTGCTGCTAGCAAAGTTAGCAAAGCGCTGTGCTAAAGGTGGTACTAAGACTAAAGGATTACTAAAGCCAGAAAAAATATGTATACTTTCACATTCTGGAACAGCACCAATTATAGGTAAGCTATTGCTACTAAAAGCAACTAAACATTTGTACCACGTACCAGGTAAATTTTCTAACAGTGGTAAAACTTTGCCAATACTTTTTCGCAGCCAATTTTCACTTTCTTGGGAGTTTACCTCACCATCAGGGTTTGTGAGAACGCGGCTAATTTGGCCTAAGCGCAAACTACCATCTTGAAACTGAATTGCACCTGCATCTAAGATTGGTGGAAGTGGTTCGTTATCAGGTTGATTCCATAATTCATCAACTTGGGTAGATGTGGCTTCTAGTTGAAATCTTTGCATATTTGCTGGCATGACTAAAGTATTTAACCGCAGTTCAACAGGTGGAGTTTTAATCACTTCTGCGTGGGTAAAATATACTTTGATGGGAATTCCAGCAGATTTGAGTAACTGACGGCTGAGTCCACCAGCGCAAATCACAATATTAGCACTGCTGAAATTTGTAGTATTGGTTTTTACGCCGTTAGGTAATATCTGTAATACTTGCTCTATTTTGATTTCACCGCCAAGCCGGAGAAATGCTTGGATGTAAGCTTGTGTAGTTTTTTCTGCATGAATATGACCATGTTTTACTGTTAAAGCACCTGAGATTGCATCTTGATTTAACAGTGGTTCTAGTTGACAAGCTTCGGTAACGCTAAGTAGTTGGGGCGGAATGCGGACATTATTGTAGGATCTAGCTGTGATTTGTGGATTAATATCGGCTGGAATAGTTAGTAATAAATCTAATTCGCGAAATTCAATATCAGCGTCTAATTCTTGAGACAGGATTTGATAACGCGCGATCGCTTCTTCGCAGAGTTGGCGAGTTAACGGTGTAGTTCCTGACCAATAAGCCAACCCACCATAACTATAGCGGGTGGCGTTGTCTGGTGTTTGAAATTGTTCTAACAAGAGAACCGAAAAACCAACCTTTGCTAATTCGTAGGAAAGTGTCGCACCTGTAATTCCAGCACCAACAACAATCCAGTCGTAAGTCTTCATTATCCTCACCAGTACGTACCTGTTCAAGTTTAGGCTTTGTTGGTAACGGTAGATAGTGAAGCGATCGCCTACTCAATGGATTATATAACCGACATTCGGCTAGCTCCATCGATTTCGGGGTTTGAGTCAAGATGATGAATTTTAAGCTTTTATTTACGAATCATCTCTTAGACTAGAATTAACTGGCTCAACAATAAAGCCTGTATTACATACTAAATATAAAGCTCAAGGAAAAATGTCTGAATATTTAGCTGGAAATAAGCCAACTAGAGAGCAACTTAATAAATGGATTGAGTATTTTCATACTAATGGCTTTCTGGTAATTGAGAATGTGTTAATGCCTGAACAATGTGAACTTCTTAGAAATGATTTAGACACAGCGCTCAAGCAGACTGAAGGTAACAATTATCATAAATCCAAAAAGATTATGAAGCGAATGTTTGAGCATTCTCAGCATAATCTGAACCTTTTTGCTTTGGAACCAATTGTGACATTTGCAGAACATTTAATTGGTGAAGCAAATGGAATAGGCTATGCAATCAATGATGGGATTCCCAATGCAAATGTCATTCATGTAATTCACAATAACTCATTTAAAATTCCTTCACAAACTGACGGTTTGGCGAAAAATGCTTGGCATCAAGACGATACTCCACACATACTTTCCCTTGATGGTCAACCTTTAACTAATGTTCGTTTAAATGTTCTGGCATTTACTGTGAATTATTACCTCACAGATGTACTATCTGAAGAAAATGGGCCTACTCAGGTGATTCCCGGCTCTCATCTATTTGGTAAGTTCTGCAATGGTGATATTTCAGGATATGAAGACCAAATTTATAGCTGCTTGGGTGCAATGGGTTCTGCCGTTTGCTTTAACAATCAAGTATGGCATAGAGGCTCTAAAAACTCTTCTGCAATCACTCGCTACATTACGCAGATTACCTACGCGAAAAGGCTAGTTGGTCATAAATATGCACCATTTATGAATTATCAAATGCCTAGCCACTGCTATGAAGGGGCAGACGAAAGATTAAAACAGCTTTTAGGATTTCTCCCTAATGGGGCTTACGGTTAATTTAATGAATGTGAGAAGATATTTTAAATTTATACTTATCTATCATCAGTCTAAATATATGAGGACTTACGCATCAAAAATATTTGAGGAATTATGGGCAAAGTTTATGATTAACGCCGCCAATCATACATTAGTCTGCCATGACGATCGCGCACAAGTTCCCATTGTCCATAACGATATGCTTGTCCGCGATAACGTATAGAACGATAACGTCGTCTATAATGATGTTTTCGATTTTGCCGACGTTGATAATGTTTTCCAGTCTGTCGCTGTCTATGGTAACGTCTTTGAGTGTGTCGGTGAGCTAACAAAAGCTCTTCACTTTGCTCTCCTAATGATGTTGTTTTTGTGTCAATACTCTGTTCATTGAACACATGATTAAGGGTAGTATCCTTCGCTGCAGCCAAAGTAGGTGGATAGATGAAGGCTAATAGCAGGACAACCATTGAGGATAGCTTTTGGAAACGGTTCACGTTTTTGCTTTTCCTAGTTTATTGGTAGTCATTTTATTTAATACTTAAGTTGAGTAATTATATAGTTCAGAATTTACCAATTTGAGTAATGCAAACGTGATGAAAGTAACTAAATGAGGGTGTGTGCGTTACAGCTTAGGGACTTCCAACTAAAAAAATAGCAGAGGAAGCAGAAGAAGTAATTTGTATCAACAATTTCGTGAATTAGACGTGCATTAGCTTCAGCAATAAAATCATCATAAAAATAAAAAGCCCCAGCTTGGTAGCTGAGGTAATTAGGAGAAGCCCCTTCCGATGAGAGATAACTGTACCGAGGTAAAAAATCTTAGCTAACGCCCAAAGCAACTAAAAATAGAGTTGTGACTAATAAAGTACCAATTGCTGCTTGAAACTTGTAACGATTTTGCAACTCTTGGTTGGGATATTCAGCGTAATAAAGTTCGGGTTCATTTGCGTAATTGTTAAGAATGCCGCTTTCGTTAATGGTGGTATACATAATTTTTTCTTTGTTTGTTACTTTATGTAAATTAATTTAACTAAATTATTACAATTGGTCAATACAGCTTGACAATAAATAATAAATAGTATCTATAACTTGAGCTTATCAGGCAGGCACAAGGCAATACATTTGAACTGCTTTGCAGACTTATATGGAAAGATGCCGCTACTGCGATCGCATTCCTTAATGTAGGATTCTACTGATAATTAAAAATTAATCGCGAACAATTATCACAATACAAACTTATTACCGAACCAAGATCAGAGACAAAATCGTTCACTTTATCTTTTACCGATGTATCTCCCGCCACTGAGTAAAAAAAATATCATTAAACCCTCATGAAAACTATGATAAAAAATCGGCAGATGCATGATAAGTTTTAAATCCATCGTCCTCGCTTAGAGCCTCGCACTATGCATCTGCACTATTTACACCCCCAACACCTTGAGGAATTAGTCAAGAGCAGTGGCATAAATTTACACATTGCGAAGCTGAATTTTTTGTCCCTTCAAGGGATCAACGCCTATGAGTACCTGTTGATTTCTGAGTTACTTCCCCGCACCAACACCGGGATGGTAAAAAACGCCTGGTTGCAACGTTACGCCCATATCACCGAAGGCGGTTGGTGGTGTTCGGGACTCGATCCGGTGAATAATTGGCAAATGATGGAATGGGGATGCTTTAAGCCAAACCAACCCCGGATAAATCAAAATGGTAAGGCTATCAAGTATGAACATCCCCCCAGTACGCCAACGCGGGTGTTTTGTCTGCGCGTGACACTAGATGTTTGGCAGCAAGTCGCCCAGCGTTACAATATCTCTCTACCCAACAATATTAGTATTGCTGCCAGTGGCGAAGCTGTAGGCTTTTGGCAATGGGTGATGGAACAGAACATTCCCCTAATGATTTGCGAAGGTGCGAAGAAAGCCGCCACACTCTTAAGCCAAGGATACGCTGCGATCGCAATTCCGGGAATTACTAGCGGCTATCGGGTAGTCAAAGATGACTTTGGTAAAGTTACTCGTCGTCAGCTAATTCCTGACTTAGGAATTTTTACTCTCAAAAAACGTACTTTTTATATTTGCTTTGATTTTGAAACTAAACCCAAAACTATCGCCGCAGTTAATAACGCCATTTCTCAACTAGGTTTTTTATTTCAAGAAAAAAACTGCCCTGTAAAAGTTATTGAACTACCAGGAGTAGAAAAAGGCGTTGATGAGTTTATTGTTGCTAAAGGTGCAAGTAGCTTTGATAAGGTTTATCGCCAAAGTGTTGATTTAGAAGTTTATCTAGCTTTAACTAAACCCCATACTGAATTAACTATTCCCGCTGCAATTACTGTAAATTCTCCTTATTTAGGTGAAATTCCTTTTCCCACCTCTGGCTTAGTAGGAGTGAAATCAGCTAAAGGAACGGGTAAAACTACAGGATTAAAAGCTGTTGTTAATCAAGCTAAAAATAGAAATCAGCCTATCTTATTAATTACCCATAGAATTCAACTGGGAAAGTTTTTATGTGAAAAAATTGGCATTAACTGGGGTATTAATTACGGAGAATTGAAAGGGAATATTCACCAAGTCCCCATGCCACCTGCTCTATTTACTATGCCCAAATCCTTTGGATTGTGCGTTGATTCTATTTGGAAACTGAACCCTGAAGATTGGCAAGGAGCAATAGTAATTTTAGATGAAGTAGAGCAGTCTTTATGGCATCTACTCAATAGTAATACTTGTAAACAAAAACGCGTCAAAATATTAAAGATATTCCAACAATTAATTGCTACGGTTTTAAGTACTGGTGGGTTAGTCATTGCCCAAGATGCAGATTTATCTGATGTTTCTCTAGAATATCTACAGGGATTAGCAGGAACTAAATTAACACCTTGGATAGTTTTAAATCAATGGCAACCCGAACGCGGGTGGGATGTCACTTTTTATGATTCTCCTAACCCAACGCCGTTAATTCATCAATTGGAATTAGATTTAATCGCTGGACGAAAATGTTATGTAACTACCGATAGTAGAACTGGGCGTTACAGTTGTGAAACAATTGAACGGTATTTAAAAGAACGCTTAGAAAAATTACGCCGTCAATTTCCTAAAACTTTAGTCGTTAGCAGCCAAACTACAAATACACCAGGCCATGCAGCAGTTGATTTTGTAGCAGCGATTAATGCAAAAATTCCTGAATATGAGACGGTATTTGTTACCCCTAGCATTGGCACAGGAATTAGTATCGATGTGCAACATTTTGATAGAGTATATGGCATCTTTCAAGGCGTAATTCCTGATTCAGAGGCTCGACAAGCCTTAGCTAGAGTCAGAGATAATGTGCCGCGTGTGGTTTGGTGTGCCAAGCGGGGGATTGGTTTAATTGGTAGCGGAAGTACAAATTATCGTTTGCTTTCCTATTGGTATCAAGAGAACCAAAAAGATAATTTAGCTTTGCTCAGTCCTCTACATAAAATTGATGTTGATTTACCCTTAGTTTATGACCCCATTCATTTACGAACATGGGCGAAATTATCTGCTAGGGTAAATGCTTCCATTCGTCTTTATCGCCAATCTTTACAAGAAGGGTTAATTACAGATGGACACCAAATTTGGGCAAGAAGTAATGCCGTACACAATAATATTATTCGCGATTTACGCTTAGCATTTTTAGCAACAGATCCACAAGATTTAACCAATCGCAAGCGGTTGATTTTAGAGATTGTCAAAGTTCAAAAAGAATGGACAGAAAAACGGCAAAAATCTAAAGAGATTAAACGTAAAATTCGCGATATTAAGCAGCAAAATCAATTGTTAGCAGCCACATCTGTGGCTAATGCTAGGGATATTGATTATGTTGAGTATGAGAATTTATTAGCTAAGCATTCCCTAACTCAAGATGAACGCAATGCCGTTGAGAAGTATGTTCTCAGGCAGAGGTATGGTATAGAAGTTACGCCAAATTTGAAGTTACAAGATGATAGAGGCTATTACGGACAACTGTTAACTCACTATTATTTAACCCACGAAAGCGAATATTTTCACATTCGCGATCGCCAGGAATGGCACCAACAATTATCATGGGGTGATGGGCAGGTTTTTCTACCAGATTTAAAGACTTATACGCTAAAAGTTGAGGCGATGAGAGCCTTAGGAATGGTAGATTTCCTGGCAGTAGGTAGAGAATTTACAGAAGATGAGCCAGATTTAATTCTGTTGAAAAATTTAGCAGTACAGAATAGTAAACATATTAAGAGAGTACTGGGTATTAATTTAGGAAGCATTCCCGAACATATTTCGGGAATTAAAATACTCAGTCGGTTGTTAAATTTGTTGGGGTTAAAATTAAAACGAGTGGATGCAAGTTATCAAATTGACTCAGAAACCCTTGATGATGGTAGACAAAAAATCTTTGCGATTTGGCATCGAAGGGATGAGTTAATGTTGACTCATCTGCGAAATATGAGAGATGAGTCGGTTCATCCTCTATCGGAATGGCAACCAGTAGTAGCAATTCGGAATTAATCAGGACTTACGCAACTGGCACAAATATTTTCGGGGTGTGGCAGTCAAAAATTGGACTTTGGACTTTTGACACTTGACAACCACTGCGGGAAAAATATGGCACTTGCGTAAGTCCTAGTTTTAATTTTGCAGTAATTCTTGGTAATATTGCTCTGGTGTACTGGGTAAATAGCTTGTCATTTGCAAGGTTTGGTTACTTAACTTGTAGCTTTGAGTAATGTTAATGCGGTTGAGGAAATCTAAATCGTGGGAAATTACCCACAGCGCGCCTTGATACTCATTGATACCTACTATCATTTGCTCAACAGTTTCAATATCTAAGTTATTAGTCGGCTCATCGAGAATCAACAGGTCAATTTCCGAGATACTAATAATTGCGATCGCTAATCTGGCTAATTCCCCGCCACTCAACACTGATGCACTCTTGTGAACGTCATCGTATTTAAACAAAAAGTGTCCTAGTTGTTGACGCAGTAGTTGATAGCTGAGGCTGGGGTTCGCCGCTTGCATATTTTCTAAAATCGTCTGCTGACGGTTTACCAGTTCATAGGTTTGGTCGAGATATACGGCTTTCATGGCTGGTGCAAGTAAAATTTCACTCCCACCTAAAACTGCTTTTGGCTGTTCCATTCCCAGAATTGCTTTGGCGAGAGTCGATTTACCGGAACCATTCGCACCGACAATTGCCAGGCGATCGCCTGTGGTAATATGCAGTTGGATGTTTTGTATCAGTAAGCGCTCTGATACCCAAAGATTGGCATCTTGAATATCAATCAGGTTGCGTCGTTTTTGAGCTTTTTCAGCTAATTGAATACTGGTTGCTTTTGTGGTTTTTACTTTAGTATCTGCCACGTTTTGCGTAGCTTTTGATACGGCAATTTCATGCTTCTTTTTGGCATTCCCAGAAGCAGCCTCGGCTTTGGTTTTAATCAATCCGGCTGAGGCGCGATCAACACTGCCATTGAGAAACTTAGCACGTCCTTGACGCTGAGATTGCGCGGCGCGTTGCTGTTCTTGCATTGCTGTAGTTTGCACGCGTTTGAGTTCTTTTCTGGCGACTTCATGCGATCGCACTGCGGCTGCTAACTCAATTTCTTTTTGTTGGCGGTATTCAGAAAAATTACCTCCATATACTTTTACCCCTTCAGGCGTTAGTTCCCAAGTAATTTCTGTCACCTGATCCAAAAATAAAGGCTTGTGGGAAACAATAATATATGCGCCAGAGAAATTTACTAAAAACTGCCTTAAATTTTCTAGTGCGAGTAGATCCATGTGATTCGTTGGTTCGTCTAGCAATAGTATGTTTGGTTGTTGAAATAAACCAATTGCTAGAAATAGTTTTGTGAGTTCGCCACCACTCAAGTTAGTCATTGATAAAGATAAGTCTATGGTCGTGTGGAATTGCGTTTGTAAAACTTCCTCAATCTGCCACCATTCATCAGATTTGGCACTTAAGAAATCGAGTACTGTTTCTGCAGTAATCTCTTGCCTGATGGTGCTAATTTGGGGCAAATAGTAGACATTACCCTTGCACCATACAGAACCACTGCTAGGCATAATTTGCCCTGCAAGTATCTTCAACAGGGTGGATTTTCCCACACCATTACTACCAACTAAAGCGATGCGATCGCCTGCGGCAATACTCACCTGAACTTTATCGAATAAAGTCCTGGTTGAGCCGAGTTGATAAGCTAAATTCTCAGCTAATAATATTGATTTTTTCTGCATTCTTCTCAAACCTCAATTCCCAAAGTTCCACCCGTTGATTAACAACAATTTCGGGTAGATGATTTGCAAAACAAATCTAGCCGTAGCAATCTCACGGCTGACTATAGATACGATAAATCACAATATTTTTAGAACATGATTATTCTGAAGTAACCTGTCAAACTGCTTGTGTTGATTAGGTTTTGACATTTGTTGCAGGCAGGCAACAAGAGGCTGTTACTACTTCATTTCAGCTATCTCGCTAGCGATTTGTAGAGGTTTGATATTGAATACAGTGTAGCACTAATAAATTCCAGAAGCCTAAGAGGTTATTTTAACAGTATTTGGCTGTGACTTGAGATACTTATTAATCCCTACTACCCCCTTGAAAAATGGTGGAAATAGAATTAAATTACAGCATTTTATCAGTGTGATGGCTTGACAAGCTTAATTTCTCAACTAAAATTTTGCCAAGATATGTAAATATACTGCTTTTTACTGCAAGAAGTTATTTAAGTGACATTAGGTAGGCGTTTCAAAAGTAAAAAAGCTAAGTTAGATATTAGTGCTTTTGAATACTTTATCTAGCAAGTATGACTAAGAGTAAAGCGTTATATATTTTATCAGATAAGTCTAAACGCAATTTATTGGCTTTTAACTCACCTGTGAAAAAGTATAAATTATTAGCAAAAATAGCTTTTGCATTCTTGAGTTTAGGGTTAGTTAATGTTACTCCTAGCCTGATTGCGAATGCAGCGATCGCAAACAAAGCACAAGTAAAAAAAGTGATTTGTCAATCAAAGAAACTGGGATATGAAGAAGCTTTATTTTTTTACCTAGCAAAACCACAACAAGAATTTGAGAGTGCAGGAGTCATCAATTTATACGAAGATGCAAGATTGGAAGTACTGGCAAAAGGTATTGAAAATTGGCTATATGTAAAAGTGATTGATTCTGAATCTCCGAAAGATAAATTTTTGGAAGGTTGGGTAAGTTCAGCAGCCCTTAAATGTAACGCTAAAATCGCTGAAGTCAAACCAGCGATGTGCGAAGTAACTGGACTTGTGAAAGGACAGTTAAGTTTACGACGTACACCAGGTGGAAAAGTCGAAGCTGGTTTAGATAATGGTAACAACGTCACATTATTAATGCGTGATATATCAACCTTGAGTGCTACTCCAACACCCTGGATTAAAGTACGCGTTATACCAGAATCCAACCCTAAATTAGCAAATAAAGAAGGGTGGATTAATTCTGATTACGTTATTTGCTATAGCAATCAAAGTAATGACGCGATCAATTTTCCTTAAAGTTTATAGCTTGGCTTTTCTTTAACGCGTCGTTCTTGATGTCATTGGGAGTGCGTGATTGCTTTAAAATCACGCACTCCCAATGACTGTATACTTTTAATTGTTATTAGGGATGGCTAGCCTGTGGAAATCTCTCAGATTTTGCTGCCAATATTAACTGCGTAAACTATGAACTAATAGACATCGTATAAGGTTCTAATGTTGTGATTAAGTGGACATTAAACTCTGCCTCAAATACAGATTTTTTGTAATCCAAACTCCATAGTTCTAAGGCACAGTCATCATCAGGATGGGAGGGGAAAATTCGCAGATACAATTTTATGGTGTGTGGATGATATTCACACTGTACTCTTTCAATAGCACCAAGTTGTCGCCTATCTAAAGCCACTGCCAATCTTAACAGCGTACTTAATTGGCTGACTATTTGACGATGTTGTTTAGTTAGCAGATTGCGGAAATTTTCGTGCTTTTTCTTAGGAGCAGATTTGCGATGATAGCGCGCTATATTTGCAATAATTTCTATTTCGCTTTCCGTATAACCAAGTAATTCGCTGTTACGAATCAGATAGTAAGAATGTTTGTGGTGAGAGGAATGGCTAATATGATGACCGCAATTATGTAATATTGCAGCCGCCCATAGTAGTTGTCGTTCTTCCTCGCCCCAAAAGTGTAATTTGTTTTGAGTTTGGTCAAATATACTGAGGGCAAATCCGGCGACGCGATCGCTATGCTCTAAGTTAATTTGGTATTTATTAGCTTGTTTGAGTACACTACGCTGCCGAATTGAGCTTTGGAAACGCAGTTTATCTTCAATTAAACCGTGGGCTAGCATCCAGTCCACGATTACGCCTTCGCGCAAAGAACGCTCACAAGTTGTTATTGATTCAACGCCCAAAAGGGTCATAGCTTCCTGTAATATTACTGCGCCTGCCAGTATAACTTCCGACCGCTTATCTGGCATACCTGGTATCGCAGTGCGTTCAACGTTACTCAGTTTCCGCAGGCGATTTACCCAATCTCTTAAATCTTTCAGGCTTAATTGATAGCCATTGAGTGTAGAAGGTTCATAACCCAATTTTTCCCTAGCATTGATTAGTGCTAAGGTTTCAATAGTGCCAGCCGTGCCTACTAAACGTGGCGATTCTCCAAATTTGAGGTTTGCTAAAACCTCTTCTACAGAACGTTCTAACATCCCCCGTGCATAGGCTTGGAGATATTGAAACTCCGTGTTGCTGATAGGATCTGTGGTGATTAACTCACCAGTCAGCCGGACTGCACCAATTTTGGTACTTGTGAGCGTGCGCGGTTCGTTACTATCCCCCAAAATTAATTCTGTAGAACCACCGCCAATATCAATAATCATATGCGGTTGGTTATTGAATTCCATCCCCGAAAGCACACCTAGGTAGATACGCCGCGCTTCCTCTTGTCCAGAAATTAAGTCAACGCTTAAACCTAAATCAACTAAAACTCTGTGTAAAAAATCTTTACCATTGGGTGCTTCGCGCACCGCACTAGTTGCGACAGCCACAATAGTTTCCGCGTTGAAAGTTTCGGCAACTTTTTGAAAGCGTCCTAAAGCTGCGATCGCCCTGTCCATCACTTCTGGTTTAAGATTACCTGTAGCCAGATCGCGATCGCCTAGTCTCACAGTTTCTTTTTCTCTGGCAATAATGCTAAAAGCTGGTAGGGTAGCGTCAATTTTTACCACTACCATATGCAGAGAATTTGTACCCAGGTCAATGGCAGCAATAATCCGATTTTGCTTAAAGGTCGGAGTGGGAATGCTCACGTGGTTAGTCGAAACTAAACTTAGCATCTAGTTTTCTCTCTGTTAGTAAGGATAGTAAAAACTGTGTGTCGGGGTCATAAAGGTTAAGTGAAGATTAACTCAACCTTGATCATGAATATTCACTCTGCTGCTCACAACTAAATTGACCGTTTAGATGTATCTAAGGATGCAAGTTTAGGTTGTGTTTTTACAAATAGCAAATAAAGATATTCTATAGATGTAAAGATGTGTTAATTCATCTAGCTAAAGTAATTACTTGATTTTTTGTTTACTTCTATGTTAAGAACGCCAGAAAGCAACCAAGAACCGATGTGGCTGATAATTATTCGGCTTTTGCGTTGGCATAAACCAGAAGGGCGATTAATCTTAATGATTCCTGCCCTTTGGGCTGTGTTTTTAGCAGCCGCAGGTAAACCACCTTTGCCTTTAGTAGGCGTGATTATTTTAGGTACTCTTGCTACCAGTGCGGCTGGGTGTGTTGTCAATGATTTGTGGGATCGGGATATCGATCCGGAAGTAGAAAGAACTCGCGATCGCCCCCTAGCTGCCCGTACACTTTCAATTAAAGTCGGGATTGTTGTCGGCGTAGTAGCGCTGGCTTGTGCCGCAGTTTTGGCGTTTTATCTTAATCCTTTAACTTTTTGGTTATCAGCAGCAGCAGTTCCCGTCATTTTGCTATATCCAGGCGCAAAGCGAGTTTTTCCTGTACCGCAGTTAGTGCTTTCAATTGCTTGGGGTTTTGCCGTATTAATTAGCTGGAGTGCTGTTACACAAAACATTTCCCAACCGACTTGGTTACTTTGGGGTGCAACGGTACTGTGGACATTGGGATTTGATACCGTATATGCCATGAGCGACAAGGAAGACGATCGCCGGATTGGTGTTAATTCTAGCGCTCTATTTTTTGGTAATTACGCACCTTTAGCCATTGCTGTTTTCTTTGCTGGAACAATCACTTTACTGGCTTACTTAGGAATTGTGACTCACCTTCACATAGCCTTTTGGATTAGCCTAGTAATTGCCACAATTGGCTGGATTTGGCAATCAATCAAATTAAGTCAACCAAATTTACCCAACCCTATTTATGGTGAGATGTTTCGCCAAAATGTCTGGATTGGTTTTATCTTATTGGGTGGAATGATTGTTGGCTGTTTTTAAGTTTTGATTTTTTGATATTTAGCTAGGGGGTGAAAGGGCTATACTCGTTAGTCCCTTCACCCCCTAATAATGATTATTTTGCTCAAATCTATGGCAAGTTTAATTTTTATCTTCCTCAACCACAACTAAACGTCCTTCCTTATATGCCTGTCGCAGTGCGATCGCTTCTGCTACTATTTGTTGAGCGCTTAAACCTTCTGTGTCAATCATGCTTTGCAGAGCCACCCCTGTATGCTCATCCTCCTCATGAATGGCTGGGATTTGGCAATATCTGCCACCATTCTTTGTTCGCCGCCAAATACTGGGTTTTTCTGGTTTTGGTTCTCTAGGAGTGCGTTTTTGTTTGACTAGAGAACGCACAGCTTCTTGAGTAATAGCTCTTAAATCTAAAAGAGCGTCTATTACTGACTTATATTTATTACTGTTATTTGCTAGCTGATAGACAGTCAATGGTTCAATTTGTGCCAAATCTTGGGGGGAAAATTCACCAAATACGGCTGCAATCTTCAGATATCTCTTTTCTTCACCCTTCCAGCCTCGATCAATCAATAGCTGTTTGTACTGCCTCAATGAAAGCTTCTGTTTCTGTTCAGCTAACCAAAATGCATGATGTAAAATTGTTTTGGTAACATCCGCTAGGGAAAGTAGGGATACTTCTTCTCCACTAGCATTTTTCAAAGTATTGGCTTTTTCTTGGGCGTATTGGTCAAACTCAGATTTTTTAACTACTTTAGAGTCAACCTGGGATGAAATTACAGTCTGCACTTGTGCGATCATGATGTTGACCTCCTAAAAACTCCCCAATATTGCACAACAAATCAACCGCCTTGGGTGATTCCTAGAAGGCGATGTCTAACGTCAAGCTGTCACAGCAGCTACGCACTCAAGTTGCTGGAAGTTGGGAATTAAATTTTCTCACTAGAACAATTGTACTATTTATAGGCAAATAAGAATCCCCAAACATACCCAATTTTTCGGAAACGTGATGAAAGGTTTATACATGGGGGTTGGGGATTGGGGAAGAGTAGCTTTTAACTTTTGTAGAGACGCGATTAATCGCGTCTCTGTGAGTTTTGTATTTTAAGCCCTTATTTCAGATTCGCTGGCGGCGTATTTGAGCAGAATGTTTAACAGCCCATTCATGCATAGCGTTAAGAATTGGTTGCAAGCTTTCACCTAAAGCTGTCAGTGAATATTCTACTTTGGGGGGAATTTGGGGATAAACTTCACGGTGGATAATACCATCCTCTTCCATTTCCCTTAGCTGTTGGGTAAGCATCTTTTGCGTAATACCATGTAATGCCCTTTGTAACTCACCAAAGCGTTTTACACCTGACATCAGTTCTCTAATAATTAAAACTTTCCAACGTCCACCAATCACCTCTAATGTAAGTTCTACTTCACAAGTTAGTCTGGCGGAGTTTTCTGCTTGAGTTTCCATAGTTTTGGGATTTGGCATTTGTCATTTGGCATTTGTCATTTGGTAATTGGTAATTGGTAATTGGTAATTGGGATTTTTCCTCTGCTTACTCATCTCCCTTATCTTTCAATCCCCAATCCCAGTCCCTAATCACCAGCCCCCAATCCCCCGATATGTAATTGTAAATGCTGCCCAATAATAGGGATGATTGTACAATTTTTGTTCTGGGGAAAGTTTACTGCTTCTATACATTTGTGTTGCTACATAAGTCCGGATTCTTAAATCTTCAGGATGGAGATTATTTAGTAAATCTTCATACCATTTTGTGAGTTCTCTAGCAGTTAGTTCTCTCAACCATGTTGTGACTTCAGCTAAGGTATTGACTGCTGATTTATCTGGCTGTAGTCGTCGGTAAAATTCTAAAACTACTAGGTCGTTAGCAACTGATTCTACAGTCCATAAAGTACTAACAACTTGCGATACTCCTACATTTAGAAAAGCATTGATTAAACTGACATACTCACTAGTAATAGGATGACTATTATTAGTTGTAATTTCGCAAGCTGATAGGTTAACTAGGTTGTAACTTACTAACGATGGTTGACTAATTTCTGCTAACGTGAGCTTATCTTCCCCAGCTAAAACTAATTCAGATTTTTGCGGTTCACTTAAGTTGTTAATGATATGACCTGTAAAGTGAAAAATATGGTAATTATCAATTAGGGCATTTCTAACGATGTGTTTGTCAGCTTGTACCCCTTGGATGCGGTAGGAATTAGGAAACAGGTGATTAATAATTTCTGATTGCAGTTTGGCAAATTTTAATGGCGGATAATCTGTACTGTGGGGATGTTCAACGTTAAGAAGAACTTGATTGTGTTTATTGTCAATGATTTCGGGTTTTATGGATAATCCGATTTGAACACTAGGCAAATAGCTAATGGTGAAATTCGACTCTACATTTGATAAATATTCTGATGGAGTAGAGCCATCAAATAACGCATGAAGTGGCAATCTTTGCAAATCGCGGTGGGGAATTAAAATTAAATGGGTAATTCCTTCCAGTTCCTGGATCACAGTAGAAATATTCAGGATATGTTTTAGCTCTAAAAGCCTTTGTTCCATATCCACTCGCCAGGAATGGTTGCTTTGATTTTGCTTATCTCCAGCGAGGCTACTATATTCTTGATATTGCTGATTCCAATCTTCTAGCCAATCTTCAAAAGCTAGTAAACGCCTGACTCCTTCTGGTAAAGGTATTTCTTGTAGACGTGATGGGCTTCTTCCTAAATTAAATACACCTGTATCTTGCATAGGTGTAAATATAAGGATGGGTGAAGGAGCCTGATCTTTGAGAACGAAGGTATGAAGAGAAGTTGGGCTAATATGCCAGTAAATAATTGCTGTTTGAGGGTTGAGTAGAGGCTGAACTTCAGAATAGTTGATTGATGCAATCTCTTCTTGCCAACCATCAAGTTGCCAAGTTAAACAAGCATTTTTAGCTTGTTCGGCAATTTCCCAAGCTTCTACTAAATCACCGTACTCTACTGCTAAATCAACTATTAATTGTCGCAAGCCAGTAAATCTTAAAGCTAGCTGTTTTTTACTATCATCTGGACGTGTGGAATCAGTTAATAATTCTTTTAATAAATCGGTGCTGTATTGCAGTAAGTCTTGTGCTTGTGCTGTTTGTCCCAAACCGACAAGAGTTTTAATTAGGGATTGCAACACTTCCAAATGTAATTGCGGAAAATCTTCGCTGGTTAAAGTTAATAGTGCCTGATTATACTCAGCTACAGCTTTTTGCCAAGGAGTGCGGCTAGCTACATTTTTCTTGCCGTAATCGTAATGAGTATTAGCGATCGCTAAATGTAATCTGCCCCAACCTTCGGGGTGAGTGTCTGGGCGGACATATTTCAAGCCAGCTTCGTAGCTAGCTACTTTACCTTCATAGCCAGTTTCCTTTAACCCGGAATTGCTAGCTGTAATGTTCGTGAATAAACTTGAAAGTGCATCTGCATTGACTAAATTACCCGCAGCCGTTCCCCGTCCAATCCAGGCTTCCCAGTAGTCAAGTTTAATTTGTAAAGCGCTGTCATAGGAGGCGATCGCATCGGCATAGCGTCCTAAATAAAACAAGGCTACTGCTTGGTTATACCAGGCTAAGTGGAATTCTGGGTTAATGGCGATCGCTTTATTGTAGGAGTCGATAGCTTCTTCGCGTCTGCCTAAATTATCTAAAGCTACACCTCGGTTGTACCAAGCTAAGTAGAAATCGTTGTGAATGGAGAGGGCTTTATCCCAGGAGGCGATCGCTTCTGACCATTGTCTTAAATTAAACAGGACTACGCCGCGATCAATCCAGACTTCATAATAATCGGGGTCAATTTCTAAGGCCTTATCGTAAGACGCGATCGCTTCTTCATGTTGCTCGTTGATACCTAGTGCTATGCCTCGGTAATACCAGTTTTCTGGGTCTTGGGGTTCCAAAGCTAAGGCTTGGTCATAACTTTCTATAGCTTCCCATAATAGCCCTAACTTCATTAATGCTAAACCCCGTCTTGCCCAAGCTTCCGAGAAATCGGGTTTGATGGCAATTACTCGCTCAAAGGAGACAATCGCATCATCAAATTGCCCTAATTCTCCGAGAATTCCACCCCTGTTATACCAAGCTTTGTAGTAATCAGGACGTAGTTCTATGGCTCTGTCATAGGAAGCGATCGCTTCATTAAAATGTTCTAAATGAAACAGTGTCAAACCCCGATTAAACCAGTATTCATCAACATGGGGTTTCAGTTCTATCGCTGCATCATAAGAAGCGATCGCACCTAATAAATCACCTGTTCTCGCTTGTTGCAGACCTTGATAAAACCATGCTTGCGCCCGATCAATCGGTTGCTGGGGTACAATTTGCGAACTTTGGCGTTGAATGGCTAGTTCCGAAGCCAGTTCTTGGACTAAGGAAGTACTTTGATCCAATCTGACTAACAACTCATCCAAAGCTTGAGCGACGTTAGGCTCTAATTTAGCTAAGGATTTATCCCATGTTGGTGCTTCGGAGATTTCGGCGGGTTTCTCCTCTGGTGGAGGAACAAGGTTAGTATCTTCCTCTGGCGGTGTGGGAGTAGTTACTTCTGCTTCTGGGGTTGCAATCTGTGGAGGTTCTTCCGGAAGCGGATTTAAGTCAGTAACTGGCGTTAAGATTTCCGTTTCTTCATCATCAGGCGGTTCTAAGAACAGATCGAATAAATTGGCGATCGCATCATCTTCTGAAGGATTGAGGATAGCAGCTCTTGTTGCGGCATCTTCCCCTTCATATTCCCATAACACTTCCCCGATATTGCCTGTCCATGCTTCCTCCACAGACATCATCTCGGGTATAGGAATTGTAGATTCGGTATCTTCCTCCTCATAATCCCATAACCGTTCGCCCAAGTTGCGGATCAATTCCTGGCCTGGAGTATTGTGAAAATTATCTTCAGGGGTAGTGCTTTCCATTCCCAGATGACGATCAAAATCATCAATTTCTTCATAACTACTTGCGGAGTTACGCTTCAACAAGGTTAAACCAATGTCATAAGCAAGTTCTCCAATTCTGCCCACACCAAGTTCACCCAGCTGGATCATCCGTGCTGCTAACTGCTGGTTCGGTGCAGGTGAATTCAACAATCTTTCACCAAAATTCAGTAACCAATCTATCCAGCGTTCATCAGGAATCCGATGTTCCATCCGTTGCAGGTACTTCAGCGCCCACTGACGGCCTCTAGCTTGATGCACACCTTCTAGCAGCTGGGTAAACAACAGTTCTAGATCCGCATTGGTAAGCTCCGGTGGTGACTTTGTCACCCCGTATCCCCTTGCAGTAGTTCGAGAACCAGCTTTTTGATTACTAAAAGGAAGCTGGAACAAGTTTTTTAGCCATTCAATTAGACGCCTGAGCATCTGTCACACTCTTGGATTTTTATTTAACCTAGATTGTAGCCATCGTTGTGTTAAAAAGATCATGAATTACGTAAAAACTCATGAGTATAGTTACAAAAAATTTATGATCCTCGGCGGTAACAATATTTTCATGTGAGTATTTATGATTCTGTTGGTTCTGTAGCTGCTTGTTCTGTAGCCGCTTGATTAGCAGCATGGTATTGATTAATCAATTCTTGGATGATTACTTGTGGATCAGTGGTTTCCAGTCCCAGTTGTTGGGCAACTTGCTGGCATAAATTTTCATCTTGCTGCATCATCATAAACAACTGTTCTAAAGTAACAGTTTCATAGCCTTCTGTTGAATTATTTTCTTCTGTATCTGTTGCGTTTGCTACCGAGTCCATTTCTTGGGGTTGTGATGTGCTAGTAGCATCTGGCCCTTCATATTCCCAAATAGGTTCGCCTTGATTGCGCGTCAACAATTGCATCCCGATATCATAGGCAACTTCTCCTACTTCACCAACGCCTAAATCACCCAACTGCACTAACCGCGCTGCTAATTCATTATTGGGTGTAGGTGCGGCTAGTAATCTTTCGCCCAAGCGTCGCAACCACTCTACCCAACGTTCAGTAGGGATGCGATTTTCAATATTATGTAGCCACTTTTGTGCCCACGCTTGACCACGTGCTTGGTGTACTCCTTCCAACAATTCATTGAACAGAAATTCCAAATCGGTATCGCTAAGTGTTGGTGGTGGTTGTTTGGGTACATCTGCACGCACTTGAGAGCGAGTTTTTTTACGCCCAAACAAGCCCTGAAACAAGTTTTTCAGCCATTGAACTAACCTCCTGAGCATTTGCTGCATGATTTTATCTCCTCCCCTTGGTGCCGCAAAGTCCTAGATGACGCAATTGTTCGCCTCTTGATTCTGGACTTTTTTTGAGTTTGATTACCCTAAGAATTGTAGCGATCGGTGTTCATTTAGTAACTGGTTCACTAGGCAAAATGGGGCTATGGTACATAACTATAACCATCCACTTTGTGAATTAACTTGCAGTACTTATGACGGACTGGGCTTACCTGGCCTTGATCCGTCATCTTTTCAAACACCCCACTGGCGCACAGAGCTAAAAGCTGGAAAGTACTTTTAGGTGTGATGACTTTTTTAAAGTAGCCCTATTTGGGCTTAAGCTGGGTATCTATCCACTAAATTAATCTTTTGTTCAGATTTGCTGAGTGTTCGGTTGATAGCACTGTACTATAGCGTTAATCTGCAAAACTTTCTAGAAGTCATCTTTAAACGCCAAAGTTCCACCGCAGAGCAACCTATGGTTCGGTTCTGGTAGTCTACAATAGTAAAATCTTCAACTCTACTGGGTGCTATCATCTTATGTCTTACGAACCCCTGCACCATAAGTATCGCCCAAAGAGTTTTGCGGAATTAGTCGGACAAGAGGCGATCGCTACTACCCTCACGAATGCGATCAACTCAGCTAAAATCGCCCCCGCCTATTTGTTCACTGGCCCTAGAGGTACAGGCAAAACTTCCAGCGCGCGCATTCTTGCCAAATCCCTCAATTGTCTAGCAAGTGGTAAGCCCACTGCTCAACCTTGCGGTAAGTGTGATGTCTGTCAGGGAATTACTCAAGGTTACTCTTTGGATGTGATTGAAATCGACGCAGCCAGCAATACTGGTGTCGATAATATCCGAGAAATTATTGAAAAAGCCCAGTTTGCTCCTGTCCAGTGTCGCTACAAGGTGTACGTCATCGACGAATGTCTAACTGGGGATTCTTTAGTCTTAACTGATGAAGGACTCTTCAGAATTGACGACCCTACTATTCAAGGCAAAAAAGTTTTAAGTTACAACGAATTATCAGGTAATTGGGAATTTAAGCCCGTCGTACGGTGGTTAGACCAAGGAAAACGTCAAACTTTGGTTATTAAGACAACTCATGGCGAAATTAGATGTACTGGCAATCATTTGATTAGGACAGATCGAGGATGGATACCAGCAAGGGACGTAAAAGAAGGAGTGAAGATACTATCGCCTGTGAATGTGGATGTGGTAGCCTCATTTACAAATTTGGCACGGATGGACGCATCCGTCGATTTGCCTCAGGACACCAATTTAAAGGTAATACCTACGGGCAAAAATTCTATAACTTGCAATCTATTCTGGAACAAGCTAAGTTACTCCGTCCCTTCTGTCGGTGCGGTTGTGGAGAAAAACTCGATGTCCCCAACTTTTTACAAACAAAAGGTAGAGAAATTAAGAGCATACAATCTAACTGGGAAAGACATCCATTTAAAAAAGGACACGGAATTTGGGAAAAGCGCACAGAAAATTTCGTTTCCAGTGCAGAAGTTCTGCCAACAGAAAAACTTGGACTTATCTACGGAACATTACTTGGGGATTGTTCCATCACTTATCCCAACAAATATAGTAGATTCCCGCGATTGGCTTGGACACACGCGGAAAATCAACAAGAATGGTCTAATTACAAAGCGTCTCGCCTTCCAGAACTGCGTCCAAAGCAGAGACTTACATCGAACAAAGGATACGGAAGCAGCTCAATTACCTGCAATACAGCTTGCCATCCCCAACTCCAAGAAATTTTTGAGATCGTTAAACCAAATGGAGATGAAAAAATCGTCTCTATGTCGTGGCTTAATAGAATTTCTCCAGAAGGACTTGCTTGGTGGTACATGGATGATGGCTCACTCAGCCTTAGCCCTCAAGGAAGCCCACAAATCCAGTTACATACAGAAGGATTTTCCGCCCAAGAAAATCAAATCATTGCCAGTTGGCTTACAGCAATGGGATACCCAGCAGCAACAAAGTTTTACACCAGAAGTAGTACAGGTAAGAAATATCACTACATCTGGATGGGTGCCAGCACCAGTAGAAAATGGCTGGCCGCTATCCAGCAGTATTCCATCCCGACAATGGAATACAAGTTTGGCAACGGTAGAATCTGTCCACCTCGCTGGGGTTGAGCCAGTTTATGACATTGAAGTCGAAGATAATCACAACTTTGTAGCTAATGGGCTTTTGGTGCATAATTGCCATATGCTCAGTACACAGGCATTCAATGCGTTATTAAAGACACTCGAAGAACCACCTAAACATGTAGTATTCGTCTTGGCAACAACCGACCCCCAGCGAGTATTGCCGACAATTATCTCTCGCTGTCAAAGGTTCGATTTTAGACGTATTAACTTAGAGGCGATGGTCAAGCATTTAAGCGCGATCGCCCAGAAAGAAAATATTAATATTTCTCTAGATGCTGTAACTTTGGTTGCCCAAATTGCTCAGGGGGGATTGCGAGATGCCGAAAGTCTCCTCGACCAATTAGCTCTATTATCTGGTGAAGTTACGCCGGATAGAGTGTGGGATTTAGTTGGTTCTGTGAGCGAACGGGACTTAGTAATATTGTTAAGTGCGATCGCTCAGGATAATGCCGAAGCAGTTTTAGATTGCACTCGTAAAATTTTGGATCGTGGTCGAGAACCATTAACTATTCTGCAAAATCTCGCTGCTTCTTACCGTGATTTACTGATCGCCAAGACTGCACCCAAGCGTCAAGATTTAGTTGCTTGTACTCAGCAAACCTGGCAAGCATTAATTGCATTGGCTCAGGAGCTAAACACCAGTACAATTTTGGCGGGACAGAAAAATTTACGCGAAGCAGAAGTACAAATCAAAAACACTACCCAACCGCGTTTGTGGTTAGAGGTGACATTGCTGGGATTGTTACCTAGTGCCAACATTCCAGTGCAAGTTGCTAGCGTAGCACCCAGTAGAGTCAGCACAGCACTACCCAGTTATTCTCCCACATCTCCCCCACCTTCATCTCCCCCCATTTCCCCAACCCCACAGCCAGCAAATAACACCTCTGCTGCTCAAGCAGTTTCATTACCTCAACGAGAAAATATTCCTGTTCCTCAACAATCTAGTCAGGTATCATCACCACCAACAGCAAATATTTCTGTTCCTCAACCGAATATTCAGGAACCGCCATTAAGCGTACCTGTACAACCAGCATCTTCCGGTGCAGATGTTGCGGAAGTAATAGAAACAACACAGTCTGACTTAACTCAAATTTGGCAGCAAGTACTTGGTTGTTTATTAAATCCTGGTAGTCAGGCTTTATTCAAGCAACATGGGCAATTGTTAAGTATCAATGATGGTTTAGCTCAAGTAGGAATGCCACCAGCGCTAGTAAAGTTTGCTCAACCAAAAACGGTGGAAGTTGAAGCGGCATTTGAGCGAGTTTACCAACAGAAGGTAAAAGTTACTTGGGTTTCCAACCAATCTAAGAATGGGGCGATGAATGGGGGTAGTGTAGCTTCACCCAAAGATTCTACTCGTGTTCAGCAGCCACCTGCGCCCAGATACAATAATCAAAACACACCAGTAGCTCCGATACCGCAACCAGAAACCCCGAAAGCGCCACCACTGCCAGCATCACCACCAATACCAACACCAGCAAGAAACGAGCCAGCTACAACAGCTAGAGGTGGTGTCCAAACTTTGCCGCCACCAACCCCTACACCTGCACCACCCCCTAGCGAATGGGAAACGGATGAAGTGGCGATCGCAGCACAGCGATTAGCAGAATTCTTTCAAGGACAAATAATCCGCTTGTCAGATGATGCTTTAGATTTTGGCGGTACTATGGCTGATTCTGGCTTGATGGATGAAGCGGATCTTGATGATTGAGGAAGCAGAGGGAGCAGGGGAAAGGGAAAGAAATCACACATAACCAATGCCCGATCCCCTATGCCCCATGCCCCATTTCTTATTCCACCCCTGTATGCACAGTTTTGACCCATTTCAGGCGTTTGGGACGGAATGACATCCGGGCAGTGGTACTGCTCATAACTACAAACCAGTGGAACATATATAAGGTGCCACGTAGGGTTTGCAGCAGTAACACTAGATATGTAGAAAGCTGGAATTTTTGTCCTTGATGTATCCGCCGTAAACCAGTGAACATGCCGATTACTGAGAGAGTTACAGACAAACCAGTAATTGGGCCGAAGATGGGGGGACGATGACGGGCGATCGCCATTAATAAATCTGGTATCGCTGCTGTCGGTAAAATATACATAATGAGCATAAAGCTCAATAAATCCCAGGTTTTGCGGGTTCCTAGGCGATTTTTGAGCAGCAAATCCCAGTAATCTAAATAGCGCTGATATCCACCTTCTGCCCAACGGTTGCGCTGATGCCAAAGTGCGATCGCATTGGTCACACCTTCTTCTTCTACGGCTGGCGAGAAGACACACTCAATATCCCAATTGTCCAAATGTAGGCGCAGCGTCAAGTCTAAATCGTCGGTGATGGTTTCTTCATTCCAACCCCCACAACTTTCTAAGGCTGTGCGCCGGACAAATTGACCGTTACCGCGCAGTTCGCCAATCCCACCCAGCGCTGTCCGCTGTTGCTGAAAATAGGTATCAACGGCCATTTCTGCCATTTGACCTTTAGTCCAAAAATTCTCTTTGGCATTGGCGATCGCTTTTCGCACCTGCACCGCCCCTACCTGTTCTCTTTGAAATAAAGGTACTACCTGGTGCAACAACTCTGGTGAGACTTGAGCATCAGCATCAAACACGGCGATGATTTCGCCTTTTGTTAGTGGTAACACTTGATTTAATGCTCCAGACTTACCACCACTTGCTTGTGCTGAACGTCGGAAAGTTTTTAGTTGTTTATATTCTTTGGCCAGTTCTGTTAATAACTGGGGTGTGCGATCGCTGCTGTTATCGTCAATGACCCATAGTTCGTACTTGCCATCTGGATAATCCAAACTGCAAAGACTCTTGACTAATCTGCCAATTACTGCTTCCTCATTCTTCGCTGCTACCAATATAGATACAGAAGGTAATTCTCCCTCTATCTTTTTGGGGTGACGGCGCGGTCGGGTAAATACCACCTCCAGAGCGTGAATACCTAGAATAGTGGTCAGTCCCAGTACGAACAAAGAACCCCAGGAAACTAAATGCAGCGCGATCGTGCTACTCCAAACTATAGTCAAAACTAGAGCTGCTTTGCGTCTGCGTCCTTGAAACCGGAATGGTAGAAACAAAGGGTCTGTCTCTACAATTGACTCCTCGGTTGCTGAAAGGTCAGACAACAGAGAGTTGAGCGGAGCCAGCTCGTTGCTAGAATCGTCTTCGGGCCAGAAATTCGCTGGCATAGGTTACTTGATTCCAAAACCACTATTTGTCTAAGCCAATAAAGAAGCTGAGAATCAGGTAACACCAAACTGTACAACCTTGAGAAACGTTGAGCTAGCCTGAGATTGGCAGTAGTTTTCCGCCGCTTCTCACTCAAAATCGAGCTAGGAGAATTGCCTCCTGATGGCAAATCTGGTTTAGCCACAGCGATCGCCAAGTAGCAACAGCTAGTTGTTAAGATAAATCGCAATTACAGCATCTGCCTTTAGATAGAGGAGATTTTTGGCTGTTATTGCTCTCAGCTTCGATACAAGCCAATGCGGCCTTATTGTACATGACATTCATACATTTCTTAACAGTAACTTTGCGCGGAATTAAGTAGTTAGGCAAAATTCAAGTTACGACTGAAGGTCAGGTAACTATTAACAGCTTGAAAGGTACTTATTAATTTTTTTAAGTATTTATAAATTTATATAATGCCATCCCTACTCTCTGTAGAGGTTGGTAAAAACAACATCAAGAATTTTCCTAGCAGAAATATCCCAATGTGAGGAGCATAGTAAACAGAGTTGCACGATCAAGAAAATTTTTTGGGAATACTGAGTATTGAAACCCACTGATATCCTTAGCTAACAACAGTTGTAACGTTAGCAAATCCACCAAGGTCGGAGTTTCCCGCCCTATCAGACACTCTATAACTAGGGACTGGGGTGCAGGAATCTGGGTACTCAGCTTCTTTTCCCAATTTCTTATCCCTAGTTACTTGTACATAACTTGAGGAGCATTTAACGATGTCTATTGAGCAACTCCAGCCAGCCAGCCCGCAACAAGCAAGTGTTTATCTGCCTTACATTCAAGGCAACAAACGCAATTTCTTACCCTATGCCATCAGTCTTTATCAAAAAGGCGTTTTAGAAGGACACCGAAAAATAGAGGCTAGTGAAGCTATTCCCTTTGTAGCCACATGGAATGTTGTTACCCTCCCTTCAGACTTAACCCGTTGCCGAATGCAGTTTCAAGGTGATGCCGATCTGAGTTATGAAGTAATGATGGTTAATTCGGAGTTTATAACTTATTTAATCGAACTGATGGATAACTATAAACGCAATCGCACCACTGATTTTTCTCAAGCCTTTTATCGCAAGCTGCTGCGTATCGATGAATAAATCAGGAGTAACCTAAAAATTCTCTCATTAATAGATATTACTAGCCATATCACTAGAAAAAGATCTTGTGTGAACCACTCATCCACTTTAGTATTTGGCCATTCACTCCTGTAACTAAGGTTTGTAACAACAGCGATGGCTAAGTTCGACCTAAAATTAGGAAACACCAAGCTGGGTTCTACTTCCTTTTGAATTTAGGAGTGCATGTGTGCCAAAATCCGCGAAATATTTGCTGATTGGATCAACTGAAACTTACAGTGGTAAATCTGCTACAGTTCTAGGTTTGTCTTATCAGTTACAGCAAACAGGACTGGATATTTCCTACGGCAAACCATTAGGTACTTGTTGGAATGTATCTGTTGGTAATGTATTTGAAGAAGATGTCCAGTTCATTGCTCATAGCCTTAACTTGCCAGAAAATCGTGTTGCACTACCAATACTGGCTTTAGATGAAGCGAGTGTGCAAAAACGCTTAGTTGGCGAAGACAAAACCAATTATCAGCAGTCCCTATTACAGCAATATTTGCAAATGTCCAAAGGAGATTTGGTGTTGCTAGAGGGGCCTGGTGATTTGGAAGAAGGAAAGTTATTTGACTTATCTTTGCTGCAAGTGGCCGATGTCTTAGATGCTTCTGTGTTATTAGTAGCACGCTATAAATCTCTAGTTTCAGTTGAGCCACTTTTATCTGCAAAACAGCGAATAGGCGATCGCTTAATTGGCGTTGTACTCAATGATATCCCTAGCGAACAACTAGAATCGGTAACCAATGTTGTGCGGCCGTTTTTAGAACAGCAGGGAATTCCTGTATTGGCCATGCTACCAAAACATGATGTGCTACGCAGTGTGAGCGTTGGCGAACTGGTCAAGCAGCTAAAGGCTGACATTCTTTGTGGTAGTGATCGCCTCGATTTAATGGTAGAAAGCCTAGCCATTGGCGCGATGAATGTGAACGCTGCTGTCAAATATTTCCGCAAACGTCGAAATATGGCGGTAGTTACAGGTGGGGATCGTGTAGAAATTCAGCAAGCAGCATTGGAAACTTCTACCCAATGCCTCATTCTCACTGGACAATTACCTCCTCCCCCGTTCATCCTCAGTCGTGCGGAAGAACTAGAAATCCCCATTTTATCGGTTGATTTAGATACACTCACCACTGTAGAAATTGTTGACCGCACTTTTGGACAAGTACGTGTTCATGAACCGCTAAAGGTTCATTGCATCCGTCAGTTGATGAGTGAGCATTTTGACTTAGAACGCTTATTATCCAAACTTGGGTTAAGCCCTGCAGCAGCTTTACCTTAGGGGTTGGGGACTGGGGATTGGGGACTGGGGATTGGGGACTGGGGACTGGGGAGATGAGGAAGAGAAGGGAGATAAAGGGGATGAGGGAGAAGTACTGATTACCCATTACCCATTACCCATTACCCATTACCCATTACCCATTACCCATTACCCATTACCCATTACCAAATGACCTTAAATTATCCAGAAATTGTAGCAAAATCTAACTTAAGTTGGCTTCGCACTTACCCTCTGTTTGGTAAAATAGCTGGGTCGTTTAATCTCATCCAGTCCATCTTTGAGCCAGTCAATAGACCTCATTAACCTCGATACATTAGCGCAAGAACTGGCGACAATCCAGCAAACAGGTTCTAAAAGAATTGCTTTGCTGGGTTCCCGTCATGTCCCCATTACGCATCAAACTCTGATTGAAATGATGACTTACGCCTTGGTCTTATCAGGCAATCGAGTCATCACTTCTGGGGCTACAGGTACCAATTCAGCTGCCATTAAAGGCGCAATGCGAGCTGACCCCAATTTGTTAACGGTGATTTTACCCCAAAGTCTAGATCGCCAACCCAATGAATCGCGCCAGCAATTAGAACAGGTAATGCACCTGGTAGAAAATCCCAGTAACGATAATCTGTCTCTTGCCGAAGCGAGCTACATTTGCAATAAGGAGATAATTTCCCGCTGTCAGCAACTCATTTGCTTTGCTTTTCACGACAGTCGCACTCTGCTACAAACTTGTAAAGATGCAGAAGAACAGAGAAAAGTAGTAACACTTTTCTACTTTGACTAATGTGAGGCCGAGTTTCCGTGGGTGTAATTATAAAGAAAAGAAACTACTCATGGTTAATGGGTAATAGGTTCTATTGCCCATAACCTTAAATTAATGCTACTTATTGATTGGGTTGATGACGCTATTACAACCGCCTGTTTCTGCTGTCGTTTTATGTGCGATCGCAAACGAGGGGTAAAGAGAAGGGTCGCAATTCCCCATTGACTCATCCTGAATCCAACATCTAAAACCCAACATTTGCTATGGCTTCTACTTTTTCTTTTGACATTGTGAGTGACTTTGACCGCCAAGAATTGGTCAACGCTGTCGATCAAGTTGTACGAGAAATTAAAGGCCGTTACGACCTCAAAGATACTGCCACTACTGTTGAGTTAGGTGAGCAAAGTATTGATGTAAATACCGATAGTGAGTTTACTTTAGACGCAGTGCAAAATATTCTGCGGGAAAAAGCTGCTAAACGTAATCTCTCTCAAAAAATCTTTGATTTTGGCACAGTTGAATCAGCTAGTGGTAATCGTGTACGCCAAGAAATCAAACTCAAAAAAGGCATTAGTCAAGACATTGCCAAACAAATTTCTAAACTGATTCGAGACGAATTTAAAAAGATCCAAGCCTCAATTCAAGGTGATGCAGTACGGGTAAGTGCAAAATCTAAAGATGAATTGCAAGCTGTCATCCAACGCTTAAAGCAAGAAGATTTACCTGTAGCTTTGCAATTTACAAATTACCGATGAATAGTGCTAGGGACTGGGGATTGGGGACAAGGTAAACAACAGAAAATTTGACCCTTGACCCTTGACCCTTGACCTCTTCTTACAAAACCTTGTGTGTATGGGAGTGCTGTTTAACGTTATCGTCTTTAGTAACTACTCTGGCAGCATTTAGTATCCGTTTACGCTCGGTGGAATATTTTAAATCCGTGTAGGTTGTACCTAAAGGAATTAAAGATTTTGCACTTTCACGACGCTTGTAAGTCCGAGAGGCCGCAAACAAGCGCGGTACAAACTCATCCCCAAATTGAGCTGATTCGGGGAAGCCTGTAGGTAATAAAAGTTGATCCCCGTTGAATACAGAACCTAAAGTTGTCGCATAAGCAAACTTGTATGATGTGGGAATACCTTTCATCACTGCTTCCAAAGCCGCAGAGGGAATAGGTTCAATAACTTCAATTTGATGAATTTCTCCATCTTCCTTGACAAAGCAGGTTGCCAAGCCGATGACAATGTAATCATCAGCCGTGAGATCAGAGGCATTGGGATAAGAAATTGCAATTGTCATAAGAAAATTGTCTCAAAACTTAAAAGTCAGATTAAGAAACTGGAACCTAGGAAGCGTAAGATGCGAGCCTAGAGGTATACACACTAAGACAGCAGTGCAACAATTGATGCTTAGCGCAGTTCATCCGTGTTGGGCAATTTCAGAGTAGTATAAGGCAAAGCTAAGAAGTTGCTTTTGCCTTCTTTGCATCGCCACTTTCCTGTGTTCTCTGCGTCGTCCCTAATTTGAACGGCTTGTTCGCATTCTACCAAGTTGTCGCTCTCAGTACTTGAGCGTACCAATTTTAGATTTTAGATTGCCTATTTGAGATTTTTTTGGTAATCCTACAGAAAAGCAGGCTAGATACCTCAGCAAGTTAAGGTGGGAAAAATCCAAAAAATCGCACAACTTGTGACAATGGGCAGAATTTCCACAACGCAGTGGTGCCAAAATTTGAAATTCTTGAGTCTAACTAGCAAACATAGCCAGGGTCAATCTAAAATCCGAAATTCAAAATTGATTAACTAGTCTTTGAGATTGATATTTGCTTTTTCTGGAATTTAACTTGAGGATGAGGTATCCATGATCAGATTGGATCATTGTGTGAAGTAAAGTCTTCGACTGGCTAAGGTTTGGATAGTCGAGTAATTATAGACACCTTAATAACTGACATATCGGATAAACCAGCAGCAACATAGAAAGTATATTTTAATTCACGAAAAAGAGTATAGGCGGCAGGAAAATATGACTAATAACTCCTACTTAGCTTTTGGGGATAAGGAAAATAACTTATATAATTTAGTATCTAATAATACAATTAATTCTCAAGATTTAGTCATAGAAGATAGCTATGTCCGCTCTTGTGCTTTGAAGTCAGCTCAACAAGGAGATTACACAAAAGCGATCGCACTACTCAGCCACCTAATTCGCCGTCATCCTCAAAATGCTGTTGACTACAACAACCGGGGGCTAATTTATTTTCAAAGTGGGGAAGCGCAAAAAGCTTTTTGTGACTACAACACAGCACTACAAATCAATCCCAGTTTAGCTAGCGCTTATAATAACCGTGCCAATTACTACGCAGCCTGTGGCAAATTAGCTGCGGCGATCACCGATTATGATCGCGCAATTGATTTGAATCCTAGCCATGTGCGGGCAAGAATTAACCGAGGCATCACCTGGCGCGAATTAGGGCAATACGAGGAGGCAATTGAGAATTTTGATGTCGCACTGCTGTTCGGGCAATTAGAAGGTCATATCTGGGCAGAGAGAGGCAGAACATATCATTTGTGGGGAGATTGGAATTGTGCGATCGCTGACTACCGTCGTGCCCTGACGCAACTGCCCAATAGCAGAAAAAATGTTATTGGTTGGCGCTTACGTATACAACTAGAAAATTGGTTAAACGAACTGCTATCTCCTGAGCATCCTAATGCTTAGATTCGTCCTTTTGAATACTGGAAAATCTCAAATTTTGATTGGAGATAGTCACCCTGTATAACTAAATAACTAATAGATAATTGATAATGCAGCTTAGCGGCAATAACTATAAACAGGCAATATTTTTGAAAGAGTGCTGAGTGCTGAGAGAAACAATAGTCTCTAGTTTCTAGCCTCTAGCCTCTAATCCCTAGTTCCCAGCCGCTTGACCGGATGCTGGTGTTTGATCTTGATTCATCAGGACGATTTGCCGTTGGTTGGGGTCAAATCGGTATGATTGTTGTTGCATAATGCTTTTCGCTTGAGACGGATCAAAGTTGCGGCTAAACTCGGCCTGCAAAATCTCCACACGTTTTTCCATCTGCTTGACTTCCGTCCGCATTTCTCGCAATTTTTCTTGCTGTAACCAGTGATAAGGCAAAAGCTGAACAAGGGCAGAAACGGCTGCTGTGGCGATCGCAATATTAACAGCAATCTTGGCTGTCACTTCCATAGCCATAACTTGATGAGACCTTTGACGAAGATGCCGTTTCGGCCGAGATACTACTTGACGTTTTTGTATCGGTTGTAGCGGGGGGCTAGAATGTTGAATCGCGTTCATGATGAAAAAAGAGACCTTGTAAATTGACAGGGAACAGCCTAAAAAGCTGACTTCCAATGATTACAGCCAGAGTTAGCTGCCATATTACTTCATTTTTCGCTAAATGCTACACGTGTATTCAATGCCAAAAAATAAACCTGGCATACGTACGTATGCTTGCTCAAACTGTTGATTGCTTCAAGCTATCAATGTCGATCAAGTTTACTTACTAATGCCAGGAATTTTAGTCTAATAACTGTGTCACAGTTTGGCTTTATTTGTAAAGCTCTGTAGCTAAACGCCAAGCTAGAAGCCCTGGAAGCAGCGCTACGACTAAAGCGATGTAAACTTGAGAATCTGAGAGAGATGTTACGGCTAGGAACATAGGAAACCTCCTAAACTCAATCGATTATTTGAATAGTTCGTTTACTACTTTTCCTTGTTTTGCAAGAATTGTGGAATATCTTGTAACAAGATGCAACAAAAGCAGTGTTCCATCAGTATCTATTATTTATTCTTTTTAAACAAAATATATAAATCTATGAATTTATTTCTGGGGATAGACTTCGGTACCTCTGGTGCAAGGGCGATTGTGATTGACGCTGAAGCTTGCATCAAAGCAGAGATGAAGTATCCTTGGGAGATTGACGGTGATTGGGTAGATTTGTGGCAGAAGGCTTTATTTACCCTTCTAGCATCCATTCCAGAGGCTTTACGGCAACAAATTCAGGCGATCGCTATTAATGGGACTTCTTCAACTGTCTTGCTGGTAGACGGGGCTGGTAAGCCTGTAGACGCGCCTCTACTTTATAACGATGCGCGGGGATCAGTGATGCTGGAACAATTGAAAAGCATTGCCCCTGAAAATCATACTGTAGTTAGTGCTACTTCTAGCCTGGCGAAGTTGCTGTGGATGGCGCAGTTACCAACCTTTAACCAAGCCAGATATTTCCTGCATCAAGCAGATTGGCTAGCATTTCTGTTGCATGGACGCTTGGGTATTAGCGACTACCACAATGCTTTAAAACTGGGTTACGACGTTGAAGAGTTGCGATACCCCCAATGGCTAGAAAATTTGCAAATTCCTATCCAACTACCTGAAGTTTTACCTCCTGGTACACCTATTGCTGAATTAACCCCAGAAATTGCAGCTAAATTTGGTTTACCCCATGATTGCTTGGTATGTGCTGGGACTACAGATAGTATTGCCGCTTTTCTTGCTAGTGGTGCCAAATCCCCAGGGGAAGCAGTGACTTCCTTAGGTTCAACATTAGTACTCAAACTATTGAGTCGGACTCGCGTTGAAGATGCAAGATATGGAATTTACAGCCATCGCCTGGGTGATTTGTGGCTGACTGGTGGTGCTTCTAATACTGGGGGTGCAGTGCTGCGGCAATTTTTTACTGACGCTGAGTTAAAAAGCCTGAGTAGTCAGATTAATGCTAGTACAGCCAGCCAATTAGATTATTATCCTTTATTGAAACCAGGCGATCGCTTTCCGATTAACGACCCCAATTTACCCCCACGCTTAGAACCCCGCCCAGATAATCCTGTGGAATTTTTGCATGGATTATTGGAAAGTATTGCCCGCATAGAAGCGCGTGGGTATGAATTATTACAGCAAATGGGCGCAGACCAGTTAACACAGGTTTATACTGCTGGTGGTGGTGCAGCGAATAATACTTGGACTGCGATTCGTGAAAGATATTTAAAAGTCCCTGTAGTTTCATCCAAAAATACAGAAGCAGCCTATGGGACAGCGCTTTTAGCCATGCGAGGAGTAGGGAGTGCTGAGTGTTGAGAGTTGCAGAGACGCGATGAATCGCGTCTGTACAAAAGTATTTGTCTCCCTCATCTCCCTTCCCCAATCCCCAGTCCCCAATCCCCAGTCCCCATTTCCATCAACTTCAGCTGAAGCTGTAAGAGTTGATCTAGCATAGGGAAAAGCCTGTTAAGATGGCATATTTGCCCATGTTATATTTGGGTAGATTTTTCAGAACACTTACTGATCAATCACTTTAGCAATCACTTCGCCAATGGTTTAGCAGCCGATGTCGCCTAATCAAGTTCCCAATCAATCAGAACAACCTGCAAAAATGTATTTACCTCGTAGCAGCGAATCGGAAAACTTAAAAAAAATCCGCCACACTGCTTCCCATGTGATGGCTATGGCTGTACAAAAGCTGTTTCCCAAGGCGCAAGTAACAATTGGCCCCTGGATTGACAATGGCTTTTATTATGATTTTGACAATCCAGAACCATTTAGCGATAAGGATTTAAAAGCCATCACCAAAGAGATGGTAAAAATTATTAATCGCAAATTACCAGTAGTTCGGGAAGAAGTCAGCCGGGAAGAAGCTGAACGTCGGATTCAGGAAATTAAAGAGCCATACAAGTTAGAAATTCTGGCAGATATCAAGGAAGAACCAATCACGATTTACCACTTGGGGAATGAATGGTGGGATTTGTGTGCGGGGCCGCATTTAGAAAATACCAGCGAAATTAACCCCAAAGCGATTGAATTAGAAAGCGTTGCGGGTGCTTATTGGCGGGGTGATGAAACCAAAGCCCAACTACAACGAATTTACGCTACTGCTTGGGAAACTCCCGAACAATTAGCTGAATATAAGCGGCGCAAAGAAGAAGCACTACGAAGAGATCACCGCAAATTAGGTAAAGAACTGGGTTTATTTATATTTTCTGACCTTGTGGGGCCGGGTTTACCTTTATGGACTCCCAAAGGAACTTTGCTACGGAGTCTGTTAGAAGACTTTTTGCAAAAGGAACAGCTAAAACGCGGCTATTTACCTGTAGTCACCCCCCATATCGCCAAAGTAGATTTATTTAAAATCTCTGGACATTGGCAGAAGTATAAAGAAGATATGTTCCCCTTGATGGCGGAGGATGAAGCAGCTGCGGCGTTAGAAAATGGCTTTGTAATGAAGCCAATGAATTGTCCTTTCCATATCCAAATATATAAGAGTGAATTGCGTTCCTATCGGGAACTACCAATGCGTTTGGCAGAATTTGGTACTGTTTACCGCTACGAACAATCAGGGGAATTAGGCGGTTTAACGAGAGTACGCGGTTTTACCGTGGATGATTCTCACCTCTTCGTCACCCCCGAACAGCTAGACAACGAATTCCTCAGCGTGGTGGATTTGATTTTATCGGTATTCAATAAACTGCAACTGAAGAACTTTAAAGCCAGACTCAGTTTCCGCGATCCGGCTAGCGATAAATACATTGGTTCAGATGAAGCTTGGGAAAAATCTCAAGGTGCAATTCGCCGCGCTGTGGAACAGCTAGGGATGGAACATTTTGAGGGAATTGGGGAAGCAGCTTTTTATGGGCCTAAACTCGACTTTATCTTTAGTGATGCCCTAGAAAGAGAATGGCAATTAGGAACTGTACAAGTAGATTACAACCTACCAGAACGCTTTGAATTAGAGTACGTTGCTGAAGATGGTTCCCGTCAACGTCCAGTAATGATTCACCGTGCGCCTTTTGGTTCTCTGGAACGACTAATTGGGATTTTGATTGAAGAGTATGCGGGTGATTTTCCCTTATGGTTAGCACCAGTACAAGTAAGATTGCTACCAGTTGGGGAAGCGCAAATTGATTTTACAAAAGAAGTCGTCGCGAAGATGCAAGCTTTGGGCATTCGTGCCGAAGTGGATCTGAGTGGCGATCGCTTAGGTAAATTAATCCGTAATGCTGAAAAAGAAAAAATACCCG
Source organism: Calothrix membranacea FACHB-236 (assembly GCF_014696315.1). GTDB lineage: Bacteria > Cyanobacteriota > Cyanobacteriia > Cyanobacteriales > Nostocaceae > Aulosira > Aulosira membranacea. Next base: position 120,717 of record NZ_JACJPX010000012.1, read on the forward strand.
TAATGGCAGTTGTGGGAGCCAAGGAAGTTGAAACCAACAGCCTGAGTATTCGTACTCGCGCTTCTGGGGAATTGGGCGTGATTGTAGTTGATGAGGTTTTAGATAAATTGAAAACTGCGATCGCTAACTTCGAGAACTTCTAGCAAAAAGTGGGCTGGTGATTAACCAGCCAAACAACAAAATTACTAAAATGTAAGATTTTGCGAGGCGCTATGCGTTCAATTGAGCAACTGACAGAAGAACTCTTAGCACTCCCTAGTGCATCTAGAGCACTCTTAGCAGACAAGCTAGTTGAAAGTTTGGAATTTGATACCGATCCAAACATTCAATCTGCTTGGGTTACTGAAGCGATGAAACGAAGAGATCAGGTTCGCAACGGTTCTGTTCAGAGCATTCCAGGAGAAGAGGCTTTGGCTCAAGTGAGGCGATTGCTTGAGTAATGAGATACGTCTTTCACCCTCAAGCTCTCACAGAGTATACTGAGGCTGTTCAATACTATTTAGAACAACGGGTTGAGGTGGCGCAGGCGTTCATTGATGCTATTGAAGATGCAGTCTATCGGATTAGAGAATCCCCTACTCGCTACATAGTTATTGATGAAGATGTTCGGCGATGTATGACACGCAAATTCCCCTATGGGATTCTCTATACAATCGAGCAAGATTACATTCTTATTCTGGCAGTGATGCATTGTAGCCGAGAACCTGGATATTGGAAAAATCGTAGATAGTTGTAGTTGCTAGCAGGCGAACACTGCACTGCAACTAATAGACCTGCCGCCGTTAAGCTTCATAGTGAAACCAATTTATTGCTTTAATAAAATTAAGAGCGATCGCTTAATTTTTAGAGCATTAGAGTTTCCCAGACTAACTGATTATCTGGTAAATTCAGATGAATGTCGTCTTGATACAATGCTTTATCGTTTGCATTTGAGTTGAGTATCGGTAATACATCGATATCAGATTATTATACTACCAATTAATTCATGACAGAGGAACGCGAAAGAGCAGATCAAGATAGCCCTTGGAAGGAAGTTTTAGAAGCTTACTTTCCACAAGCAATGCAATTTTTCTTTCCGCAAACAGCTGCATTAATTAACTGGGAACGTCCCCACGAATTTTTAGATAAAGAATTTCAACAAATAGCCCGAGATGCCGAACAAGGAAGAAGATATGCAGATAAATTAGTTAAAGTTTGCCACATCCAAGGTGAAGAGATTTGGCTATTGATACATATAGAAATTCAAGCAAAACCAGAATCAAACTTTGCCGAAAGAATGTTTTCATACAATCTGCGAATTTTTGACAGATTCGGCAAACCAGCAATTAGTCTGGCTATTTTGTGTGATTCGGACTCGACATGGCGACCAACCCAATATAGTTATAATTACCCTGATACCAAGCTGAACTTTGAATTTGGAACAGTCAAGCTTTGGGATTACCAAACACGTTGGACAGAATTAGAAGCTAGCGATAATCCTTTTGCAACGGTGGTAATGGCACATTTAAAAACACAACAAACCACCAAAAAACCGCAAGAACGCAAAACTTGGAAATTTAGTTTAATTCGACGATTGTATGAACAAGGTTGGCAAGAAAAAGATATTCGTAACCTTTATCGCTTTATTGACTGGGTTATGATTTTACCAAAAGCATTAGAAGTGGAGTTTTGGGAAGAGTTTAAACAATTTGAACAGGAGCGAACTATGAGCTACATTACCACAGGTGAGCGCATTGGCTACGAGCGAGGAAGAGAAGAAGGTAAACAAGAAGGCAAACAAGAAGGTAAGCAAGAAGGTAGACAAGAAGGTGAACAAATTCTGGTTCTCCGACTATTACAAAAACGGGTTGGAAATTTACCCGAATCACTTCGCTTACGCATCCAAACTCTTTCTCTCAATCAGTTGGAAGAACTTGGTGAGGCATTGCTAGATTTCACAGCTATTGAGGATTTGTTTAACTGGCTAGACACTAATCAAGCACAGTAGGAAGTTTCTCTTGCATCAATTCAATTAGCGATCGCTCTATGAGTTGGCTAACTAACTGATTACCTTGTAAATTCAGGTGAATGTGGTCTTGATACAAGGCTTTGACGTTAGCTGTTGAGTTAAATATCGGTAATACGTCTATATATTTAATCTGCTGTGCTTGAGTAAAGTCAGTTAAACGCTGACGTGCTTCTATTTCGTAATCGCGGGGGCCGGGATCGCCTATTTCTCGCAATAAGGGAGTCATCACTAGCAAAAATTGACTGTCACTTTCGTGGGTTAGCGCTTGAATTTTCGCGATCGCATCCAAATTAACTCCAACGCGATCGCCTGGTTCATTTTGCAAGGCTGTAATTTCAGGAATAGGCTTTTGCTTACTTAAATAGCGTTGCCAAACTTCTACTAAAGCCAAGGGCGGTTTACGATCTGGATAGTTGCGATCGCGTCCTACTGGTAAGGATGTGGGAGCAGTAGCAAATAAGTCATCTGTATTAATTAATAAGACTACTGCCTGGGCTTTAAAATTCCCAAATTTTTGCAGATAAGCTAATTCATTTCTTGGCCCCCAAGAATTAGCTGATGCATTTAATACTTCAACCTGTTGATACTTCTCAGTGTAGGCTGCACTTAAAGAACGCATCATCAATTCAGAGATGGTATTCTTTTGATCCGTCCACCAACCACCATTAGCGATAGAGTCTCCCAGAAGCAGCACTCGCAGAGGTGCAGGCTTTGGTGTAATCGGCCCGCTACGCATGGAATACTCGTTAATCTCAATGCGGTTTCCAAAGCGGCGGGTGCGCTGGTTAGGTGCTAACAAATAACCGATCTGCTGATCCCCGATGTAAATTAGCGGATTACCAAAACCGAACAGCGATCGCAATCCCACCTCGATTACTAGCAATAATCCAATCACTACTGCCACAATGACCATCAGTGCTAACTTCACTGCAAAGACTCTCCACATTCATCTCATGCGGGAATAAAATAGCACATTTTTTCTGGAAGGTTGTCCATTGCCAAAGTCTATAGCCCAGATTTAATCTGGCTTGTAATCTCTATGGCAAAAAATCTATCAATAAACTTTTAGTAATAAATTATACTAAAATTTTGTATTTCTTTGGAATGATTTATTCTTCAGCTTGCTAAATATTTTATTAAGCATTATTACAAAAATATTAAATTAATAAGGTATAAAAAATAGCATATTTTGCGTTGAAAGCTGTTTATGGCTAAAACCTAATTCAGAATCACAAATGTTCCTGACAACCTCTAAGGATAAGAATGTACAAGCATACCCAGAAGATTCTTCTTCCCCTAATCCCCAGTCCTGAGCGTGCAATTTCTAGTATAAAATTCCCCCTAACTCCATAGGCAGATATAGAGTTAGATGAGTTATCGTTGCAAAGCTTAAACAAAATAATAATGATGATTTAGCACTATCTTTAAACAGAAGGACTACAATCAAAACGGACAAATTAGTACCGTAACCAAGGAGGCATACACTGCTATGTCCGACTTAAATCGTGGAATTATGAAATTTGAGGGCGCTGACTCTCCAAAAGTGGTCACTATCTCTACCGTGCTGCTATTGGGGTCAATTGCTGCTCTAATTATTTGGGCCCTACAAGCAGCCTATGCGCTAAACTAAGTAATTAGCAGCTTAGTATTTGGTAGCTTAGCAGGACACTGGTAAAAGCTTCTGCCCTAGCCAAGTGTCCACTGCTCAACCCGATAAAAGCGCCCTTAAAAGCATCAATAAAATTTCCCACCGATTTTAGATTTGAGATTTGAGATGCAAAATGCAAAATGCAAGATAAATCTAAAATCCAAAATCCAAGATGTTTGAACTTTGGGGTGCCTTAACTATTTTAATTGTCTGCCCCCTATTGGGTGCAATACCGCTAATTGCCTGGATTACCTATGCCATCACGGGTAAAACCCTGGCAAAACTGGGGACAGGGAATATCAGTGTGTCAGCCGCTTTTTACCACGGTGGCAAACTGGTAGGGATTCTAGCAGTATTATCTGAAGCTTTTAAAGGTATTGCCGCAGTTCTCATTGCCCGCGCTTTCTTTGGCGAGGGATCAACATGGGAACTGATTGCCATGATTGCCTTAGTATTAGGTAGATACTCGCTAGGTAAAGGGGCTGGTACAACCAACGTCGTCTGGGGATTTTTGGTACATGATCCACTTGTAGCGGGGTTTATAGGTTTATTAGCAGCGATCGGCTTTACAGTTTTCCAATCGAAAAAGCTAGTGAAATTTGGAGTTTTATTGCTGTTACCTATATTTGAGATTGTGCTGCACGCGGAAGACTTCTTCAGAGTGGTTGCATCTGTAGCTCTAGCTGGCTTGTTAGGCTGGATTTATACCAGAATTCCTGATGATTTGAAGTTACCTGTCCCAGGGGCAAAAAGTGAATCAAAGCCCATGTTGGAATTTTTGGGCGGTGATATCAAGCTTTTCTCGCTCAACGAAGACTTAGACGAATCGATAGTTGGGCACAAAGCAGCAGCATTATCTCAAATTAAACGCTGGGGTTATCCCGTTCCCAAGGGATGGATATTGACACCCAATGACGATGTAGACGCAGTTATCGATTTTTTTCAACCTTCAGAATTATCGCCTTTAGTGGTGCGTTCCTCGGCAATTGGGGAAGATTCAGAATCCGCCTCTGCGGCTGGACAGTACTTAACAGTATTGAACGTTACTAACGAACAGGGGTTAAAAGAAGCGATCGCTCAAGTTAGAGCTTCTTACGATCATCCCGCGGCTGTACAATATCGGCGCGATCGCGGTTTACCAGACCAATCGATGTCCGTTTTGGTTCAGCAACAAGTCCAGAGTGTCTATTCAGGCGTGGCTTTCAGTCGCGATCCCATCACTCAGCAAGGTGATGCCATTGTGATTGAAGCTTTACCAGGGAGCGCCAGTCAAGTTGTTTCTGGCAGAATCACACCAGAACAATATCGGGCTTTTGTGGTGGAAACGGAGAATTTCTCTTCTGTGCAGTTAGAAGGTACAGGAAAAGTTCCACAAGCCATCATTAAACAAGTGGCATTTTTAGCCCGTCGTCTGGAAAAGCGTTACTACGGCGTTCCCCAAGATATTGAGTGGAGTTACGACGGTCAAACTCTGTGGGTATTACAAGCAAGACCCATCACAACTTTATTACCCATTTGGACAAGGAAAATCGCTGCGGAAGTTATTCCTGGTGTGATTCACCCCTTAACTTGGTCGGTGAATCGTCCCTTAACTTGCGGTGTCTGGGGCGAAATTTTTACTATAGGTTTAGGCGATCGCGTTTTGGGATTAGATTTTGCCGAAACCGCTACTCTTCATTATTCTAGAGCTTATTTTAATGCATCCCTCTTAGGAGAGATTTTTCTCCGCATGGGTTTACCACCGGAAAGTTTAGAATTTTTAACTAGAGGCGATAAATTAAGTAAACCGCCGTTACTTGCTACTTTGCGGAGTATCCCCGGACTGCTGCGCTTAGTCCAGCGAGAAATGGATTTAGAGCAAGACTTTAAGCGAGATTATCGAGAAAAATTTGTACCTGTATTATCGCAGTTGGCCCATGAATCAATCACAGATTTAGAACCATCGCTGATCTGGAGAAGAATTGAATTAATTTTAGATGTGCTGCGCCTGGGGACTTACTATAGTATCTTTGCTCCTATAAGTGCTGCCGTTAGGCAAAAGATATTTCGCATCAAAGAAGGGCAAATCGATCATAGCGTTGCGCCAGAGGTAGCAGTACTGCGAGCTTTGAGTACTTTAGCGCAAACTGCCAAACAAATATTACCGGAATTTGAGCCAGAGAAAGTGTTTGAGCAGTTAGATCAAACTCCCGAAGGCAAAAATCTTTTGTATGATTTTAACGAACTGTTGCAAGATTACGGCTATTTAAGTGAAGTTGGCACAGATATTTCTGTGGTTACGTGGAAAGAAAACCCGCAGTATGTACAGCAGTTATTTGTGCAGTTAATGCAGGGAAATGATCCCCAGCCTGATGGCGTAGATCCCATAAATCAGGTATTTTCTGGGAAACGGAAGCGGGGAAGCGTGCAAAGAAGAGTGGATCTCAAAGGTCGAGTTACCGAAGTTTATTCCCGACTCTTAGCTGAATTACGTTGGAGTTTTGTTGCTTTAGAACAGATGTGGTTAAAATCCGGTTGGCTAAGTCAACCTGGTGATATCTTCTTTTTAGAATTTGAGGAAATTGGCAGTTTAATTGCCAATCCCGATTTAGAAATTGGTACTCAGTTACAGAAGTTAGTCCAAAAAAGGCGATCGCAATTTGTTCAAGACAGCGAAATCACTCAAATTCCCTTACTAGTTTACGGTCATACACCGCCCCATCCTCTACCCCCATCGCCGCTATATTCTGACCAAGTTTTACATGGTATTCCCGCCAGCCACGGACAGGCCGAAGGGAAAGTTAAGGTGTTACGGAATTTACAAACCATTCCCGACATTGATAAAGATACAATTCTCGTCGTACCTTACACAGATTCCGCCTGGGCACCTTTCCTAGTGAGGGCTGGGGGATTAATTGCGGAAGCTGGAGGAAGGCTTTCCCACGGTGCGATCGTCGCTCGAGAATACCGTATTCCTGCCATTATGGATGTGCGAGGTGCTACATGGCTGCTGCAAGATGGGCAGCGAGTCCGCATAGATGGTTCTAGGGGTATTGTGGAATTATCAAATGATTTGCGACCCGAATGATTACCACGTCTTTAAACGATTTACCCGAAGAATCCGTTTCTCACAACCCTGAAATCAAGAAAAAAGTGATGCTGCGTCTGGGGGATTTACCTCACCTGACTAACTTTTCGCAAGCGCGTTTTGCACCAGGACAAAGCGCACCAGCCCACGCCCATCAAGATATGTCCGAAGTGTTTTTTGTAGAAGCTGGTGAGGGGGTAATTCATGTTGATGGTGTGGAATACCCCCTACTTCCTGGTAACTGTATTGCTATAGAACCGGGTGAAGTTCACGAAGTTGTGAACACAGGTAAAGATGAACTGGTACTTACCTACTTTGGTTTGCGCGTTGAAAAGCCAGCATCATGATTTTTAACCTACAGATAATTTTCCCCCTGCATCCTTTAACTTGAAAGTGCTGAGTTAAGAGTTGCAGAGACGCGATTAATCGCGTCTGTACAAGAGTCCTGAGTCAGGAGTTAAAAGTTATTTCCCTTGTCCCCTTGTCCCCTGCGTCCCACAGCGATTGATTATTTTTTTATTTGTAAGTCCCTTACTGGAGTTTTAAGAACTTATCCAAAGCAAATATCATGCTGGGAGGCCAACGGCGAATAGTTGTTACCCAGTTGATATCTTTGTAGCGGGTATCAAGTCCTACGGCTGCAACCCAGTTACTTTCGGCTTCACCTTTTTGTCCAGTCACCCAATAGGCGGCTGTTAGCGCTGCGCGCATATCAGCAAATTTGGGATATTTACGGACTATATTCCGCATTTCGCGAATAGCTGGCTCGATTTGCCCAGTTTCATAGAGTGCGAGAGCATAGTTAGCACGGGCAAAAGCGAAACTAGGAGCAATTTCAAATGATTTTTGATAGTCTGCGATCGCATCTGACCATTTTCCCAATCCAGCTTTAGCATTACCGCGATTGTTATATGCCATTGCATCCTTGGGATCTAATTCTAGAACGTGATTATAATCTGCGATCGCATCTTGCCATTTTCCCAATCCTTCCAAAGCTGTACCGCGATTTAAATAAGGATCGGTAACTTGTGGAGCCAGTTCTATAGCCTTGTTATAATCCGTCAGCGCCGCTTCTAATTTATTCTGACTCACCCGAGAATTGCCGCGATTACTCCATGCACCCGCATTAGTAGGAAATTGCTCAATAATCTGTGTCCAGTAGGTTTCAGCCGTCGCAAAATCGCCTTTATTAGTAGCCGCAAAAGCTTTATTAGCCAACTCATCCCCTTGTTCTAACTGTTCTTGAGTAAAACTAGAACTTTGGGAGAGTGCCATAACTGGTGTACCCCAGCCAAACACAACTAAAAGACTGAGAAAAATACTAATTAATTGAATCATCTGGCTTTATCGGTGTCTATCTGTAATGGGGATTGGGGACTGGGGATTGGGGACTGGGGATTGGGTAATGGGTAATTGGTAATGGGAAAAATACGAAACTCAATGCCCTATGCCCCATGCCCCATGCCCTATGCCCCATGCCCTATCTAAAATCATTACAGCAAAGACAACTGTTCATTAGGTGGCTTAAAACCTAAATGCTTGTATGCTGCGGTTGTGGCGGTTCTACCGCGGGGAGTGCGGCTTAAATAGCCAATTTGCATCAAGTAGGGTTCGTAGACTTCTTCAATGGTTTGGGTATCTTCACCTGTAGCTGCGGCTATTGTTTCTAAGCCCACTGGCCCGCCATTAAATTGTTCAATGATTACACTTAACATCTTGCGGTCTGTCCAATCTAAACCGCATGGATCTACTTGGAATAGTTGCAATGCTTCACCTGCAACTATTTGGTTGATTTCACCTGCTTGTTTAACTTCCGCATAATCACGTACTCTTTTCAGTAGCCTATTTGCTATCCGTGGTGTTCCCCGCGATCGCCTAGCAATTTCTGTAGCCCCATCTTCTGTAATTGGGGTTTGAAGTAGTTGGGCGGTTCGCAGTACAATCTTGCTCAGTTCCTCGACCTCATAAAATCGCAGCTTTTGGACTAAACCAAAGCGATCGCGTAGTGGAGAAGTTAAAGCACCTACACGGGTTGTGGCTCCCACTAGAGTAAATTTTGACAGAGGTATGCTCCGGATGCGCGCACTGGAGCCTTTACCAATGGTAATATCGAGGCGATAATCTTCCATTGCGGGATAGAGAATTTCTTCGGTCATGCGCGAAAGCCGATGAATTTCATCAACAAAGAGAATATCTCCTGGCTTTAAGTTCACTAGTAGCCCTACAATATCCCGTGGGCGTTCTAGTGCTGGCGCACTTGTAATTTTGTAGTTTACCCCCATTTCCGATGCTAAAATCATTGCCATTGTGGTTTTACCCAGTCCCGGCGGCCCGTATAGTAGCAAATGATCCAGCACTTCACCTCTTGATTTGGCAGCTTTGATGGCAATATCTAGCACATCTTTTAGGTCTTTTTGCCCAATGTAATCGGCAAATCGCTGCGGGCGAATACTTTCTTCTTGCTTACCTTGTTCATCAATCGCAGCTTCGGCTTGCAAAAGTTCTTGGGGAGAAGAAGCTTTTGCTGACTCTTGACGCTGCGGTGGTTGTCCATCGGGTTCTTGAGGCTGTTTTTTCGAGGAAATAATCGCCATAATTTCAGCTATCAACTTTGACGCAAGGAATGTATAAGCACGATGTTGGCTACAAAACAACGCATAAACAAGGTATACAAAGATTTTCGCTTGAGAACACGCACGCCAATTTAAAATTTAAATTCCGGACAATTACCCAGGAGTACAAAAATTAATATGTTATCTAAAAGAATCTTACCTTGCTTAGATGTGAAGGCGGGACGAGTTGTAAAAGGTGTTAACTTTGTTAACCTGCAAGATGCAGGCGATCCGGTAGAACTGGCAAAGGTTTACAACGAAGCCGGTGCTGATGAGTTAGTGTTTCTAGATATTACCGCCACTCATGAAGATCGGGATACAATTATAGATGTGGTGTACCGTACGGCAGAGCAGGTCTTTATCCCCTTAACCGTAGGCGGTGGGATTCAATCCTTAGAAAATGTTAAAGGTTTGTTACGAGCCGGGGCAGACAAGGTTAGTATTAATTCTGCGGCAGTACGTGAACCAGACTTGATTAATCGGGCAAGCGATCGCTTTGGTAATCAGTGCATAGTTGTTGCTATTGATGCTAGACGCAGAGTTGACCCAGAAAATCCAGGTTGGGATGTGTATGTGCGAGGTGGCCGAGAAAATACAGGCAAAGATGCTTTACTCTGGGCACAAGAAGTAGAAAAGCGTGGTGCTGGAGAACTATTGGTTACAAGTATGGATGCTGATGGAACTCAAGCTGGTTATGACTTGGAATTGACAAAATCTATCGCTAACGCTGTACAAATTCCTGTGATTGCTTCGGGTGGGGCAGGAAATTGCGAACATATTCACGCTGCACTGACTGAAGGGAGAGCAGAAGCAGCGTTATTAGCATCGCTTTTACATTATGGGCAATTAAGTGTAGCCCAAATCAAAAATTATTTACGCGATCGCTCCGTTCCAGTAAGAATGCTTAACTAAGCAAAAACTTATTCTTATACGGACATTTATCCCAGGTCAGAGACGGTTTTGTGAAACAGTGTTAATATAAATTAACTACTATGAATAAATATTAATAAATATGTTGATTCCTATTTTGTTATTTGATGTAGCGCTGGTGGCTTGGTCGCTGCACCTAATGGAAAAAGCCTTTGAACACAAAGAATTTTCTTTGATGTTGGCTGGAACCTTAGTGGCGCTAGCGGCTGCGGCTATGTTAGTAGTTTACTTTTTAATGGGACACTGCATCAGCTATTTGCTGCAAGTATCTTAGTTGAGTGCCGAGTGTAGAGATTCTCATTTACACATCTTGACAAAGATAGTAGGATTCAGCGATAATCAGTAACGCGTATTCTGGGGTTATAGCTCAGTTGGTAGAGCACTTCAATGGCATTGAAGGGGTCAGCGGTTCGAATCCGCTTAGCTCCACTTGTACATTAAATTATTATTGTCAGTTTTAAAGAATTATTGTCCATTTTGACGTAGTTAAGGGACATAAATAACCTATTTTCTTGACTTTCAGCACTCAAACCAGTTTTAAATAATTATTGTCCATAGTTGAAATCAGTTTTAAATAATTATTGTCCAAAATTAAGTTAAGTTTCTCACTAGATACATTGACTCTAAATGTATCTAGAGATCTATGGGATCAACTGCACAGGTTTTGGCAATATGCCATTGAAGTGCTCCTTTCAAACCACCCTAATAAATAATTTTACAATAGAAGACATAATAGTGAAATTGCTGAAAACATGGCGATAAAATCTTTCAACCCACCACCAGCCGTGACTTATATCTTGCACCTGTCGGGATAAACCACTAATACGCAAATATAAGTGTAAAAAAGTTACTTCATAAACGAGAATCCATTCAAGTAAAGTAAGTAATATTGTTAACTAAAATGATTGTTTAAATTACGTAAATTACCAGGAAACAGGCGATAGCTGCGCCAACGTCTTTGACGAACGCTAACTTGAAACAGAAGTTCGATTTGCACACAAGGGTAGAAATATGAGAAAAAAGGGCGTTAAAAGCATATAGAAAAGCAAGAAAAATGATTTCAATTCTTAGGCGCGGGACAAGGGCTAGTTTACACTCTGTTGTCGTTAATGCCTTCTAGATATCAGCAACAAAATTTAGAAGCAATGCCCTTGATTGTTCTTAGAAGCACAAGGCAAACCTTTACCAGAACATTCTAAAAGTAAGTCAGAAGCGTGCTTTAAGCCGATTTCTCAATATTTATGATTGGTCAACCCGTAGTGTAATTCGCACTGCTCGCAATCGTATCATTGAGGAGATTTTGTCTCACTGTCCAAAAGGACGCAAACCTTGTCTACAAGTGATTATTGACCTGACAACTTTAGAGAAATGTGGCAAATTTCCACAATTTCAGGACTTAATCCGCGTCTACAACGGAAAACGAGGCTTGCATTTAGTTGTCGTGTATTTAGTTGTCGGTCAGTGGCGAGTCCCTTGGAGTTTCCGTGTCTGGAGGGGGAAAGGCACTTCATCGCCTGCACAGTTGGCTTTAAAGTTGGTCAAATGTTTACCTCAAAAATTAACCCAGCGCTTTCAGGTGATGATTCTTGTAGATACTGCATTCGGCAGTGTGGAATTTCTACATGGTGTGAGAAAACTCAAGTATCACGTCATTGCTGGTATCGCAAAAAAGCGGAAATTAACTTCGGGATACAGCGTTTCTCAACTATATAAACGCGGACAACACCTGCACCTCAAAGGGTTAAAGTTTCCTGTTTATGTATCTTGGTATTATTTTAAACGTGATGATGGCAAGTATGAAAAACGATTTGTCGTTTCCACCAAAGCTCTTAAAGCCAGTACTATTTCTTGGTGGGGTAAACGCCGTTGGCAAATAGAGGGCTGGTTTAAGACTGCCAAGCATCGTTTCGGCTTACACCGCTTTGGGCAAGGAACACTTTTAGGCGTTTACCGTTGGTTGATACTGTCTTTGATTTCCTACATATTGGCCCCGAAGGGCTTACTTATCTACAACGAAAACATCCACAAGTTTACCAAATTGGGGACAAGCCGCAGAAATTGCATTTCAAACTATCTTTCCACAATTATTGGTGTTATTTCTTTTACAAGATATTGAACGCCTGAGAAACTTGGCACTTAGTCATGGAATTGACATCCAAGTTTACAGGTGCAAGATATAAGGTGAGGGTTATTGAAACTTCATGCCTTGTTAGAACAGATGTTTCTTTCCAAAGCTTTCAACCCACCACCAGCCGTGAGGGTTATTGAAACTCAAAAATTCCTGGACGGAAAATGACGAATATGGTTCTTTCAACCCACCACCAGCCGTGAGGGTTATTGAAACTACTAATGGTTGGTTACTATTATTTGTAGATGGCGCTTTCAACCCACCACCAGCCGTGAGGGTTATTGAAACCCAAGACTGGTGTTTGCATTAGTGCAGTTTTTTTCTTTCAACCCACCACCAGCCGTGAGGGTTATTGAAACCGGCGAGAACAGGTAACACTATTCCATCTAATGCGACTTTCAACCCACCACCAGCCGTGAGGGTTATTGAAACCTTGGTCAATAGCTGGGGCAATCTTAGCGAAGGCTGCTTTCAACCCACCACCAGCCGTGAGGGTTATTGAAACTGGAAAGATAGCAGAGATTAAAGGCATTCTTAAAAACTTTCAACCCACCACCAGCCGTGAGGGTTATTGAAACCAGGCGCACTCAAGGGGGCGGGGTCAACCCCCACGACTTTCAACCCACCACCAGCCGTGAGGGTTATTGAAACGAAGCCTTCTACAACCTTGCTACCAAGGGGGCTGTTATCTTTCAACCCACCACCAGCCGTGAGGGTTATTGAAACCACTACCGCCCAATAAATCTTGTCCCAAACAGAAATCTTTCAACCCACCACCAGCCGTGAGGGTTATTGAAACGCTTCCGCTTGGGCTGGCTCCTCAGCTTGAGCTCTTTCAACCCACCACCAGCCGTGAGGGTTATTGAAACTGTTCCTGAATTAAAAGCCTAATCTCATCAGAGATAGACCTTTCAACCCACCACCAGCCGTGAGGGTTATTGAAACGCCCAACACCGACGATAATATTTAACTAGAGAAGAGACTTTCAACCCACCACCAGCCGTGAGGGTTATTGAAACATTGGACAAACGTTGCTTCCTTAATCGATTTCACTTAGGAAGTTTCTTTCAACCCACCACCAGCCGTGAGGGTTATTGAAACTATTTGGTTGTGGGGATTATGAAAGGCCATTAACTTCTTTCAACCCACCACCAGCCGTGAGGGTTATTGAAACATACTTGGGAACTCCTCACTTTGGCTTTGCCGAGAACTTTCAACCCACCACCAGCCGTGAGGGTTATTGAAACTCAATTCCCCTCTTCTTAGCAACCCGTTCACAAGCTTTCAACCCACCACCAGCCGTGAGGGTTATTGAAACGTATTAGCGGGAACAAGAACGCAGACATCGCCAGTACTTTCAACCCACCACCAGCCGTGAGGGTTATTGAAACGAGATAAATCAATATTTGATTTATCTACTTGATGACCCTTTCAACCCACCACCAGCCGTGAGGGTTATTGAAACTCGCTGATATATGACCACTAGACAGACGATTAATGTCTTTCAACCCACCACCAGCCGTGAGGGTTATTGAAACTATTTGAGGTTGTGTCCACGCGGGGCTTATGCAGTGCGCTTTCAACCCACCACCAGCCGTGAGGGTTATTGAAACAGTAAATAAATCTGTCATGACATCTTTGGAGACTTCTTTCAACCCACCACCAGCCGTGAGGGTTATTGAAACCCCGCACTTGTCAAACTCTTATCCTGACTATTTTCCAGAAGCGATTTTGGCAAGTCTACTTAAAAGCCTATTTTCTATCACTAACAAATAAACTTGCATTCGCATTGAAATGAATGAAATGCAGTCAAGACAATAGTTTTAGCCATTTGGCAGCACTCCAGGGATTTTGCCCCCGCTTTGACTTGCCAACAATAAAAATTAGGGGGTGGTAGTTCGGTAGCCACCATGACGGTATACCCGTACCCTTACTTTGCTGTAAAGTAAGATGTATTGATGTCCTCATACAACCAAAATCCCAGATTTCAGTCATATAGTCCGCTCTGTCACCTAACACCAAGCAAAAAGAGTTTGATGTCAAGAGCTAAGGTTCTGGGCTGTTTGGCACCCTAACACCTTATACTTCCCATGCGTCTCGGTGCGAGTCCTTTCTCATCTAACAGCAGCATTTGCTTACCCAAGCAATTACTGCTAACAAACACTTAGATGAACGCACAGGTAGAGTTGGCAGCTACCAGGGTCAGAAAGAATACGCTTGTACAAGCGTTAAACTAACCCATTCCACAGTATCTACACAAAGGGGCTGACACTGTCGCATCATATAGTTAACTCTCGAAAGAGCATATATATATGACGGCACCGATTTAATATAAAAGACAATACAATACTTAGGTAGAAATTTTATCTACCAATAGTATGAATTCTGCATTGGTAAGCAGACAATGCTAGATTTATCGCTTGTTCTTGCAGAGTGTCATAAGATGCCTGGATACTAAATTCAATACTAATTTTCAATTCGGCAGCTTTTGACTTTATGGATTCTTGAAGTCTGCTGTAGCTCCAATTGTGTATTTGGCGATTATACTCCTTCACATATATTTTTTGGGCATTTACATCACCGGGGAATTTGGCTTCCGCTTTTGCTTGAATTACACTGGTACGGATTTCCTTCGTGTCTTTTAATGTTGGTAAAACAATACAGCTAGCCTGATATTCCTTAGCGACTTCTACTATTCTCTTGGCTAGCAATTTATCAACGTATTCTCCTAGTTGCGATTCGCCCATATTACAAGGAGAGTCTTTTTTCTGAGCTTTTTCTCTTTCTTTACGAAAATGCACTTGTTGCCGTCGTCTACGACTTAAGAGAGAAAAAGCATCACCTAGTAACTGTTTGACTGTTTGACAGATGATTTTTTCTTTAGTAATTATATCAACTACAACAAGTGTTGCTAATTCAACAGGATGGAAACTAACACCAACAATTATGTTAGACTGACCTCGATAAATTGGCTTACTGGGACGAGCAAATGAATTATTAAGCCGAGACAATAAAGATATATTTCTATTCAGGCTTTTTTGTTCATCGCTATCGATATTTTCATTACTTTCTGCTTTAGTAACTTGTTGTTGTGTAGTATCAGTCTTTTCTTGTCTTACTTCTTCAGTACCCTCTGCTGTCAATAAACGAGCATCATAGGTACAATGCAAAGCTAATTTATTAACTTTCCACGGCTCACCAGCGCCTTCACCTTGTTGCCACAACAACTGTACGGAACGTAGTGTAACCAAGCTACCTGAAAGTTTTGTTTCTCCTTTCTCACTTTCTTTAAGAGCTTTATGGTCTTCTAGAAAGCGTTTAAAGAAATGAAGTTGGCGTTTATTACAACAAATTTGAAAGTGAAATTTAGCCCAGCCATTGAAGTAAACAAAAATCTTTCCTTTCTCATTTTTGTACCATGTTAAGTCACTATATAAATAATCTATTGGATACGGTAAATGTGAGACTTTATTTAATAAGCTAGATATCCATTCTGCGAATTCTTCATTGTCTTGAGGTACTTGATTGATTAAATTATCAAATGCTTGATTATATCTTTCTCCTGTTATATCTCTACCATTAGGTAATTTCTTATTCTGTATTTGTTCTTCTAGACGTTTGATCTGAACTTGTTTTTCAGTGCGACGCTTTTTAAGGTTTTTGATATCTTCCTCTATATCACTAACTTGATTATGGTTTTTTATCAGGTAGGCGACGGCACACTGCGTTAGAATATCCTGAGTTATTTTATGGATTTTATATAAAATCTCAGCCAATGTTTGCGGGATGTTTTTATCTAAGTTTTCTTGGGAATCAGAATTTTCACTTTGTTTGGAAGCGTTAATTTCATTACTACTGTTTTGAACTTTTTTCCTCGCTGACTTTGTTTGATTTAGATCGGCATCATTATTAATAATCTGTTCTAGAAATTCTTTTGGCTGGCTCAGTATATCTTGTGCTTTACAACGGATTGTCTGTAAATCACAATTACTTTCTTCTACAAGTTCAACATCACTTTTGAGAATATTATTTAGAAAGTATTCTTTACCTTCTTTCTGCTTTTTGATTTTTTGAGATAATTTAAGCCATGATGTATAAACCTCTGTTACCAAAGAGTCTGCTGATGTGCCAAGACGACCTGACTGTTGCTGAAGAGCAGAATCGTTTGTTAGAGCTTTGCGTAATTTTGTGATTTCTTTTTTACTTATTGTTCCCTTCTCTTGATTGGCTTCAAATTCTGGTTGCTCACTTACACTCTTCAATAATTGAACAATCAGAGGAGTATTTTTTTGGGTCATTTCTTCCCATACTTTACGCAGTACATCTTCACTAGCATGGAGATGGCATCGTATAGTTCTATGGATTGGACTCGTGGATTTCTTCTGGCGATCGCGGCTCATAGTGTGAACCTCTCCATAAAATAAATAATTTCTTAGCTTGTGTAGTTAGAACTTGATTGCTTATTAGTCTTTGTCAGCACGATCGCACTTGACGCGATCGCAATCCAAAAATTTCGGTGCTGTAGCAATATCTGCAAAATCTGCTGGCAACTTTGCAGATGACGGAAGTTGCCCAAAATCCCTGCAAGCTAAGTAGCAAATATTACTTAAGTTAGGCATAGCTTGGACTTTCGAGATATACAGATTTAACATTGTTGAACCTTAATTTAATGTTCAGCAATGTTTTAAGTTTATCATTAAACATTGCCAAACATTGTTAAACATTATTTAGCCTTGTAACAAGGTAGTGGGGTTATGATGAACTGGCGATAAATGTTTTGAAGATTAATGAGCCAGAGCGATCGCGTACAAACTTCGATATATTTTCCCAAAGATATCCATGATGCTTTGGTCAGATGGGCGCAGGAAGAAGACCGTCCCATCAGTAATCTTGTTGTGCGGATTGTGAGTAAGGCTGTTGAGGAGCGAGAGAAGCAAAATCCGCCGCAATAATATGTAGCTGTTGTATCTACGCCAATTTGAGCATTCCTGGTATACGATATATCCTCAGCCACTACATGAGCTAAGTCCTTGGGCGTGGTATGTTATTGGTTCTTTGCACGATGTCAAAACTTCAAGGCAAAGTGTCAGACGGGCTTGAGAACGTCTGGCAAAGTTGATCAGGGGAGGTCTTTTAAAGGCTACACAAAATGGCAATTAAGAAAAGTGAACTTTATAGTTCGTTATGGAAAAGCTGTGATGAATTGCGGGGCGGCATGGATGCCTCGCAGTATAAGGATTATGTACTGGTATTATTATTTGTTAAATATGTATCTGATAAATATGCTGGTGTCGCAGATGCGCTGATTGAAGTGCCTGAAGGTGGAGGTTTTCAGGATATTGTTGCCCTGAAAGGACAGAAAGATATCGGGGATGGTATCAACAAAATTATTACCAAGTTAGCCGAAGCCAATGATTTAAAGGGTGTTATTGATGTAGCTGATTTCAATGATGCTGACAAATTGGGCAGAGGTAAGGAAATGCAGGATAGGCTTTCCAACTTGGTGGCGATTTTTGAAACCCCTGCTTTGAATTTTAGTAAGAATCGTGCTGATGGTGATGATATTTTAGGCGATGCCTATGAGTACCTGATGCGGAACTTTGCCACGCAATCGGGTAAAAGCAAGGGTCAATTTTATACTCCGGCGGAAGTGTCCCGTGTCATTTCTCAAGTTATTGGGGTTAATTCAGCCCAAAGCCAGAGTCAGACGATTTACGATCCGACTTGTGGTAGTGGTTCTCTGTTGTTAAAGTCGGCGGATGAAGCTGAACAGGGTTTAACCATCTACGGTCAGGAGATGGATAACGCTACCCGCGCTTTGGCTCGGATGAACATGATCCTGCACGGACACCCCACTGCTGAGATTTGGCAGGATAATACTTTATCAAGTCCTTATTTCAAAGATGCCGATGGTAGCCTGAAAACTTTTGATTTTGCTGTGGCTAATCCTCCCTTTTCCTCAAAAGCTTGGAGTAATGGACTTAATCCAGCCAAGGATGAGTTTCAACGGTTTGATGGCTATGGTATACCTCCGGCTAAAAATGGGGACTATGCCTTTTTGCTGCACATGGTTCGCTCTCTAAAAAGTAATGGCAAAGGGGCGATTATTCTGCCGCATGGGGTGCTGTTTCGGGGGAATGCGGAGGCGGAAATTCGGAAAAATCTGATTTGCAAGGGCATTATCAAGGGGATTATTGGGCTACCGCCAAACCTGTTTTATGGTACGGGGATACCAGCCTGCATTATTGTGTTAGACAAGGAAGATGCCGAGAATCGCCAAGGCATTTTTATGATTGATGCCAGCAAGGGGTTTGTTAAAGACGGCAATAAAAACCGTCTGCGGGAGCAGGACATTCATAAGATTGTTGATGTCTTCAACAAACAGCTTGAAGTGGCGAAGTATTCGCGGATGGTTCCAGTTGAGGAAATTGCGGGGAATGAGTACAACCTGAATATTCCGCGTTATATCGACTCTCAGGAAGAGGAAGATATTCAGGATATTGAGGCGCATTTGTTGGGAGGGATACCCAAGCGAGATATTGAAGCTTTGAGCGATTATTGGCAGGTTTACCCGACGCTGCAACAGGAATTATTTGAGGCTGCCGATCGCCCAGGATACCTGATGCTGAAAATTCCAGGATCAGAAGTCAAAGCTTGTATTTTTGCCCATCCTGAATTTATCAGCTATGGGAAAGACATTCAAGCGGTTTTTGAGACGTGGCAAGAAAAACACACGCCTTTGCTGAAAGCCATCAAACCAGGAGATAAGCCCAAGGCGATTATTCACTCGCTTTCGGAAGACTTGTTGCAAGGGTTTACGGGTAAAAGTCTGATTGATAAATACGATGTTTACCAGCACCTAATGACCTATTGGGTGGAAAGTATGAAAGATGATGTTTATATTTTGGTTGAGGATGGCTGGAAGGCAGAACTGAAAGCGGTGACAAATAAGAAGGGTGTAGTAACAGATTATGTCTGCGAACTGATTCCCAAGGAGTTGATGATTAACCGCTATTTTCAAGCTGAACAGGCAGCAATTGAAACTTTGGAAACGAAAAAAGATGAAATTGTTCGCCAGCAGGAAGAACTCCAAGAAGAACATGGCGGTGAGGAGGGTTTGCTGGAAGAAGTCACTAATGACAGTGGGAAAATCACTAAAGCGAACATCAATCTTCGCATTAAGGAAATTCAGAAAAATCCTCTTTTTGCGGATGCGGATGAGTTGAAAGTTCTAAAGTCTTATTTGAAATTGATTGAGTCAGAAGCGGAACTTAATAAAGAAATTAAAGAGGCTACCCAATCTTTACATAATCAGGTGTTAAAAAAATATCAGGAATTAACAGAGGATGAAATTAAAACCCTGGTAGTTGATGATAAGTGGATGCAGACATTAAGACAGGCGATCGCTTCAGAGATGGATAGGATTTCGCAACGGTTGACGCAGAGGATTCAGGAGTTGGCGGAACGGTATGATACGCCTTTGCCGGAGTTGACGAGTAGGGTTGAGGAGTTGACGGCTAAGGTTGAGGGGCATTTACAGAGGATGGGGTTGATATGGTGATGGAGACACCACAGGGATATAAACAGACAGAAGTTGGGTTAATTCCTGATGATTGGAAAGTCACCCAATTGCAAGAGTTAATTGATCCAGATCGCAAAATTACTTATGGCATTGTTGTGCCAGGTCGCAACATACCTGACGGTGTTCCTATGATTAGGGCACAGGATTATTCGCGGGGATGGGTTGATATAAATGAACTCTATCAGGTCTCGACTGAAATTGACAAATCCTATAAGAGGTCTAAGGTAGTTGCTGACGACATCTTATTGACGATAGTAGGTAGTGTTGGCAATCTTGCTAAAGTACCATCTGCCTTTAATGGCTCAAACATAACTCAGCAAACCGCTCGACTTGCATTTAATAAAAAAATTGCTGACCCCGATTTTTACCTGAATATTTTACGCTCTAGTATTGGTCACAAAGAGATATTTAATTACACAAAATCTGGTGTTCAACCTTCTTTGAATCTCTCTGACGTAGATAAGTTCCGTGTTCCTTATCCCCCTCTTCCCGAACAAAAAGCGATCGCCCAATCCCTCAGCGATGTTGATGCCCTGATTACAGAGTAGACATCTCCGATAACTATCAAAGCCTTGCTGTGACTAGCTTTTAGGCTGCAAATGCAAGCATTGCCAATCAGCTAGTCTATACGAAAAAATAAGGGCTTG